>CAYJPW010000058.1:0-56746 GCA_964372055.1 uncultured Polyangiaceae bacterium
CCGACGCCCAGCGCGGCGACGCGCGACGCGGGCGCCGCGCCGCCCGCGCCCTCGCCGACGACACGAACGCCTCCGCCGGACCGCCGCACGGCTCCGGCCTACGGCGCGCCGCCGCCGCACCACCTCGAGCCGCCGGGCACGGGGCCCGCGCCCAAGGATCCACTCCGTCGCTGACGACCAACGCAGCTGGCAGTCAGTTGCCCGGCACCGCGCAGAGCACGAACGGCTGGACGATGACGGCGCGGAACTCCACGTCGTCGGCGCTCGCCTCCCACGCCTCGAGCTCGGCCGCGGTCGGGTGACGCAGCAGGCCTTGCTCGATCCAGAGCGCCACCACGGCGGTGCGGTTGCGCGCCACCGCGACCGCCGCCTCGACGAGGCGGAGCGGCGCCGAGACCACGACGAGCGCACCGCGCGCGGCGTGCGGTCGCAGGGACGCGAACGAGGCGGGCAGGCACTCGGACGCGATCTTGTCCTCGAGCGACTCCGGATCCACGCCCACCCAGTCTAGCCCAGCGCGGGAGGCGGGCCTGCGCCGGCCGGCCGAGCGGTCGGCTAGCGGCGCCGGCGCGAAGTGCCCGTCGCCTTCGCGGCGGGGGCGGCTCGCGCGGGGCGCTTGCGAGCGAGCAGCGCGCGCTCGCCCCACGGGCAGGCGAACGCGAGGGGCTTCGTGAGGATCCAGAGCACGGGCAGCGCCGGCGGCTCTTGGGGGAACGGCCCCTCGCCGTCGGTGAAGTAGACGATGCCGTCCGGGCGCTGCGCCCCGAGGAACGACGCCTCGAACACCGGGCGCAAATCGGTGCCGCCGCGCCCGGCGACCTCGCCGAGGGCGCCGGCGAACGGGTAGGTGCGGGCGATCGCCGCGTCGCACTCGACCACCGTGATCCGCGCGTGCTCGGCGAGCGCGGCGAGCTGGCGGCCGATCTCCTCGAGCTCGGGCGTGGTCATGCTCATCGAGGTGTCGATCGCGACGAGGAGCGAAGGGCGCACGATGACGCGCGGCGAGTAGGTGCGACCCGGGACCGCGCCGACCCGCTCGGGGAAGCGCCGGCTCGGGCGCGCGTACGTGTGCACCGGCGCGCGGGCGCGCGCGACGAACATCCGCAGCGCCGTCCGCCAGTCGACGAAGACGCGGGCCGGCCCCGTCGCGCCGGTGAGCTCCTCGACGAGGCGGCCCGGCGTCTTGCCGGCGACGAGGCGGCGGCGCGGGTCCTCGTCGTCGCGCTCGGGATCGAGGCGCTCCACCTCGTCGATCGCGCCCTGGAGGAGCTGGCGCGTCTGCTCGACGCCCCCGGGATCGCGCGTCGGGCGGCGGAGGTAGCGGTGATCGTCGGCCCGCCGGCTCGCGTCGTCGCGGCCGCCCGGGGCCGCGCGCTCCTCGCGCCCGCCCCCGAGCGCGGCGCAGAGCCGCTCGTAGCGCTCGATCGTGCTCTGGCCGCCGCGGATGCCGATCGCCGCGTACGCGCTCCAGACGATCGGATCCGGCAGCGGCTCCTCGATGTGCTCGTTGGCCGACATCTCGAGGGCCAGGTCCATGAGCTCGGGCTGGCTGGCGCCGGCGAACTTCGGGTGCGAGAGGTGGCCGAGCGCGACGTGGTGCACCTCGTGGAGGAGCACGCCGCGGAGGAACTGCGGCTCGGCCACGAAGGACTCGACGTTCACGTGCAGGAAGAAGCGCCCCTCGTGCAGCGAGACCGCCATCCGCTTCACCGAGGGATCGGCGACGGGGCAGAGCTTGCCGAGGATCGCCGCGTAGTACGGGTACCGCTCGAGGAAGCTCGGATCGCGGAGGAAGGCGTCGAGCCAGGCCTCGAGATCGAACGCCGCGGTCATTGGGGCCGGATCGGGGTGATGCCGAGCTTCTTCATCGTGTCGACGAGCGGCAGCGCCCACCGCTCCTGGATCTGCGGGAGGATCTGACCGAGGCAGGTGCGCACCACGTTGCTCCGCTTCACCTCGGCCACCTTGGCCTGCTGCTCGAGGTGGGCGCGGAGCCCCGTGACCGCGAGGCCGACGCGGTGCTGCCGGAGCGGATCGGCGCGCCAGGCGAGGATCTTCTTCTCGGCGGCGCTGCCGGCGTAGTTGTGGAGCAGCTCCGCCGGCGTCACGTCGACGAGCGGCGTGGCGGTGGGGTTGTGGCCGAGCGCCTCTTGCAGGCGCTCGCGGTGATCGCCGGGCAGATCGGCGATGAGCGCCTCGAACGAGGCGAGCGAGAGCTGCCGCTTCTGCGCGAGCACGCCGGCCTCGGGGCCCTCGAGCAGCGGGACGAGGCGCTTGACCAGCTCGTCGAGGCGGTCGGTCTCGCCGCGATCGCGGAAGCCGCGGATCTCGCCGGCGAGCGCCGAGCCCGCCGCGTACCCGGCGAGGAGCTCGCGCACCTCGAACGGGAGGCGCGCGGTCCAGCCGGCGCGCGAGGCGAGGAGGACCTCGACCCACGAGGGCGGCAGGTACCCGCCGAGCGCGTCGCGCAGCAGCACGCCGTCGTCGATCTCCTCGGGGCGGAGCGCCGCGAGCACGTGCGAGGCGTACGTCCAGGTCCGCGGCGGGACGTCGTCGAAGATCCGCTCGTGGGCCTGCGCGAGCGCCACGATCCCCGGGTGGATCCCGTGGAGCTGGGCCCAGGCGAGCCACGCGGCGCGATCGGCGCGCACGCTGACCTCGAGGAAACGGGCGCGCAGGGCGCGGTCGAGCGTCGTCACCTGGTACTCGGCCGTCTCTGGGTTCACCGCGGCGAAGCAGACCCAATCGGGCGGCAGCTCGTACTCGTGGAGCCGGCGCGCCGTGAGCAGCTGCAGCGCCGGCTGCTGGATGTAGCGCTCGGCGCGGTTGAGCTCCTCGAGCATGAGGATGCCGGCGCCGTCGGCGGGCAGCGCCTCGGGGACGGCGTACGTGGTGCGGCCCTCGCGGACGACCGGCAGCCCGACGAGATCGGGCGGCTCGAGCAGGCTGAGATCGAGCACGACGGTGCCGATGCCGAGCCGCGCCGCGACGTGCCGGACGATCTCGCTCTTGCCGATGCCGGTCGGCCCCTCGAGCAGGACCGAGCGGCGCGCGCGGTAGGCGAGCTCGAGCACGGCCTCCAGGCGAGGGCCCACCGGGACGTGCGCGCGGGTCTCTGGCAGGGGCGGCCTGTTCACGGCGATCGAGGCGAGCTAGCACGCCGCGGACGGGGTGTCCCGCGCGCCCCGCGCCAGACGGCGCTTCCGGCCCCTCGCTCGCACCCTGGGCACCGCTCGCCCGCGGCGCTTGCGATCCCGCCTGCGTCGGCCTCGATGCCGTCGTCGAGCTCGGACGCGCGCAGGCTCGGGCGGAGCCCGGCTACGCCTTGCGCTCGCCCATGCTGTAGAAGTTGCCCGAGTCGTCGCGGAAGAGCGCCTCGATGCCGTAGGGCATCTCCTTCGGCTCGCGAAGGAACTCGACGCCCTTGGCCTTGAGCTCCTGGTAGGTGCGCCGGCAGTCGTCGGTCTCGAGGACGCCGCCGCCGAGGACGCCTTTCTTGAGGAGCGCCCGGATCATGTCGCACGCCTCCTGGTCCATCATCGGCCCGGGCTCGAGCGCCATCAGGATGATGCAGGCGTCGGGCTGCGTCTTGGGCGCGACGGTGAGCCAGCGGAAGTTGCCCATGCGGGCGTCGTCGCGGACCTCGAAGCCGAGCTTCTCGGTGTAGAAGGCCTTGGCGCGGTCCTGGTCGAGGACGTAGACGGTCGAATGGGAGTGCTTCGTGATCATGGGGTCGTTCTCCTTGCCCGGCACGATGGGGCGGACCCGCCGAAGAGCGCTTCTCCGAAAGTGCTCGGCGCGTGGTGCAGGAGGAAGCACCCGGGGATCCACACCGCCGGCCACAGCTCGGCGGACGGCAGCACGACCCGGACGCGGCGCTGCCAGTCGCGCGGCGGCACCCCCACGCGCCGCGCGAAGAGACGGCTGAACGAGCCCAGGCTCGAGAACCCGACCTCGAAGCACGCCTCGGTCACCGACGCGCCGCGCGCCAGCGCGCGCTTGGCCTCGTCGAGCCGCAGCCGGGTCAGGTAGTCGTGAGGCGTCGTCCCGAAGGCCTCGGCGAAGCTCCGCAGGAAGTGGGCGCGAGAGAGGCCCACGTCGGCGGCCAGCACCTCGAGCCCCGGGGCCGCGTCCGGCGCGTCGTGGAGTCGGTCACGCGCGCGGAGCAGCCGTCTCATCGTCGCCGGTGGCACCGGTCGCGTCGCCATGATCGGACGTTACGAGGCTCGCGCGCCGACGTCGAGGCGCTGGCCGCGGGTGAGGGCGACGTCCAAGCCGAGGTGCTCGAGCGTCGGCGCGGCGGTGGCCCTCCGCTTGCAGCTTCTTGGTGCGTGAGCCCTGGACGCCGCTCGCTCGCAACGCTGGCGATCGCCGCCGGCCTCGTCGGCGGCTGCTCGACCACGCGGCCGCCCGCCGACGTCAGCCGGATCCGTCCGCCCGCCGAGGCGCAGCTCGAGCCCGGCGAGGTCGTGGCCGCGATCGATCCCGCGCTCCTCGACGCGGTCGTCGAGCTCGGGCGCGCGGTCGACGACGTGTCGCGCGCCGCCCCCGAGGGGCGCGGCGACGCGATCCGGCTGGCGCTCCGGTGGCTCGGGATCGCGATGTCGCACGCGCCCGGCACGCGCGCGTCGCTCCCGGCCTGGGACGCGACGCGCGCGCTCGAGAGCGAAGCGCCGTGGCGCGAGGCCGCCGCCCGCGAGCGCGGCTGGCCTAGGGCGGCGGCCGCCTCGCTCCTCGTCGCAGGCGACGGGCTGCGCGCGCTCGCCGCCGAGGCCTACGCCGCCTCGCCGCGCGTGCTCGCGGCGGTGCGCGACCTCGATCGCGCGCTGCTGCCGCTCCGAGCGGAGACGGTCGCCGAGCCGAGCGAGGCGGCGGTGATCGCGGCGCTCGGGGCGGCGGCGGACGTGATCGACGCGATCTACGTCGCGCTGGCGCGGTGAGGGCACGGCTGTTCCCCTCCCGGGAGCCTGACCGTATCTTCGCCGCATGCCGACCGACCCCTTCCACACCCGCCTGCTCGCGATGGTCAACCGCCTCCCCGGCGCCTACGAGGACCGACCGTGGGGCAGCGTGCACTGCAAGGTCCAAGGCAAGATCTTCGTCGGGTGGGGCCGTCACGACGACGGCGTGATGGGCATCGGCTTCAAGACCGACAAGACCCTCCAGGCGATGCTGGTCGCGTCCGACCCGCGCTTCTCGATCGCCGCGTACGTCGGCAAGCACGGCTGGGTCGACATGAAGCTCGGGGCCAAGCCGAACTGGGACGAGGTGGAGACGTTCATCGTCGAGAGCTACCGGATGATCGCGCCCAAGAAGCTCGTCAAGGAGCTCGACGCGCGAGGCGGCGGTCCCGAGAAGGCTGCGGACCGCGCGTCGAAGCGGCCGGCGGCGCGGCCGAAGAAGGCCGCCGCGACGGCAGCAAAGCGCTCTCGGCGGCCCAGCTCGGCACGAGCCTGACGACGCTCGAGGGCGCAGAAGGAGGCTACGGCAACGCGGGCGCAGGCGCGCGCTGGGGCACACGCAGCACGAAGCACGCGCCCCCTCCGGCGGGCGCGACGTGATCGATGCTCCCGCCGTGCGCCTCGGCGATGCGCTTGGCGACGGCCAGACCGAGCCCCGTGCCCGTCGCGCGCGTCGTGAAGAACGGGGAGAAGAGCCGGGGCAGGTGCTCCGCCGAGACCCCGTCGCCGTCGTCGATGATCTCGAGCCGGACCGTCGGGGCGGCGGCGCCCGCCGTCTCGAGGCGCGCGCGCACCCTGACCGGTGAGCGCCGGCCCGGCGCCTCGAGCGCGTTCGCGACGAGGTTCGAGAGCGCCTGCCCGAGGAGCACGTCGTCGCACTCGACGCTCTCGGGCGACGGGGTCGCGAGCTCGATCTCGATGTCCGCTTCGGCGGCGCCCCCCGTCGCGAGGGCGACCGCATCGCGCACCACCTCGGTGATCGGGCGGAGCGCGTAGCGGAGCTCGAACGGGCGTACCACCTCGAGGAGCTGCGCGACGAGGCGCCGCAGCCGATTCGCCTCGTGCTCGATGATCGCGAAGAGCTCGGTATCCTCCGGCTCGCGCTTCTTGTGCCGAAGCACGGCGAGCGCGCCATAGACGACCGTCACCGGGTTCCGCACCTCGTGCGCCACGATCGCCGCGAGCTCGCCCAGCGCCGCGAGGCGCTCGCGCTCGACGAGCGCCTCGCGCGCCGCGTCGAGCTCCGCCGACTTCTCGATCAGCTTGCGAGCGTTGTCGGCGGCGTCCGCCGCGACGGCCGACGCGATCGCGAGCGGAACGCCGGCCAGCGCGAGGTCGGTCAGGCTCGGCATGTCGACGACGTGGAGCGCGGACAGCCAGTCCACGAGCCCCGCCACCCCCAACAGCACCAGCGCGACGACGACGCCCCTCGCCCGCGGGTTGCGCCGGCTCGCGAGCAGCGCGAGGCGAATCGTGAGCAGCTGCTCGAGGTAGGCCACCGCCACGATGGGCGAGCCGAGCGGGCCCACCTCGGGGTCCCGGTAGGTGACGCCGAGGAGCGGGAACGATCGCTGGGTCACGCCATGGCCGACCGCGACGCCGGGGATGATCGCGAGGACCGCCCCCACGCCGCTCGCCGCCACGGCGGCGCGCTCGACGCGCGACAGCCGGCGGCCGGCGTGCTCCGCGAGGAAGGCGAGCCAGGCGGCGCCGTGTGCGCACACCGCGACGATGCTGAGGCGACCGGCCCACAACGTGATGCCCGCGTCCACGCCACCTGCGAGCACGGCGTCGGTGACGCAGTAGAGCGCGTCCGCCATGGCGGCGAGGCTCGCGAACCGGAAGTGTCGACTCCCCGGTCCGCGGGCCAGGCGCAAGGCCAGCACCGCCACCGACAGGCACGTCGCCGCGGAGACCATCGACACCGTCGTCGCGACGTTCAAGTGCACGCCCGCTGCCTCCCGTTCGCGGCGAGGATGATAGAGGACGGAGCGGCATGGCGTCGGATCTGGCGCCCGCCGGGCGGGGATCGCTGCACGCGCCCACGCGCACGCCGGCCTCCCTCTGGCTCCCGCCGCGGAAGCGATCGAATCACTCGCTCATGGGCGCGCGTCGCCGACGACCCGCGTGCGCCGGGTGACGGCCACGCCTTTCGGGACGGCTTCGAGCCCCGCCGCGTGCGCGACGCAGGCGACGAGCGCCGGCGGGTAGCTCGGGTCCGCGCGGAGCGGCGTCGCCCGCAGCACGCAGCCGTTCGCGTCGACCTCTTCGGTCAACGCGAGCTCGCCCTTCGGCGCGAGCCCGGGATCGCGCTCCAGCGCCTCCGAGTAACAGCGGCGCATCCTGGCGCGGATCGCCGCCACGCGCCGCTCGGCCGTCGCCTCGGCGCTGCACTGATCCATGTGACGGAGCGGTCCCGTGCAGGTGATCGTCCGCTCGAGGTACGCGGCGCACGGATCGGGGGCGGGCGCCGCCGCCGTGGAGCTCCCCGGCGAGGGCGAGGTCGGGGCGGGCGGCGGCGGACGCGCCTCGCCGGGAGCGGCGGGATCCTCGCGCACGGCGGGCGCGGTCGGATCGGTCGACGGGCTCGCGACGATGCGCCACGGGTCCGCCTGCGCCGGGCCTGGTCGCGCCGCGGCCGGGGGATGCGGCTCCCCGCTGCACGCCGCGACGAACGCGACGGCGATCGCAGCGGCGACCTGGAGGGACGCGGCGCTCACACCGGCCAATCTATCAGCTGTCACCCGAGCGCGGCGTCGTGGCGCCGAGGAGCGAAGCACGTTGCCTTCGCGGGGGAGCTCCACGTCGAGGAGCGAGCTCGACGAAGAGCAGGGCCAGGTGGTGATCCTGGGTGAGGGCTGCTCCGACCTCGGCGGCGCGGCGAACGCCGAGCCCGACATCCTCGTCGGCTGCGACGCGATCCACGAGTGGCTGGTTGCTTCTCAGCGAGCGCGCTCCGCGATAGGCTGCGAGCGTGGGATCGAAGCGCGGAGCGCAGGCCTTCGTCGCCCTCGTCATCGCGTTCGCGGCGACGCCGCTCCAGGCGCAGGAGGCGGCGCCCGCACCGACGGCCGACACGCTCTTCCAGGAGGGCCGCAGCCTCTACGAGGCGGGCGACTTCGACGCCGCGTGCGCGAAGCTCGCCGAGAGCGAACGCGTCGAGCCGTCGGTCGGCACGCTCGGCCTGCTCGCGAGCTGCCACGAGCAGCAGGGCCGGCTGGCCACCGCGTGGCGCGAGTACCTGGAGACGGCCGAGCTCGCGGCGAGGATGGCGGACGATCGCGGCGCGTACGCGCTCGATCGCGCGGCGGCGCTCGAGCCGCGCGTCCCCAGGCTCCAGGTGCACGTGGCGCAGCCGCCGCAGGGCCTCGAGGTGTCCCGCGACGGCGTGCCGCTCGGCGCCGCCGAGCTCAACGTCGATGTGCGGCTCGACCCCGGCCCGGTGCGCGTGGTCGCGCGCGCGCCCGGCCGGCGCGAGTTCACGTCGACGACCACGCTCCAGGCCGGCGTGCGGACGATCATCGAGGTCCCCGACCTCGCGCCGCTCGTCGCGCCGCCCCCGCCGAAGCCGCGCCCGGTGACGCCCGCTCCCGCGGCGGCGGCACCGGATCCGCACGGCGCCGGCCCGCGCGTCCCGCTCGCGATCGCCGCGGGCGTCGTCGGGCTCGCCGGCATCGGCGTCGGCACCGGGTTCGGGCTCGCGGCGATCGACACCAACGCCGAGTCCGTCGAGGTCCACGACACCTGCGCGGGGGCCGCGTGCGCCGAGGGCCGCCGGCTGCGCGAGCAGGCCCAGCAGAGCGCCACCATCTCGACGATCGCCTTCGGCGCCGGGATCGCGGGGCTCGCGGTCGGTGCCGTTCTTCTCCTGACCGGCCGCGAAGGCCACGGCGACCGGAAGACGACGGCGTCGGCCGCGCCGGGGGCGTGGGTCGACGTCGATGGCCGCGCCGGCGGGGCGACGCTCGGGGGTCGCTGGTGATGGGCCGTCGCACGCGGACGCGCCTCGGCGCGCTGGGCCTCGCGCTCGTAGGGGCGCTCGGATCGGCGACCGGCGGCTGCGCGCTGCTGGCGGGGATCGACGACTGGGAGGACCCGCCCGCCCGCGGCGCCACGTCGTCCTCGGGCGGCGGCGGGAGCGCGGGCGGCGGCGGCTCGCTGCAAGAGAACGCGACCTGCGCCGACGGGGAGAAGAACGGCCTCGAGACCGACGTCGACTGCGGCGGCGACTCGTGCTGGCCGTGCGCGCTCGGCGAGGCGTGCGCCAACGACGGCGACTGCAGCTCGCTCCGGTGCGCGGCGGGCGTCTGCGTCGAGGCGCCCGATCCGCTGCCGTGCGCCCCGCTCGATCCGCAGAACCCGAGCTGCGGCGACTGCACCCAGAACGCCCTCGAGACGGACATCGACTGCGGCGGCGACGCGTGCCCGCCGTGCGCGCAGGGCCTCGCCTGCGATTTCGACAACGACTGCGAGAGCGCGAGCTGCGTCGCCGGCCAGTGCGGCGCGCCCGTGAGCCCCGGCTGCGCTCCCGTCGACGTCGACAACCCGAGCTGCGACGACTGCACGCAGAACGGGCTCGAGACCGACGTCGACTGCGGCGGCGACGCCTGTCCGCCCTGCGCCGTCGGTCTCGGCTGCGCCTCCGCCGTCGACTGCGTGAGCGGCCAGTGCGCCGGCGGCCAGTGCGCTCCCGCGCAGCCGCCGGGCTGCTCCCCGGTCGATCCCGACAACCCCACGTGCGCCGACTGCGTGAAGAACGGCCTCGAGACGGACGTCGACTGCGGCGGCGACTCGTGCTCGCCGTGCCCGAGCGGAGATCAGTGCTCCGCGGACGCCGACTGCGTGAGCGGCACCTGCCCGCTCGGGGTCTGCCAGTAGCGCGGCGGTCTGAGCGTCGCTCGCTGACGGCCGCCCCTCTGGGGGCGAGATCAAGAGGAGAGGACCGGTGGAATCCCGGCACGAGCCTTGCTAAGCGCGGGTGCTCGGAGCCACTACATATGCGCACATCAACCCTTGTCGCCACCCTCGCTGCCGTCGCCGTCCTCCCCCTGTCCGGCGCCGCGCAGGCGACGGAGTGCACGCCGGCTAGAACCATGATCGTGCTCGATAAATCGAGCTCGATGGTCACGGGGACGATCAACGGCACCCCGAAGTGGGACATCGCGGTCAACGCGCTGACGGGCTTGGGGGCCGCCTACGAGAGCTCGATCGAGCTGGGGCTCATGCTCTTCCCCGATCCGTCGCAGTGCGCGCCCGGCAAGCTCCACGTCCAGCCCGCCCTCGGGAGCGCCGGCGCGATCGGGGCGGCCCTCCAAAGCCCCCCGCCCGACGCCGGCAACTGGACGCCGATGGCGCAGACGCTCGACGCGGCCCTCGCCGAGCCGTCGCTGATGGACGCGACCAAGCCGCGCTACGTCGTGCTCGTCACCGACGGGTGGCAGTGGTGCTCGCCCTACGATCCGGCGACGCGCTTCGACGGCGTCGACTCGGTCGCCGCGCTGAAGACGGCGGGCATCACCACGTTCGTCGTCGGCTTCGGCGACGCCGTCGACGCGCTCGCGCTCAACAAGATGGCGGTCGCCGCGGGCACCGCCCTGCCCGGCTGCGATCCCCAGGGCGACAGCCCGAGCTCGCCGAACCCCTGCTACTTCCAGGCGGACGATCCGCCCGCCCTCGACGCGGCGCTCGACACCATCGCGGTCCAGGTCTCGGCCGAGGTCTGCGACGGCGAGGACAACGACTGCGACGGCGAGATCGACGAGGACCTCGAGCGGGCCTGCAGCACCGCCTGCGGCGACGGCACCGAGACCTGCGTCGCCGGCGTCTGGGGCAACTGCAGCGCGACCGCGCCCGCGGCCGAGATCTGCGACGGCGCCGACAACGACTGCGACGGCACCACCGATCCCGACTGCCCCTGCACCGCCGGCGAGACGCGCCCGTGCGGCGTCGCCGACGCCTGCCAGCAGGGCACCCAGACGTGCGACGAGACGGGCACCTGGGGCGACTGCGTGGGCGCGGTCGACCCGCTGCCGGAGGCCTGCGACGGCATCGACAACGACTGCGACGGCGCCGCCGACGAGACCGACGACCCGACGATGCCGCTCTGCCCCGAGGGCCAGTCGTGCCAGTCCGGGGGCTGCGTGGACAACGACGAGCCGGCGCCGCCGGCCGAGGACGGCGCCGAGGCGGTCATCGGCGAGGACGGCTCGTGCGCCTGCCGCGCCGCGGGCTCGGAGCGCTCGTCGGCGGGCGGGATCCTCGCCGCCCTCGGCCTGGCCGCCTGCGTCGCGCGCCGCCGGCGCAGCCGCCGCGGATAGCCCCGTTCACCTGGATCAACCGCGATCCGAGGTGGATCAACCGGTCACCCTGCCCGCCCGGCTCCGGGTCGCCGCGAGCGCCCCGGGCGTGGCAGGGGCTCGGCCCTGAAGTCGAGCCGAAGGCGTCACTCGTCGTAGATGGCGTCGACCGCCACGCGCGCGCCGTGGATGGTCACCGTGTCGCCCGCGCCTGCCGTCTCGCTCCTCCAGCTCGTGTCACGGCGGAAGACCTCGATGCGCCGGGTGTCCTGCGAGACGAGGATGTATTCCTCGAGCGAGGGCAGCCCCTTGTAGTCGCGGAACTTCCACCCGCGATCGTCGCGCTCGGTCGACTCCGAGAGGACCTCGACGATGACGCAGGGGTTGGTGATGGCCTCTCCCTCCACGCGACCATTCTTCTCGACGACCGTCTTCATGATCGGTCCGCACACGACGCTCACATCCGGACGCAGGCCCGACCGGGTCGCCGCGACGTGGACCGCCACGGAGCCGTCGCGCACGGTGCAACGACCGCGCAGGGCGGCTCTGAGCTCGGCGAGCACCGCGGCAGCCAGGCGGCCGTGCTCGGGCGTCGCCCCCGACATCGCGTAGACGTGCCCGTCCACCCACTCGCGGCGCACGCCGGTGGGATCCGTCGCCTCCGAGACCAGGAACTCTTCGAGCGACACGTAGGGGGCCGGCGCGACCACGCTTCGCAGAAGTTACCACCGGACCGTCGGATCCGCACCGACGCGAGGTGCGCCTCGCGGAGCGAGCACGCGCACACGTCGCTCGTCCCGCCCCTCGACTCCGTCGGAAGCCCCGCCACCCGCTCACGCGACGGCGCCCTGCCCCTGGGCTACGATCGGATCGTGGCCTCCGACGAGACCCGGTACGAGCTCCGCGATCCGCAGCGCTCGGTCGAGGCCGCCGATCTCGAGAGCTTCGATCGGATCGCCTTCGCGATGCGCGTGCTCGACCGGCTGAGCGACCTGCGCCCGCAGAGCGCCGAGCAGGTCCGGGCGCGGCGCCTCACCGTCGCGGTCTACTCCTCGGTCTCGGCGCTCCGCATCGAGCGGGGGCGCGATCTCGGCCGCGCCGACGGCTCGGGTTGGGCGATGGTGGGCATCCCGCCGCACGCCAGCCGCGAGCACATCGCCTACTCGCTCGCCGCGCTCGCGGGCGCCGCGTCGGTGCCGTTCGTGGTGCAGTGCCTGCTCGCCGACGAGTCGCCGAGCCGGAATGGCTAGCGCTCGCCCGCGTTGACCTGGGTGGCGCGGCGTGGTCGCCTCGACGCCAGCACCTTGCGCGCGCCCCTGCTCCCGTCGATCGAAGAGCGCCTCGCGGGTCGCCGCGTCGCGCTCTGGGCCGCGGCGCTCGCCGTGCTCCTGATGCTGCCGTCGATCGGCGCCGGGTTCGTGCTCGACGACCACGTCCACCGCGTCGCGGTCGACGACCGGCTCCGGCTGCCGGGAATGCCGAGCTCGCCGTTCGATCTGTTCGTCTTCGTGCCGCGCGAGGCCGAGGCCCGGCGGCTGCTCGTCGATCGCGCGCACGGCCCGTGGTGGGCGGCGCCGGATCTCGCGCTCGCGTTCTGGAGGCCGCTCGCGTCGCTCAGCCACTGGGTCGACTACCGCCTCTGGCCCGACCACCCGGCGGTGATGCACGGCGAGAACCTCGCGTGGCTCGCCGCCCTGGTGCTGGTCGCCGGCGCCCTCTACCGCCGCCTGGTGAAGCCCGCCTGGATCGCCGGGCTGGCCACGCTCCTCTTCGCCTTGGACGAGGCGCACGGCCTCCCCGCCGGCTGGATCGCCAACCGCAACGGGCTGATGGCGGCCACGTTCGGCGGCGCCGCGCTGGTGCTCCACGATCGCTGGCGCCGCGACGGCTGGCGCGTGGGGGCGGTGCTCGCGCCGCTCGCGCTCCTGCTCGGGCTGCTCTCGGCCGAGCTCGCGCTCGCGACCGCCGGGTTCTTGATCGCGCACGCGATCTTCCTGGACCGAGGCGGCGCGGCGAGCCGCGCGCGGGCGCTCGCGCCGCACGCGGCCGTGATCGTGGGCTGGCGCGTCGCGTACGTCGCGCTCGGCTACGGCGCGCGGGCGTCGGGGGTGTACATGGATCCGCTGCGCGATCCGCTCGCCTACGCGCAGAGCCTGATCGCGGGCGTGCCGCTGCTGCTCGGGGCGCAGCTCGGGGCGCCTCCCGCCGAGCTCTGCGTCTTCCTCGCTCGGCCGTGGGCGACCGTCCTCCTCGTGGTGATCGCGGCCGCGCTCGTGGCGCTGGTCGCGGCCGTGATGGCGCCGCGGCTCGCGCGCGATCCGGTGACGCGCTTCTTCGCCGCCGGGATGGTCCTCTCCGTGATCCCGCTTTGCGCGACGTACGCGGCCGATCGCCTCCTCTTGATCACCGGGCTCGGGGGGATGGGCCTCGTCGCCCAGCTCCTCGGCGACTGGGCCGAGCGGCGCGGTCCCTCCGAGCCGCCCGTGTCCGGCGCGCGATCGCGCCTCCTCGCGCCGGTGGGCTGGTTGCTCTTCCTCGTGCACGTGGTGCTCGCGCCGATCGCGACCCTCCCGCGCGCGCTCTTGCCGGGCTACATCGCCGCCCTGAGCAGGCGCGGCATGGAGAGCGCGCCGCACGACGCGGCGCTCGCCGGGCAGACGCTGGTGGTCGTCAACGCCGCCGATCTCTTCAGCGGCATGTACGTCCCCATCTACAACGCCGCGACCGGCCGGCACCCGCCCGCCTACCTGCGCTGCCTCGGGGTCTCGGAGCGCCCCGTCGTCATCGAGCGGCCCGACGAGCGCACGCTCGTGCTCCGGCCCGAGGGCGGTTACATCCTCGGGCTGATGGCGGAGCTGGTGCGGGCGAGGGACATCCCCTTCGCGCCGGGCGATCACCTCGATCTCACCGGGATCCGCTACGAGGTCGACCGCGTCACGCCCGATGGGCGCCCGGCGCAGGTGACGGTGCGCTTCGACGTCCCGCTCGAGGACCCGTCGCTGCGCTGGATCGTCTGGAACAGGCACGTCTACGAGCCGTTCACGCCCCCGCCCGTGGGGGCGACGATGGTCGTCGACTCCGGCACGATCGCCGATCTCTGGTGACCCGCGGCCTCCGGCTCAATGGTGGAACGCGGCGGACTTGGCGCTCACGAGGTCGATGAGGTCTCCGATCGCCAGGTTGACGTCGGCGACGTGGAGCCCCATCGGGCCCCTCATCGCGTCGAAGTCGATCGGGTTCTCGCGCACGTCGCCCGGCCCGGGCGCGAAGCGCACCGCGAGGTAGGCGCGTCCGTCGTCCGCGCGGACGCAGCGGGCTTGGTAGGCGTCGCGGTAGAGCGCGAACGGCGTGGCGACGCCCTCGGGCACGTGCGAGTCGCCGAAGCCGATCGGCGGCACCTCGCTCGGCAGGTACGCGCGCGACACCGGCGCTGGTGCGTCCGACCCGGGGAGCGCCGGGAAGACGCAGATCTCCTCCTGCCCGGCGGGCGCGGCGGGCTCGCCGCTCGGGGGATCGTCGTCGGCGTAGGTCCGGAACGCGACGACGCAGCCCGGCGTCGCGCGGTCGGTGCAGATGGGCACGCTCTGGAACGAGCCGCCTTTCGTCTCTCCCGCGCCCACGTAGAGATCGGCGCCGATCGGCATGGCGACGACGAGCCGCTCCCGCAGCTCCGGCCGGGAGTCGATCTGCTCGCTCAGCAGCTTGGAGACCATCGTGGCCCCCTGCGAGTGGCCGATGAGGACGAAGGGGCGGCCGGCGTTGTCGCGCTCGAGGTAGCGCTCGAACGCGTCCTCCACGTCGCGGTAGGCCACGTCGAGGTAGCCGTCGCGGAGCGGCGACAGGTACGAGGCGATCGTCGCCTGCCGGTAGAGCGGCGCGTACACCCGGCAGACCTCGGTGAAGCGCGCCGCCTGGTTCTGCGCGACCTGCCGCATCGCCTCGACGTCGGTGAAGTCGGTGTGGTTGCCGGGGATGGGCGAGAGATCGACCGTCGGGTAGACGTAGAAGCAATCGACCGCCGGATCGCTCGCCGGCTCGTGCGGCTCGACCGCGAGCGATCCGTCGGGGCGGACCTCGGTGGCGGTCAGGTCGTCGTGGCAGGCGTCGTCCTCGCTCCCGGGCCGGCAGAGCCACATCGCGGGATCGTCGTAGTCGAGCGGCTCGCCCTCCATCGGCGGGAGACACGCGGCGGCGGCCAGGGCAAGGAAGAGGAGCGGGGTTGCGCGGGCGAGCATGGCTTCATGACCCGCGAGCGGCCTCCCACGTAAAATGCCGCCCAGCATGGGGGCTCCGCACAGGTGAGAAGGCGGGTCGCGTGCTCCGACCGGGCTCCCGCTGCGCGGCCATTGCTTTCCACCGTCGGCTTTCCGAAAATGGCGCGCTCGGGACGCCGCCACGCCCGCGAGGCGCGTGCGTGCTCCTCCTCGAGCAACGGAGCTTGTCATGCAGAACGACCGGGCGTTTCGGTGCGTGTCGACGACGGTCCTCGCCGCGGCCGCGCTTCTCTGGGCCGGCACGGCCGGGGCGGTGCCGGGGACCATCACCCATCAGGGCCGCCTCTACGACGCCGACCAGTCGCCGGTCACCGGCACGCTCGACGTCGAGTTCGCGATCTACGACAGCGCCGCCGCCGCGGTGCCGATCTGGACCGAGGTCCACAGCATCACCTTCGACGAGGGCTACTTCTCCGTCGGTCTCGGGGCCACGGTGCCGTTCGACGCGACGGTCTTCGACGGCTCGACGCGTTTTCTCGGGATCACGGTCGGCAACGACGCCGAGATGACCCCGCGCGCCACCGTCGGCAGCGTCCCGTACGCGCTCATGGCGAACGACGCGGTCGGCGACATCCACCCGACGTCGGTCTCGATCGCCGGCTTCGGCACCGTCATCGACGAGAACGGCCAGTGGGTCGGCGATCCCTCGAACATCGTCGGCCCCGCTGGGCCTGCCGGGCCGCAGGGCGATCCCGGCCCCGCCGGCCCCGCCGGGCCGCAGGGCCCGCAAGGCGATCCCGGCCCCGCGGGACCTGCCGGCCCGGTGGGCCCGATGGGACCGCCGGGGCCGCAAGGTCCGCCCGGCCCGGGATCGGTCGTGAGCGTGACGGCGGGGACCGGCCTCACCGGCGGCACCATCACCACGAGCGGCACGATCGCGGCGGACACGTCGTTCCTCGCGACGCTCTCCGGCGCGCAGACGTTCTCGGGCGACAAACACTTCGCCGGAGCGCTCACCCACTCCAGCCGCTTCCAGTACGACACCGCGCCCGCCGAGGTCCTCTACCAGACGACCGCCGCCAAGTACGTCCTGCGCACCAAGTACTCGTCGGGCGATCCCGGCGCCGGCAAGACGCGGCCGATCCCGCAGGCGCTGCTCGAGGACTACTGCGGCGACTACGACGGCTGCGACGTGACCCTGTCGATGCGCTACTGGACCGGCTTCGAGGCCGAGAAGGCCTCGCGCGGCCCGAACAAGTTCTACTACGACGTCCCGAGCCGGCGCTGGCGCATGGCCAACACCGACACCGCAGGCACCGACGGCGCCGGCGGCACGCAGCACGCGCTCAACGCCTGGTCGTGCTACTTCACCGACGGCAGCTACAACGCCTTCGCCGATCAGGGCGACGGCGCCGTCGGGATGGCGCTGATGATCTGGAACACGCCGTACTCGAACCCCGTGCTCGAGTGCGAGCTGATCCTCGAGGACTGAAGGGGTGTCGGACATTCGTCCGAGCAACGCCTCTCGAGGCCCGAGGCCCGACGCCTCTTCCGTCCGGGGGCGCGGGGGCCGAGCCGCCGCTCGCGACTGACGACGATCGAGCGCGCCGGGAACACCCGCGCGGCCCGCTCGTCCAACCGGGAGCTCATCGATCGCCGGCGCCGGAGCCCGGAGGGTGCGGGCCCGGCGTGTGGCTCCTGACCCACGGCGCGTGTCCGCGCGCACGCGCTTCGCCGTCGAGCGCTCGCCTCGACGCTGCGAGGCGTGAGCCGACGCACCCGCGGAACGACCGTTGCTTGGCGGTGCGAGCACGTGAGCCCGTACCGCACCCACCCGCAGAAGCGCGATCCCGTCCTCGACAGCGGCGCGCGCGCCGCCTCGTACCGCGCCGCGCGCCGCCGCCTCGCAGCGGCCGGCGTGCTCGTCGCGATCGGCGCCGCGGCGTCTCCGCTCGCGCTGCGCTGGCTGCGCCACGAGCGACCGCGTCGCGAGGCGCCGGCGGAGCTGCTCCGCGCCGTCGCCGCCTTCCCGGAGTCGCCGCCGGAGCTGCGCCCGTCGGTGCCGCTCGAGCCGCTCCTCGCCGCCGACGCGCCCGACCGGCTCGCCGTCCTCTCTCCCGCCGAGACGGCGCTGAACCTCCGCGCGTCCGAGCCGCTCGTCGTCCGCTTCAACCGGCCGATGGTCGACGGCGCGCGGGTCGGCAAGCCGCTCGACCGCGAGGTGATCGTGCTCGATCCGCCGGTCCGCGGCCGGCAGGTGTGGACGTCGCGCAGCTCCTTGTCGTTCGAGCCCGAGGGGTGGACCGCGACCCGGACCGCCTCGCTCACGCTCTCGCCCGAGCTCCGCTCGCTCGCCGGCGAGGTCGTCGAGGACTTCGAGCCGCGCACCGTCGTGCTCGACGCCGGCCCGCGGCTGCTCCAGGCCGCGGGCGGCGGCCGCATCCTGCCCGGCGAGCCGCTGCGCCTGCTCTTCTCCGGCCACGTCGATCCGAGCGCGCTGGCGCCGCAGCTGATGATGTACGAGGTCGACGGCGGGCGGCGCATGGTCCCGTTCCAGGCCGTGGGCCGCGCCGTCGACGCGAAGGGCCGCACGCCCATCGACCTGGAGCTGGGCAGGAAGCTCGAGCCGGGCGCGCGCATCGCCGTCGCCGTGGCGCCTCCGCTCTCGCACGGAGGCGCGACGCCGCGCGTCGTCGAGGTGGAGCTCGCGCCGCGCCCGCGCCTCGAGGGCATCGGCTGCGCCGACGACGCGACCGAAGTGTCGCAGTGCGAGGCCAGCGGCCCGCCGGGGCGGGTGATCGACATCGGCGACACGCTGGTGCTGCTCTCGACCGCCGATCTGCGCGAGCCGCCGGCGGGCGCGGTGAAGACGTCACCGGCGCTGCCCGCGCTCGCCCTCACCCTCGACGATCGTCGGCGCCTCCGCGTCCGCGGCGACTGGGACCCTGGGCAGGTCTACGAGCTCCGCTTCGCCGGCCTCGAGACCGCCGACGGCCACGCGCTCGCGCGGACGCCCCCGCTCGCCGTGCGCAGCCGTGGGCGCACCCCCGAGGTGCGCTTCGAGGCCGGCCGCCGCACGTACGAGCACGACGCGGCGCCGCGCATCCCCTTCGCGGCGATCCACGTCGACGACGGCGAGCTGCGGATCGGCCGGGTCCCTCCCGGCCGCGAGATCGAGGCGGCGCTCTGGCCGTCACGCTGGCTCGCCGACGATCGCGCGAGCGACTGGTCGAGCCTGCCCCTCCAGCCGCTCGCGCCCTCGGCGCGCCCGAACCGCTGGGGACGCGGCGCGTTCGATTGGTCCGAGCCGACCCCGTCGCGCGCGCCGATGGGCGTGATCGCGCTCCTCCCCGACCGCGCCCCCCGCGAGCCTGGCGCGATCCCGGCCGCGTTCGTGCAGCGGACCGATCTCGCGATCGACGCCAGGCGCCTGGCGCGCGGCGTGCGGGTGTGGGTGACGTCGCTCGCCACCGCCGAGCCGGCGGGCGGGGCGCGCGTCACGCTCGCCGACGACGCCGGTCGCGTCTGCGGGGAGGGCGACGCCGACGAGCACGGCTACGCCTGGCTCGATCCGGGCGGGTGCATCCTCGACCACGAGATCGCGGTGCGCGCGGTGCGCGGCGACGATCGCGCCGTGCTCGTGCTCGATCCGAGGACCTCGATGGGCCCGCAGCGCCTCGGGCTGACGCCCGGCGCGCCGCCCCCTCGTGCCGAAGCGTGGGTGGCCAGCGTGCTCGCCGATCGCGGGATCGTGCGGCCGGGCGAGACGGTCCACACCCGCGCGGTGGTGCGCGAGGCGGACGGCGCCGCGCTGTACGCACCGGAGCGAGGCTCGGTCCGCGCGCTCCTCTTCGGGCCGGCCGGCGAAGCGCCGATCGCCGAGCGGGCCTCCACGCTCTCGCCCTTCGGGACGAGCGCCGCCGATTTCGAGCTCGATGAAGGCGCCGAGCCCGGCGTCTACCGCGTCGAGGTTCGCCGCGCGGGGCAGACGGCGGCGCTCGGGACGGCGTCGTTCACCGTGGGCGACTACCAGCCGCCGACGTTGCGCGTGGACCTCGAGAGCCCGCGCCTCGATCTGGTCGACGGCGATCCGCTCCGCGTCGGCGTCACCGCGCGCCATCTCTTCGGTCCCCCCGCCGCCGGCCTCGGCGCGCGCTGGAGCTTCGTCCGCGAGGGCGGCGGCGATCACGCCGCTCGCTGGGAGCCGTACGCGTTCGGTCCCGCGGGGATCTCGCCCAGGCCCGGTACCATCGCCGCGGGCGAGCTCGCGCTCGACGGCGCGGGCGCCGGCGCGGTCGAGACGGCGGTCGCGCTGAGCGCCCCGGTACGCGAGGACGTCCTGCTCGAGGTGACGATCGCCGACGCCTCGGGCCGCACCACCAGCGCGCGTCGCGGGTTCCACGCCTACCCCGCGGATTTCGAGGTCGGCGTGCGCCGCTCGCCCGCCTGGATCGAAGGCGGCGCGCCGCTCGACGTCGAGACGATCGTGATTGCGCACGACGACACGCCGGCGGCCGGCCGTCGCGTCGAGGCGAGGATCCTCCGCGAGGGATGGCACCGGTACTGGGAGTGGGCGGGCGGCGGCCGAGAGGAAGCGGAGGACGGCAGCTACAAGGAGCGGCGGGCGCGCAAGACCGAGGTCGTGCACCGCTGCGCCCAGACCTCGACGGCGGAGCCCGTGCACTGCGCCTGGACGCCGGACCGGCCGGGCACGTACCTGCTCGAGGCGACGACCAGGGACGCCGGCGGCCGGCGGAGCACCGCCTCGCAGCGCGTCTATGTCGCTGCGCCCGGCGAGCACCCCGACCGCGATCCGCCGGGCACGGCCGTGGCGCTCACGCCGTCGAAGCGTCGCTGGGACGTCGGCGAGACCGCCGAGATCGCGTTCGAGTCGCCGTTCGAGGAGGCCGAGGCGCTGCTCGAGGTGGAGCGCGAGGGCGTGCTCTTCGCCGAGCGGACGCGGGTGCCTGCCGGCGGGCACGTCTTCCGGTTCGAGGTCACGCCGAGCATGGTGCCGAACGCGTTCGTCGCGCTCACGCTGGTGCGGCCGCGCACCGGGCCGCCGGGCGAGCCGCTCGATCTCGCCGCGCCGGATCTGCGGGTGGGGATGACCGAGATCGACGTGCGCCCGACGACGGCGCCGCTCGACGTGAGCGTCGCGGTCCCCGCGGCGACGGCGACGGCCGGCGACGACGTCCCCATCCGCGTCGAGGTCACCGACCGGAGCGGCGCGGGCGTCGCGGCCGAGGTCGCGCTCTTCGCGGTCGACGAGGGCACGCTCCGGCTCACCGGCTACCACGCGCCGGATCCGCTCGATGGGCTCTTGCCGCGGCTCGCGCCTTCGTTCGCGTGGGAGGATCTCCGGCGCTCGCTGGTCTCGAGGCTCGAGCCCTCGCTCCTGCCGAGCCCGGGCGGCGACGGCGGCGACGGCGAGGCGGCGCCTCCGCCGAGACGCGAGGACCGCGAGCGCTTCGATCCGACGCCGCTCTGGCTGCCGCACCTGGTCACCGACGCCTCGGGGCGGGCCGACGCGGTCCTCCACCTGCCCGCCCGGCCGACGCAGTACCGGATCATGGCGGTCGCGGTGGACGCCGGCGCCGGAGCCGGCAAGGGCGAGACGACCCTGACCGCGTCGATGCCCGTGGTCGTGCGACCGGCGCTGCCCGGCTTCGCCGCCGCCGGCGATCGCTTCGAGGCGGCGGCGTTCATCCACAACACCGAGGACGAGCCGGTCGACGTCGAGGTCACGCCGGTGGTCGACGGCGTGCCGCGCGAGCCCCAGACCGTCCACCTCGGGCCCTACGCCGAGGAGCGCGTCTCCGAGTGGATCGCGCCGGATCGAGCGCAGCCGCTCACGGTGCGCTTCGAGGCGCGCTCCGAAGGCGGCGCCGCGCTCGCCGAGGCGACCGTCGAGGTGATCCCGCGCGGCCGCGAGGTGCGCTCGGAGGCGGTAGGCGCCGTCGACGGCAGCCGCCGCGTCGCGCTCCGGGTGCCCGAGGGCGCGATCGCCGGCTCCGGCGCGCTCACGCTCACGGTCGCCGCCCACCCGTTCGTCGGCTTCGACGTGTCGTTCGAGCGCCTGCTCGCCGGCGATGCGGGGGTGGAGCCCACCGCTGCGAGCGTGGTGGCGCTCGCCGCCTACGCGGCGCTCGACCTCTCGCGCGGCGCGTCGGGCCGGCGGCCGGGGCGCGTGTCCGCGGAGGAGGTGCTCGCCCGCGGCGCCGCCGCGACGGGCCGGCTCGTCCGCCTGCAGACCCCGTCCGGCGGGTTCGGCGCGTTCTCGCGCAGCGACGCGCCGGACCCGTACCTCACGGCGTACGCTCTCCATGCGCTCGTCGCGGCGCGCCGGGCCGGGTTCACCGCCGGGCATGCGGCAGCCGACCGGGCGCGCGATCACCTCGCGGAGGTGGTGCGGGGTGCTGGCTTCGTGGATCGCGGCGAGGGCGGACGCGACGATCTCGCGTTCGCCCTGCGCGTGCTCGCCGAGGCCGGGGCGCCCGACGCCGACCGCGTGAAGGCGCTCTTCGATCAACGCGAGCTCCTCTCGCCCTACGGCCTCGCCGAGCTCGCGCTCGCGATGGATCCATCGGACGCGCGCCGCGACACGCTGGTGCTCGAGGCCGCCGAGCGCGTGCTCGCCACCCGCGCCGACGAGCGCACCACGCCGCACGTGCTCCGCTGGTACGACAGCGGCGCGCGGACGCTCGGCGCCGTGCTCGAGGCGGCGGCCTCCGCCGATCTCGCCGCCGTCGACGCCGGCGCGGTCGCCTCGCGTCTGCACGCGACCCGGGCCGGCGACGCCTCGTGGTGGACGACGCACGAGACGAGCCACGCCCTCGCCGCGCTCGCGGCGTACGCGGCGACGGTCCGCGCCGAGGCGCCCATCGCGCCCCGCGTGCGCGTCGACGGCGTGCCGATCGCGCCCGCCGAGCAGGACCAGGACAGCGCCTTCTACCACCTGCCCGCGGCGCTCCCGTCCGGCGCCTCGCACGAGCTCGCGCTCGAGGTCGAAGGCACCGCGTGGTTCGCGCTCGCCGGAAGCTGGATGGTCCCGCTCGGCGCCGCCGACGAGGTCGCTCGCGGCGAGAGGGCCACGCTCCATCGGGTGCTCGAGGATGCGACCGGCAAGCCGCTCGGCCGCGACGCGCGGGTGAAGCTCGGCGATCTCGTGCGCGTGCGCCTCTTTCTCTACACCGAGGAGGCCCCGCCCTACCTCGCCGTGCGCGACCGGCTCGCCGGCGGGCTCGAGCCGCTGGACGCCTCGCACGAGACCTCCCCGCGCGCCGCGCTCCACGCGCTGCTCGGCATGGGACCGGACGACGACGTCCTCGACGCGCGCGGCCACTGGGCGGAGCGGTCGCTCGACGCGCTCTCGCACCGCGCGTTTCTCCCGACCGAGGCCGCCTTCTACCTCGCCGAAGGGCAGAGCGGCTTGCGCGAGCTCACCTACGGCGCCCGCGCGACCGCCGTGGGCACCTTCGTGCTGCCGCCCGCCGAGCTCGAAGCGCTCTACTCGCCCGGGTTCACCGCGCGCAGCGCGGCGGCGACGATCACCGTGGAGCCGTGAGCGTGGCCGGCGGCGCGCGTTCCCTGGACCGGTGGCTCTCCCGCGCGCGGGCGCGGCCGTGGCCCATCGGGGCGCTGCTCCGTCGCACGCTGCAACCGAGGCGCGTGCGCCTGCTGCTGCTCGGGGCCGTGGGGCTCGCGCTCGCGCCCGCCTTGGCGCTCCTCGTCGTCCACCTGACGCCGGCCGAGCTCTGGATCGATCCGGCACGCTTTGCGCGGCCGCACGACGCCTTCTCGGTGCTCGACCGCGAGGGCCAGCCGCTGCGCCAGGCGCGGGTCGGCGGCGCCGACCGGCGCTGGGTCGCGCTCGCCGACGTCTCGCCCAACCTGATCGACGCGGTGCTCGCTGCGGAGGACGCCCGCTTCCGCGAGCACCACGGCGTGGACGCGCTCGCGACCGCCCGCGCCATCGTCACCGTGGTGAGGCCGTGGGGTCGGCGGAGCGGCGCGTCGACGATCAGCCAGCAGCTCGTGAAGCGCGTGTACGGCCGGCCGCTCGGGCTCCTCTCGAAGCCCCTCGAGATCGCGCGCGCCGACGCGCTCGAGCGCCTCTTCACCAAGGACGAGATCCTCGAGCAGTACTTGAACCGCTTGCCCTTCGGCGACCGCATCGAGGGCGTCGAGCGCGCCTCCGAGGAGTACTTCGGTCACCCCGCGGCGACGCTGGGCGTGGCGGAGGCGGCGCTGCTCGCCGGCGTCCCGCAGGCGCCGAGCGCGACCGAGCCGCGGCGGCACCTCGATCGCGCCCTTCGTCGGCGCGACCACGTCCTCGGGCGCCTCGCCGCGCTCGGCAAGATCGACGAGGCCACCCGGATCCGGGCGGCCGCCGAGGTGCCGGCGATCCGTGAGGTCGCCGCGCGCCCCGACGAGGCGCCGCGGTTCGTGGACGCCGCGCTGGCGCGGCACCGCTCCGGCCAGATCGATCGCAGCGATGGCGCGCTGCGCACCTCGCTCGAGCGAGAGCTCCAGCGCCGGACCGAGGCCGTCGTCCGCGCGGCGGTCGCCCGGTTCGAGCGGCGCGGCGTCACCAACGGCGCCGCGATCGTCGTCGCCAACGCCGGCGGCGAGATCGTCGCGTACGTCGGCGCGGCGCGCCGCGGCCCGGGCGCGCCCGGCGGCGCGCTCGATCTGCTCGAGCGGCGCCGCCAGCCCGGATCGACGCTGAAGCCGTTCGCGTACGAGCTCCTCTTCGAGCGCGGGGGCACGGCCGCCACGGTGCTCGACGACATCGCGCTCCCGCGCACCGGCGCCGGCGGCGCCTTCTTCGAGGCCACGGACTACGACGGGCGCGAGCGGGGCCCGGTGCGGGCGCGCGTGGCGCTGGCGTCGTCGCTCAACCTCGCCGCCCTCGACGCCGCGGGGCGCGTGGGCCAGGACGCGCTCGTCGACCGCTTGCGCGCGCTCGGCTTCCGCCGCGTCGAGGGCGCCGATCGCTACGGCGCCGCGGCGGTCCTCGGCGGGGTCGACGTCGCGCCGATCGATCTCGCCGCCGCGTACGTGGCGCTCGCGCGCGGGGGCACGCGCGTTCCGCTCGCCTACGCTCCGACCGGCGCGGCCGGAGGCGCGCGCGTGATGCGCGCCGAGGCCGCCGAGATCACGCGCGACGTCCTCGGCGACGCGCGGGCGCGCGCCGACGCGTTCGGCGCCGATCTCACCGACCTCGCCGGCGGCCGCTTCGCGCTGAAGACGGGCACGTCCTCCGGCTTCCGCGACGCCTGGGCCGCCGCGTTCGACGAGACGTTCACCGTCGTCGTGTGGCTCGGCGACCCGGAGGGCCGCCCGCTCGCCGGCGTCTCGGGATTCGAGGCGGCCGCGCCCGCCGCGGCGCGCATCCTCGCCGCCGCCCGCGCGCGCAGGGCAGACGGCGCGCTCGGGCCCGGAGCCGCCGCGGCGCCTCCGGACGCCGCGTCGACGGGGAGCGGCGTCCGCCTCGTCGAGGCGGCGGTGTGCGCCGCCACCGGTCTGCGCCCCGGCCCGCGCTGCCGGCACGTGGTCCACGAGCGCTTCGAAGCCGGCGCGGTCCCCGCCGAGGCCTGCGACGCCCACGACGACGCCGGCGAGGTGCTGCTCCCGCCGCGCTACGCCGACTGGATCGCGCGCACCCACCCGCCCGGCGTCGCTCGCCGACCGCTCGAGCGAGCCGAATCGGACGAGGCGCCCGTCGTGCGCGAGCCCCGCGACGGCGCGCGCTGGCTGCTCGAAGCGGCGCGCGGACCCGCGTCCGTGCCGCTGCGCGCGACCGCCGGCGGGGGCGAGCTCTCCGGCGTCGTCTGGGAGATCGACGGCGAGCCGCTCGACGGCTCGAGCTGGGAGCCGAGCCCCGGCGAGCACACCGTCGTGGCGACGTGGCGCGGGAAGCGGAGCCGCCCCGCGCGCGTCCGCGTCGATCGGACGGCCGGATCGGACAGGTGAACGCCGCGTCGACCCCACCCGACCCCCGAGCACCGAAAATTCGGCTCCGTCTCTGGCGCCCTGCACCCGATGCAGGCCGGGCGCCGGTGCGAGAAGCGCCGCGGCCATGACCGCACGGCAGAACACCCCCGCCGCACGCGCCGGCGGCGCGCATCGCGCGCGCTCGGTCGCTGGGCGTTGTCACGCGCGACGTCCCGCTTAGGTTCTCGTCGTGGCAACTCAGCAACGAGAGGGCGCGATCATCCGGGCCCTTCTCGAGCTCGCTGCGCTCGGGGACGACGCTTGGCCGCGCTCGCTCCAACGCATCCTCTGCCTCGACAGCGAGGTCCTCGACGTGGAGCGCGTGAGCTACTGGAGCCTCAGGCAGGACCCGCCCGGCCTGTTCTGCGAGCAGACCTGGGTCAGGGCCGCGCAGCGATGGGAGCGAGGCATGTTCCTGGCCGAGCAGAGCCACGCTCGGTACTTCGCCGAGGTCCGGACGGCCACGCTCATCGTGGTGGAGGACGCGCTCGACGACCCTCGGACGAGCGAGCTCCGCGACTACTTCACGCAGCACCGCATCTCGGCGCTCGTGGACGGCCCTGTCTGGGTGGCGGGTCACCTCGCCGGCGTCGTTTGCCACGAGCACGTCGGTCCGCCGCGACGCTGGGCGGCCTCGGAGCAGGCGTTCGCGCTCTCCGCAGCGCAGGGCATCACCACCGCGCTCCAGGCTCGGGCCCGGACTCGCGCGGAGCAGGCCGAGCAGCGGGCGATCTTCCTGGAAGCGGCCGCGAGCTCGATGTTCGAGGCGCGGGATCCGCGCGAGGTGGCCCGGCGGATCGTCCGCGCGGCCGTCGGTCGCCTCGCCGAAGGTGCGAGCTTGTACCTGGTGGACGCCGATCGGATCGTGGCCACCGCGCACCGCGATCCGGACCGGCAGCAGCGAATCGAGGCGCGGCTCGCCGCGGGCGGTTTCGGCAACAACGCGATGTTGGGCGTCGTCGCCCGAACGAACAAGACCGTGCTCGTGCCCGACGTCGCGGTTGCGTGCGTGCGAGACGATCGGGCGAACACGGCGCTGGTGGAGTTCCTCCAGTCGATCGGAGCCCGAACGGCGATGATGGTCCCGCTTCGGGCGGGCGGGGTCGGCCTGGGCGCGCTCCTCCTCCTCGGGCCTGGCGGCGCGTACGATCACGACGACGTGCAGCTGGCGGAGGATTTCGCTCGTCGGGCCGCCGGCGCCCTCGAGAACGCGCGCTCGCATGCGGAGGCCCAGCGCGCCATCGCGGCTCGTGACGAGTTCCTCGATCTCGCGGCCCACGAGCTGAAGACGCCGCTCACGTCGCTCACGCTCGCGGTCGCAGCGCTGGGAAGGGCCGCCGCAACCCCGGCGAAGCACGCGCACTTCGCGCAGGCCATCGGACGCCAGTCGAAACGGCTGACTCACCTCGTGGACACCATGCTGGTCGCGTCGCGCCTCCGAACGGACGAGCTGGACGTCCACCGAGAGCCGATCGACCTGGCCGCGCTGGTGCGGGCGGTGGCGGCGGACGCGAGCTCTGCGGCGACGGGCGCTCCGTGCCGCGTCACGGTCCGCGCCGAAACGCCGGTGCGAGGGGACTGGGACCCGGCCCGCATGGAGCAGATGCTCACGCTCGTGCTGGACAACGCCGTGAAATTCGGGGGGCACTGGCCGATCGACGTCGGGCTCGAGGAGATCGGCGGCGCCGCCGTGCTCACGATCCGCGATCGCGGCGTGGGAATCGAGTCCGCCCGCGCGGCCGAGGTCTTCGATCCCTTCCAGCGCGGCGTCCCCTCCTCCTCTTACGGGGGCCTCGGGCTCGGGCTGTTCGTGGCGCGCCGGATCATCGAAGCGCACGGCGGCAGCATCGGCATCGAGAGCCAGCCCGGTCAGGGGACGGTGGTCACGGTGGTGCTGCCAGGCGCGACCAGCGCGCGCGAAAGAGCGAGCGGGTGACGACCGCCGGGGCGGATCGGCAGCCGGGATACCCGCACAGGGTGCCGGGGCGGTCGTTTGCGACGATCCGGGCGCGACCTCCGCCGGCGTGCGCCGCTCGACGCGAGCTGGGTTAACGGTCGGCCGGCGCCGCTCGTCCTTTCCTGGTGCGCCGCCTCGGCGCGCAGAGGAAGAAGATGAAGCCACGCACCATCACCCCCTCGAAGATCCTCGCCGTCGCGCTCGGGGCGGCCTCCGGCTGCACGCCGCCCCCGGCGCCCGCGCCCGCGCCCGCCGCCGACGTGATCATCGCGCCCGAGCCACGCGCGACCGCCGCCGAGGCGCCGCCTCCGTCGGAAGACGCCACGCGCGCGGGCGCTCCCGCGCCGCCGGAAGCCGCTGCCGAAGCGCGCCGCGCGCCGCCCGAGCCGGCCGCGCCGGCCCTCGTGGCGCTTCGCGAGGAGCTGCTCGACCAGGATCGCGACCAGGCCCTCGCGGCCGCCACGCGCTTCCGGCCGCTCTGCGACGCCGACGGCTACCCGCTCGTCGGCAACGTGATGCGCAAGTCGGGGCCGCTCTACCAGCCGAGCGCCTTCTGCAGCGACGTTCGGGCGCGGGCGAGGCGGTGAGCCTCTTCGAGCTCGAGGCGGTGGGCGGGCCCTGGCGCCGGCGCCTCGCGCGGCGGCGCGCCGGCTTCGACGCGCTGCCCTGGGACGAGGCCGCCTGCGAGGCGCCGGACGAGGCGCGCGAGGCGGCGCGCTGGGTCTGGACCCAGAGCGCGTTCAGCGAGTACGCGAGCGCCGCGGCCTTCGCCGAGATCGCCTCCTGCCTCCTCGCCGCCGCCGCGCCGATCGATCTCGTCGCCGCGGCCGGCGACTTCGTCGCCGACGAGGTGCTCCACGCCGAGCTCTCGGCGAAGGTCGCCATGAGCCTCGGCGGCGCGGCGGCGCTCGAGGTCGATCTCGCGCGTCTGGTGCGCCCACCGGCCGCCGCGGCGCCGCTCCTCCGCGCCGCCGAGCTCGTGGTGCGGACCTCGTGCGTCGGCGAGGTGCTCACCTTGCCCATCCTGAAGTCGGCCAGGGCCGCCTCGCGCTCGCCGCTGATCCGGGCCGTCCTCGCGCGCATCGCGCGCGACGAGAGCGCCCACGCGGAGCTCGGCCCCTGGTTCCTCGACTGGGCGGCCGATCGCCTCTCGGACGACGACCGCGCGCACCTCGGTCGCGTCGCCGGCGCGGCGCTCCGGGCCTTCACCCCGATCTTCGGCGCCGCGTGCGCGCCGGTCGCGGGCCTCGGCGTCCTCGACTGCGCGAGCTACGACGCCGCGTTCGCCGGCGCGGTCGCGCGCCGCGTGGTGGCGCCGCTCCGCGCTCGCGGCATCGCCGTGTCCGACGAGGATCTCGCGGCGCTGCCGCGGCCCGCCGGCGCCGCCTGACCGATCAGAGCAGCGGCTCCGGCACCTCGAGCGAGGCCGATTGGACCTGGCACGCGCTCGTGTCGGTCTCGCATCGGCACACGTTCCCGCCGAGGTCCTCGAACGTCGCCTCGACCCCGCCGAACGTCTCGGAGTCGAGCGGGATCGGCGCGCACTCGACGGTCGTCGCCTCGATCCTCGCCGCCGCGCCGAAGCTCGCGATCCCTGCCCGCGCCACGGACTCCACGCGGCTCCGCGCGATCCGCGCCGAGGTCCCGGCGCCCGTCTCCGCGAGGGCGATGCCGTCTCCGAAGCGGCCGTCCAGCGGGCGCGGGCCGACGTCGCGGATGGTCGAGTCCTCCACCACGAGCTCGGTCCCGTTGAACCAGAGGCCGACGTCGACGTTGTGCTCGAGGAGCGATCGGCGCACGGTGAGACGCCCCTCGACGATGGGCGCTCCGGGGGGCGACTGCACCGAGAGCCCGCGGCCGAAGCCGCCGCTGTCGGCCGGCAGCGTGTCGCGCACGATGGTGGAGTCGATCTCGAGGCTCGAGCTCGAGGCCCAGGCGCCCACCTCGCGGCTCCGCTCGACGAGGCAGCCGCGCATGGTGATGGCGGCGTGGCCATCGGGCAGCGTCGTGTCCTTCTGCGCGGCGACGCCGCGCCCGAGCTCGCCCGACGGCGCCGCGGCGGTGTCGCGGACGACGACGCCTTCGAGCGACGCGTCGGCCCCGAGGGCGAGCGCCCCGACCATCACGCTGCGCTCGATCACCGATTGCCGGGCGACGATGGCCGCACGCGCGTCGGGCCAGGAGACCGCCGAGATCCCGGCCCCGGCCCCGTCGTCCTCGCCGGGCTGGGTGTCGCGGACGACGGTGTGCTCGATCTCGCCGTCCGCGCCGCTCGCCATGATGCCGGCGCCGCTCGCGCGCTCGATCACCGAGCGCCGCACCGCGAGCTTGGCGCGCGCGATCATCCCCTCGCCCTCGGCGCCGATCCCCCAGCCCGCCTTCGGCGCCCCGGCCGGGCCGAACGAGATCACGTCGCGCACCAGCACCGAGTCGAGCGTCGCCTCCGAGCCGCCGACGGCGACGCCCATGCCGTTGCCTCCGGTCACGATGGTGCGCAGCATCGAGAGCGTGGCCGCGCTCTGGGCGGTGACGCTCCAGGTCCAGATGCCCGGGGTGGGATCGCGGATCTCGCTGTCCTCGATGGCCAGGTGGGCGGCCGAGGCGAGCGCACCCGCGTCGGCGAAGGCCTCGAGGAGCGACGCACGCAGCAAGACGTCGGCGCCGGTCACCGCCTCGACCGCGTGCCAGGGGAGGTCGTGAGCCCAGAGCTCCGAGAGGACGACGCCCTGCGCTCCGAGCACGACGACGCCGCCCTTCTGGCCGGTGACCGAGACGCCCCTCACCTCGGTCCCGCCGGCGCCCGCCGTGATCCGGACCGCGAACGCATCGGCCGGGCCGGCGAGGTGCACGAGCGCGGGGCAGCGGCCGAGGAGCCGCACGGGGCGATCGACGATGACGGCGTCGTAGGTGCCCGCCGCGACCGCGACCAGGTCCCCGTCGGCCGCCGCGGCGAGCGCGTCGGCGATCGTGGTCCACGGGTGCGCGGCGGTGCCGTCGCTGTCCGCGCCGGCGTACGAGGCGTCGACGTGCTGGTCGGCGCCGGCGATCGCGCCCCATGGCGCCTCGCCGCAGGGCGCGATCTCGGCGCACGCCGTCGATCCGAGGCGGGTGATCGCGCCCGACGGGCAGGGCGTGGCCGGCACGACCGCGTCGCAGGCGCCGTCGCCGGTGGGCGCGAAGCCGTCGCCGCACGCCGCCGCGGGCACGCCGGCGGGGACGCAGACGCCCGCGTCCTCGATCTCGCCGGGCGGGCAGCCGGTGGCTGCACCGCCGCCCGCGCCGCCCGCGCCCGTCGACGTGCTGGAGGTGCTCGCCGGCGCGGTGTCGGCGTCGCCTCCGCAAGCCGCGGGGCCCGCGAGCACGAAGGCCGCGACGAGCGACGGCGCCGCGCCGCGCACGCAGCGCGAGAGGACGAGCGGGCAGCGCTTCTTCCCCGGGCGCACGCCGGAAGCGTAGACGATCTCGCGAGCGCCCGGCGGGCCGGCGCGGCGCGTGGTAGCTTGGGCGCCGATGCCGCCGCTCGACGCCTCGCGGGCCGCGATCGGACGATGGGCGGCCGAGTCCCCCAAGGCGATCGCGCTGGCGTGCGCGCTCTCCGTCGGGGCCGGCGGCTGCCTCGGCGACGCGCCGGTGCCGGCGCCCGCCGGCGGCTGCTACGAGCGGGAGAGCGTCGGCGCCGGCGAGCTCTGCGCGCGACTCCCCGACGCTTGCCCCATCGTCTCGGGGGCGCTGCCGGCGCTGAGCGACGCCGTCACCGTGGTGCCGGACGCGGCCTCGATGCCCGCGGGCGTCGTCTCGCAGACGTCGCACAACAACCTCGACATCGTCTGGCACCGCGGGCGGCTCTTCTTCGCCTTCCGCACGGCCCCGTCGCATTTCGCCGACGAGGCGGTGGTGCTCTACGTCGTGAGCACGACCGACCAGGAGACGTGGACGCTCGAGGCGAAGATCGCCCTCGGCAAGGACCTGCGCGAGCCCCGCTTCCTCACGCTGGGCGGGCGCCTCTTGCTCTACTTCGCGCGCCTGGGCGAGGTCACCTTCACCTTCAAGCCCGAGGCGATGATGATGATCGAGCAGCAGGCCGGCTGCTCGTGGACCGATCCGGTCGAGGTGAGCCCGGTGGGGCAGCCCGGCTTCATCCCCTGGCGCGCGCGCGAAATCGACGGCAAGGGCTACCTCATCGGCTACGTCGGCGGCGAGAACATCTACGAGCTCGGCGAGGGGGGCATCGAGGTCCACTGGCTCGAGACGACCGACGGCCGCACCTTCGCGCCCGTGGTGCCCGGCAAGAGCGTGGTGCTCGAGGGCGGCATCTCCGAGACCGACTGGGCGTTCCTCGACGACGGCGGCGTGGTCGCGGTCGCCCGCAACGAGGCCGGCGACGAGGACGGCTTCGGCTCCAAGATCTGCCGCGCCGGGGCCGGCGCCCTCGGCGACTGGACCTGCGCGCCGGATCCGAGGAAGTACGACTCGCCGCTGGTCTTCCGCCACGGCGCCGACGTCTACCTCGTCGCGCGCCGCCAGGTCGCGAACGACGGCAACTACGACCTCGGGCTGGACGACCTGCCGCTCGCCGACCGGGCGGTCGAGTACCAGAAGGAGTACTGGGGGACGCCGAAGCGCTGCGCGCTGTGGCGGGTCGACCCGGCGCTGCTCACCGTCGAGCACCTCCTCGATCTGCCGTCGAACGGTGACACCTGCTTCGCCAGCGCGGTGCGGCTGAACGACGCGCAGTACCTCGTCTACAACTACACCTCGCCGCTCGACGATCCCGATCTCGGCTGGCGCGACGGGCAGTTCGGCGAGACGTACATCTACCGCCTCACGCTCACCCTGCCCTGAGCGGCCCGGGCCCATCTGCGTCCACGAGGGACGCGGAATCGTTGCGTGGCACGCGCACGGTTTACGCGCACCGCAATCTTTGCGATCATCTCGACATTGCTTCCCTAGGCCGGGTGTCGAGCAACCGGCCAGAAGCTGGAGGAGGTCCATGCGCGTCGTGATCGGAGCCACGCTGGTGGCGCTGACGGGATTGATGTTCCACTCGATGGGCTGCGCGGGCGGCGTCGAGACCGGGGGATCGGGCACCACGTCCGGCAACCAGGGAGGCGGGAGCGGCACCGGCACGACGGGCACCGGCACCGGCGGCGCCGGTGGCGAGGCCTGCGTGCCCACCGACGAGGTCTGCGGCAACGGCCTCGACGACAACTGCGACGGGCAGGTCGACGAGACCTGCGACTGCCAGCCGGACGACATGCAGCCCTGCTACTCGGGCCCGGCGGGCACCGAGGACGTGGGCATCTGCACGGCCGGCACGCAGGCGTGCGATCCGGCGACGCACACCTGGGGCGCCTGCACCGGCGACGTCATCCCGGCGAGCTCCGAGGACTGCAACAACGAGGACGACGACTGCGACGGGGAGATCGATCAGGGCATCGCGCCCATCCTCTGCGGCGTCGGCGCCTGCGTGGCGATGGTCGAGGGCTGCGTGGCGGGCGTGGTCCCGACCTGCGTTCCGGGCCAGCCCTCGATCGAGGTCTGCGACGGCCTCGACAACGACTGCGATCAGCTCACGGACGAGTCGTTCCCGAACTCGGGCTTGGCCTGCGACTCGGGGATCCCCGGCGCCTGCGCGGCCGGCACGTTCCAGTGCCTCGCCGGCGTCGAGACCTGCGTGCAGAACCTGATGCCGACGAACGAGACCTGCGACAGCATCGACAACGACTGCGACGGCACGGTCGACAACAACATCCCCGGCACGGGCGGCAACTGCTCCACCGGCTTCCCCGGCGTCTGCTCGGCGGGCACGATCAGCTGCCAGAACGGCTCGATCGATTGCTACTCGATCACGCCCTCGTCGACCGAGATCTGCGACGGCCTCGACAACGACTGCGACGGCCAGACCGACGAGAACAACCCCGACGGCGGCGGCGCCTGCACCACGGGCCAGCTGGGCGTCTGCTCGGCGGGCACCCAGATCTGCACCAACGGCTCGCTCGTGTGCACGCCCAACAACCTCGGCTCGGCCGAGAGCTGCAACGGCCTCGACGACAACTGCGACGGCCAGGCCGACGAGGGCAACCCGGGCGGCGGCGGAGCCTGCGGCTGCGGCGGCACCTTCCAGTGCCAGAACGGCGCCCTCGCCTGCATCGGCGGCCCGGTGACGTACTTCCAGGAGACGTTCGCGAACAACAACGCCGGCTGGACGCTCGGGCCGACGTGGCAGATCGGGGCCGCGGTCGGCGGCTGCGCGGGCTGCACGGGCAACCCGGACCCGGCGACCGATCACACCGCGACCGCCGACAACGGGCTCGCCGGCGTGGTGATCGGCGGGCCGACGGGGACCGCGCTCCACGACTTCTACTGGCTGGAGAGCCCGCCGTTCGACACCAGCAACGCGGTCGGGTCGGTTTACCTGCAGTTCTGGCGCTGGCTCAACAGCGACTACCTCAGCTTCATGCAGAACGCCGTGCAGGTCTGGAACGGCAGCGCCTGGATCGATCTGCCGTACGGCTTGACCGGCAACTGCTGCCCCGGCGTCCAGGACAACGTCTGGACGAACCACGGCGTTCCCGTGGGCGCGCCGCTGCAAGCGACCAACTCGGCGCAGTACCCGACGCAGTTCGACCTCACGCCGTACAAGAACGCGCAGATGCGCGTCCGCTTCGGCTACAAGATCGGCTCCTCGGGCGTGTACACGATCGGCGGCTGGAGCGTGGACGACGTCCTCGTGGCCAGCGCCATCTGCCCCTGAGCCGACCCGAGCCCCTCCCCGCGCGCCCGGCGCGAGCCCTCGCGGCTCCGCCGGGCGCCCCCACAGCCCCCACGCCCAACACCTCCCGCCCCGCAAACCCGGATGCGCGACCCCGGCGCGTCACTCCGGATCGCGCCTCCTGAGCGTGACCGTCTCGCCCCCGACGACGGCGTCACCCTCCAGGCAGAGCAGGCGGACCCTGCCGGTGGCGGCGAGGCGGCCCTCGTCGTCGAGCACGCGGCCCTCCCAGAGCTGGCTGCGCGAGCCGCGCGTCAGCGGGACCACCGTGGCGTGGAGCTTCCCCGCGCGCACGGCGCGCACGAACGAGGTGTGGTTCTCGAGGCCGACGACCGACTGGCCGCGCGTCATCGCATTCAGCGCGGCGCCGACCGAGGCCAGGGTCTCGATGAGGCCCGCGTGCACCCCGCCGTGGACGATGCCGTAGGGCTGGAGGTGGGACGGGCCGATGTCGATCTCGGCCGAGACCTCGTCGCGCGTCGCCTTCACGAACCTGACCCCCATCGCGGCGCTCCAGCCGTCGCGCACCTGGTTGAACGTCTCGGTGAAGTCGTCGGCGGTCGGGTCGGCCATACGGCGGTTGTTAGGCGAGGATGCGACGGAACGCCAGCGCCGCACGAGACGGCGAGGAGCGCCGTGAGGGTCCGCGGCTCACGCGCTACGGGCAGGATCCCGCGCAGCTCGCGTCCCAGCACTGGCCGAAGGCGGACATGAGCGGCGTCGTCCAGCAGCTCGGAGCACCGGCGCCGACGAGGCAGTCCTGGCAGGCCTGATCGGTCCAGCAGGCCTCGAGCTCGGCGCAGCAGCTCGCGTTGATGCAGGTCGCGCACGCGACCTCGGTGAAGACGTCCTGCACGCAGAGCGCGCTCAGGCAGTCGCCGGCGCACGGGCCGCCTACGCACGAGAATGCGTTGGTCCAGGCCTGCTCGCCCCCCGTCTGTTGGTCGCACGCCGAGCCACAATCGAGGTCGCCGAAAGAGCACTGGACGACGCACTGCTCGTAGTCGGCGCAGGGGGTGCCGGCGGTGCAGGCGGCGAGATCGACGCAACATGCCTGCTCGGCGCAGCTCTGGCACGCGGCATCGCCGCTGAGCTCGAACGTGCCGCAGACCCCGCCCGCTCCGCCCGCCCCGGTGGTCGTGCCCGCACCCGACCCGCCGCCCCCGGTGGTGGTCGCGCCCGGCCCGGCGCTCGAGCTCGTGGTCGCCGAGACCGAGCTGCCGCTCGTCGCCGAGCTGCTCGAGCTCGAGCCGCCGCCGCCCGTCGCGCCGGAGCTCGGCGCCGCGGCGCCGCCGCCGGTACCTTCGAGCTCCACGTGCGAACCGCAGCCGCAGAGCAGCGCGGCGACCGCGAGCGCGCCGAGCCGAGCGAGGTGGGCCATGGCTTATGAGACCACCGCCGCGAGACGATCGACAAGGCTCCGACCTGCGCGTCCGCCGAAGCGCGCGGCGACGGGCTCGGCGAGCCCCGAACGACCTCAGCACCGGCGCGACCTCTTCGTACGGTGCGCCCTGAACGAGGCGTCGGCCGCTCGCGGCCCGGCGTGCGGCACGGCGCGACGCCCGCTGGCCTGCTAACCTGCCGCCCTTACGCCAGGAACGTCCGCATGAGCCCGAAGCCCGCCGACCTCATCCCCGCGCCCGAAGCGCGCCGCGTCGCACCCAACTTCATCACCGAGATCATCGACGCGGACCTGCGATCGGGCCGGCACCAGCGCGTCGTGACGCGCTTCCCCCCCGAGCCCAACGGCTACGCGCACCTCGGTCACGCGTTCGCGAGCTTCCTCGATTTCATGACCGCGGTGGACTACCGCGGCGTTTGCCACCTGCGCATGGACGACACCAACCCCGAGGGGGAGACGCAGGAGTACGCCGACAGCATCCTTCGCGACCTGCAGTGGCTCGGCTGGGACACGTCGCACCTCTTCTACGCCTCGGACTACTACGAAAAGCTCTACGGCTTCGCCGAGACGCTCATCCGGCGCGGCCTCGCCTACGTCGAGAGCGTGAGCGGCGAGGAGATGGCCCGCCTCCGCGGCACCGTCGAGATCCCCGGCACGCCCAGCCCGTACCGCGACCGCGGCGTCGAGGAGAACCTCGATCTGTTCCGCCGCATGCGCGCCGGCGAGTTCGAGAACGGCGAGCACGCCCTGCGCGCGAAGATCGACCTCGCGAACGCGAACTTCAAGCTGCGCGATCCGGTGATCTACCGGATCCTCCACGCGCCGCACTATCGCACCGGGAGCGCGTGGTGCATCTACCCGATGTACGACTTCGCCCACCCGCTCAGCGACGCGATCGAGGGCATCACGCACAGCATGTGCAGCCTCGAGTTCACCGACAACCGGGCCATCTACGACTGGCTCGTCGACAACCTCTTCCCCGAGAGCGAGACGGGCCGGCCCCCGCCGCGCCAGTACGAGTTCGGGCGGCGGAGCATGGAGTACACGGTCGTCAGCAAGCGCAAGCTGCGCCGCCTGGTGAAGGAGGGCGTGGTGAGCGGCTGGGACGATCCGCGCATGCCCACCCTGAGCGCACAGCGGCGGCGCGGCGTCACGCCCGAGGCGATCCGCGCCTTCGCGTCGCAGATCGGCGTGAGCCGCACCAACCGCACCGTCGACATCGCCACGTTCGAGAACGCGGTCGGCGACGACCTCAACACGCGCGCGCCCCGCGTCATGGCGGTGACGAGCCCGCTCGCGGTCACCATCGTGAACCTCGACGAGGAGCGCGTGCTCCGCCTCCCGTACTGGCCCGCCGACGCGGCCGAAGCCACGAGCGACGGCCTCGTCCCGCTGCCCACGGGGGAGCGCGTGCCCGCCGATCGCGCGGTGCGCGAGGTGCCGCTCACGCGCGCGATCGCGATCGAGCGCGACGACTTCAGCCAGAGCCCCCCCAAGGGCTACAAGCGCCTCGTGCCCGGCGGCACCGTGCGCCTCCGCGGCGCGGGCGTCGTGCGCTGCGACGAGGTCGTCGCCGGCCCCGACGGCGAGCCGAAGGAGCTGCGCGTCACGCTGCTCGGCGACGACGCCAAGGCCAAGGGCGTGATCCACTGGGTGAGCGCCACGCGCGGCGTCGCCGTCGAGCTGCGGCTCTTCGATCGCCTCTTCACCGCGCCCGAGCCCGACGCCGAGGCGCAGGTCGCCGATCCGGAGCAGCCCGCCGCGGACGACGAGGCGAAGCCGCTCGACGCCGACTTCATGCGCTTCTTGAACCCGGAGAGCCTGGTGGTGAGGCGCGGCCTCGTCGAGCCGAGCGTCACGCGCGATCCGGCGAGCACCCGCTACCAGTTCGAGCGCCAGGGCTACTTCTGGCGCGACCCCGTCGACAGCCGCGAAGGCGCGCTCGTGTTCAACCGCATCCTCGGCCTCAAGGACACGTTCACCAAGCGCGCGGCCGAGCGCCCCGACGCCGGAGCGGACGCGCGCGCGAAGCCGGAGAAGAAGCCGGCCGCCCCGGAGCCCGCCGCTCTGCGGCCGGCGCTGACCCCGGAGCAGGAGGCGGCGGCCCTGCGCCTGCGCGGCCACGGCGTCAGCGACAACGACGCCGGCGTCCTCGCGCGCGACGCCGCGCTCGCCGGCTTCCTCGGCGGCGCGAACGAGGCCGAGCTCGCCGAGCTCGCGCCCTGGGTCGTCAACGATCTCGCCCCGGCCATCCGCGAGGGCCGGTGCAAGGTCACCCTCCCGCAGCTCTCGGCGCTCGTCGCGCTCTTGCGCGACGGCGGCATCAGCGCGCGCATCGCCAAGGACGCGCTCGCGGAGGCGCAGGCGACCGGCGAGGCGCCTGCCGCCCTCGTCGAGCGCAAGGGCCTGCGCGTCGTCAGCGACGAGGGCGAGCTCCGCGGCGTCATCCAGCGCGTGCTCGACCAGAACCGCGCCAAGGTCGACGAGTACCGCGCCGGCAAGAAGGGCCTCGCCGGGTTCTTCACCGGCCAGATCATGCGCGCCACCAACGGCCAGGCCGACGCGAAGGCGGTCTCGCGCCTGCTCGGCGAGATGCTCGGCTAGGCGGCCGAGACCTCCCCCGCGTGCGACGCGACCGCCCCAGCCGCACCGCCGCGTGGGTGGCCGCGTGCCGGACCCTGGGCGCCTGGCTCCCCGCCGAGGCGCGCCTCGCCGACGATCCGTACGGTGCCCTCTTCGCCGGCAAGCTCGCGCCCGCCGTCGCGGCGATCGCCGCGCTGCCCGCTCCGGTCCGGGCGCGGCTCGTCCGCACGTCGCCGCTGGCCGAGTGGGTCGCCTACCTCCAGGTCCGCACCCGCGTGCTGGATGACGCCCTGCTCGACTTCGCGCGCGGCGGCGGACGCCAGGTCGTCCTGCTCGGCGCCGGCTTCGACTGCCGCGCCCTCCGCTTCGCGGCCGAGCTCGCGTCGGCGACGGTGTTCGAGGTCGATCACCCGGCGACGCAGGCGGACAAACGCGCCCGCCTCGACGCCGCCGGCGCGCGCGCCGAGCGGGCGCGGTATCTCGCGTGGGACTTCGAGACCGAGCCGACCTCGGCGCTCGCCCCGGCGCTGGCGCGCCTCGGACACGACGCGCGCGAGCCGACGCTCACGATCTGGGAGGGCGTGACGATGTACCTGACCGAGCCGGCCATCGAGTCGACGCTGGGCGCGGTGCGCCGGTTCGCGCCCGCGGGATCGCCGCTCGCGTTCACCTACTTCGATCGGCGGAGGCTCGCGGCGCCGAGCGCCGGGGCGCGCCTCCTCGCCGAGGTGGTGGCGCGCGCCGGCGAGCCCTTCCGGTTCGGCTGGGTCCCGGACGAGCTCGACGCCTGGCTGGAGGCCCGGGGCTTCACGCTCGAAGAGGACCGCACCGAGGCCGAGGCGGCACGCGATCTGCTCCCGCCGGCGTTCGCGCGCAAGGTGCCCGAGCGCGGCAGGCACCTCGCCCTGGCGCGTGTCGCGGTCGCCGCCGGGCGCTGATCGCACGGTCGCTACGCCTGCGGAACCCGGGCCCGGTGCGCGATGCGGCCCTCGCGGAGCACCACCACCTCACCCTCGCCGAGCGGCTCCCAGCGCTCCGCGCTCAGCGGCACGCTGGCGAGGAGCGCGACCTCCTGGTGCTCGCCGCGAGACAGCGAGATCCCCGCCAGCGGCACGCCGTCCGATCCGGGCGAGCAGCGGCGGCAGAGGACGTGGAGGCCCGGCGGCCGGATCTCGCCGTCGTCGCCCCGGCGACGATGGCCGTGCGCGAAGATCGCGTCCCCGTCGGAGTAGATGAAGTTCGCCGGCCCGCGCCCGCGCAGCTCGGCGGCGAACGCGGCGACGGCGGCGACCCGGTCCTCGAGGAGGGGAAGCCCGGCGCTCCAGAGCGGCGCGAGGCGCTCGAGCAGCGCGCAGAACGCCTGCTCCGAGTCGGTGTCGCCGATCCGCAGGAACCGGCGACTCAGGAAGCGCTCGTCGCTCTCGATCCCCGGCAGCATGCCGTTGTGGGCGAAGAGGTGGGCCCGCCCGCCCAGCTCGCGCGTGAACGGCTGGGTGTTCCGGAGGAGCCGCGGCCCCTGCGTCGCCCTGCGGACGTGCGCCAAGACGACCGAGCTTCGGAGGTCGTGCTGGTGGAACAACGGCAGCCAGCGGCTCTCGCTCGCGGCGCCTGGCTCCCGCACGACGAGCGCGTCGCCCTCCTGCATCAGGCCCAGCCCCCAGCCGTCGCGGTGGGGGCCGGTCGCGCCGCCGTGGCGCGCGAGCTCGTCGAACGACAGGTGGAACGTCGTGGGGAAGCGCGCCGACATCGCCAACAGCTCGCACACGCGGTCCTCCGGACGGGGCGGCGCGGGCTCGAACGCCTCGCCCGCGACGTCCCGTGCCCGTGGGAGCCTCGCGCTTCGGGAAGGGTTCGGCGGCGACGGCGTCAGCCCCAGCGCGCCATCGCCCCGAGGTCGTGGACCTCGGCGAAGCCCGCGCGCTTCAGGAGCCGGCTCGCCTTGGCGCTGCGCATGCCGCTCGCGCAGTAGACGACGACGGGCCGCACCTTCTCGCCGAGCTCGGCGATCCGCGACTCGAGCTCGTGCAACGGCACGTTGACGGCGCCGGCGATGTGGCCGCCGGCGAACTCGCCGGAGGTCCTCACGTCGACGAGGCGCGCGCCCTCGCCGACCAGCGCGCGCGCCTTGTCGGGCGCGACCTTGCCGGCGAGCTGCCGGTAGAGGGTGAAGGCGAGGAACGCCGCGAACAGGAGGAAGAGCAGCCGATCGTTGGTCAGGAGGTCCATTCGAGAGCCGGGGTGGGTCGCGGGGTTTGTTCGAGGCAGGCGAGCTCACCGACGAGCCGCTCGTGGTGAGAGCCGGCGCAGAGCCGAAGGGTTCGCCTGCATGCCGCCGCTGGGGCGTGCGTCGCGGCAGCGTCGCACGCCCGCATCGGGTGCGCACGCGGACACCCGCGCGCCGAACCTTCGAAGCCCCTGCCGACGTGCGCGCCCTCCGCCGCGAGCACCTCGGCTTCGTGTTCCAGAAGGCGAACCTGATCCCGTTCCTGACCGCCCGACAGAACGTCGAGATCGCCTGCGAGATCGGCGGGGACGCCGATCCCAGGCGCCGCGCCCACGAGCTGCTCGACTACCTCGACGTCGGCCACCGCGCCGCGTCGCTCCCGGACACCCTCAGCGGCGGCGAGCAGCAGCGCGTCGCGATCGCCCGCGCGCTCGCCAACCGGCCCTCGTTGATCCTCGCCGACGAGCCCACCGCGGCGCTCGACAAGCAGCGCGGCCGCGCGGTGATGGAGCTGTTCCGGACCGTCGCCCACGAGCAGGGGGCCGCGGTCCTCGTGGTCACCCACGATCACCGCACGCTCGAGGCGTTCGACGTGCGCTTCGAGATGGAGGACGGCCGCCTCGTCGCGTGACGATCGTCACGTCCGCGGCGCGCTGAGCGCCAGCCGCCGCGAGCGGCCTCGCACGGGCGCCGCGAGCCGCGGATCGCCGAGCACGCAGCGGTTGCGCGACGCGCGCGCCTGCCGCGCCGAGCGATCACGATCCGTCGCCGCGCGGCGCTCGCTCGCGTGGCATGCGGCTTGCGAACCGCACTCCTCTTCGTCGGACACGGTCTCGGCCAACCTCGCGCGTGCACGGCTCGGAGGAGACGATGGGCAAGAGCGACGACTGGTTCGGTGGAGCGCTCGGGCGCCGGCAGGTCTCCCGGCGCGAGTTCCTGGCCTTCTGCAGCGCGGTGGCCGCGTACTTCTCGCTGCCGGAGGAGGCGGCGGCGCAGATCGCCGATAGCGTCGCGAAGGCGCTCAAGCCATCGGTGATCTGGCTCGAGCTGCAGGACTGCGCCGGCGACACCGAGTCGTTCCTGCGCGCCTCGCGGCCGACCGCCGCCGAGGCCATCCTCGACACGATCAGCGTCGACTACCAGGAGACCGTCATGGCGGCGGCGGGCAAGCGCGCCGAGGCGGCGCGCGACGGCGCCGTGAAGGACAAGGCCGGCCAATACCTCGTGATCGTCGAGGGCTCGATCCCCACCGGCGCGAACGGCGCCTACTGCACCATCGGCGGCAAGAGCGCGCTCCAGATCGTGCGCGAGGTCTGCGAGCACGCCGCGGGCGTCATCGCGATCGGCACCTGCGCCGCGTACGGCGGGCTCCCCGCGGCCGCGCCGAACCCGACCGGCGCGCTGGGCGTCGCCGACGCCGTGCCCGGCCTCGAGAACCTCGTCAACCTGCCCGCCTGCCCGGCGAACGTCGAGAACCTCACCGCGCTGCTCGTTTACTACCTCACCTACAAGCGCTGGCCGCCGCTCGACGCGCAGCGGCGCCCGCTGTTCGCGTACGGCAAGTCGATCCACGACAACTGCGAGCGCCGCGCCCATTTCGACGCGGGCCAATACGTCGAGCGCTGGGGGGACGAGGCGCACCGCGCCGGCTATTGCCTCTACAAGATGGGCTGCAAGGGCCCGGTCGCCTTCCAGAACTGCCCCGTCGTGCGCTGGAACCAGGCGACCAGCTGGCCGGTCGGCTGCGGACATCCATGCATCGGCTGCGCCGAGCCCGACTTCTGGGACCGGATGACGCCGTTCTACAAGCACCTCGCCGGCGTGCCCGGTTTCGGCATCCACTCCGACATCGACACCCTCGGCGTGCTCGCGACCGCCGGCGTCGGCGCGGCGTTCGCGACGCACGGGCTCATCGCGCTCGGCAAGCGCGCGGTCGAGCGGCGCGCGGCGCACCCGTCGGCCGCCGGGCCGGCCCTGGCCGGCGCGCCCGCCGCGGCGGCGCCCGAGGTTCCGGCCACCGAAGCCGAATCGCCGAGATCGACCCCGCCGGCGGACAAGGGAGGTGCCTCGTGACGCACGTCGTCGTCGACCCGGTCACGCGCATCGAGGGCCACCTCCGCATCGAGGCGGAGGTCGACGGCGGGGCGGTCAAGGACGCCTGGTCGTCCTCGACGATGTTCCGCGGCATCGAGATCATCCTCCAGGGCCGCGATCCCCGCGACGCCTGGGCGTTCACCCAGCGCATCTGCGGCGTCTGCACCACCGTCCACGCCATCGCGTCGGTGCGCGCGGTCGAGAACGCCATCGGCGCCGAGCCGCCGCCGAACGCGCGGCTGTTGCGCAACCTGATCATGGCGTCGCAGATGATCCAGGACCACGTCATCCATTTCTACCACCTGCACGCGCTCGACTGGGTCGACGTGGTCTCGGCGCTCTCCGCCGATCCGGCCAAGACCTCGGCGCTCGCCGAGTCGATCTCGGACTGGCCGCTCTCGGGCGCGAAGCACTTCGCGGGCGTGCGCGACAAGCTCAAGGCCTTCGTCGATCGCGGCCAGCTCGGCCCGTTCGCGAACGCCTATTGGGGACACCCGGCTTACCGCCTGCCGCCCGAGGCGAACCTGATGGCGGTCGCCCATTACCTCGAGGCGCTCGATTGGCAGCGCGAAGTCATCCGGATGCACGCGGTGCTCGGCGGCAAGAACCCGCACCTGCAGAGCTTCCTCGTCGGCGGCATGGCCACGCCCGTCGATCCCGATCAGCAGGCCTCGCTCAACCTCGGCACCATCGCCGAGCTGCGGGGGCTCATCGCCAAGGCGAAGGACTTCGTCACGCGCGTCTACATCCCCGACGTCCTCGCCGTCGCCTCGTTCTACAAGGATTGGGCCGGGTACGGCGCCGGCGTCGGCAACTACCTCGTCTACGGCGAGTACCCGGAGGACGACGGGGCCTCGCCTGCGCTCTTCTTCCCGTCGGGCGTGATCTGGAAGAAGGACCTCACCAAGGTCGACGCCTTCGACCCCGCCAAGATCACCGAGTACGTGACGCACTCCTGGTACGCGTACGGCGGCGGCGACGGCCAGGGCCTGCACCCGTCGCGCGGTGAAACGACGCCGAAGTACACCGGTCCGGAGCCGCCCTACGAGCGCCTCACCACCGACGCGAAGTACAGCTGGCTGAAGTCGCCCCGCTACGACGAGCAGCCGATGGAGGTGGGCCCGCTCGCGCGGATGCTCGTCGCGTACGGCCGCGGCCAGCCGCGCGTGAAGGAGCTCGTCGGCGCCGTGCTCGGCAAGCTCGGCGTCGGCCCGGAGGCGCTCTTCTCGACGCTCGGCCGCGTCGCGGCGCGCGCCATCGAGACGCAGGTGCTGGCCGAGAAGATCGGCACCTGGGTCGACGCCCTCGCCGAGAACATGGGCCGGCGCGAGCTCCGCATCCACGACAACAGCAAGTGGGACCCGTCGTCGTGGCCGGCCGACGCCGCCGGCGCAGGCTTCCACGAGGCGCCGCGGGGCGCGCTCGGCCATTGGGTGCACATCCGGAAGGGCGCCATCACCAACTACCAGTGCGTCGTGCCGAGCACCTGGAACGCCGGCCCCCGCGACGCGGCGGGCAAGCGCGGCCCGTACGAGGAGGCGCTGCTCGGGACCCCGGTCGCCGATCCCGAGCAGCCGGTCGAGATCCTGCGCACGGTGCACTCGTTCGATCCCTGCATGGCATGCGGCGTCCACGTCCTCGACGCGACGAAGCGCGAGATCAAGAGGGTGGTCCTGCCATGAGCGCCGCGAGCCTCCACGCCGGAACGCCGGCGATCACCGACGCCGCGCCGCGGGGCCCCGACGGCGCCGCGGCGGGCGAGGCCTCACCCGGCGACGCCCTCGTCTGCGTGCGGGTCTGGGACCGGGTCGTCCGCGTGACCCACTGGGTCATCGCGCTCTCGATCGTGGTGCTCGCGGTCACCGGCGTCTACATCGGCCGCCCGTTCCTCGTCGCCCCGGGGCCCGCCGGGGAGCGGTTCGTGATGGGGACGATGCGGGCCGTTCACTTCTACGCCGCGATCGCCTTCACGCTCGCCGTGCTCTCGAGGATCTTCTGGATGTTCGTCGGGAGCCGGCACGCGCGCTGGACCGCCTTCCTCCCGCTCTCGCGCGAGCGCCGCGAGGGGTTCGTCGGCACCATCAAGTTCTACATGTTCCTGCGGCGCGAGCCGCCGCCGACGGTCGGCCACAACCCGGTCGCGGGGCTCGCCTACGTCGCGGTGTTCGGGCTCTACCTGGTGATGATCGCGACGGGGCTCGGGCTCTACGCCAAGGGCGCCGACGTCGGCTCGCCGCTCCGCGCGCTCGGCTTCCTGGTCGCGCCGTTCGGCGGCCCGCAGCTCGCGCGCTGGTTCCACCACGTCGTCACGTGGCTCCTGCTCGGGTTCGTGGTCCACCACTGCTACAGCGCCTGGCTCATGTCGACGGTCGAGAAGAACGGCGTGCTCGACTCGATCTTCTCGGGCAACAAGTGGATGCCGCGGCGCCACGTCGACGCCGAGCGCCCGGCGGAGCGCCGATGAGCGCGCGGCCCGGCCTCCTCGTGCTGGGGCTCGGCAACCTCCTCTGCGCCGACGACGGCGCCGGCGTCGCCGCGGTCGAGCGCCTCCGCGCCACGCACGACATCCCGGAGGGCGTGCGCGTGCTCGACGGCGGCACGCTCGGGCTCGCGCTGCTGCCGTACCTCTGCGACGCACGCGCCGCGATCCTCGTCGACGCCATCGCGGCCGACGCGCCCCCGGGGACGCTGGTGCGCCTCGAGGGCGACGAGGTCGGTCGCGCCGCGGCGCATCGGCTCTCGCCGCATCAGATCGGCGTCGCGGACCTGCTCGACGGCGCCAGGCTCCTCGGGGACGGCCCCGAGCGCCTCGTCCTCGTCGGCGTCGTGCCCGGATCGATCGGGCTCGCGCTCGAGCGCACGCCGCCGGTCGAGGCGAGGATCGACGATCTCGTCGCGCGCGTGGTCGAGGAGGCGGCGGCCCTGGGGTTCTCTCTCCGGCGGCGCGCGGCGACGGCGACGCCGGCGGTGCGCTTCGGGGGCTCTTGACCATGCACGAGTACTCCGTGGTCGCGTCGCTGCTCGAACGCGTCGCCGCGGAGGCGGACGCTCGCGGGGCGACGGCGGTCACGCGCCTGCACGTGCGTCTGGGCTCGCTCTCCGGCGTCGACGCCGATCTCCTCGCCACGGCGTACGAGGTCTTCCGCGAGCGGACGATCTGCGACGCGGCGCCGCTGGTGCTCACGCCGGTCCCGGCGCAGTGGGCGTGCCCGCGCTGCGGCGCGTCCATCGAGGTCGGCGCCGCGCTGCGATGCGCGCCTTGCGGGATCCCGGCCCGCCTCGTCGAGGGCGACGAGCTCATCCTCGATCGGATCGAAATGGAGGTCCCCCATGTGTGACCGGTGCGGCTGCGGCGATCCGCAGGTCGTCTCCTTCGAGGTAAAGGACAAGATCCTCGCGGCGAACGATCGGCGCGCGCATCACAACCGGCACCACTTCGAGGAGGACGGCGTCCTCGCCCTGAACCTCATGGGCTCCCCCGGGTCGGGCAAGACGGCGCTCCTCGAGGCGACCTCGCGCGCGCTCGGCGGCGCCTGGCGGCTCGGCGCGCTCAACGGCGATCTCGCGACCGATCGCGACGCCGAGCGGCTGCGGGCCGCCGGAATCCCTTCGATCGGCATCACCACGGGATCGGCGTGTCATCTCGACGCCGACATGGTCCACGAGGCGCTGCACCACCCGCCCTGGGCCGAGCTCGGCTGCCTCTTCATCGAGAACGTCGGGAACCTGGTCTGCCCCGCCGTGTACGACCTCGGACAGGCCGCCAACGTGGTCGCGCTCTCGGTCACCGAAGGCGTCGACAAGCCGCTGAAGTACCCGGTGATGTTCCGCAAGGCCGATCTCGTGGTCCTCACCAAGATCGACCTCCTCGCCGTGCTCGACGACATCTCGGTGGACGCCGTCGCCGACGCGCTCGCGCGCGTGATGCCCGCGCCGAAGATGATCGCGGTCTCGGCGCGGACGGGGGAGGGCATCGGCGAGTGGATCGACTGGCTGCGCGCCGCGCGCGCCGCGGCGAGTCCGCCGGACCTCCAGGCGCACGCCTGACCACGCGCTCGTCCCGCGATCGGAGCCCGACGGCAGCCGCCGAGGGCCGCGTCAGTCGTAGATGTCGGCGGCGCGGGCGGCGGGACGCGGGCGCGGCCGGCTGGGGCCTCTCGCCTTCGACGTCTCGCTCGTCTTCGCGGCCCCGCGGCGTCCGCTCGCCGGGGCGTCGGCCGCCGCCGGCTCGGCCGCCGCAGGCACCGCGACGGCCTGGGGCGGGGCGGTCGCGACCGCGGGCGCGCGCGCGTCTCGGGCGAGCGGTGCCGCAGGCGCGCCGGCGCCCGCGCCCGTGAGGGCTGATGCGCTCGGCGAGCGGACCGGAGCCGTGGCCTCGGCGCGAGCGGTGGGCGCGGCGCGGCCCGGCGCCGCCGTGAGGGAGCCGGCGATCGCCGCGACCACCAGCGCCGCCGCCGCGACGAGCACGCCGGTCACCGCGCGGCGCAGGCGCCTCCTGCGATCGGCGAAGAAGGGGTCCTCCTCTTCATCCGGCGGATCGTCCTGCGGATCCCGGGGCAGGGGCGGCTCGTCCATCGCCCACACGTCGACGTCGGCGCGCCCGGACGGCGCTGGACCGCGGTCGCTGCGCGCCCAGCGATCGAGCTGCTCGTCAGGAACGCTCGAGCGCGGGGGCGGGGCGCTCCGCGCTTCCGGCTCGGGCGAACCTCCCGCCTCGCAGGCGGCGCGAAAGCGAGCGCGCGTGGCGCGCGCGGCGGCGGGATCCTCGAAGCCGAGAAAACGGATGCGCATGCCCGGAGGCTGCTCGGACGTCGCCTGGTCGCGGTCTCGCACCGAGGTGACGCGGGCCCGGCCGCGGAGCGGGCCGGCGCTCCGCGAGGACGACACCTCGAACTCGACCTCGGTGCCCGGCGCGAACGGCTCGGGCGTCCGGACGAAGACGCCGTCCGGACCGATCTGGTGCTCCATCACGTCGAACCGCGCCTCACGCCAGAACCGATACCGCACCGTGACGGCCGGCCCACCCTGCCCCGAGAGATCGCTCCGCTCGTTGTCCATGTTCCTCCCCGCGCGTCCCTCTCCGATGCAGCGGGACCGGCGCGGGTCTTGGTGTTTGCGTCGCGCCGACGCGCGGGCGGGCGGCTGCCATGGACGTCGGGTCCGACCGCTCACGGCCACGCGCGCGACGTGCTGCCTCGCCGGGCGCCGCCCGATGAGGCGCCTTCAGCGGCGGATGCGGTCCGGATCGCCGAGGAACTCGAAATGCATCGTGTCCTCGAGCTCGTCGCGGCCGAGCCAGTCGAAGCCGAAGCGCTCGAAGGCGCGGATCCAGCAGCGCGGCAGGGCGGCGCGCTCGTACACCGAGGAGACCTCGCCCTTGCACAGCGGGCTCTGGGGCCACGGATCCACGCAGCCGCAGCAGGGGTTCCGGTCGGGGTCGAGGTCGACGGCGATGCCGAAGAGGTGGTTCGACACCTCCATGCCGCGGTACGAGTTCTGCGAGCGGAAGCCGCCGATGGCGAGCGGCGCGTAGGAGCGCTTCCCGCAGGTGGCGCGGATCCGCTTCTCCACGCACTTGAGCGCGGGCGCGATCTTGGCGTGGACCGAGATGGGCAGCCCCATGAACTTCACCGTCTTCGCCTGCGCGGCGGCCGGCTCCGAGCTCATGCCGCGCGTCACGTCGGTGTCGGCGTGGCCGTAGCGGTCGACGAGCCAGCGGAGCGCGCGCTGGTGCTTGGCCGAGTCGACGATGCGGCTCTTCACGAACGAGCGCCGCTTGAGGAAGTCCTGCGCCGGCTGGACGCGGCAGCCGTGCTCGAACGTGCCGCGATCCTTCTTCGACTTGCCGCGGCCCTGCGCCTCGGCGGTGGGCAGCGCGACGAGCGGCGCGACCAGGAGCGCGACGGCCGCGGCGGCGAGCGCGATCGCGCCCCGCGCGGACGCGCGCCGCCCCGGGTGCCCGGCGGTGGGCGTGGGCTTGTCGGGGTCGGGGCGGCTGGACATCGCACACCGCTTCGAGCGACCGCCGAAGCCGGTCGCGCAAGCGCTCGAGAGCGGGACCGGCAGCGTACCACGCCGGAGCCGCGAACCCGAACGCGCGCGCGTCGTGGTCGCGCGTGGCATCCGAATTGACTGAAGAGGTGTCGGACCTCGGGGCTCGAGAGGCGTTGACCGGACGAATGTCCGACCCCTCTTCAGTCACGAGCGGGGGCTCTGCCCCCGCGCCCCCGGACTGAAGAGGTGTCGGACCTCGGGGCTCGAGAGGCGTTGACCGGACGAATGTCCGACCCCTCTTCAGTATTCCCCGGCGACGATGAGCCCGGGCCCTCGGAGCGCGACGCGGATGCGCCCGCGCGACTCCGACCACGGGTCCCACACGCCCAGCGCGGCGAGCGCCAGGCTCGTCGTCTCGGCCGCCGCGAGCGCCGCCGACAGAGCGCGATCCTCGGGCGAGGCCGAAGCCGACGTCGCCGGCCCGACCACCGGGAGCATGCCGGCCACGCGATCGCACGCCGCGCCCGCGCAGGTCCGGGCGGCGTAGGCCACGGTCGCGAGGCGCAGCACGATCTCGAGGGCGATGCCGCCGCGCGCGAGGGCTCGATTGAGCTCGCTGTCGGCGCGCGGCCCACGCGAGGGCGCGCGCCGCGGCCGCGCCTCGGCGGCCTCGCGCTCGCGCGCGCCGTGCGGGGACGGCTCGGGCGCCGTCGCAGCCTCCGCGACGTGGGCCACGGGCACGTCGGCGTCGACGTCGTCCGGCCCTTCGGCGCGCGCCGGAGCGATCCGGAGCGTCATCGCCGCGGCCGCGATCATCAGCCCCGAGAGCCACCGCGTCGTCATCACCTGCCAACGCCCGGCGCCCGCGCAGCTTACGGTCGACCACGACGGAGCAGGTCAGGCGTCATCGAAGGAGTCCAGCGCCGGCCCCAACGCCGCGGCTCGCCGGCTCTGGGGCTTTGGAAAGGTGCGCTGGCTCCGCGTGCCCACCGACCCCGAGCGCAGATCCGCCGGCTGGAAGTTGGCGCGCCCGTCGCCTTCGGCCCATGCTTCGAGGTCCGTGGGCTCCTTGCGACATGGGCGACTCGTCGCGCCGCCCGCGGCGGTCGACGTCGGCCGACGCCGGCTGCTGCTCGGGCTCGCGGCCGTGGGGCTCGGGCCGCTGGTCGGCTGCGCGGCGCCTGCGCACGGTGTCGCGCGCCCGACGCTGGGCGGTCACCCCGCGACCCGATCGCCCACGCCGGAGCGGCCGGCGCCGCCTTCGGCGCCGATCGCGGAGGCGAGCGCGCCGCCCACTCCGACGCCCGAGGGTCGCTTTCTCAGGCTCCCGCCCCGCACGGAGGACGCCGAGACCGGAAGCGCGTTCCTCGAGCGCACTGCGCCGCTCGGCAGCGCCGCGTTCGAGGAGGCGGTGTTCGACGCCATCGCGGGCGGCAACGTCCCGCCGTCGCTCCGCCGCCTCGCCCCCGTCCGCGTCGCCTGCGAGAGAGACGGGGCGCGCTGCGGGGTCGTGCACGTGCTCTGCGACTACCTCGCCATCGGCTCGGACGACGACTTCCTCCGCATCCCGATGACCGCGTCCACGGCGCAGCGCATCGCCATCCTCACCGGCTGCGTGCTCCCCACGCGCAAGCTCGTCGACACGATCTTCGAGCAGGCCGAGGCGCGGCTGCCGCCGAGCTTCATCGAGGGCGGCCCCACGCTCTCGACGCGCTTGGACTACGCCGTGCACCAGTGCGCCCTCGAGGCGCACCGCGCGCGTCGCCGCTTCGAGCTCGGCGCGCTCACCGCCGGCGACAAGAAGGACATCGTCCTCACCAACCGCCTGGTCGACCGCGAGGACCGCGTCGCGATCTACGGCTGGCACCGCGACGACGGCCGCCCCATCCAGCCGCTCAGCACCGTCCACGGGCGCCGCTACGCCGACTACAGCCACGGCGTGCGCCTCGTGGACGGGATCATGCTCGTCGACGGCGCCGAGCACCGCGTGACCGAGGTGCTGCGCGATCCGCGCCTCGCCGATCTGCTCAGCGACGAGGGCCCCCTCGAGGTCGTCGCCTACCCGACGCAGCGGCTCGCGCGCGAGGAGCACCGCCCGCCCAAGAAGAAGACGAAGAAGAAGGGCCGGAAGCGGCGGAAGAAGCACGCCGCGGGATAGACCTCGAGCCGACTGTCGACGAGCCTTCGCGGCGGTATTTCGCCTTGAGCGCCGGCGCGTTCCTCTCTACACCGAGCCGGTGAAGCGCCTCTCCGCCTCCGCGTCCGCCGCAGTCGTCGTGCTCGCGTCCGCCTGTGCCGCCCCGCCGGAGCCCGTCGCCGCATCGGCGCGCCCTGCTGCGGACCCACTGCGCTCCGGCGCGGCGCCTTCCTCGTCGTCGGTTGCACCGTCGATCGGTGCGACGGCGCAGCCGCAGCTCTCGGCGGGCGCCGTCCCGGCCGCGGCGCCGAGCGCGTCGACACCGACCGCCGCGGCCGCGAGCCCGTCCCTCGGCGTCACCTTCCATCGAGAGATCGACGGGGCCACCACCGCGCTGGCCCTCGAGAAGCCTCCGCACGCGGCGGCGCTCGGCGGCGACGCCGTCTGGATCCACGACGACAGGGGGTGGCGGGCGGAGCCGCTCCCCGCCTCGCTGCGGCGCGCGGCGCCCCTCGACCTCTCGGTCTTCTACGGCCGCGACTACCGCGTGCGGCTCGCCGGCGGCAAGGGCGCCGGCGCCGAGGCGAAGGGCGTCTATCTCCGGTGGCTGCCCGGCGGGTTCAAGGCCGAGCACGCCGAGATCGGCCGGCTGAGCTCGCTCTCGGGCCCGCTGGTGTCGGTGCTCGGCACCGAGGACCCCGAGATCGTCTGCCGCGCCGGAGACATCTGCCTGGTCAAGGGCGTCACCGGCTGGAGCACGATCGCCGCTCCCGGCGACCTCCAACGCGTCGCGCTCGGCGGTGGGGTCGGATGGGCGATCGCAGGCCGCGCGCTGCTCCGCCTCGGCAAAGGGTGGGAGAGCGCCGGACCGGCGGGCTCGTGGGACCACGCCGACGCGCTCTTCGCGACGCGCGATCGCGCCTGGGTGATCGAGACGCAGAGCGGCCGGCTCCACGCGTTCGACGGCGCGGGCTGGCGCGTCACGCCCTCGCCCGTCGCCGGACCTCGCGCGCTCTGGGGCACCGGCCCCGACGCGCTCTGGCTCGCGGGCGAAGGCGGCCTCGCCTACTTCGACGGGACCATGTGGCGCCAGGCGGCCGACGCGCCCGGCCCGCTCGCGGCCGTCGCCGGTCGCGGCGCGGACGACGTCTGGATCGCCGGCGCGCGCGGGGTCTTCAGGATCGAACGCGCGCGCTGAAGAGGTGTCGGACATTCGTCCGAGCAACGCCTCTCGAGGCCCGAGGTCCGACGCCTCTTCAGCTCCGGGGGCGCGGGGGCAGAGCCCCCGCTCGCGACTGAGCGGAGCGCAGGTCCGTCGCGCTGGACCGCCGGCGCTCCACGCCGCGGCCGCTCAGCGGAACTCGGAGCCGCCGTGCGTGCCGTTGGCGTCGGCGAGGAGGAGGCCGATCTGCCAGCCGTCGGCGAGGCGCCGCGCCTGGATGTGCGGGTTGCGGTCGTCGGGGAAGTACGCCTTGGTGTCCGCGTCCATCTTCACGAACTTGAGGTCCACGTCGTAGCCGCCGGTCACCTGCTTCACGTCCGACTGCGCGAACGAGTAGATCTGCGTCACGTGGGCTTCCTTCACGTCCGTGCCCGGGTACGTCTGCTTGAACGTGATCGTGCCCGGCTCGATCTGGAGCGTGGCCGAGCCCTTCATGTTGGCGACCACGATCCGCTGGCCGTTGCGGTACGAGACCTTCGCCGTCCGCGTGAAGGTGCCCTTGAAGGGGACGTCGAACGTCGGCACCGCCGCCGCAGTCACGACCGGCTTGGGCGCCGCGCCCGAGGGCGCCGCCGACGCTTCTCCCTTGCCCGAGGCGCCGCGCAGCTTGTCGCACGCGGGCAGCGACGCGAGGGCGGCGAGCGCCCCGATCACGATCCATCGACGACCCATCGTCTCGTTCAACTCGGGCTCCTTCCAGGGGCCGCACCCCCGCGCCGAGTAGAGGCGACGGCGGCGCCCGAAGCAAGCGGGCGCGTCGAGGCGGTTCCCGCGGGCGCGCGCCGCGATGTCGCGTAAGGTTCGCCGCGGATGGCGCTCACCGCGACCGTGCATCGCCTCGAGGTGACCTTGTCCGACGTGGATCGCGGCGTGTACGAGGCGCTCGAGCTCCGCGTCGCCCGCCACCCCTCCGAGACGGTGCGCTACATGCTCACGCGGACGCTCGCCTACTGCCTCTCGTACGAGGAGGGGATCGCGTTCAGCAAGGGCGGCCTCTCCTCGACCGAGGAGCCGCCGATCGCGATCCGCGATCCGACCGGCCTCCTGCTCGCGTGGATCGACGTCGGCGCGCCCTCGGCGGAGCGCCTCCACAAGGCCTCCAAGGCGGCGGCGCGGGTCGCGCTCTTCACCCAGGTCGAGCTCGCGCAGCTCCGGCGCGAGGCAGCCAGTCGCCCGATCCACAAGCTGGAGGCGATCGAGGTCTGGCGCCTCGAGCCGGTCTTCCTCGAGGCGCTCGAGGCCAAGATCGAGCGGACGACGCGTCTCGAGCTGGTGCGCTCGGACGGGCGGCTCTACGTCACCGTCGGCGCGGACACGATCGAGGGCGGGATCACGCGCGCTTCGCTGATCGCGGACGCGTGAGCGCGTCGGGCGGCGCCGCGCGGCCGCACGCCGGACTCGCTCACCGCCGGAGGATCTCGGGCGCATCACCGACCACGCGCAGCGCGAACGCCGGCGGTGCTCCTGCCGCGGTCTCGCCTCGCGCGCCCGGCGCCGGAGGGCTCGCGCTCGGCACGAGCACGCGGCTCGGGTCGGCCTCTTTGCCCCACTGCCCGGTCGTCTCGTTGGCCACGACAGAGACGATCGCGCCGCCGCCGGTGCGGTACGCGGCGACGATCGCGCCGCGGCCCTGGGCGAGCTGGACCTCGTCGACGAGCCCCGGGCGCGATCCCCACCACGGGTGCTGCTCGGGCTTGCCGTCGCGGGTCAGCGTCACGAAGCAGAGGCGCGTCCGATCCGGCGCGGCGCCGTCGTAGTAGAGCGCGAGCGTGTACCCGCGACCATCGTCGATGATGGCGGCGAGCGACCACGGCACGGCGACGGCCGCCGCCTTCTGCACGAACGTCCCGTCGGGCCGGATCCGCGCAAGCGTCGCGTGGGCCTCGGCGCCGGGATCGCCGACCTTCTGCTCCTGCCAGAGCAGCGCAAACCCGTCGGGATCGCCGCACGCGACGGCGGCCGTGGGCGCGTAGCCGCTCGGCGCCGTGCGGGGGAGGTCGACGAGGCGGGACGTGCCCGCCGCGAGGTCGACGAGCGCGACCTGGACGCGGGGATCGCGGCCGGCCCGGTAGAGCAGCACGGCGGCGGCGCCGGGGCGAACCGCGAGCGTGGCGATCACCGCGCCGGCGTCGTGGACCGTCACCGGCGCGGCCCGCGGCGCGAGCTTCGCGTCGAGCTGCCTCACCCTGACGGTCGCCTTGCGTTCGCGCGGGGCCGCGGCCCACGCGGTCTCGAGCGCGATCACCCCGTCGCCCAGGGCGCGCCACTCCTCGGTGGTCGCGGCGCTCTGGGCGCGGGCGGGCGCGGCGATCGCGGCGAGGACGAGGCAGAGGATGACGGCGAGGGCTCGCTTCACGACCCCATGTTGCCGCGAGGGCGCCGATCGTGACGACCCGAACGGTGCGTGGAGTGGGCACTTCCTCCGCCACAGCCGAGTGACGCTTCGCACGATCGCATCCCCCGGACACCCGACGAGCTAGACGCTCACGGGCGCGCGACGTATTCGTGACCGATGGCACGTGACGAAATCCGGGTCCGCGTTCGCGATCGCTCGCGCCCCATGTTGCTCGCGGCCGCCCTCGTGCTGGTCGCGTGCGGCGGCACCGCCGTCGTCGACCCGGGCGGCGCGGGGGGCGGCGGGTCCTCGAGCTCGAGCACGTCGAGCGGCGCCACGACGTCCAGCGGCACGACGACGACCGCGACCACGACGACCACAGGGCCGTGCGCATGCGCCGGCGACCTCGATTGTCCCCAGGTGGACGACGGCTGCTTCGGCTACACCTGCCAAGCCTGCCAGTGCATCCAGAGCCCCCTGCCGCCGGGCACGCCGTGCTTGGGCGGCGTCTGCAACGGAGCCAACGGCTGCGTCGAATGCCTCGCCGATCAGGGCTGTCCCGCCGGCGAGGCGTGCATCAATCAGAAATGCGTGGGCAGCGTCTCCGCGATCTGCGGCGAGGTCTGCCCCCTGGTCGAGACGTGCCTCGGCGGTACGAGTGGGTGCCTCGAGGGCTGCGCCCAAGACCTGGCGGATTGCTCCGCCGCGCAGCTCGCGAGCGTCGACGCTTGCACCGATCTCCTCGTCTCCGACTGCAACGCGGACGCGTGGATCAGCTGCATGCAGATGGTCGGCTGCCTCGACATCTGATCGCGCGCCGGCGCGGAGGATCCTCCCGGCGCGCGCGCCGCGCCGCCGCGCTCACTTCGGCTTGAAGCCGAGGCTCACCGAGTTGATGCAGTAGCGCATGCCCGTCGGCCTCGGGCCGTCCGGGAACACGTGCCCGAGGTGGCCGCCGCAGCGGCGGCAGAGCACCTCCACGCGTCGCATCCCGTGGCTCCGGTCCTCGCGCTCCTCGACCTTCGCGGGGTCGAGCGCCTCGTAGAAGCTCGGCCAGCCGCACCCGGAGTCGAACTTCGCGTCCGACGTGAACAGCTCGGCGCCGCATCCCGCGCACACGTACGTGCCCGGCTCGTGGTGGGCGTCGAGCTCGCCGGAGAAGGGGCGCTCGGTGCCTGCCTGGCGGAGCACACGGTACTGCTCGGGCGTGAGAACGCCGCGCCACTCTTCCTCGGTGCGCTCGACCTCGCGGGACATGCCCCCGTCGTAGCACGCTCCCCGCCGCGTGCCGGGCTCGAGCGACCGCGGCAGGAATCGCGCTCGGGCTCGGGCGGCGGCGTCGGTGCCGAGGGCGCACGCTCGCGGCGCAAGGCGCGGTATCCTCGATCCACGATGGTCATCTCTGCCGGCTCGCCGGACTCCCGCCGTGTCACCTTCGGGCTCGTCCCCGCGCAGGCGGGGGAGCCGTCGCGGGTGTTGCTCAAGGACCTCTGCGATCAGCTCGCCGAGGACACGCACGTCTCGGTCGTGCCCCACTGCGCGCCATCGCCGAGCGCGCTCGGCTCCGCGATCGAGGCGGGGCGCGTGCAGCTCGCCTGGGTGTCGCCGACGCTGCTGCTCCTCTCGCCCGCGCTGAGCCGCGTCGTTCCGCTCCTGAGCTCGGTGCGGCAGGGCGTCGCCTTCTACCACGCCGTGATCTTCGTCCCCGAGGGCTCCGACGCGAAGAGCGCCGCCGACCTCGCGGGGCGGCGCGTCGCGTGGGTCGCGCCCACGAGCGCGGCGGGCTACCTCGTCCCGCGCGCCTCGCTCGCACGCCAGCGCATCGATCCCGCGAAGCTCTTCCGCGAGGAGCTCTTCTGCGAGTCCCACGGCGACGTCGCGCGCGCCGTGCTCGATGGCCGCGCCGACGCCGGCGCCACCTACGCCGTCTTCCGCGGCGGCGATCCCAAGCAGCCGCTCGTCCGAGCCGGGTTCCAGGAGATCCCCGTCGCGGGCCGGTTCCGGGTCGTCGACGTCGCCGGCCCCATCCCCTCGGACATGATCGTCGCCGAGCCCTCGGTGCCGCTCTCGCTCCGCGCCGCGCTGGCCGGCGCGCTCTGCCGGCTCGCCGTCGATCCGGCGTGCAGCGTCGCCATCCGCAAGATCATCGGCGCCGAGGAGTTCCGCCCCTTCTCGCACGCGGCGCTGCTCGAGCTCACGGCGCTGGTGCGCTCGGCGAGCACGTGAGGGCGAGCGGCTCATCGCGCGCGTGTGCGCGCGATGAGCCGCATCGTCACCGCTCCGTCGCGAGCGAAGTGTCCGGCACCTCTTCAGTCGTCGCGGTCACCGCCGCGATCCCCGCCGCGCCCCGGGCCGCCACCTCGCTCCTCTGCGCGGCCACCACGCGACGGCTGCCCGGGCGGCGGCTGCTCCCGGCCGGGCGGCCCGCCGATTTCCGGGCGGCCCGCCCACTCCAGGCGGCGGCTGCTCGCGACCTGGCGGTCCACCGCGCGGCGGCTGCCCGGGCGGCGGCTCCCGGCTGGGCGGCCCGCCGATTCCGGGCGGCCCACCGACTCC
>CAYJPW010000059.1:0-56124 GCA_964372055.1 uncultured Polyangiaceae bacterium
GGGCCGAGCTCGACGCCGCGCCGCGGAACGCGAAGAGCCCCACGCCCGCGCCGATCACCACGACGCCCAGGATCGCGGCGGCCACCAGCGCCCCTCGCGACGAGGTCGCGGGCGCGGGAGCAGCCATCGGCAGCGACGTCGTGAGGAGCGATCCGCTGGGCGGCTGCGCGTGGGCCACCATCCCCGGCTGGCTGCCGCCCGCGTGACCGAGCGGCGCCTGGCCGACGCCGAGGTGGCTGGGTGACGCGCTCGCCGGCCCTTGCCCTCCACCCGGCAGCGCGATGGTGCCTGGCTGGCTCGCCGAGGACGGGCTGCCGGCGTGGGCCACCGAGCTCGGAGCCGACACGCCGGGCGCGGCGGACATGCCCGGCGCGGGCGCCCCGGCTGCGGGGAAGCCCGCGGTGGCCGGCGCGCCGATCCCGGGCTGGCTGGGTGCGAACGCCGAGCTCCCGGTTTGTGCGATCGCCGGCGCGTGGACGCCGCTCGCGCCTCGGCCGACGGTGTGACCAGGGAAGAGCCCCGCCGGCACGGCCGGCGCGGCACCGGCGAGCTGCCGCAGCGCCTGCTGCATCGCCCGCGCGTCGGGCCAACGCTCGGCCTGCTCGAACTTCAGGGCGCGGTCGATGATCGCGGCGAACGCCGGCGGGATCGCCGGCATCACGCTCTGGATCGGCGGCGCCGGCTTGGTCATCGCCGCGAGCAGCAGCTTGTTGATCGTGTCGGCCTCGTGCACGGCGCGCCCGGTCAGGAGGCGGAACATCGTCGCGCCCACCGCCCAGACGTCGGTCCGCCCGTCGACGGCGTCCCAGTTGCCGAGGGCCTGCTCGGGCGGCATGAACGCCGGCGTGCCCATGACGCTGCCCGTGCGCGTCGCCTGGTTGGTGCTCGACAGCTCGCGGAGGCGCGCGATGCCGAAGTCGAGCACCTTGAGCTGCTCCTTGGTGGTCAGGAACAGGTTCTCGGGCTTGAGATCGCGGTGGACGATGCCCTTCTCGTGCGCGACCACCAGCACGTCGAGGAGTTGGTCGGCGATGGCGATCACCTCCTGCACCGAGAGCTGCGAGCCCGCCCGCTTCTGGACGCGCGCGTCGACGGTCTCGCCCTCGAGCAGCTCCATCACCAGGAAGACGGCCCCGTCGTCGGCGATGTCGTCGTCGAGGACCGAGACCGCGCCGGGGTGGTCGACCTTGTTGGCGACGTAACCCTCGCGCAGGAAGCGCTGCTTGGCGTCCTCGTGGATCGAGAGCTCGAGGTGCAGCATCTTGACGGCCCCGCGCTTGCCGTTGCGGTGCGTGCCGGCGAACACGCAGGCCATGCCGCCGACGCCCAGGAGCTTGTCGAGCCGCCACTTGCCGCGGAGCACCTGTCCGACGCGCGCGCGGGCGCGCGTGGTCACGGCGTCGTCGATTTCGGGCATCGGGTCTCCATCGAACCGGGCGCGTCGGGAATCGTCAAGACGTGGCCTCCGTCGTAGCACGCGGCGCGCCACGCACCCAGCCGGTCGCGAGGGGGCCGGCCGTGTGGACCCGTGGTCCATCGGTCCACTGCCGCAGCTCCGCCCGCGGACCGCCCGTCGACGCGTCCGCAGCCGTGGTCTGGCCCGCGAGCGCGAGGGGGCGCGGGACGACGCGACGAGGCTCACCGTCGCGGCAGCGTCGCTGCCAAAGCACGCCCTCACGCGAAGATCGGCGCAGCCGCGTCGCGCGGGAACCCGACGGCGCCGCGGCTGTCTTCGGGCTTCATGACGCATCGAGCTCTCACGCGTCGTCGCGCGTCGCCCTGGCTCGACCTGGCGTCCGCCGCCGCCGCGCTGATCGCCGCCGGTTGCAGCGGCGTGCCGGAGGCGGCGAGCGGGAGCCACGCGCTCGAGCCGCTCGGGGCCGCGGCGCGCGGCGGGAGCGTCGCGGTCGATGACGCGGCGTCGGCGGCGTACGTCGCCGACGCCGACAACCGGGCGCTCCACCGCGTCGACCTCGTCAGCCTGGAGGTGGCGAGCACGCCGCTCGCCGGCGTGCCCGAGCAGGTGGTGGTCCTCGGCGCCGATCGGATCGCGGTGACGCTGCGCAGCGAGGACGCCGTGGTCCTGCTCGCGATCGACGCCGACGGCCGCGGCGTCGAGCTCGCGCGCGCCGAGGTGCCGTCGGATCCGTGGGGCCTCGCGGCGACGCCCGCGGGCGAGCTGCTCGTCACCTCCACGTGGGGGCGGGCGCTGACGGCGCTCGACGCCGCGACGCTCGAGCGGCGCTGGTCGGTCCCGGTCGCGCGCGAGCCGCGCGGCGTCGTGGTCACGCCCGACGGCGCGCGCGCGTTCGTGACCCACCTCGTCGGCGACGCGGTGACCGCGGTCGATCTCGATCCGACCGGCCCCGCGCCCGCGCCCCGCCGCGTGCGCGCGCTCGGCGGCGCGTCGTACCGGCACCAGCTCGAGCGCGCCATGGGCGCGGGCACGCTCCACACCACGCCTGCGCTGGCGTACGCGGCGGCGCTGTCCACCTCGGGCGAGCGGCTCTTCGTGCCGCACACGCTCGAGCAGAACGGATCCGACAGCGTGCGCTCGATCCCGGGCGCGTACGGCGGCGTGCCGGTCGAGGAGGAGACGTCGGTCGCGTCGGTCGCGGTGCTCGCGGTGCGCGCCGAGCGCGCGCTCGGATCGGATCAGCTCGACGGCCGCCCGGGCGACGAGGTGCGGCCGAGGCGCGCGCGCCGCCGTGCGCCCGACGCTCCTCCCGACGCGCCGGATCCGCTGGTGGGCGCCGCGTCGATCGGCAATCCCGCGGTGGGGTTCGCGGTCGCCCCGCCCTCGGCGCCGCCGCGGCAGGCTCGCGCCGCCGCCGTCTCGGGCGACGCGCTCCTGGTCGCCTCGCAGGGCACCGACGAGCTCGTGGTCCTCGACGCGCGCGCGGCCGATCCGGCGCTCTCGGTGCGGCAGCGGTTCGCGGTCGGCGCCGGCCCCACCGGCGTCGACGTCGACGAGGCGACGCGGACCGCCGTCGTGTGGTCGCAGCACGCGCACGAGCTCGCGCTCGTCGATCTCGACTCGGGGCGCACCGACCGCCTAGAGCTGGCGACGGACCCGCTCCCTCCCGAGGTCGCGCGCGGGCGCCGCCTCTTCGTCACCGAGCGCGACCGGCGCATCACCCGCGACGGGCGTGCCTGCGCGGGCTGCCACCCCGAGGGCCGCGACGACGGCGTGACCTGGAAGCTCGGCGCCGGCCCGCGTCAGACGCCGACGCTCGTCGGACGGCTCGAGCGAGGCCCGTTCGGGTGGCTCGGCAAGCACCCGGTGCTCGAGGACAACATGGCCGAGACGATCACGCGCCTCGGCGGTACGGGGCTGCCGCGCGCCGATCTCGAGGACCTCGCCGCGTTCCTGCGGCGCGGCCTGCTCGCGCCGCGCCCGCAGGGCGGCGCCGCCCCCGACGAGGGCGCGGCGTCGTCGAGCGTCGCCCCCGAGGCCGCGGCGGCGGCGCGCGGCCGCGCGCTGTTCACCTCGGAGGAGGTCGGGTGCTCCGGCTGCCATCGCCTCGCGACCGAGGCGAGCGATCGGCAGCTGCACGACGTCGGCTCGCGCGCGCCGGCCGACACCTCGGGAGCGTTCCGCACGCCGCCGCTGCTCCACGTGGGATCGACGGCCCCGTACTTCCACGACGGGCGCTACGCGTCGCTCGAGGAGCTGCTCGCCGACAACCTCGACCGCATGGGGCAGACGACGCAGCTCTCGCCCGAAGAGCTCGCGGCGCTCGCCGCCTTCCTGAGGACGCTGTGATGGAGCGCGCCCTGCCTCGCGATCGACGTTCGCGCGCGCTTTGGATCGCCGGCGTGGGCGTGGCTGCGCTCGGCGCGGCGGGGCTCGACCGCGCGGGCGTGTCTGCGCTGGACGGCGGGGCTTCGCTCGCGAGCGTCGGACCGGAGCGCCCCGCCCCCGATGCGCCGGGGGATCGCGTGCGCGCCGCGGCGATCGAACGCGCTCGGGTCCTCTCGCCGCCCGACACCACCGACGCGCCGGTGCCCGCCGACGTGCGCGCCGAGGTCGCCGTCGCGCGCGAGGGCGTACGCGTCGTCGTGCGGCGTCCCGGCCACCTGGTCGCGCTGCGCCTCGGCCCAACGACCGCGGCCGGCCGCGGCGAGGCCATGCTGCTCCTGCGAACGAGCGACGGCGGAGACGCCGCGCTCACCTGGGAGGCGACCGATCTCGGAACGCTGGCCACCGTGCGCGGGACGGTGCGGCTCCAGGGCGACACGCCTCGCCTCGCCATGGCCGCCGCGCCTCGCGTCGCGCAGACGCACGAGGGGCGCGCGCATCGGTGCGTGGCGTTGGACGACGCGCGCGGCGGGTTCACCGCGGTCTGCAGCGTGCGGGCCGCAGCGGCGCAGGCCGCCAGCCTGAGCGCCGACGATCCGCGCGGCGGCGTGTGGACCACGCCCGGCGCCCGCCGCGGCGAGACCGTCGTCCGCGCCGATCTCGCGCTCGAGGGAGCCGAGATCGCCGCCGCCGCGATCGGGTACCGCGCCGGGGGGCGGGGCGTCGTGGTGCGCCTCGAGGCCACGCGCGTCGGCGCCGAGCCGGCGGCGCTCGTGCTCGGCGCCGACGAGAAACAGCAGCCGGAGCCGCCGTCGTTCGGCTGGGCCGGGCGGCTCCGTTGAAACCCGAGAGCGAGGGGAGTGCCGTGATGACCGAATCGAAGCCGGGGCCGCGGGGCGCGAGCGAGCGGGCAGGCGCGAAGGAGCGGGCGCGCGTCGCCGTGTTCGCGACCGCGCGCTGGGGAGACGAGGTGCTCGAGGTCGCGCGCGCGGCGCCGGGCGACGCCATCTCCATCGGGAGCGTGCGCGGCGCGCGATCGCTGCCGCGGGCTGCGTCGATGCTCGAAGAGCCCGCGATCGTCGCCCGCGCATGCCGCGACGCGGTGTGGCTCGAGGTCCCTGCAGGGCTCGGCGCCGATCTGATGCGGGCCGGCGCGAGCGCGGCGGTCGCGCTGCGAGCTCCTGCGCGCGTCGCGCTCGCGCTCGGGGACCGGGCCGAGCTCCGCGCCGCCTCGATGGTGGTCGCCATCGAGGTCGTCTCGGCCCTCGCGCCCGCGCCGGCCGGGCGCCGCGCGCGTGGGTCCGCCTGGGGCCACGTCGCCGCGGCGGCGCTCCTCCACGCGTTCGTGCTCGGGGCCGCGCGGCACGGCGCCGAAGCCGCCGAGGCGCTCGACGAGCGCGCGCCCGAGATCGCCGGCCTCCAGGCCGCCATCGCCAGGGCCGAGCGGCGCGCCAGCGTCGCCGACGCGGTCGTCTTCGACGACGGCAGCGGAAAGAGCGACGGCCGCGCCGCGAACGACCGCGACGGCAATGGCCGCCCCGCGGGCGGGGCCCGCGCCGAGGGCGAGGCAGGCCGGATGGGCACGAGCTCGCGCACCGCCGCGGGCGGGCGCTACGCGGTCCCGCGCCGCGACGACGTGCCCGCGCGCCTCTCGCGCGACGAGGCCCTGACCGACGCTCGCACGTTCGGCGCGATCGGCCTGCTCGCGCAGGGGCCGAGCTCGCCGACCGCGCGCTTCGGTGACGTTGAGGCGAGCGGGCGGGACGCGGCCGCGGCGGACGGGGCGATGTGGGGCCGGCGCATGGAGGACGCGGCCGGCGCGGGAGGCCTCGGTCTCACCGGCATCGGGCTGGGCGGAGGAGGAGGTGCCGAGGGCATCGGCCTCGGGCGCGTCGGCGGCCTCGGACACTCGTCGGGCCCGCCCGGCGACGGGACCGGCGGCCGCGGCACGATCGGCGTCGGGCTCACCGGCTTCGGGTGGGGAGGCTCGGGCGACCGGCTCGCCGGCCATCGAACGAGGACGCCGTGGGCCCGCTACACCTGCTGCGGCACCAGCGTCTCGGGCCGGCTTCCCCCCGAGGCGATCCAGCGCATCATCCGCCAGAACTTCGGTCGCTTCCGGGCCTGCTACGAGACCGCGCTTCGCGACAACCCCACCCTCGCGGGCCGCGTCTCGACCCGGTTCGTCATCGGGCGGAGCGGCGCGGTCGAGTCGGCAGCCGACGGCGGATCGACGCTGCCGAGCCCGAAGGTCGTCGCCTGCGTCGTGCAGGCGTTCCGCACGCTCTCGTTCCCGCAACCGGAGGGCGGCATCGTGACCGTGACGTACCCGATCCTGTTCTCGCCGGGCTGACCCTCCGCCCGCCGCGCCGGGACGAGGGGTCGGCATCGGGTCCTGTCGGGCGGATCGCGCGTGGCGCGCGGTCGTTTCGAGCGCGAACATCGCGCAGAGTCGATCGCCTGCCGCTCGATCGTGCAGTTTTGCGGCCTCGCTGTCCGCCTGCCACGCGCCTGCGGGCGCGCGCTCCGTCGAGGTTGTGCTAATCCGGTAGGCAGAGGATGAACGCCCGCCCGCGCGCGCAGAGCCTCCTTGAGGAGGAGGGCTACAAGATCGACTTCCGCGGCGGGCCGTGGGTCGAGTGCCTCGTGTCGCTCGGGCCCGAGCGGTGGCTGGGCCAGGGCGCCAGCGAGGACGACGCGCTCGGCGATGCGCTCGGCGCGATGCTCCCCTCCGGTCTGGCGCGCGAGCTGTTCTCGGCGGCCCTGCAGCGCGCTCCGGCGATCGCCGACGGAGCCACGGCGAGCGGCGAGCTCGCGGCGAAGCCCGAGGCGGAGCCCTCGCCGGCGCCGCCGAAGCCCGCCGAGCCTCCGCGGGCCGCCGTCGAGGCCACGCCGCCGGTCGCGCCCGAGGCGCCTCGCGCCGCCCAGACACGGCCCGAGCAACCGGCCTCGACGGCCGCGCCCGCCGCCGCCGACGAGCCCCGCGGGCCCCTGACCGAGGCGCGCGCGGTGCGCGAGCTCGACGAGCTGCTCGAGACGATCGCCGAGCGCGAGGCCCTGATGGCGCCGCTCGCGCCCGAGCACCAGCGGCTGTGGCTGCTCGTCTGGATCTGCTGGGCGCGCACCTACCAGGAGAAGCTCCCCGCGTCCGCCGCGGTGTCGCGCGCCGTCGCCAAGGTCGCGCGCGTGCTCGGCGATCTCGCGAAGGCCTACTGGCCCGGCAACGTGCGCGCGCTCCAGCTCAACGCGTCGCCCTCCGACATCGCGCTCGGCCGGCGCGAGGCCGCCCCGGCCACGTGGGAGGAGGCCGCCGACACCGCCGAGCGCGCGCTCTTCGCGCTGGTCGACGCGCGCACCGCGGACATCGACGAGCATGGGTGGGTCGACGCCGCGCTGACCACGCCTCTGCCGGATCGGCCCGACGAACGGCTCGCCGAGGTCGCCGGCGAGCTCGAAGACGCGCTCTGGTCGAACGCCGCCGCCGTGGACGCCGACGCGCTCCGGCGCGCGTGCGCGTTCGCCGCGACGCTCCGCTGGGTGCGTCCCTTCGCGACCGACACCGTGCGCTGGGGCCGAGCCATGGGCCGCCTCCGCGCGCTGGCCGCCGCGCTCGGCCCGCGCGGCGAGGCGCTGCGCGAGCTCACCGACGCGCGTTACCGGCCTCGACGCCCCTGGGCCTCGCTCGCCACGGGCGACGGCGGCGAGAAGCGCGCGGCTCCGCCCGCGCCGGCACCGAAGGCGCAGCTGCGCGAGCCGCCGCCGCCGGCGGCGGGCCCCGCCGCGATCGCCGCCTGGCTCGTCGACGCGTTCGACGCAGCGACCACGCCCGAGCTGGTCGTGGTGCTCGCCTCGCGCAAAGCGGAGATCGCGAGCATCGAGGACAAGGACCTGCCCACGGGGGACCGGCGCGCCCGGCGGCGCCTGCGCGAGCTCGCGCGCGCGCTCTCCGGCGAGCCTGCCGAGGCGACGGCCGACGCCGGCGAGGCCGACGACGAGGCCGAGGGCGCCGCCGCGGCGGTCGCCACCTCGCTCGAGACGCTCAGCGCCGTCGTGCGCCCGCACACCTCGGGCAAGCACGCGCTCTTCGTCAGCAACCGTGAGGACCCCGACCTCCAGGGGAAGCTCGCCGACGTGCTCGGGATGGAGATCACGTGGTGCGACGGCAGCACCCGCCGCGTCCAGGCGCAGTGCACCCGCATCGCGAACGGGAGCTACGACCTCGTCCTCTCCGCGACCGGCTTCCAGGACCACGCCGCCGACGGCATGCTCTCGCGAGCGGCGCAGTCGGCGGGAGTCACCTTCGTTCGGGTCAACCGCGGCAGGACGCTCGCCTGCGTGCGCGCCATCGCGCGCGAGCTCGGGCTGGCGGCTGCGCTGGCCTGACGCGCTTCGACGACGACGGGGGCGCCGCCGCCGCGCGGTGCTCACGCGAGATCGAACACGAGCACCTCTCCCCCATCGACACCCTCGACGCGCACGGCGCGCTCGTCCGACAGCGACGCCCCGTCGCCGGCGCCGAGATCGCGTCCGTCGACGCGCACCTTGCCGCGGGCGACGTGCACCCACGCGTGGCGGCCCGGCGCGAGCGCGAGCTCGGCGACCTCGCCCGCGTCGAACAGGCCGGCGTACAGGACCGCGTCCGCGTGGAGGGTGACGCTGCCGTCGCGTCCGTCGGGCGACGCGACGACGCGGAGGCGGCCCCGCTTCCCCTCCGCCGCGAACGACTTCTGCTCGTAGCTCGGCTCGATCCCGCGCGCTCGTGGGACGATCCAGATCTGGAGGAAGTGGACGAGCTCGCTCTTCGACCCGTTGAACTCGCTGTGGAGCACCCCGGTGCCCGCGCTCATCCGCTGCACGTCGCCCGGTCGGATGACCGAGCCCGTCCCCATCGAGTCCTTGTGCTCGAGCGCTCCTTCGAGGACGTAGGAGATGATCTCCATGTCGCGGTGCGGGTGCGTCCCGAACCCCCGCCCCGCCTGAACCCGGTCGTCGTTGATGACACGCAGGGATCGGAAGCCCATGTGCGCCGGGTCGTGGTAGTCGGCGAACGAGAAGGTGTGGTGCGAGTCCAGCCAGCCATGCTGCGCGTGGCCTCGGTCCTTGGCGTGTCGGATGGTCATCATGGGTCGCCTCTGCTCGGTGGGTGCATGCCCGACCCTGGAGCGGCCGGCGCTGCGACCCCACGAGCATGCGGCGGGTGGGCCATTCATGGAATCGGCAATCCGTTGACGTCGGTCATCACTTGGTGAGATGGTGCCGGCGTGTACGATCCGGTCACCCTCGACCAGCTCCGCGCCTTCGTCGCCGTCGTCGAGGAGGGCAGCTTCTCGGCCGCCGCGCGGAAGCTCCGGCGGGTGCAGTCGGCGATCAGCACCTCGATGGCCAACCTGGAGTCGCAGCTCGGCGTGCCCATCTGGGACCGCTCCACCAAGGTGGCGAAGCTGACCGAGCAGGGGCACGCGGTGCTCGCGGCCGCTCGCCGCGTGCTCCTGGAGGTCGACGGGCTCCGGCGGCTCACCGCCGGGATGGTGTCGGGGATCGAGGCCTCGGTGTCGCTCTGCATCGACGCCCTGTTCCCGCTCGATTCGCTCATCGACCTCTGCACGGCCTTCGCCAAGGAGTTCCCGGCGGTCGATCTCCGCATCGACACGCAGGTGATGTCGGCCGTCTCCGCCCGCGTGCTCCAGGGCGCCGCCACGCTCGGGGTCGCCAGCCCGGACGGCCTCGCACCCGGCCTCGAGCGCCGCGTGCTCGCGCCCATCCGGATGATCCCGGTGGTGAGCCCCGCGCACCCTCTCGCCCAGCTCCGCGGCCCGATCAAGAGAGAGCGCTTCGCCGACGCCATCCAGATCGTCCTCTCGGAGAGGAGCGACACCGGCGTCCCCGACCGCGCCGTGCTCTCGCCGCGCACCTGGCGCGTCGCCGATCTGCACACCAAGCACGTGATGCTGCGCGCGGGCCTGGGCTGGGGCAACCTCCCCGAGCACCTCGTGCGCGACGACCTGCGCGCGAAGAGGCTCGTCGCCATCCGCCCCGAGGCGTGGGGCCGGGACGAGCACACGCTCTACCTCTCGGCGATCTACCGGACCGACACCACCTTCGGCCCCGCGCACCGCTGGCTGCTCGCGCAGCTGGAGAGCTTCTGCGCCCGCGACGCCGGCCTCGCCGAGCGCCGATCGCGTTCGACGCGGCCCCGACCCCGGCGTTCGAAGCGCTGACCGGCGAACGCCCGGAGGCTCGAGCGGCGTGCCGCGCGGCGCTCGGCCCCGCATCCATCTGCTTCAAAGATGCTCAACATCGATTTTTCATCGATTCCTTGGATGCCATCGCGGTCCTAGGGTGTCGTTCAGGAGACAGCCATGACCACCTATGACATCGACGTCACCCACTCCGAGATCGGCTTCACCGTCCGCCACATGATGTTCGCCAAGGTCCGCGGCCAGTTCAAAGCCTGGACCGCGAACCTCTCGTACGACGGCGCCGATCCGACGAAGTCGCTGCTGGCGGTCGAGATCGACACGGCGAGCATCGACACGCGCGAGGAGAAGCGCGACGGCCACCTCAAGTCGGCCGATTTCTTCGAGGCGGACAGGTTTCCGAAGATCACCTTCAAGAGCAGGCGCGTCGAGCGCTCCGGCGACGACCGCTTCAAGCTCACCGGCGACCTCACCATCCGCGACGCGACGCACCCGGTCACGCTCGACGTGGACCAGACCGGCGCCGGCAAGGATCCCTGGGGCAACCAGCGCCTCGGCTTCAGCGCCAGGGGATCGATCAGCCGGAGCGAGTTCGGCCTGAAGTGGAACCAGGGCCTCGAGGCCGGCGGCGTGCTGGTCAGCGACAAGGTCGACATCGAGGTCGAGGTGCAGGTCGTCCAGGGGAAGTGACGTATCGGCCGCCGACGCGTCGGCTCCCCGGCAGCCGAGCACGTCGGCCACCATGCGAGCCGCGACGATCGTGGCCGCGCCGGGCTCTTCGGGCTCGTGAGCGTGCTCGTCGCCGTCCGCGACTTCCTCCTCGGAGGTGGTCCGCGGCGGTCGTTGATTGGGGGCACCGAGCGAGGTGTATCCTCCGTCCCGGAGGCGCCCATGCGGAAGCTCAGGCTCGTGGTCGGGGTCCCGAAGCAGGCGTTGCCGGCGCTCCTCGCGGCGGCGCTCGTGCCGGCGGCGGCCACCTGCGGCGAGGGCGAGACCACGCCCGTCGATCACGGCGGAGCCAGCGTGGGCTCGGGAGGAGCGACGAGCGGCTCGCAGTCCTCGGGGACCGGCGGCGCGTTCGTCACCTCGAGCACGACGGCGACGACGGGCGCGGGCGGGGCCGGCGGCGCGCCGTTCTGCGACCCGGGGACGATCGAGCAGACGTTCACGGTGGAGCTGCCCGCGCCCGGCGTGCCCGCGGAGCCTGGCCAGATCTGCGCGGTCGCGATGGGGCCCGTCGACAGCAACGGCGCCGCGCGCGTGACGCTGGTGAAGGACGCGCAGACGATCCAATCGGCGAAGGGGCAGATCGAGATCGCGCCCGCGCTCGCCGGGCTCGTGCAGGGGTTGCCCACGATCGAGGTGGTCGACGCGACCGACCCGCAGCTCTCCGGGATGCTCGTGTCCAACGTCCAGCCCGTCGCCGGCGGGTTCTCGTTCGACGCGAGCTGGGCCGATCCCCTGGCGCTCGGCCCCGGTCAGTTCGTGCGGATGACGGTGCGGGTGACGTTCGAGATCGGGTGCGGGCCGGGCGGCGATCCGAAGCAGAGCGTCGCGTCGATCACCTACGTCCAGCTCTGCGGCGACGACGACGTCATGAGCTGGGTGAGCTCGGGCGACGAATGCAAGGTGTGCGCGATCATCGCCGAGATGGCGCCGAGCCCGATCGTGCCGGACGAGGCGGCCGACGATCTCCCGCTCGCCCGGGTGCTCAGGCTGCGCCTCGTGCCCGTGGCGCGCGTGGGGCGGACGGTGGTGCTCTTCGCCGAGAACGACGGCGGGCCCGACCTCGCCTACGCGTGGCACCCTTCCGGCGGGCGGGTGACCGCGCTCGCGCCGGACGTCGTCGTCTGGGATCCGCCCGACGAGCCGGGGCCGCACGCCGTGCAGGTGGTCGCGCACGGCGACGAGGCCGCCGCCGTGGCGAGCTGGGCGCTCGCGGAGGCCTCGTGAGCCGGCCGCAGCGCGCCGTGCTGGTCGGCCCCATCCAGCAGGAGAACCTCGCTTTGCAGTACCTCGCCGCGTCGGCCCGCAAGGCCGGGCACGAGGTCGACATCGTCGCCTACGCCGACCGCGCCGATCTCGACGGGGCCGTGCGGGCGATCCTCGGGCGACAGCCGGATCTCGTCGGCCTCGGGATGGCCTTCCAGAACAACATCGACGACTACCTCGCCCTGATGCGCGCGCTTCGGCCGCGCGGCTTCCGAGGGCATCTCACCTGCGGCGGCCACGTCCCGACGTTCTGCTTCGAGGACCTCCTCCGCGACGTGCCCGATCTCGACACCGCCGTCCGCCACGAGGCCGAGGAGACGCTGGTCGAGATGCTCGCGAGCCTGGGGCGCGGCGAGGCGCCGCGCGGCATCCCGGGCCTCGTCTGGCGCGAGGGGGAGCGCGTCGTCGCGGGGGCGGTGCGCCGCCCCGTCATCGAGCTCGACACGCTCGCGCCGCCGGGGCGGAGCGCCGATCCGTACGTCGTCGGCGGCCTCCCGGTCGACTTCCTCATCACCGCGCGGGGCTGCATCGGCGAGTGCAGCTACTGCAGCATCGCCGCGTTCACGAGCGAGATCGGCGTGCCCTTCCGGCTCCGCAAGCCCGAGCGCGTCGCCGAGGAGATCGCGGCGCAGTACCACGAGCGGGGCGCGCGGGTGTTCTTCGTGCAGGACGACCTCTTCGTCCTGCCCAACGAGCGCAAGGCGGTGGAGCGCGCCGAGCGGATGCGGGACGCCCTCCGCGCCCGCGGCGTCGGCGACGTCGTCTTCTGGGTGAAGGGCCGGCCCGAGACCATCACCGCCGGCGTCTGCCGCGCGCTCCGCGGCATGGGCGCGATCCACATGTTCCTCGGCGTCGAGAACGCCTCGGCGCAGCGGCTCGACTACCTCGGCCGCACCCACCTGCCGATCCACAACCAGAGCGCGATCGATCTGCAAAGAGCACGGGATCACGCCCTCGTTCAACTTCATGCTCTTCGATCCCGACTGCTCGCTCGACGACGTCGAGGTGACGCTCGACATGGCCGAGCGCCACCTCGACCTGCCCTGGAACCTCTGCCGCACCGAGGTCTACTCCGGCACCGAGCTCCGCTCGCGCCTCGAGGCGGAGGGCAGGCTCCTCGGCGACTACAAGAGCTACGGCTACCGGATGCGCGACGAGCGCGCCGAGGTGATGTTCCGCATCGTCCGCGTCGCGCTCCACGAGCGCGCGCTCGCCGTGGAGAGCCTCTTGAACCGCCTCATCAGCCTGAGCTTCGCGCGGCAGCTCCACGAGCACTTCTTCCCCGGGCCGACGACCGAGGTCCTCTCCGCCGCGGCGACGGAGCTCGGCGTCGCGGTCCGCTGCGACACGGCCGAGAGGCTCCGCCGCATCGTCGACCACGTGCGCACCACCGACGTCCGCGACGCCGCCGCCGTCCGCCGCTTCGCCGTCGCCGAGGCGCTCGACATCGGCGAGACCAACCGCACCTGGCGCGCCCGGTGCAACGAGCTCTGGCAGCAGCTCAACGCGCGCGGCGTGGCCCGGATGGAACGCGCCGGGGTGCGCTTGCGGCGCGTGCGCAACGGGTGGGGCGTCGCCGCCGGGTCTTGAGCGACAACGCCTCGCGCGGCGTCAGCGCCGCCGCCAGTCTCCCGAACCGACGACGCGGCGATGGTCCCCCGCGTCCGCGACGAGCAGGTACGCCTCGACCTCCGAGCCGTCGTCCAGCGTGATCGTGCTTCGCCGGTAGAGCTCCGGATGTCCCTCGAACGCGTCGAGCGCCGCGAGCGTCGCCGGCTCGACCTCGTAGACCTCTCCGGCGATCGCGGTCGCGCCCCCGGCGACGACGCCGGGGTACTCGCCGAGATCGATCATCGTCAGCTCGGGCCGGGTCCGCGCCTCTCCGACGAAGACCGCGTCGCCGAGGCGCGCGTGGCTCGGCTCGCCGCGCCGGAGCGAGCCGTAGACGAACAGGCGCGTCGTCCGAGGCATCGAGGCGGGGCGCGATGGAGCGGGCACCGGTCAGCGCTTCGCGCAGAGGCAGTAGACGAACTGCTGCTCCGAGCCCCACGGCGTCGCGTGGACCTCGACGCTCTGCTCGATCTTGTCGAACGTGGCGCCGAACTCGCCGTGGATCCCCTCGGCGTCGTAGCGGACCACCTCGAGGCCGCTGCACCGCTCCGGGCCGGCGGGACCGAAGGTGGCGACCACGACGTGCCCGCCGGGCCGCACCGCCCGGCGCACGGTGGCGACGTAGCGGGCGCGCGCGGCCGGGTCGGTGAGGAAGTGGAAGACGGCGCGGTCGTGCCAGAGATCGTAGGCGCCCTCGGGCAGGTCCACCGTGGTCGCGTCCGCCGCGAGCCAGTGCACCGACTCGGCGCGGGGGCCGAGGCGCCGCTTGGCCTCGTCGAGCGCCGTCGGCGAGAGATCGAGCACCGTGAGCTCGCGGTAGCCGCGGTCGACGAGATCGTCGACGAGCGTGCTCGCGCCGCCGCCGACGTCGATGATGCGCGCTGCGCGATCCGGGGCGTAGCGCTCGACGAGATCGAGGGAGCGCGCGAGGTGGGGCGCGTACCAGCTCACCTGGGTGGGCGACTTGGTGGCGTAGACCTTCTCCCAGTGCTCCTTCGAGGCCACGGGGACCAATGTAACTCCGCCGCGAGACCACGACGTGTCGGGGGTCACGAGGATTGGCCGAGCGGGTCGGCTCTGGCCGGGGGGGTGCGGGGGCGGGCGCGCGCCGAATCGCCGAGGCCCATGCCTTCGGGGAGCCCCGTCGTGAGATCGACCGGCATCGCTCGAGCGGCCGCGAAGCGGACCGCGCTTGACTCGGGCTCGACAGGCCGAAGATGCACCAACGGCCGCGTCCTCTTCGAGGCCGCGGCCGCCGTGGTGTCCTTCTACTGCGAGAGCTCTACGTCGAGGACTTGTGCGAAGGGGGGGACTTGAACCCCCACGGTGTTACCCGCTAGCACCTCAAGCTAGTGCGTCTGCCAATTCCGCCACCTTCGCTCGGGGCCGGGAAACTACCGTTACCAGACGAGAAGTCAAGCCTTCCCTGACAGGGAGCCCACGGGCCCGGCGCCGATCACGGCGCGGACGATCTCGCCCACCTCGAAGGGCTTGCGGACCCAGGTGGGATCGCAGCCGGCGGGCAGCTCGGGCAGGCTCACGGCGCTGCCCGAGATGACGACGAGGCGGGCGGCCGGGCTCTGCGATCGGACGGCCTGGAGCGCGCCGGCGACGTCGTCCTGGATGGGGGACATGTCGAAGAGCGCCGCGTCGAAGGGCGCGCCCGCCAGCGCCGGGCCGAGCTCGCGCGCGCGCTGGACCGCGACGACGGTGGCGCCGCGCGCCGTGAGGGCCGTCTCGAGGAGCTCGATCACGGCGTCGTCGTCCTCGATCACGAGGATGCGGGCGCCGGCGAGCGCGCCCGCGCGGCCGGGGGTGGAGATCGCGCCCGCTTGGCGGTCGGGGCGGTGGTAGGGCCAGCGAAGCTCGAAGCGCGCGCCCGACGCGGTCTCTGCGAGCGAGAGGGCGCCGCCGGCGTCGCGAGCGAGCGCCGAGGCGTGGCGGAGGCCGATGCCGGCGCCGCCGGAGCGCGTCGAGACGCCGGCCTCCATCAGGGTGGCGCGCCGGTCGGCCGCGACTCCCGGCCCGTCGTCGCTGACGCCGATCACCACGGCGCCGGCGCCCCCGACCTGGGCGTCGACGCGGACGACGCCGCCGTCGGGCGAGACGGCGATGGCGTTGAGGATGAGGTTGGTGAGGATCTGTTGGACGGCCGAAGCGCGCTCGACCACGAGGTCCTCGACGCGCGCGCCCAGGTCGAGCGAGAGCGTGAGGCCGGCGCGGCGCGCCTCCGGATCGAGGCCGGTGACCGCATCGTTCAACACGCCCGCGACCGGGACCGGCGGCTCCTCGGGTACCCGGGCGCCGATGGCGCGGCGGACGATGTGGCGCGCCTGCCGGGCCCGCGAGGCAGCGACGTCGAGCGCGCGCGCGGCCTCGGAGGCGTCGCCCGAGAGCTCGCGGGCGCTCTCGATCCACGCGAGCACCACCGTGAGCGCGTTCGAGACCTCGTGCAGCGCGCCCGGCAGATCCCTGTCCGGCGGCGTGGAAGGCGGTCGAGCCGCCGCCACCACGTTCGGTGAGGACCCTGCCCGCGCGGTCTGGATCCCCCCGCGCTCGCTCTCTCCCACGCCATCAATCTACCTTGGGGCCCGCGCGCGGTGAACTCCGTTTTGCCGCGGCGCCGCGCCCGACGCTGGCACCCTGGCCGCCGTCGCGGCGCGGCTCACTGCAGGATCGACGGAGGCAGCGCGAGCACGTAGCCGCCGGCGTCGTCCGAGATCGTCTCGCCGATCTGGATGACGGTGCCGCCGTCCGCGGCGGGATCGGTGACAGGAAGCCAGGCGCGGATCGTGGCTCCGCCGACGAGACCACCGTCGGGATCCTGGATCGCGCCCTCGAGCACGGCGGGGTACGGGACGCTGAGCGTGCCGAGGTCCGACCCGGACGTGGGCACGATGATGCTCGCGCGCACGAACCACGGGAAGCCCGAGCCGTCGCGCGTGCGGACCGAGAAGTCGAAGGTCGCCGGGTAGGCGACGGTGCCGGGGTCGACCGCGAGCGAGAACTGGCCCGTCGACCCGGGCGCGCCCGTCGCCTTGTCGGGGAGGACGGGCGCGAGCTGCAACGTCTTGTCGTAGTACGAGACCGGCGAGGGCAGCGGAGGCGTCGCCTCGATCGAGACGTCGATGAGGGCGTCGCCCTTGGCGGTGATGACGCGGCCGCGCAGCGCCGTCTTCTCGGCGATGAGGATGTCGTGCCCGCTGCCGAGATCGTTGGCGTCGAGCTTCCAGACGGGGACGATCGCGAGCGCCTTCTGCGGATCGACCTTGGGCCGGGCGATGAGGCGGTACGTCCCGAGGAAGAGCGGCGCGTGGTACGAGCCGTCGACCGGATTGCTGTCGACGTCGATGCGGTACGAGGCGTTGAACCCGGTGTCCCCGTCGATCCGCACGGTCTCGATCGTCACCGCCGCGGCGACCGGGTTGAGCTTGCCGTCGAGGACGCGACCGTCGATCGCCTTCGCCTGCGAGGCGAGATCGGTGAGCGTGAGGTCGACCTGGCCGGTGCCGAAGAGATCGTGGGGCGCGAGCTCCCAGTGCGCTCGGGGCTTGAGCTCTCCCTCTTTGGGGCGGAGGCGAATGACGGGTGAGAGCGACTTGTCGAACAGCCAGTAGTAGTCGAGATCGATCGCGACCTGGAAGGCGACCGGATCCTGCACGAGCGTCTGCACCTCCGAGATCACGAGCCCCGTCTTCGGCTCGACGACCTCGAGCGACCAGCCGTCGACGCTCTCGCCGTCGGGGAAGGCGAGCGTCCCGGAGAGGTGCGAGGGCGGCGGCACGTCGATGTTGAGCGTGAGGTTCTCGTCGAGCTGCTGCGACAGGTAGAAGATGGGCGGGAGCGGCGGCTGCTGCGCCATTTCGCACGCGTCCGTCTGCTTTGGCTCGATGTAGATGTCGTAGACGCCCGGGGGCACGTCGAGCTTGAAGGCGTAGCTGCCGTCGACCTCCTCGGTGCTCGCCGAGTACGGATCGAGCGGCAGGCCGACGTACGGCGAGTTGGGCCGGAGCTGAACTCGCACCGGCAGGGACCCGTCGCTCGCGGCCTGGCAAGGCTTGGTCGCGAAGTCCGGGCCGACGACGACGCGACCAGGATCGAGGTGCACCAGCCTGGAGAGCTTGATGTTCTGATCGACGACGAAGCCGTTGGGGCTGACGCCTTCCATGACGCCGTCGAGCTGAACCAGGTGCGACGTGCCCGCGCCGTAGCGCGCCGTCTGGCCGGGCCGGACCTCGATGATGAGGCCCGGCAGGCTCGCCGACGTCCCCACGCACGTGTTCCCTGTCGGCAGGGAGACGCACTGCCCGGCGCCGGCGCAGTCGGCGGCGGTCGAGCAGGAGTTCTGGAGCTCGGCGTCGGCGGCCTCGAGCTGGAGACCGCACGCCGGAGCGGCGATCGCGGCGAGGACGCCCCAGGCAAGGCTCGGCAAGGCGCGCTTCATCCGCCGCCCCCGCTGGTCGCGCCGACCTGCTCGGGGCAGCTGCCGGGGTTTCCGATCGCCGGGCAGTCGAGCTGAGGATCGATCGCGCAAGCACTGCCGCCGTCGCACCGAACGATCGTCCAGGTGATCTGGTCCGAGTCCGACAGCTTCAAGGGGCAACCGAGCCCGCTGTCGAAGGCGTGTGACACCATCATCGTGACGGTGTGGCACCCAGCCGTAAGGTTGAAGAGCGTGGCCTTGGCGATGCGCGGCTCGGGATCGTCGAGCGTGCTCGCGGAGACCGCGTCGTTGTGCGTCTCGCTGTACTGGTACGGCCACCCGCTCGCCTCGTTCGGCTTGCCGTAGTCCACGAAAAGCACGACCTGAACGTCCTCACCGGCGTCTTCCGACACCAGCTGAGCGCTGAACGCCTGCCGGTCCTTGAGGGGGTCGTCCCAGACGAGGATGGTGCGCGGGTCGGGATCCGCCGTCGACTTCACCAGGAAGGGCGCCGTCTGCGCCGGCGGCTCGAACTGCGGCGCGGAGGTCACGAGGCAGGAGGCGGCCGGCATGGTCAGCAGGGCCACGACTAGCGACGTCCGTGCCAGCCTCGCGGCGGCCCGAACGGCGCGCCAGACGGTGCTCGCGGCGGGCTCCCGCCCTGACAGGCGTGTCGCGGGGCCGGCCCTTGGCGCAGGCCGGAGCTCGGCGCGCGGATCGGGCTGGGGCGCGGCGAGGCGATCGAACGGTGCCTGGGTCGGCGGGCTCACGGGGACAACCGCCTGGAGTCTAGCCTCTAAACCGGGGTCGCGCTGAACCTGCCGCTCTCGCCGCGGCGGCGCTCCTGCCAGCGGGCCTCGGCGTACTCCATTCGCGTGGCCAGGCGCACCAGATCGGCGATCGCCGGGTGGGAGGCGCACGCGCGCGCGAGGCCGTCGGGCTCGTGGAGAGGGACCGCCAGCGCCAGGCCGAGCCCGGAGACGGCGGCCTGCACGGCGACGCCGAGGTGACCGGACGCGAACAGGCCGGCGCGGCGCATCGCGTAGCCGGCGCACTCGCGCGCCGCCTCGTAGGTGAGGCCGTCGCCGTCGGCGCAGATCTCGCCGAGGCGGCGCGCCTGGCGCGGCGGGATCGTCTGCCACAGGTCCTGGGCGAGGCGGGCGACGGCCGCGGCGCCGCGCGGCGCCGCGCCCACCGGTCCGAAGGCGGCGCGGAGCGCGGCGATGAGCGAGCGCACGCTGTCGGCGGGCTGTGCGTTCACGAGGGCGTGCTCGGGCATCGCGCCGGTGAGCGCCGCGCCGAGGGCGAAGCGCAGCTCGGGCGTGTCCTCGCGCGCGTCGCCGGTGAGGACCACCGCGGGCTGCGCGAGCAAGGCGATCTGCGTGCCCAGGGCGCCGGGCACCCGCTGGTGGAAGAGCGGCACACGAAGGAGCCCGAGGTGCCCGCCCACGGTGCCGTAGACGTCGCCGAGCGCGGTCGGAGCGCCAGGCTGCACGCGCGCGGTGCCGGCGAGGCCGTATTGCGACGGATCGCGGCGGTAGAGCCCGCTCTCCCAGGCGATGGCGAGCGCTTCGCTCGCGGGAGAGCCGAGGCCGCGGAAGAGCAGCGCCGTGATGAGCTCGGGGGCGAGCCTCTGGCTCGACAGCGGAGGAGGAGGAGGGCCGGCGCCGGGATCGAACGCGTGCATCGCGTGCTCGACGGCGCGGGCGAGCGCCGGGTTGCCGTCGGCCACGGCCGCCTCGTGGAGGTGCGCGAGCGTCGCGCGATCGCCGGGGCGGATCGCCGCCTGCTGCTTGCGGATGGCGAGCACGTCGTGGACGCGATCGCCGGCGCGGGCGCCGTAGACGGCGACGAGCTGATCGCCGGCCTCGTAGGAGCCCTGCATCAGCTCGGCGAGGAGCGCGTCCTCGCGGGCGCCGAGCGCGGTCGGGCGCAGCGACACCGGCATCGGCTCGGGCGGGAGCTCGCGGATGGGGATGACGACCTTGCCCGAGACCGGGCCCGGGAGATCGTCGGGCACGACGTCGGCGTCGTCGATGACGGGAGGCTCGGGCGTGACCGGCAGCGGCGGCGGCGCCGCGGCTGCGGCCTCGGACGCGGGCTCCGGCTCGGCCGCGGGCTCCGGTGCCGGGGGCGGCGGCGGAGCGTGCGACGCCTCGAGGATGGCGAGATCGTCGGCGAGCTGGGCCGAGAGCGACTTGTCCGGCGCGGCGAGCGCGAGCGCCTCGCGGTAGTGCTGGATCGCGACCGCGGGCTCGTCGCCCGAGAGCAGCCGCCCGAGCTGGCCGAGGACGCGAGCCCGGTCGATGCCGGTCGACTGCGCCGCGAGCTCGAGGAGCGCCTGGCGCGCCGCCGAGGGCGCGCCGCGCGCGGCGATGAGCTCGAGCTGGCGTCGCTGCGCCACCGCGCGCGTGTCGGGCTCCACCGCCGCCTCTTCGAGCAGGCGCGCCGCGATCTCGAGCTCGCCGCTGTGCGCCGCCGCCTCGGCGGCCGCGAGGGCGACCTTGCCGCGCGAGCGCAGGCCCTGGAGCGAGCCGGCGAGCGCGCGCTCGAAGAGCGGGAGCGCGGCCTCGAAGCTCTTGCTGCGCACCATGCGCTCGGCCATCCCGAGCGCGATGAGCGGCACCGGGCCGATCTCGGCGTGGCGGCGCGAGAGCTCGCGCATCCCGGCGTTGCCGCCCTGGTAGACGTCGAGCTCCTCGGCGAGAAGGAACGCGAAGAGCTCGATCTGCGCCGGCGCCAGATCGCCCGCGATGCGGCCGAGCTCCTCGACCGCGGCCTGCGCTTCGCGGGGCGTGCCCGAGCCGCCGGATTTGTAGGTGAGCCGCCGCGCCTCGAGGACCGCGTCGGGCGAGTCGGGCGCGAGCTTGACCGCGCGCAGGGCCTGCTCGAGCGCGCCGGCGTCGTCGCCGGCGGCCGAGTGGGCGCGCGCCGCCTCGAGCAGCACCTCCACGCGGCGCTCGGCCGACGGGAGCGAGAGCGACGCGAGCTCGTCGAGCGCGGCGGCGAGCGCCTTCTGGTCGCCGACCCTGCGCGCGATCTCGACGCCGATCTCGACCAGCGGCTCGCGCGGCGCGCCGGCGCCGATGGCGGCGACGATGGCGCGCGCGGGCTCGACCTCGCCGCCGGCGAGGTAGGCGCGCGCCGCGCGGAGGCCGTAGTCGGCCTTCTCGTCCGGCGCCGCGGCGAGATCGCCGGCGCGGCGCCAGAGCGGGGCGGCGCGCAGCGGCGCGCCCTGGCGCTCGAGGAGGTCGGCGAGGAAGCGGAGCGCGGTCTCGTCGTCGCCGCCCTCGTGGAGGAGCGCCTCGAGCTCGACGCCGGCCTCGTCGAGGCGGCCGAGCCGCTGCTCGAGCACCGCGGCGCGGCGCAGGCGCAGGCGCCGGCGCGACTCGGGGGTGACGGCGAGCTGGATCCGCCGCTCGAGCAGCCCGGCGAGCGCCTCGTGATCGCCCCGCTCGGTCGCGTCCGCCTCCAGCGCGCCCAGCGCGTCGGCGTCGGTCGGATCGAGGCGGCTCAGGGCCTCGTAGTGCGCCATCGCGGCGGCGCGGTCGCCGACCTCGTGGACGAGCGGCGCGAGCTCGCGCAGAAACGCGACCTTCGCGGCGTCGTCGGCCGCGAGGTCGACCATACGGGTGAGCACGTCGACCTGGCGCCGACGGTCGCCGGTGCGGCGGGCGAGGCGCTGCACCTCGGCGAGCAGCTCGCGCGCGTCCGGCAGGCGCAGGGCCGCGTCGGCGAGGACGTCGAGGGCGCCGGCGTGATCGCCGCGCCCGGTGAGGACGCCGGCGAGATCGCGCGCCAGGCGCAGGCGCGTGGGCGCCGAGACGTCGCGGGCGAGCTCGCGGCGCAGGAGCGCCTCGATCTCGGTCGCGCTCCCGGAGGCGCCGAGGACCTGGCGGAGGCGCGAGACGATCTTGTCGTGGTCCTCGTCCGAGAGCTCCTCGATCGCGGCGGCGCGCTCCAGCGCGAGCGCGGCCTGCGCGACGTCGCCCTCGCGCTCGGCCTTGTCGGCGAGGTGCATCAGCGCCTCGATCCGGCGCGCCACCGGGAGCGCGTCGTCGAGCGCCTTGCGGAGCGGCTCGTCCGAGAGCTCGCGCACGGCGGCGTCGGCCTCCTCGACGAGCGCGTCGTCGTCGGGCGCGCGGCGCGCCGCCTGCACCAGGAAGTCGGCGGCGCGGCGGCGGTCGCCGAGCGCGGCGGCGAGGCCGCTCGCCATGCGGAGGAGCGCCGGCCCCACGCTGGAGTAGGGCTTCTCGGCGGCGGCCTTGATGTTCTCGAGCAGGGCGACCGCCGCCTCGCGCTCGGTCGCCAGCCCGGGCATGAGATCGCGCAGCGTCGCGTACTCGTCGATGTCGCCGTCCGCCTTCATGGCGCGTTCGAGCGCGGCGACGGCGACCGACGCCGCGCCGGCGGCCTCGAGCGCGACGCGGGACATCGCCACCGCGGTGCGCGCGCCCTCGGGGCCGTCGAGCCGCGGCAGCGCGGCCTTGACCGCGCGCTCGAAGCGCATCACCGGCACGTCGCGATCGCCGGTCGCGGCCAAGAGCTCGGCGAGGGATCGGCCCACGTCCTTGGCGATCGCCGGATCGGGGCGCACGTTGAGCGCGCGGAGGAGGATGTCGAAGCGGAGCTGCGCGCCGTCGTGGCCCTTGCCGGCGAGCGCGGCGGCGCGCTTGAGCCACGTGGTGCGGACCTCGACGTCGCCGGCGTCGGCGACGCGCTCGAGGGCGCGCACGGCCTCGGCCGGGTCGGAGGATCGCTCGGCGAGCCGCGCCAGGAGCACGTAGGAGGTGCCCTCGGCGGGCACGGCCTCGAAGCAGGCGATGGCGTGGCGGAAGGCGAGCTCGGTGGCGTTGCGGCGCTCGAGCTGGCGCGCGCCTCGGTAGTGCGCGGCGCGCTGGCCGTAGCGGCCCAGGGCCGCGGCGGCGAGCAGGTCGTACATGCGGTCGAGCACCTCGAGCCCGCCGGGCGCGTGCGCCGAGCGCTCGACCAGCGCGATGGCGTCGGCGCGCGACGAATCGAGCTCGATCGCCTTGCTCGCGGCGGAGAGCGCGCGCTCGGGCAGCTCGTGCGCGGTGGCGAGGTTCGCCGCCTCGATGAGCAGGTTGGCGCGCGCCTTGCGGTCGGGCGTCCCCTCCTCGTCGTTGGCGCGCCGGACGATGGCGTCGAGGGTCTCCTCGACGCCGGCGAACTCGCTGAGGTCGCGCGCGTAGCGCTCGCCGCCGCCGTCGGGCACGAGCTGGCTGGCGCGGAAGAACGCCTCCTCCGCGCCGCGGCGATCGCCGGCGAGATCCCAGCGCAAGCTCCCGAGCTCGCGCCACGCGTTCGCCGCCAGCGTCGCCTCGGAGGGCCCGAGCGCGGTGAGAGCGCGGGCGCGCGCCTCGGTGAGCGCCACGGTGCCGTCCGACCCGAGGCCGGCGCCCTCGCGCGCCGCCGCCTGGAGGTCGTGGACGCGCTCGACCACCGCGTGCGGATCGGCGCCGCGCTCGGCGGCGCGGCAGATCTCGCGCGCGGCGCCGTCGTGGTCGCCCGCCTCGGCGCGGCGGCGCCCGAGCTCGAGGAGCAGCATCGTCCCCTGCTCGACCGACGGCTCGGCCCCGAGCCAGCGCTCCAGGACCGAGATCGCGAGGGCCGCGTCGTGGGTGCGATCCGCGAGGGCGAGGAGGCGGGCCCGCAACGACGCCACGCGCGGCCCGAAGACGTCGAGCGCGCGGCGGGCGATCGCCGCGGCGCGCTGCGCGTCGAGCGATTGGAGCACGTCGAGCGCGTCGGCGAACGGCGCCGCGAGCTCCCCGAGCGGCTCGGGCTGGGCGAGCACCCACGCGAGCGCGTCGGAGAGCCGAGCCGCGTCCTTGGCGGCGACCGCGCGTCGGATGAGCTCGGTGACGGCGCGCGGCGCGCCCGGCCGGAGCGCGAGCCAGCGCTGGGTCCAGGCGAGCGCGAGGTCGATCTCGCCGAGCTCTTCGAGCGTCTGGGCGAGCGCGTCGCAGAGATCGCCGCGCGGCACGATGATCCCCATCGCGCGCTCCATCGCCGCGGCGCCCATGCGATCGCGGACGCCGCCGGCGATGGCCGCCAGCGCCGCGCCCGCGCCCGGCGAGCTCGGATCCGCCTCGCAGGCCTGCTCGGCGCAGCGGCGCGCCTGGGCGTCGCGCTCGCCTGGCGCCGGGGCGGCGGCGTCGCCGGCGGGCGCCGCGCTCGCGGCGTAGAGCTCGGCGGCGACGGCGAGCAGCACCGAGCGGAGCGCGCCCTGCACCGGCCCGGCGAGCTGCACCAGCGCCTCGGCGCGCTGGCGGGGCTCCCCGGCGCGCGAGGCGAGGACGAGCGCCGCGCTCGCGGCGCCCCGGTGGCTCGGCGCCTCGCCGAGGAGCGGAAGGACCTCCTCCAGCGCGCGCGCCTCGTCGCCGGCGCGCCGCGCGATGGTGGCGAGCGTGAGCCGGGCGCGGACGAGCTCCACGCGCGGGCCCGCGCTCTCGACGCGGGCGCGCATCAGCGCCTCGAGCCGCGAGGTGTCGCCGGTGCGCCAGGTGAGCCGCTCGAGCGCCAGCGTGAAGGATCGCTCGCTCGGCGTCTCCCGGGCGAGGCGCGCGAGGGTCTCGAGGTGGAGGGGCGCCTCGTCGGGCCGGCCGCGCTCGAGCGCCTCGAGCCTGCGGAGCGCGTCGCCTCCCTCCTCGGACGCGCGCCTGGCCGCCGCGAGCGCCTCGTCGTGCGCGCGCACCCGCGGGGCGAGGCGCTGGCCCGCCGAGGCGAGCTCCTCGGGATCGATCCCGGCGAGGGGCTTGCCGGCCGCCGCGATCGCGGTCCCCAGCCGGCCCACCGCCCAGCTCGCGAGGGCGGCGTCGCCGACCTTGTCCTCGGCGACGATGGCGAGCTCGCGGAGCGCCGCGGCCCGCGCCGGCGTCGCCGCGGGCTCGCCCGCGCCGATGCGCACCAGCGCCTCGCAGAGCGGCGCCCAGTCGTGCAGCGTCGAGCCGTGATCGCGGAGCGCGCCGCGCGCCGAGACCGCGTCGGGGTCGGCCGCGGCCGCCTCGATCCAGGCCTCGAGGGCGCGGTCCGGGCTCGCCAGCGGGCCGCCGTAGAGGCGCGCGAGGCGCTCGTAGGCGTCGGCGCGCGCGCCGCCCGTCCGCGATTCGGCCGCGAGCTCGAGCCGCGCGGCGACGATCTCGTAGAGGCCCGCCTGGCTCAGGACCTCGTCGATCTTCGCGTCGAGCTCGCCGCCGAGGTCGCCCTCGAGCGCGCCGTCGAGGACGGCGCCGACGCCGCGGGGCGCGTCGCCCTCCTTGAGCGCGGCGAGCAGGCGGCGGCGGTGCACGTCGCGGGCGGGCTCGGGCCCCATCGAGCGGGCGTGGGCGCGGAGCACCTCGTCGGCCGCGCCGGAACGTCCCCGCGCGGCGAGGGCGCCGGCGAGCGACTCGGCCGCCGCCGGATCGCTCGGCGCGGCCTCGAACGCGCGGAGCCGATCCTCGAAGGCGGCCTCCTTGTCCTTGGCGGCCTCGCGCCGCGCCGCCGCGACCAGGTACGCGGCGGCGGCGTCGGCGGGCGAGACCTCCGAGGGCGCCCACGCCGAGAGCGTGCCGAGCAGCTCGCTCGCGATCGCCTCGCGCTCGTCGAGCGCCGCCGCGTCCTGGAGCGCGTCGGCCGCGCCGGCCGGGTCGTTCGCTCGCGCCAGGAGCACCGCGATCCGGATCAGCGTCGGCGCCGTCTCCGGCCGCCCCTCCACGCAGAGCCCGCGCAGCGCGGCCGCCGCGAGGGCCGGCTCGCCCAGGCCGGCGAGCCAGCCGGCGAGCTCCGCCCGAAGCGCGGGATCCTCGCCGATCGACAGGGCGCGGCGCGCCAGCGAGGTGGCCACGTCGAGATCCGTCCCGCGCGAGGCCATGAGGCGCGCCAGCGCGATGGAGGCCTCGCGCTCGCCCTCGACGTCGCCCTCGGCGCGGTGCTCGGCGACGCGCGATCGGAGCGAGGCCTCCTCGGCCCGCGGCCCGGTGTGGCGCGAGATCGGCGCCGCCTTGCGGATGCCCTCGAGCACGAGCTGTCCGACCGAGGCGGGCGCGGGGCGATCGAAGAGCTCCGGCGGCGGCATGGTCCGCCGCGGCTCCGGCATGCCGGCCGGCGGCCGTGGGGCGTGCGCGTCGTCGTCGGGGGGCTCGAAGCTCATCGGCTGGGCTGAATCGGCCAGGGCGCCGCAGGCGCGCTGCTGCCGACGTAGCCTATCAGAGCGGCTCCAGGACCACGTAGCAAGCGGCGCTCGGGGGTGAGGCGGGCACCGGCAACGGGCGAAGGGCACGGTGGACCGGTCGCCTGTCGAGCGGCGGCGGCGACTGCTCCGTCACGCCGCAGTGCGGCGGCGCTGCGGACGAGGCGACCGGTCAGCACGCAAACACAGGCGGCCGGCCACCGGCGATCGGGGCGGGCCGCCCTCGGGGCCGCCTCGAACGGCACGGCGTGCGGAGCTCCATTCCGTCGGCCGGCGCGCGCTCGAGACGGCTGTTCGCGCATCCGAGGAGGTGAGCCCAGGTGGTCGTGCTGCGACGCACCGAGGTCATGGGAGGATGCGATGAGAGGTCGAACGAATCACGCCACATGGATCGCGTGCGGCTCGGCGGTGCTGGCCATGGTCGCGGCGGCAGCTTGCAGCGAGGACGACGACCCGGGCGGGACCGGCGGCGCTCCCGGCGGTGTCTCGGTCGGCGCCACGTCATCGACCACCGGCACGACGTCGACCACCGGCGCGACGACCGGGTCCTCCACGGGCACCGGCGGGAGCGCGCACACGTGCGGGCCGTGCGCCGACGCCGAGCACTGCAACCCGGAGCTCGGCTGCCGGCAGTGCGCGAGCGACGCCGACTGTCCCCAGGTCGCCCAGGCCGTGTGCGTCCTCGGCGTCTGCGCGCAGTGCGACGACAGCGACCAGTGCGGGCTCAACCAGGTGTGCACGCCGGTCGCCTGGACGTGCGGCTTCGGCTGCGCGAGCGACGCCGACTGCCCCGACGAGGCGGCGGGGCGGTGCGACACCGGTCGCCACGTCTGCGTGGGCTGCCTCGCCGACACCGATTGCCTCTACAACCCGTTCTGCAACCCCGCGACCGGCCGCTGCGGCGACTGTCGCTCCGACGCCGACTGCAGCGCCGCCGAGCCCGCGTGCGACGTCCCCACCGGGACCTGCATCGAGTGCCTCTTCAACGAGCACTGCCGCGACGGCCGCGTCTGCAGCAAGCACGCTTGCATGCAGGCGTGCACCACGCCCGCCGACTGCACCGATCCCCAGGCCCCCGCCTGCGACACCGCGGCCGGCCACTGCGTCCGGTGCACCGCCGACGCCGACTGCGCCGCGCCGACGCCGGTGTGCGGCCCCGACCGGACGTGCGTGGAGTGCGTGACCGACGCGCAGTGCACGAAGCCGCTCGCGAAGACCTGCGCCGACTGGCACGTGTGCGTGGGTTGCGTCGCCGACGCCGACTGCCTGCTCGGCCAGACCTGCCAGGCGGGCCAGTGCGGGTAGTCTGGAGCGTGATCGCGCTCCCGCCCCGGCGGCGCGGCTGCACCGCCGCGCCCCTGGGCGAACGCGACTGACCGCGAGGCGCCGAAGCGGTATAGCGACGCGCCGTGCGCGTCGTCACTTGGAACGTCAACTCGATCGTCGCCCGCCTCGACTACGTGCTCGATTTCCTCGAGACGCGGCGGCCCGATCTCGTTTGCCTCCAGGAGCTCAAGATCGACGACGAGGCGTTCCCGACGCTGGCGCTCGCGCAGGCGGGCTACACCGTGGCGACGTTCGGCCAGCGCCACTACAACGGCGTCGGCGTCCTCGTTCGGAAGGAGGCCGGGCCGCGCCCCGAGGTCGTCCACCGCGGGCTGCTCGGCCAAGAAGATCTCGGCGCCCGCGTGCTCACCGTCCACGCGCTCGGCCTCGCCGTCACGAGCGTCTACGTGCCCAACGGCAAGTCGACCTCGCACAAGGACTTCGCCGCGAAGATCGCCTGGCTCGAGGCGCTCGTCGGACACGTCGAGCGCACGCTCGAGCCCGGCAGGCCGGCGCTGATCGGCGGCGACTTCAACGTCGTGCCCGGCGACCTCGACAGCTGGAACCCCACCGGCTTCGCGGGCCACCTCTTCCACACCGACGCCGAGCGCGCGCCGCTCCAGCGGCTGCTCGGGCTTGGGTTCCGCGATCTCTTCCGCGAGAAGAACCCCGAGCTCTCGGCCTTCAGCTGGTGGGACTACCGCGCCGGCGCGTTCCACAAGAAGCAGGGCCTGCGGATCGACCTCCTCCTCGGGACGCCCGACGTCCTCCTTCGCACGCGCGAGGTCCACATCGATCGCGACTTCCGCAAGAAGCGCTCCGACCGCATCCCTTCGGATCACGCGCCCGTGATCGCCGACATCGATCTCTCCGCCGGCGGCTGACGCTGCCGCCGAAAAAAAGTGAGCCTTCCGGGGGGGCCGATTGGCTCTTCTGTCCCGTGAGCTTCGCCCAGCGAGCGGGGATCGCCTCCTCCGGCCCCGGACCCGTCGCCGCCCCGCCCGCGCTCCGGCGCGTCGCTGTCGACCCGCGCGATCTCGAGGAGGCGTTCGAGACCAACGAGGCGGGGGACGCCTGGTACCTCCACCTCGGCAGCGGCAGCCTCGTCCGGAAGCGGGCCGGCGGCCAACCCGTGCTCGACCCGGAGCTCCTGCTCGTGCCCGCGCTCGATCCCCGCGTTCAGTTCCAGTGGATCGAGGAGTTCATCGGATCGCTCCCCGATCCCGAGCTCGTCTTCGAGCTCCGGGCCCGGGTGCACGGCGCCCGCGCCTTCCGGCGCTTCAAGGACGCGCTCAGAGAGCGGGAGCGGGCACGCCAGGCGTGGTTCGTGTTCCGCCGCGAGAAGCGGCGCCGGTTCGTCGAGCAGTGGCTCGCGTTGAACGGCATCGAGCCGAGCGGTCGGCTGCCCGCGCCGCTTCCGGCGGCGCTCGCGCCCGCCGGCGAGCCGCCGCCGTCCTGCCGGACGCGCGAGCGCTTCCTCCGCGCGCTCGAGGGTCTCGGCGAGCGCGATCTGGCCGTCGTGCTCGCCTCGGGCGAGTTCCTGATCGAGCTTCGCCGTCAGGCGGCGGCGAGCGAGCCTGGCGAGCCCGAAGGCGAGGACGAGATCAGCGGACCGTGAGCGCGAACGGGAGCGCCGCCAGGGCGCGCTCGCCCGAAAGCGCCGGGAGGGCGCTCGCGACGAACGTCTGCGCCTCGGGGCTGAGCGCGGCGAGGTCCGGAAGGAGCACCTCGGCGGCGGCGGCGGCGCCGGCGCGCCGGGCCGCGTCCGAACGCCCCTCGGCCTCGTTCGCGTCGTTGCCGTCGAGGAGATCGAAGAAGCCGGGCGCCTCGCCCACGGCCTCGACCGGCGCGTCGTCGGGCAGCTTGGCGAGCTCGAGCGCGAGCTTGATCGCCGCGTCGAGGCCGCCGATCTGGTCGATGAGCATGCGGTCCTTCGCCTCCAGCCCGGCGAAGAGCTGGCCCTCGGCCGACGGCGCGACCTGCTCGACCGGGATCCCGCGCCCCTCGGAGACGCGCTTCAGGAAGAGATCGTAGATCGCCGTCATGCTCGCGAGCATCTTGGCGCGCGTCGCGTCGTCCCAGGCGGTGAAGGGCGAGAGGTACGCCGCGCGCGCCGCGCGCTCGGGGCCGGGCGCGGCGGCGATGGTCTCGGCGTGCACGCCGAGCTCGCCCAGCGCCTTGCCGACGCCAAACTTGCCGCCGACGACGCCCATCGAGCCGATGATGCTCGTCGGCTCCGCCATGATCTTGGTCCCGGTGCAGGCGAGGTAGTAGCCGCCGCTCGCGGCCATCCCGCCGACGGAGACCACGATGGGCTTCTCGGCGCGGAGCTTCATCAGGCGCTTCCAGAGCAGGTCGGACGCGAGCGCCGACCCTCCCGGCGAGTCGATGCGGAGGACGACCGCCTTCGTCGACTCGTCACTGGTGAGCTTCGCGACGGTGCGGCCGAGATCCTGCTCGGTGATGCCCTCGCTCCCGCCGAGCAGCGAGGGCGCCGCGCTCATGCTGATCGCGCCCACGGCGCGCACCACCGCGACGTGCGGCGTCCCGCCCTTGCTCGCGCCCGAGAGCGCCCGCAGGAGATCGACCATGCCGCGCGAGACGGGCGGCGGCCCCTCCCCCGCCCCGAATCGCATCGCGATCCGATCGGCGGACGCGAGCTTCTTCGCGTCCTCGCGGGCCTCGTCGGCGTAGCCGACCTCGTCGATGAGGCCCTTCTGCTTCGCCTCCTCGGCCGCGAACGGGCCGTCCTCGGCGAGCTCGGCGATGCCCGACTTGCCGCGGCCCCGCTGGATCGCCTCGAGCCACGCTGCGCGCATCCCCTTGAGGGCGCGCTCGAGCGACTCGCGCGCCTCGGGGCTCGGCCCGTCGCGGGTGAACGGCTCGCTCGCGCCCTTGAACTTGCCGACCTGGAGGAAGTCGACATCCACGTGCAGCTTCTCGAGGAGCGACTTGCCGAAGAGGAGCTGCGCGGCGATGCCCACCGAGTCGACCGATCCCGCCGGGCTCAGGTAGATCTTGCTGCAGCCGAGCGCGGCGAGCAGGAGCGTCGTGTTGTTGTAGTCGTCGGCGTGGCAGACGACGGGCACCTTGGCGCGGATCTCGGCGAGCATCCGACCCGCCTCGTGCGCGCGGCCGAGCCCGAGCCGCGTCGTGCCGAGGCGCACGAACACGCCCTTCGTCGCGTCCGACCCCTTCATCCCGTCGAGCACGCGCACGAGATCGAGGTGGGTGCGCTGGCGGCCCGGCCCGAACAGGGACGGCGTCGTCGCCTCGGGCAGCCCCTTGGTGAGGTCGAGCTCGGCCAGCGCCGGCACGTCGATGGGCATCGGGCGCGGCCGCTCCTCCTCCTCTTTCACGGTGCGCGGGCGCCCTTCGCAGCCGCCCGCGCCCACGGCGGCGGCGATGGCGAGGGCGGCGATCCCGAGCCCCGCGCCCCAGCGACGCCCGCTCACGGGTTGCCCCCCGGCTTGAAGCCAGGAAGGTCCGAGGTGTCGACGGGCGGCGGCGCCGGAGGCGTGGGCGGCGCCGCGGTCGGCGGCGGCGCCGCGGTCGGCGGCGGCGCGGGAGGCGCGGTGGGCTGCGCCGTCGCGGTGGAAGGCGGGTGCCCGGGCAGATCCGAGGTGTCGATCTTCTCGCCCGGCGCGACGTAGTCGTCCGGCACGCGGCCGTCGTCGCCCGGCCCGGCGCCGCTCGTGCCCCCGCTGCGCTTCGGAGGCGGAGCGCCGTCGTCCTTCGGAGGCGACGGCTTTCCGGCCGCGTCCGGGAGCTCGGAGATCTCCACCGTCTTGCCCGCGTCCTTGTCGCCGCGCGCCACGAAGGCGCGGAGGAGCCGCACCAGCGGGTGCGGGCGCGGGAGCGCGGCGAGCTGATCGAGCTCCACCTTCGCGCCGGCCGCATCGCCGGAGCGCGCGAGGGCGTAGACGAGCATCGAGCGCGCGCGCCCGAGGCCCTGCTCGGCCCGCGTCGCGGCCCGGAGGCGCTCGATCACCGTCGTCCAGTCGGGTTTGTCCTCGGCGAGATCGAGCGCCGCGAGGACGAGCGCCGTCTCGGGCTGGCCGCTGTTGCCGGCGGAGCTCGTGAGCTTGCGGGCGGCGGCGCGGTCGCCGGCGATCCGGAGGGCGTCGATGCGCGCGCGCACGACGGCCGGCTCGGACGGGGCCGCGTCGGCGGCGCGCTCGGCGGCCTTCTGCGCGCGGGCAGCCGCGTCGTCGAGCTCCTTCTTGACGACGGCGTGATCGGGATCGTCGGAGGCGAGGAGCTGGAGCTTGAGCCACGCGACGTCGGCCTTGGCGACGGCGAGCCGCGCCAGATCGGTGAGCAGGCGCGGGTCCTTCTCGGCGAGCACGCTCGCCTTGTCGAGCTGCTCCTTCGCGAGCTCGAGGTCGCCCTCGCCGAGCGCCTTCTCGCCGCCGTGGAGGAGCGTCGCGAGGCGCTCGTCCGAGACCTCGGTCGGCCCCGCCTTCGCGGGGGCGCCGCCCGTCGACAGGTACTTGCGTCCCACCGTCACCCCGACGAACACGACGAGGCCCGCGGCGACGATGCCGACGATCAAGCGCGCGGCGCTCGACCGCTTCGACGGCACGACCGACGAGAAGCGCGGATCGGTGTAGGCGTCCTCGTTCGTGTACGACGAGCGCACGTCCGTCGGCGTCGGCGTGGCCGCGGGCGGGACGCTCTGGTGCCCGCGACGGCCCGCGGCGATCGGCGGATCCGACGCGCGCGGAACCGGCCGCGAGCCTCCGGGGCGAGGCGCGGGCCCGGGATCGGCCGCCCTCGAATCGGACGAAGGCTCGCTCGACCGGAAGGGATCGATCGGGGGGCCCATCGGCGGAGGCGGGACGGACGCCGGCTTCACCGGCGGCGCCTGGGCCACGTAGATCGGCGCGACCGCGGGCGCGGTCGGCAGCGTCACGGCCGCGTCGGACACGGGCGCCATCGGCATCCGCGCCACCATCGCGTCGGGCAACGGCGGCGCGTCCATCGGCGAGACCACCACGCCCGGCAGCGCCGGCGGCGGCACCGAGCCCGGCTTCATCGGGGGCGGCTGCACCCGCGGGAGCTCGGCCGCGCCCGGCGGGATCGAGCCGGGGCGGCGCGCGACGAGCGGGGGCTCCTCGTACGAGCGCGTGGGCGCGATCGGCAGCGGGATCGCGACCGAGCCTTCATGCCGCAGCGGCGGACCGGCCGGCACGGCGCCGAGGCCCGCGGGCGTCTGCATGCGGCTGCGCACCACGCCGATGCCGCCGACCGGCGGGTACGACGGCCCGGCGCCGAGGCCCGGCGAGGTGCCGGGCGTCGACTGGCCGAAGAACGGATCGAGCTCGGCGATCGAGCCCAGGCGTCGGGGGCGCGTGGAGCCGCGCGAGAGGACGTCGTCGCGGGTGATGCGCGCCTGGCCAATCGCCGCCTGGAGCTCGCGGAGCGCGGTGAACTCGAGCTCGCGGCCGTCGACGGTGCGCACCAGCCAGCGCTCGGGCGCACCGAGGCCGTCGCTGCGGCGCACCTTGAACTGGTGGCCGCAGGTCGTGCACTTGACGGTCGTGCCCCGCTCCGAGACGAGCGCGTCATCGAACTCGTACTCGGTGCTGCACCGCTCGCAGGTGACGTCCATCTTCGGGATCTGCCGGGGTGCCCCAAAGTAGCACGGAGTACGCCGGACGCGCAGTTGGGGGAGGCGCGAGGGGGCGCGGGGCCCGGGTCGGCGCAGGTACACGGGGGCGTAAACCAGGCTTCACACCGAAGCCGCGAGCGGCGCCGACGCGCGCGCGCAACGCGCCGATCCGAGGCGTTTTCTCGGCGCGGGACGCCCGCACACCGGACGCTGCACCCCGCCTTGTCCGAGGCACGTCGCTTGCTAATCTCGTGCGGTGGTCCGCCACGGCTCGACGTGTCGGGGGCCTTGCTTTCGGGAGACGGTATGAAGCGATTCGTTCTGCTCGGGTTCTTCGGCGTGATGGCCAGCGTCCTCGCGGGCTGCCCCATCTTCGACGAAGAGGACCAGGGCACCTCCTGCGGGATGGGCTCTCGTTGCGGCGATCCGCCGGGGTGCTTCACGGCCTCGGACTGCGGAATCAACGAGACGTGTGGGCAGGACAACCAGTGCCACACCGGCGACTGCCAGTTCTGGGGCTGCCCCTCGGGCCAGAGCTGCGTGCTCGGCCCCGACAGCGCGCTCACCTGCGAGCCCGATGGCAGCACCACGTCCAGCAGCAGCACGAGCTCGTCGGGCGGCGGCAGCGGCGGCGCGGGCGGCGGCTCGACCACGAGCACCGGCAGCGGCGGCACCGGCGGCGGCGACGTCGTCTACTGCGGCAACCCGAGCGACTGCGCCGCGGGCGAGACGTGCGCCCCCGACGGCACCTGCCAGCCCGGCGACTGCACCCAGGTCGGCTGCATCTTCGGCTACGCGTGCGACGCGGCCGCGAGCCCGCCGGTGTGCAACCCGCAGAACCCCGCCGCCTGCGGCGCCGACGAGGACTGCGCCGCCGCCGGCCAGGGTTACGCGTGCGTGAGCGGCGTGTGCACCGCGCCCGCCGACCAGTGCTTCGACCAGACGCAGTGCCCCGCGGGCGACGTCTGCGCCGCCGGCAAGTGCACGCCCTCGTGCGACAACGACTCCGACTGCCCGGCGAGCTACACCTGCGATCTCGCGCTCGGCATCTGCACCAACCCCGCGGCGCCGTGCACGATCACCAACGACTGCGGCGGCCCGGATGCGGTCTGCGTCGACGGCGCCTGCGTCCCGCGCAGCGACATGGGCTCCTGCCCGCCCGGCGACGTCTGGGTCGAGAACGGCTGCATCCCCAGCCAGTCGGCGAGCTTCATCTGCAACGTCGACGGCCAGCAGGACGCCTGCGCCGCCGGCTCGCTCTGCCTCCACCACAGCTGCTACATCTCGTGCGAGCCGCCGAACCAGAGCGCCTGCGTGAACCTGCCGTCGTTCAACCAGTGCAAGGCGGTCACGACGAGCTCGGGTGCGCACGAGGTCTGCGGATCGAACGACAACCTCGGCGGCGAGTGCGATCCCACCGCGGGGCTCGCCTGCGCGGCCGGGAAGATCTGCATCGACGGCTTCTGCAAGTAGCCACCGGTCGCCGACGATGGCGAGCTCGGCGCGCGTCGCGGAGAGCTGCGCGGCGGGCTGCCTGCTCTGATCCGCGTCACCCGATCCGATTCCCTCGTCGCCCCGCTTCTCCGCCCTGATGTCCGAGCGGTCGATCGATGCGGCCGCCCGCGCGCTCGCGACGCCGGCCGCTCGCAAGCGCGTGGCGGCTGACGCGCGCGGCGATCGACCGCTCCCGACGGGCGCCTCGTTGGGCGCGGATGGCACGGCGAGCACGGCGTGACGCGTCGCTCCACGTGGCACGCGCGCTGCTGCCTCCGGGTGGCAGCGCGCGAGCGGTCGCGCGTGGGCTACCGAGAAGCGAGGGAGCGACGATGAGATACAGCGAGTTCTTCCAGAACATGGCCGACCGGTTTCCGCTGCGGCGCAAGACGCCGGCCGACTTTGCCGTCCCGCTCGCGATCGGCATCGGGATCGGCATGGCGGCGGGCGTGGGCCTCGGCATCCTGCTCGCGCCGGCGCCCGGCTACGAGACGCGCCGCCAGCTCCGCGACGCGACGGCGCGGATGCGCGAGCGCGCCCTCAGCGCCGCCGGCCAGGCGAAGGAGCGAATCTCGGCGGAGGCAGGGGACCTCGGCCAGAGCTACACGAGCGAGCTCGGCACCAACCGCTGAAGAGGTGTCGGACATTCGTCCGAGCAGCGCCTCTCAAGGCCCGAGGTCCGACGCCTCTTCAGCTCCGGGGGTGCGGGGGCAGGGCCCCCGCTCGCGGCTGAGGATCGCTCCGTCGCGAGCGGCGAGGCGCTGTGAGCGCGCTGCCCACCCCGGTGGCACGCGCGCTGCCAGCGCTTCGGAGCGGATGGCCTACCGTGTGGTCACCGCGTTTTTCCAGGGCCGGGTGCAGGCCGACGGCGCCCTCCAGCAGCTCTCGACGGTGGGCGTGGCCCCCGACGACGTGAGCTTCATCCTCAAGGTCGTGCGACGGCGCGACGACCTCGGGCTGCGCACCGGAACGAAGGCGCTCGAGGGCGCCGCGATCGGCGGCCTCGCCGGCGGGCTCGTCGGGGGCATCGCCGGTTCGTTCGCGGCGGGCGCGTCGCTCGTGGTGCCGATGCTCCACCTGGTCCTCGCCGGCCCGACCGTCGCAGCCGCCGCCGGCGCCGGCACGCTGGGCGCCGCCGGCGTGCTCGCGGGAGCGCTGCTGGGCGCGCGCCGCGCGGCCTACGAAGCGCGCTACCTCCCCGACGCCGTCGTCGGCGGCGGGTCGCTCATCAGCGTCCGCTGCCGCGACGATCGCGCCGAGGTGATCCGCCGCGTGCTGGAGTCGTGCGGCGCCCGCCGAGTCCAGAGCGCCCGCGTGCGGTAGCGGCGCGCGCTCGCGCCAAGAAAAAACGCCGGGGGCCCCGCCGACCCCCTCGGCCACGCCCCCGGCGCCCCCCGAACTAGCCTTGCCGTCCGCGCCTCAGCGCTTCGCGAACCCCTGCCCGCCCAGCGCTCCCTCCAGCGCCTCGGCCATTCCCTGCTGCAGGTACTTCCGCGCGGCGATCATCCCGACGGCCCCCACGATCCGCGGCGTGAGGCCCCCCCCGAGCACGAACCCGATCGCCAGGGCGCCGGCGAGCGCGGCGTGCGGGTGCTCCCGCGTCACGCGCGCCACCGCCTCGAGCGCCTGCCCCGGATCGAACGCGGCGACCTCGCCGGCCTCGCGCTCCGCCTCCGCGGCGCTCTGTTCCCTCTGCTGCGTCTCCGTGTGCATCGCTCCCCCCGAGCTCCGTCGCGTGCGAGGGGCCACGCCCCCGCGGTCCTCTTCCACGAACGTCTCCGGCGCCGCTCGCAAGCGGCGCCGCGCGCTTCAGCCGACGCGCGTCAGGACGCGGCCGAGCACGTACCCGACCGCGAGCGCCGCGCCGACGGCCACCAGCGGACGTTCTTGCACGAACGCGACCAGCGTCTCGTCCGCTTGCCTCAGCCCGCCGACCACGCGCGGGACGAGCGCGTCCTCGCGCTCCTCACCGTCGCCCGCCGCGAAATCCTCTCCAGGTCTGCGCATCCTCGCCATGGGCGGGCACGAGCAACGCCCGGGCCACCGCGGCTGAGCGCGCGCTGCACACGGCCGGCTACTTGACGATGCCGGTGATCTCGGGGCCGCTGTAGTACTCCTTCACCTTGGCGAGGTTGCCCTTCGCCACGGCGTAGGCGACGGCGGCGCCCGCGGCGTTCGCCGTATCGGCCGAGGGCTTCCCCGGGACGTCCTGACCGGTCGTGGGATCGAAGCCGTCGACGCTGCCGTCCGCCCGCACGCCGCCGAACCAGCCGTTCTTGAGGTAGCCGTTGCCCATGACGTAGAGCCAGTTCGAGTTGCCCGGCGTCGCGTCCGGCCAGGCGTCGTTCTGCAGCGGCGTGTGCGGCGTGTCGCCGTGCGCCGTGAGGATCACCGTCTCGGAGAGCTTCTGCTCGGTGCACGCCGGATCGGGCGCGGTCGCGAGATCGGCGTAGAAGCCGTCGAGGATCCTGCCGAGGTACTGCGCGGTGAGGCGCAGGTTCGTCGGATCGTTGAACATCGGGTGCGGATCGGTGAACGAGGTCTCGCTCGTCGCGCCCGGCGAGAGGCCGATGATCACCGAGTTGGTGAGGCCGAGCGCCATCGCCTTCCTGGTGGTGATGAGCGAGCGGCCGAGGTTGCCGAGGCGGTCCTTCGCGGCCTGCGAGATCGACGAGGCCATCATCTCGGTGATGCCGTAGGCGTCGAGGTCCGCCTGCTGCGGGACGAGCTGCGCCGCGAGGTTCTTGCCGATGAGGTTCGAGGCCGTCTTGGTGACCTCGAGCTGCCGCGTCCACGTGGGCCGGCCGGCCGCGTCGCGCAGCCCGACGATCGCCTTGTAGTACGTCTCGTAGAGCTGCTTGTCCTCGGGCGCGGAGAGCGTGAGCTGCGAGGCGGCGCTGTTGAAGAGCTCGACCATGCCCGCCGCGTTCGGCACCGTCGCGATCGAGGGCGCGCCCGGCGCGACGCCGAGGTTCACCGGCGCCACGCCGATGACCGGCAAGAGCGAAGCCGTCGCGCGCTGGATCGACGCGACGGTGGCCATCATGCTCGTGCCGCTCGTCACCATCGCGGCCGTGGTCGGCGTCTGCGTGTGCGTCTCGTTCGACCCGGCCATGAAGCCGGTGACCGGCCTCGTGGGCGCGAGCCCGCCCTGCACCCAGGGCGCCTCGGGGCCGTAATAGAACGGCTTGTCGCCGCCGAAGTACTCGAAGCCCTCGCCGGGCGCGTGCCACGAGAAGCTCGGGTTGTTGGCCTTGGCCACCTCGAGGTGCGGCCAGAGGAGCTGGAACCAGGCGAAGCTCCCGTTGCCGCCGACGAGGTGGACCGAGCGGTTCGTGGTCCCGCAGGCGGCGGCCTGCGCGAGCGCCTCGCCGCCCTCGTCGAGGAGGAAGTTCAGGAGCTTGGAGCGCTCGAGCGCGACGGCCGCGCCGGCGGCGCCGATCCAGCGGAGGAAGTCGCGGCGCTGCGTGCCGCGGAGGTCCTTGAGGCGATGGTTGGCCATGGTCGTGTCTCCCTGTCGCCTACTCGCAGGAGTGCGCCGCGCTCAGGAACGCGGCCACGGTGATGCGCTGCTTCCGCGCGAGGTCGGCCGCGTTGCCCGCCTCCGCCTGCGCGAGCATGAGGTTGCAGAGGATCATGTCGTCCTCGGTCGCCGGGCGGCCCATGATGCAGCTCAGCGACTCGTAGACGCAGGAGCCGTCGTCGGTGCTGAACATCGGCCGGCCGGCGCCGTTGAGCTGGCAAGCCGGCGCGCTCTGCACGCCGGCGATGATCTCGGGCGCCGCCTGCACGAAGATGTCGAAGAGCTTCGTCGCGCCGGCGGTGGTGTGGAAGTACGTCTCGCCCTCGCGCGCGTCGTAGCGCGCCACGCCGAGCGCGTCGCCGCCGGCCTTGTAGAGCTGGCCGGCGGTCGGCGGCTGCCCGTTCGGCGCGGTCGCGTCGAGGTTCACCCCTCGCGAGGAGAGGAACGCGCCCAGCGCCGCGTAGGGGATCTTGGAGCACGAGTGCAGCCGCGTCCGGATCTCGGGCGGGCCTTCCTCGGCGCGCTCCTTCAGGATCTCGAACGGGTCCTTCTGGCCGCTCTCGCCGGGATCGTTGAAGTGATCGAAGGTGTTGTCCTCGTCGCCGGTGGTCTGCGTGCCGCCCGGCAGCGGCTCGTTGCCGCCGGTGCCGGTGGCCGTCCCGCCGTCCGGCGGCTCGCCGCCGGTGCCCGTCGCGTCGCCGCCGCCGGCGCCGCCGAGGCCGCCGGTGGTGGCGCCCGCCGTGTCGCAGTGCGCGGCGTCGCCGTCGTCGCTGCCGCCGCACGCCGCCGAGATCCCGAATGCGGCGCTGAAGACCAGCCCCGGCATCGCCCAGTGCAGGAAGCTCCTCGCCATGGCTAGAACCTCACGAAGTCGTCGTGGACGAAGGAGGCGCGGATCGTGGCGCGCAGGTTATGGTTGTTCGCCTTGAAGTCGGCGAGGAGCGTCGCGATGACCTCGGTCGGGACCGACGCCGCGTCGTTGACGATGTCGCCCTTCGACATGGCGAAGTTCCAGACGCGCGCGACGGCGCAGGCCTGGACCTCCTCGTCGGCCGCCATCGCCGCGCCCAGCTCGACCAGCGTCGCCGCGGGCACGCCGAACTTCCACGCCGTCGACTGCCCCGCGGGCAGCCAGTCGGAGAGCTTCGCCTGCGGCGTCCCGGTGGTCGGGATCTGCACCGCGTACTCGGCGTCCTGCCCGATGCCGACCGGCGCCTGGTACTGCCCGTTCGCGTCGAAGACGGCGAAGAGCGGGGCGCGGTGGTTCGCCGTCGAGTGGCAGTTGGCGCAGATGGCCGACGAGTAGTCGAGGAAGTCGACGCGCCCGCCGTTGGCGGTCCCGGCGATCGACTCGAACGGCCAGGGCGAGGTGTACGAGCCGGCGCCCTTGGGGATCGGCATCGCCGAGAGCTCGGCGGGCTGCTTTCGGCAGACGAAGGTCTCCTGGAAGAAGCGGTTCCGCCGGAAGGCCATGTTGCCGAAGTACTGCGCGTGCACGCCGGGATCGGTGAGCACGCCGGCGGTCACCGGGCCGTTGTCGCAATTGCCGTCGACGAAGCTCGTGCCGTCGAACGTCGGGCAGGTGTTCGTCGCCGCGGTGAAGAGGTCGGTGTAGGGCTTGCCCTCGACGGTGAGGCGCGCGGCGAACGTCGGCGCCGTGTCGCGGCTCGGCTTTCCCCCCGCGGCCGCGCCGCCCATGCGCATCGTGTTCTTCCAGAAGTCGACCATGCGCGCGGCGAAGCGCGGGTCGGCCATCAAGGCGTCGACGAGCTCCTCGTACTTCGCCTTCGGATCGGCGGCGACGCGGAGGTCTTCGAGCTGCTGGAGCGTGGGGGCGTTGCCGACGAGCTTGAAGCTCGCCGTCCGCAGCGCCTCGGGGTAGTCGAGCACGCGCTGGTCGAGCACGCTCGTCGGGCCGCCGCCCGTCGACGAGGACGACGCGCCGGTGCCGCCGGTCGCGCCCGCGCCGCCGCCGCTCGTCGCGCCCGACGATCCGCCCGAAGGGCCCGCCGTCACGCCCGGGCACGGATCGCCGCCCGCGGCGGTGCCGCCGATGAGCTGGTTCGGATCGTCCTTGTTGCAGCCGGCCCAGAGGGCGACGGCTGCGAGCCAGAGGCCCGCGCTCTTTCTCATTGCTCCGCCTCGATCCAGGGCACGACGCCGTTCTTGTAGTCGTTGTAGTCGTTCAGGTTGCCGCAGAACTTGAACATGTGGACCGCCTGCAAGGTGGGGTTCGGCACCTGGAGGATCTGGCTCTGCGCCGGATCGCCCGGCGCGATTCGGGCGCGCACCTGGATGCAGGCCTCGGCCGGATCGGCGTCGCCGAGCTTGGTGAGGTCCATGGTCGCGCTGGCGAGCGCCTTCACCTCCGCCGACGGCGTGAAGTTGGGGCACGGGTTCGAGCTGCCGCTCCCGTGGCAGTTGGCGCAGACCTGCATCTTGGGCACGGCGTTCGCCTTGAACGAGGCGACGTCCTTGCAGTCGGAGAGGCCCGCGTCCCCGCCGGCGCCGTAGACCTCGATGAGCTCGAAGGCGAGCCCCAGGTACGCGTCCTTGGTCCAGTTGGTGAGCACCACCGTCCCGGTGCCGAGCTCGAGATCGCTCTGCAGCGAGAAGACCTGATCGACGTTGGAGAAGCTGTCGACCGGATCGGGATCGGCGGGCGCCTCGAGCGGGTACACGGTGAAGAGCGGGTGGACCACGTGGAGCTGCGTCGTCCCCACCGGGTGCACGGTGAGGTTCGTGATCTCGAGCATCGAGGGCTGATCCGGCGTGCCGCCCAGCTCCTCGGCGTTGAACGAGATCGACATGTTCTTGAACGCGTCGCCGAGCGGATCGAGGTAGATGGTGTTGAACGCGCCGGCGACGAACGGCTTGAACGGCGGGATGAAGACCCCGGCGTCGTCCTCGGCCGTGGGCAGATCCGACGCCTCCTTCTCGAGCCAGGCGAGCACCTTGGGCGCGAGCTCGTCCGGGATCGAAGGTGCCTGGCCGCCGCCGTGGCTCGGATCGGCCGGGTGCGTGACGAGGATGCTCTGGCTGGGCTGGGGCGAGATGATGCCGGGCCACGAGGTGATGCTCGCGTACCGGTCGGGCTGCGCGAGGAAGGGCGCGTCCGCCGACCCCTGCGACTGGTGGCAGGCACCGCACGCGTCGACGAGGTCGCCCTCGATCGCGGCGAAGAGATCGCGCGCCGTCTCGCCCGGCGCGCCGCCGGTCCCGCCGCCGGTGCCGCTCGCGGACGTGGCGAGCCCGCCGTCGAACCCCGTGGTGGCGCCGCCGGCGTCGTCGCCGGAGCAGCCGCCCGCGAGCCCGGCGATCGCCGCGCCGATCACGAGGCCCCCGACCAGGAGCCCCGAGGCCGGAGGTCGAGGGAAGAGCGCGAGCACGGGCGGCCACTTGCAGGACACGGGCCGACGGGCGCGCTCGATGTGGGATGCGGTTGTCGCGGAGTTTTCCGCTGCGGCGAGAGGATCCCGTCGGATCCGGTGGAGCGATGGCGATCCAGCGAGGCCGCCGCGGTCCATGCCTCCGGGCTCGGCCGAGGCGAGCGTCGGGTGCCGCGACCGGGTGGATCGACCCCGCTCGAGGGAGGTGCCGCGCTCGGCGTCGCCCGCGCTCGAGGCGCACGGCGCCGACCCGCGCGCGCTCGCGCGAGCGCGCCGAAAGAAAGACCGCATCCGGTCTTTAGGGGGGCGAAGCCCGCGCCTGGGAAGCGCGGTTGATCGGCGGGGCGCGCCCGTGTAGCGATGCGTGATGCCGAGCGGCCAACGCGGCGCGACCCCGCCCTGCCCTTCCCTCGTTGCCCGCGCCCGCGCCGGCGTGCCGCTCGCGGCGTCGGCCGCCGCGCTCGTCGCGGCCGTCGCGACGTCGGGCAGCGGATGCATCTTCATCGCGGCCGTCGACGCCGACCTCCTCGCCGACGCCGGCGCCGACGCGCCCGGCCAGGGCGGAGGCGGGTCGGGCGGCGGAGGCGGTGCCGCGGGCGGCTGCGACGGCGACGCGATGTGCGACGACGGGAACCCGTGCACCCTCGATCACTGCGTCGAGCGCGCCTGCGTGTTCGACGCCCAGCCGGTGGGTGCCGCCTGCGCCGACGCCGACGCCTGCAACGGCGCCGAGAGCTGCGACGCCGAGGCGCACTGCCTGCCCGGCGCACCCCTCGCGACCGACGACGCGGATCCCTGCACGACCGACGCCTGCGATCCCGCCAGCGGGGACGTGAGCCACGCGCCCATCCCGTCGTGCCTCGGGTGGGAGCCGCTCCCGACCGCGGGCGCGCCCCTGGCGCGTTGGTCGCACTCCGCGGTCTGGACGGGGACGAAGATGATCGTCTGGGGAGGCCAGACCTCGAGCGCCGAGGTCACCGCGACGGGCGGCCTCTACGATCCGGCCGCGCGCACCTGGACGGCCACCTCGACCGCAGGCGCCCCGACCGCACGGCACTCGCATCGCGCCGTGTGGACCGGCACGCGCATGATCGTCTGGGGCGGCTTCGGCGATTCGAGCCTCGCCTCGGGCGGCGGGGCCTACGATCCGGCGACCGACACCTGGACGCCGGTGACCGCGACCGGCGAGCCCCCGCTCCGCGTAGGGCACACGGCGGTCTGGTCGGGCGCGCGCATGATCGTCTGGGGAGGGCTCTCCGGCGCGTCGCCGCTGGGAACCGGCGGGCTCTACGATCCGGCGGCCGACGCGTGGACGTCGCTGAGCACCGCCGGCCTCGCCCCGACGGCGCGCTTCGGTCACTCGGCGATCTGGACCGGCGATCGGATGATCGTGTGGGGCGGGCAGAACACGTTCGACTGGCTCGACACCGGCGCGCTCCTCGATCCCGCGGGGGCCGCGAACGGCGTCTGGACCGCCGCGACCTCCGCGACCAACGCGCCCTACCGGCGCGAGGGTCACGCGGCCGTGTGGACCGGATCGACGATGATCGTGTGGGGCGGCTGGACCGGGGGCCCCTTCCTCGACACCGGTGCGATCTTCGATCCCGCCGCCGGCGCGAACGGCTCGTGGACCGCTACGACGACCACCGGCGCGCCCGCCGCGAGGCGCGATCCCGTCGCGGTGTGGACCGGCTCGACGATGCTGGTGTGGGGCGGCTACGCGGGCGAGAACGGCACGACGCTGTTCGGCGACGGAGGCCGGCTCACGCCCGACGCAGGCGGCGGCGCGTGGACACCGATCCCCGCGGTGTCGACGCTCGCGCCGCGCCGCGACGCGACGGGCGTGTGGACCGGGAGCGCCGTCATCGTCTGGGGCGGGCGCTTGGATGCGACGACGGCGACGGCGAGCGGGGCCGTCGGGGTGCCGTAGACGCGCTGCGCGTGTTGAGCGAATTTCAACAGGGAGACGGGGAGACGGGGAGTCTCGATTCGGAAGATCGAGGGTTTGGCCCTGCGCGGGATCACGGAACCGATGGCTGCCCGTCTCGATCTGGGGACAGAGAGTCAGTCGGGGCGCGCGATACGCGGCGGATGCCGTGGCGAAGGACAGGCGTGTTGAAGTTGACCAGGAGGCCGACCTCCAGACGAGTCAGCTTCAGGTAGGTCAGCACTTGGGCGAGGTGAACGGGGAGCAGCTGCTCGACCGCCTTCACCTCGAGGACGAGCTTCTCCTCGATCACGAGGTCGAGCCGGTAGCCGCAGTCGAGGGCGACACCCTTGTAGCTCACCGGCAAGGATCGCTGCCTCGCGAACGTGATGCCCGCGAGCGACAGCTCGTGGCAGAGGCACTCCTCGTAAGCCGACTCGAGCAGGCCGGGGCCGAGATGCCTGTGCACCTCGATGCACGCGCCCAGGACCCGTTCCGACAAGTCCCACAGAGCCGTGCGCCTTCTGGATCCGACGAGCATCGCCTCGACAGGAGGTCGACGCGCCAATGGATCGAGTTGCGCGAAATCGCGACCCTTCGATCCAACGCGACAGGCCCTGCGCTCGGTCCGACGCCCACACGTGGAGCGCGCAACGCGGAGTCCCCCTGATGCTGGTCTCCCCGTCTCCCCGTCTCCCTGTAAAATCAAATGCCAACGTCTTCGCCTGCGGTGCCTACTCCAGCCCCGCGAAGAAGACGCGCTCGCTCCCGAAGCCCCCCTGCGACCAGCCCACCAGCGCGCGCGGTGGATCACCGCCGGTGGCGACGGCCGGGCCGCTGGCGTCGCCGGCGTCGGGCGAGAGCACCTCGATCGCGCCGAGGCCGGCTGCGTCCCCCCGACGCGCGGCGATCCGGAACGCTCCGGCGGCGTCGCGCTCGGCCCAGGCGACGACGACGCCTCCGTCGGGTGCGACGGCGAGCGCGGGCGTGATCGCGTCGGCGCCGGGGGACGAGAGCTCGAGCGGCGCGCGACCCGAAGAACGCCAGGCGCCCGAGGGCGCGCGGTGCGCGAGGAGCGCGCGGTGGCCCGGCTCGCGGTCCTCGTACCAGACGACGTAGAGATCGCCGGCGGGACCGAAGGCGAGCTGCGGGCACCGCGCGGTGGCGCCGGGCGCCGAGAATGCGTCGGCGAGGCCGGCGGGCCTCGACCACTCGCCTCCGGGGGCGCGCACGGCGAGGTAGACCGAGCTCTGCCCGACGCCGTTCTCCTGCGTCCACACCACCGCCGCCTCGCCGTCGGGGCCGAGCGCGGGCTCGGGGTTCGCGATCGGGTGGCTGTCGACCGGGCTGCCGTCGGGCGAGAGCGCGGCCTCGATCGCCGGGTGCTCGAACTCCGCGTCCGCGCCGGCGCGCGCGCTCGCGAACGCGCGGAGCGGGCCGCCGGTCGACTGGTACCACGCGATCAGGCCTTGCCCGCCGGGCCCGAGCGCGATCTGGGGCGCGTTCGAGAAGAACACCGGCGGCGAGAGCACCTCGCCGGGGCCGGCCGCGATCTCCCACGCGCCACCGGGCGGGCGGCGGGCGACGGCGACGCCGTACGTCTCGCCGAGCCACTGGTTGAAGACGAGCACCGCCTCGCCCGCCGAGGCGAAGGCGACGCGCGGCTCGTACGCGGTGAAGCTCGCCGAAGAGAGGCGCGCGCCCTCGTCCGGCGGATCCGACCAGGCGCCCGCCTCGTCGCGCTCGCTCGCGAAGATCGCGGTAACCCCGTCGGGCCCCTGCCGGAAGGTGACGATCGCCTCGCCCGATGCGGACGCGGCGACGTCGGGCATGCTGCCGCTGGCCTCGAGCGCGGCGCCCGGTGAGCGCACGCTCCACGGCCCGCCGGGCGCCGCTTGTTCGGCGGACGCGATCCGCGTCGCGCCGCTCGAGGCGGTCTCCCACGCCGCGACGCCGAGGCCGAGACCGTCGACGGCGAGGCCGAGGCGGCGACCGCCTTCGTCACCGACCCCATCGGCGGGCGACGGGAGCGCCCACGCGCGAGGCGTGCACCCGCCGCCCGACGCTTCGGTCCAAGCCGGGCAGGTCGCGGCGGTGACGCCCTCGTCGCCGCAGCCCGCGAGGAGGAGCGCGAGCGACGCCGCCCACGCGAGGCGGCCGGTCACGGCGAGACCATCCGCCGCGCCCGCGTCAGCGACATCAGGTAGACCCGGATCGGCGCGCGCTCGGGCTCGGTGAGGGCCGCGTACGCGTCGCGCGCCTCCTGGGCCTCGCCGCCGTGCAGGAGGATCGCGTCCTCGAGCGTCGGCGCCCGCGCGTCGTGGAGGTAGGGCCGGCTGCGCGCGAGGCCCCAGAGCGGGCGCGTGAGGAACTGCGCCGCGAGGGCGCCGCGGTCGGGGCGGGGCTCGGCGAGCGCCTGGCCCACGTCGTGGCGCTTGAGATCGCTGAAGAGCGCCACGCGGTAGCCGGAGCCGTCGGCGGCCGGGGCGATGCGCGGCTCGGCTCCGGCCGCCGCGAGATCGACCGCGATGGCGTCGCCGCCCTCGCGGCTCGAGAGCACGAACCGCGTCGAATCGAGAGGCAGAGAAGGCACGTGGCAGGCCGCGCAGCCGATCGCGGCGAAGCGCGCCTGGCCCTTCGCCCAGAGGAGGACCTGGTCCTGATCCGTGGGCAGCTCGAGCGCGGGCACCTCCTGCATGGCGACGAACAGGGTGAGCACGCTCACCTGGCCTTCGCCGATCTCGTCGACGACGCCGTCGCCGTCGGGATCGGCGCCGCCGAACGGGCCGACGCGCTCGGGCGCGGCGTGCGCGACGAGGTGCGACGACTCCATCCCGTGGTGCACGACGAGCGCGTCCTCGACGGCGTCGCGCACCGTCGCGACGTTGCCCTTCCAGCCGAACGGTTTGACGACCAGGTCCGGATCGATCCCGCGCACGTCGGTCACGTCGATCTGCCCGTCGGGCCGCGCCACGAGCACGCCGAACGAGACGCCCTTGGTGACGAGCTCCCCGCTCCGCGCGCTCCCGTGCGACCGGGCCTCGGCGATCAGCCGATCGCGCTGCGCGCGGAGCTCGGCGTTCATCTCGGAGGCGAGGATCTCGACGAGGCCGGCGCCGTGGAGCGGGATGGGGTTTCTGGCGAGCGCGCTCGCGGGGCGGTCGCCGTCGCCGTCGAGGTAGGCGTCGTCGGCGGCGTCGCCGGCGCCGGCGGGCCCGCCGCGCCAGTGGCACTGCGCGCACTGCGTCGCGTCGGGGCCGCCGCGGCGGCCGAGGTGGACGCGCGCGCGCGCCGGCAGATCGGCGCCGCCGAGCCCCGCCGCGGGGGTGAACGTGGTGTGGAAGAGCTGGGCGCCGAGCTCGAACATCTCCTCCGCGCTCCACGCGCCCGCCTCGATCTCGGCCTCGGGCGCGTTCGTCGCCGCGAGGAGGTGGCCGGGCTGGACCGCGTCGACGAAGCGGTGCTCGCGCCGGAAGGCGTCGCGCTCGAGCGCGGCGAGCGCCTGCGCCTCGAGATCGGCGTCGAGCTCGGTCGAGAACATCCCCAGCGTCTTCGCGGTGCCCCCGCGCTCGGCGGGCGTCGCGAGCGGCTCGAGATCGCAGGCGGCGATCCACGCGCCGGCGGCGACGAGGAGACCGAGCCCGAGCGAGCGGCGAACGCTCATCGCGCGATCCTCGGCTTGGGCTCGCGCGAGAGCGAGAGCAGGAAGACGTGCACGCTGGCCTGATCCTCCGGCGCGAGGGCCTCGAACGCCTCGCGCGACGCCTCCGCCTCGCCGCCGTGCGCGAGGATCGCCTCGGGGATCGTCGCGGCGCGGCCGTCGTGGAGGTACGGCGCGCTCTCGGCGAGGCCCCAGAGCGGGCGCGTCAGGAACACGCTCGGCCCGAGATCGCTCTCCGGATCGGGGTGCGGCTCGGCGAGCGCCTCGCCCATCTCGTGGCGCTTGAGATCGCTGAAGAGCTTGACGAGCTTGCTCCCGCGCGGCCGCTCCCCCTCCGAGAGCAGGTTGATCACGTACGGCGGCGCGCCGGTGGTGTCGGGCGCCTCGGCCCAGTACGCGTCGAGGAGCGGCAGCTCGGAGACGTGGCAGCCGGCGCAGCCGATCGCGTCGAAGAGCTCGGCGCCGCGGCCGAAGCGCTCGACGAGCGCCGGATCGTGCGGCGGCACGATGACCGGGGTCTCGAGCAGGGCGAGGTAGACGGCGGTCGCGGTGAGGGCCCCCTCCTCGATCTCGCGCTCGACGCCGTCGCCGTCGGGGTCGAACCAGTCGGGGCCGGGGCCGAGGTGCTCGGGATCGGGGCTCTGCTCGTAGCCGAGCGCGAGCACGTGCGACTGCACGCCGAAGTGGACCCGCGCGGCCTCCTCGACGAACCGGCGCAGCCGCGCGACCGAGCCCTTCCACCCGAAGGGCTTCACCACGAGATCGGGATCGACGCCGACGACGGCGCTCGCGTCCACCGCCCCATCCGGCGCCGCGGTGATCGCGCCGAACGAGACGCCCTTGCTGGCGAGCGACGCGGTCACCGGCGCGCCCGCGGCCGCGGCCTCCGCGATCGCGGCGTCGCGCTGCGCCGAGAGCTCGAAGGTCATCTCGGCCGCGAGCGCCTGGACGAAGCCGAGGCCGAGCGCCGCCGGCGGGTTGCGCGGGTTCGTCGTGGAGAAGCGCTCGCCGTCGCCGGCGAGGAAGGCGTTCTGCGTGTACGAGCCGGCGCCGTCGGGCCCGCCCACGGCGTGGCAGCCGCCGCACGAGAAGGTGTCGAGCCCGCCGCGCACGCCGGTGTGCACGCGCCGGAGCGGGGCGCCCGGCGCGTCGCCGAAGCCGTCCTCGGCGCGGAACTCGTGCCCGAAGAAGGCGTCGCCGGACCGGAAGAGCCGGCCACTGTCGTAGAGGCCCTGATCGATGTCCGACTGCAGGACGAAGATGTGCTCGCGGTCCTCGCCCTTCTCCTGCGCCTCGAGCAGCTCCTCGGAGCGCTCGCGATCGGCGAGCGCGACCGCGTCGTCGACGAGCGCCGAGAGCTCGGCGCCGCTCGGCGGGCCGCCGTGCGGCCAGGGGACGTCGTCGCCGCCCGGCGCCATGGCGAGCGCCCCGAGCGCCCCGAGTGCGAGCAGCGCGCGTCGCTCGGGGCTGGCGCGGAGGGCCGCCACGGGTCAGCCCGCCCCGTCCCCGCTCAGGGGACGCACTGCGGATAGCAGCAGAGGATGGCGCGCGACTCGCCGCCGCACTGGAGCAGACCGGGCTGCTGGTGCGTGGTGTCGACGCCGTCGTAGAAGGTGTCGTTGTCGAGGAAGAAGGTCGCCATGCCGCCCGCCCCGAAGGTCACGTACTCGCCGTCCGAAATGTGGTTGGTCGCGTACGTCCACTCGTTGCAGCGGCCGCCGGGGCCGGGCGTCGACATCTGACCGTTCACCATCTCGGGCGTGGTCCGGTGGACCCACGCGGTCGTGCCCTCGGGCACGCTGGCGAGCTCGCTCTTCGCGATCGCCGCCTGGACCTCGGCGTAGTCGCAGATGTGATCGGCGCCGAGCTGCTGGCACATGTAGTCGCCGGCGTCCTTGCCGATCTTGCCCCCCGCGCTCCACGGCGTGATCTGCGGCGTCGTCATGCCGGCGTAGGTGATCTGCCCCGCGCAGGGATCGCCGCCCGCGCCGCCGCTGCCGCCGTTGAGGAGGCAGGTGTTCGGGCAGCTGTCGTCGACCTCGCTGTTGCCGTCGTCGCAGTCCTCGCCCGCCTGGGCGATGCCGTCGCCGCAGGCCGGCGTGGTGCACGCGTTCGTGCACTCGTCGGTGTTGACCTCGTTGCCGTCGTCGCACTGCTCGGCGGCGTCCTTGACGCCGTTGCCGCAGGTGATGGGGACGCCGCCGCCGCTGCCGGTCCCGCCCGTCGCGTTGCTGCAGTCGCACGCGCCGAAGGAGCGCCCGTCGTTCGAGCAGACCTGGACGCCCTTGCCGCCGCCGGGGCAGTCGCAGTTCACCTGGGCGCCCGGCGTGCAGCCCGGGCCGGTATTGTTCGAGTCGCCTCCGTCACCGCTGCCGCACGCGAGGCCGAGCGCCATCAGCGAGCCGACCAGCGCCGCGGGGACAAAGGAGAACAACGACCTCGTCGAGGGCTTCGTCATGATTGCTCCAGTGGAACCCGCAGGATCTATCTCTCCTGGGGGGTTCGGGGGCAGGGCCCCATCGTGAAAGAAACCAGCCGTCAGAAGACGCGAGTTCGAAATGCCCGTCAACGCCGGCCCTCCGACCGGCGCCGCGGGGAGTCGCAGGACGACTCACGTCTCCCGACCCCGCCTCGGGGCCTCGGGTTAGCACGTCCCGCGCCGAGCCCGACGGCGCGCGTTCGAGCGGATCTTTTCGCTGCAGGCGGGATCGGATCGGATCCGGTGGGTGCTCTGCGATCCACTCGCTCAGTCGCGAGGGGGGGGGGGGGCCCCCCCCCCCCCCCCAAAAAACCCCCCCGGCCCCCCCCCCGACCGGGGCGGGGGGGGGCCCCCCCCCCCCACCCCCGGACTGAAGAGGCGTCGGACCCCCACGCTTCGAGAGGCGTTGCTCGGACGAATGTCCGACGCCTCTTCAGTGGCGAGCGGGGGCTCACCTCTTCACTGCAGCTTGAACATGGCCATCGCGGTCTCGCCGCTCTTGATGGTCACGCTCCGCGACTTGGTCGCGCCGCTCGCGGGCTTGCAGCTCACCGAGTAGCTGCCCGGCTTGAGCGGGATCTTGAGGGTCGACGTCGTCCCCTTCGAAGCGCCGTTCACCGCGAAGGCGCAGGAGCCGCCGACGGCGACGGCGACCAGCATCCCGGTCCCCCCGGACGCCGGGGTGGACGCGGGGGGAGGCGGAGGCGGAGGCGGATCCGGCTTCTTCGGGCTCGGAGCGGTGCCCGCGCCTCCGCGCGTGGACGGGGGCGGCGGCGCGGCGGCCACGGTGGCCGGCGGCGGCGCGACCGGGACGGCCGTCGTGGCCACGGCCACCGCGGTCGTCGAGGGGACGGCGCTCGGCGGCGGCTCGGCGCTCGCGACCTCGGTCGCTGCGGCGGCGCTGGTCGCGGCGGCGGCCGGCGGGACCACGGCGATGGCCGAATCGGCGGTGGCGGTCGCGTCGGCGGCGCCGCCCCGCTGGCGCATGAGGAGCACGACGAAGAGGACGGTGAGGATGGCGGCCGCGCCGCCGAGCGCGCCGAGCACGATGCGCTTGTCGACCGGCGGCTTGTGCGTGGCGACCGACACCGGCTGGTGCGCGCCGGTGGCGACCGCGGAGGGCGGGGCCGCGGCGGCCATCGGCTTGAACGCGGGCGGTCGCGGCGCGTCGTACTGCGGCGACGGACCGAGCAGGCTCCCGCCGGGCTGCGAGACCGGCGCGGGCGTGACCGCCAGGCCCTCGGCCGCGCCTCCGAACATCGGACCCGGCGCGCTCGGCGGAACGAACCCGGGGCTCGAGCCACGCGAGGACGGCGCCGGCGGCGGGACGGCGGCCGCGTAGTGGTCGCCGATCATCATCGTCTGCTCCATCGGCGGCGGCGGCTCGCTCCCGGGGCGCTTCAGGTTCGTGACCGAGTCCTCGTTCGCGATCGGCGGGCGCGATCCGCCCGGCGGCCGGATGGGCGGCAGCGCACGCTGCGGCTGCGACGGCGCCGGCGGCGGCACCGAGCCGGAGCGCTTCTTCTGCTTCGCCGCCGTGGTGATCTGCCCGATGCGCTCGATGAGCACCTGCCCTTCGGCCGAGGCGTAGGGCGCGAGCGCGTGCGCGAACGCGTAGACGTTGGCGAAGCGACCGTCGAGGTCCTTGGCCAGCGCCCAGCCGATGATCGGGTCGAGCTCGGCCGGGAGATCGCGGCGGAGCTGCGAGACGGGGACGGGCTCCTCCTTGGTGATCTGGAGCATGAGCATCGCCATCTCGCCGTGGAACGGCGGGGCGGCGGTGAGGAGCTCGTAGAGGATGGCGCCGAGCGACCAGACGTCGGTGCGCGCGTCGACGTTCTTCGCCTTGCGGACGAGCTCGGGCGACGAGTACGGCGAGAGCCCGAACATCGTCGTCGCCGTGAGCTCGCCTCCGGCGGTGGGCGCGGCGGCGTCGCGCATCAGCTTGGCGGTGCCGAAGTCGATGATCTTGACCAGGGGCGCGCCGCCGACCCGCTGCGTGAGGAAGAGGTGCGCGGGCTGGAGCTCGCGGAGGATGATGCCGTGGCCGTGCGTCTCGGCCACGGCCTCGGCCGCCTGGAGGATGAGCAGCACCGCGTCCTGGAGGCGGAGCGCGCCGGTCTGGCGCAGGTGCGTGGCGAGGTCGGTCCCCTCGAGGAACTGGCGCACCAGGTAGAACGACCCGTCCTGCTGGTTGCCGACGTCGATGATCCGGGCGACGTGCTCGGACTCGAGCTTGGCGAGCGTCCTCGCCTCGCGCCGGAAGCGCTCGATCTCCTTCTCGTCCCCCGCGCCCGGGAGGAGGATCTTGATGACGACGCGCTGATCGAACTCGGTGTGGAACGCCTCGACCAGGAGCCCGTGGGACCGCCCGAGGATCGTCCTCACCCGGTACTTGCCGGCGATCAAGTCGCCAGGATGAATCTCGTCGGAGCGAATCGCGGGGCGGGGCATGGTCCGGGGCCGTTCTCTTCGTCCCGGTCCTTTGGCCGCGGGAGAAGACCTTGGCGACGTCTCGACCCCCAAGGGGGACCGGGCGACACCGGCGGTTCGGGGTATTCTGTCACGTCGCGGCGCACATGGGGAGACAATGCCGGAGAGGGCAGGCCTCACGGCGGAAAGTCGTCAGTCGAGCTGCCGGAGCGCCTCGTCGCAGTCCTTTGCGAGCTGGGCCGCGGGCACGCGGCGGATCCAGCCGACGAGGCAGCGATCGCCGGCGTCGAGCTCGTTCACGATCTTGCCGCCCTTGTGGCCCTCCACACCGCGCGCCTTCTGGATGAAGAGCAGCTTCTCGGCCGAGCTGCCGAAGTCCTTGGTCGCCTCGGCCATCGGCTCCGGGTCGACGTCGCAGACGGAGACGTAGTTCGACTCGAGCTCGAACGCGGTGGTGGCGATCCCGCCCGCGACGTTGCTCTCGGCCGGGTGGCGGTGGCCGAGCTGGCCGTAGAGGCGCATCGGGCGGGCGCTCGAGCCGTGGCAGTCGAGGGTGCCGCAGCGCCGCTCCATGTAAGGAGAGACGTGGTCGATGAACGCCTGCTTGTCGGGGCAGCCGAAGACCTCGACGCCGGTGTACTCGTCGCCCGAGCACTGCACGAGGCCGAGCCCGAGCGCAGCGACCGCGGCGACCGCGAAGCGGAGCCGCGCGCTCACGGCGTCCCTCCCCCGCCGCAGAGCGGATCGGCCGGCCCCTCGTCGACCAGGACGATCCCCGACGAGTCGCGGCCGGCGCCGGTGCCCGGGACCAGGCTCTCGGAGCTCGGGAGCTTGTGGCAGCTCGCGCACGAGCCGTCGCGCCCGATGAGCGAGCGCATCGCCCGCGTCCCCGCCCGCACCTTGAGCGGGAAGGTGATGTCCGACCAGTCGCCCTGCTCGATGAAGAAGTTGCCGGCGGCGTTGGTGCACGCGCTCCGCGAGTCGCCGGCCGAGTCGTTGATCGTCACGAGGACGCCCGCCGCCGGCTTGGCCGCGCCGGTCGCGTCGAGCGCGTAGACGGTGCCGCCGACGGCGAGCTTGGGCGCGGCGCCCTCGTAGTCGGTGTGGCAGGCCAGGCAGGGCTGGCCGGGCCGGTGGACCGCGCTGGGCTCGCCCGTCTCCTCCGGGAGATCGTCGATGATCGCCTGCGGCACCGGATCGTTGCGGCAGCCGGCGGCGAGGAGGAGCGCGAGGGGAAGAAGCCGGCGCATCAGTCGATCTCCAGCTCGAGCGTCGTGGCGGTGAAGAGGCCGAGGCGATCGTAGACGTAGATGTGATCGAGGAACTGCGTGTAGACGCCCTCGACCTCCAGCCCGGCGGAGAACGCGTCGGTGAGGCCATAGCGGAGCCCGCCGCCGAGCGTCAGCGCGAAGAGCGGCCCGAGCTCGCGATCGGTGGTGCGGTACTGGGGGATCTCGTAGCCGACCGAGGTGAGCGTCGCCGCGTAGGCGCGCTGCCAGAAATCGACGGGGCCCTGGATGTTGAAGCGCAGGTGCGTGCCGAGCCGGAGCCGCTCGGTGACGTCGTAGAAGAAGCGGGCGTCGGTGGTGCTCGCCTTCTGGCCCCAGGAGTCGAAGTAGACGCGCTCGTCGGCGCGGATCGTCGAGCTCTCGAAGCGCTTGGCCCCGCGCACGAGGAAGGCGAAGCGCTGGCGCCCGTCGGGGAGCTGCTCGAGGGGCGCGGGATCGAGGCGGGTCGCGTTGACCAGATCGGCCGTCGCGCCGCGCGGGACGTTGGGCGCGACGGCCTGGCTGAACATGGGCACGTGGCGGTAGGGCTTGGACGCGTCGCCGTAGTCGAGCTCGAGCGTCGCGGCGGCGACGGCGATCGTCGACGCGTCGACCACGATGGAGACGCCGGCGTCGATCGAGTGGCGGGTGAGGTCCTCCGAGAAGACGTCGAACGGCGTCTCGGAGCGGCCCAGGGTGTCCTTGGAGAGCGTGTAGGCGAGGCTCGGCGTCACCATCTTGCCGGCGAGATCCGCGCCCACGGAGCCGCCGATGGAGCGCGCCACGTAGTCGGGCTCGACCGAGAGCCCGCCGGCGAGGCCGATCTTGGCGAGACCGATCTTGTAGTCGCCCGCCAGGGTGCCCGCGTAGCGCGTCTCGTCGATGCGGCGCGAGGCCGAGGCGACGATGTCGGCCGAGGCGGTGGTCACCACGTCGACGAGGACGCTGCCGCCCACCTGCCAGCCCGCGGTCGGGTTCTCGCCCGAGAGGTAGAGCGAGGGCGAGACGACGCCGGTCTCGTCATCGTCCTTGTAGGTCGCGATCTCGAGCCCGCTCTTGAAGGTGAAGCCGCGGCCCTTCCCGCCGGTCTCGATGCAGAGGTTGACGTCGGCCGGGGTCTTCGCCGAGAGGATGCACTGGATGACGGCGCTGTTGTTCCCTCCGCCGTCGCCCTCGGCGTTGACGGTGATCTGCTCGCCGCGATCGAAGACCTCGGTGGTCTTGAACGTGGCCGGGAAGCGGCCGCGCTTGCCCTTGACCTCGATAATCGCCTTGCCCGGGTTGTGGGGGATGGGCTTGTCGAGCTTGTCCTTGGGGACGACGACGCCGTCGATCTTCACCTCGACGTCGCTCATCGCCTTGGGGACGACGAGGGTGATGGTGGGGGTGTCCGCCTTGATCTTCTCGAGGAGCGCGGCGGCCTTCTGCGCGAGCTCCGGGTCCGACTCCTCGTCGGCGTACTTCTTGGCGAGCGCCGCGTCGGCGGCCGCCTCGAGGAGCAGGCCGCCGGTCGACTCGCACTCGGCGAGCCCGAGCTTGCCGGCGGCGAACTCGCTCGTGGACGCCATCACGGCGATGAGCGTCTGCATGCACTCGCTCCAGTCCTTCTGGGCGAGGGCGGCTTTGGCGGTGACGACGGCGGCGAGCTGCTCGGGGCCCGGCTTGGGGCGGGTGGCGTCGGGGCGGGCCGCGCCGCTCTTCACCGCCTCCTTCGCCTCGGCGAACGCCTTCTCGACGTCCTTGGTGGCCCACTGCCGATCGAGCGTGGCGGCGGGGTCCTCGCGGAGCGCGCGCTCGAACGAGGTCCGCGCCTGCGCGTAGTCCTTGCGCCCCGAGCCCCAGAGGATGCCGACGGCGAGGTGGAGCTGCGCCCGGATGTTCGGCTCGCACGCCGTGCCCTTGCAGGCCTTGAGCATCTCGTCGAGCCGGCCGAGCCCCTCGTCGAACTTGCCCTCCATGAGCTCGTTCATCGACTCGGCGATGGCGATGGCGGCGTCCGCGTCCTTCTCACCCGCGCGCGCGAGCCGGGGGGCCGCCGCGAGGAGCAAGAGGAGGAGCAGGAGCGCGCGGAGCTTCGTCGTCATCAGTTGCTCGGTGCGCCGCACTGGATCCACTGCGCGATCGTCTCGACGTCCTCGAGCGAGACGGGCTCGTCGTCGACCGGATCCGAGAGCAGCGCCTTGGGCATCAGCGATCCGCACTTGCCGTGCGTGCTCGCCCCGGCCTCGGGGTCGACCTTCATGTTGCAGAGCATCTTCGAGGCCTCGAGATCGCACGGGACCACGTAGCGGCCGCGATCGCCGGAGAGCTCGTAGGTGGTGAGCGCGGCGTAGGCGCCGTCGAAATCGCCGGGCACCATGAGCAGGCCCGCGGTGCCGCCGCCGTGGCACGAGCTCGCCGAGCACTTCGCCTTCGCCTCGAGGATCGGGGCGAAGATGTCGTCCTTGAAGCTGACGGCGCACGACGGATCGGGCGCGCAGCTGCCGCCGGTCGAGCTGCCGCCGCCCGCCGAGCTCGCGCCGGCGACCTTGGCGGGATCGCCGTAGGTGATCTCCTCCTCGGTGGCGCAGCCTTGCGCGGCGAGCCAGAGGGCGGGGCAGAGCGCGAGGACGGGTCGGAGGAGTTCGCGCATCGGTGGTTCGGGGGCGGAGCCTCCGAAAAGATCGGACCGGTGACCGGGAGACGGCCGGCACCACGAGCGGCGCGGCCATCGTAGTCGGAAGCGCGCGCCAAGCGCCAGAGCTCCAGCCCCGCGCCGGCGTGGCGCGCCGCACCGCGCGCGCGCCCCACC
>CAYJPW010000060.1:0-31902 GCA_964372055.1 uncultured Polyangiaceae bacterium
GCCCCCGCTCGTGACTGAGAGCGCGTGCGCGACGACGCGGCCCCGACGGCTGCGTCGTCGTCGGCTCCGCCGGGCGGCGAATCGCGCCGCGGCGCCTCAGCCCCTGACCGCGGCAGCTTCCGGCGCGCCTTCGCACGCGGGGGCCGCGGCGCCCTGCTCGGCCGAACGCGAGGCGGCGGCGTCCGTGCCCGCGATCATCCGGACGAACCCGCCGATGCGCTCGATCGCGGCGAGCGGCTCGGGCGTGAAGCTCGCCAGCGCGTGCCAGACGTGGACCATCCCCTCCTCGATCTCGTGGACGACCCGGACGCCCGCCGATCGGGCGCGCTCGGCGAGCCGGCGATTCTCGGAGAGGAACATCTCGGCCCCGCCGGTCTGGATGAGGAGCGGCGGGAGCCCGGCGAGATCGGCGTGCACCGCCGACACGTGCGGGTGTCGGGGATCGCCGCCGCCGAGGTAATGCTCGGCGCTGAGGTCGAGCGCGCGGCGGTGGAGGTAGTCGAAGGCCGCGTTGCCGTCGATCGTCTCGCCGGTGCGCTCGAGGTCGACCCAGGGCGAGAGCAGGACGGCGCCCGCGGGCGCCGGGAGCCCCTCTTCCCGCGCGCGGAGGAGGGTGGCCAACGTGAGGCCACCGCCCGCCGAGTCGCCCGCGATCACGACGCGCGAGGCGAGGGTGCGCTCGAGGATCGCGCGGTACGCGGCGAGGGCGTCGTCGGTCGCCGCGGGGAACGGGTGCTCGGGCGCCTTCCGGTAGTCGATCGCGATCGCGCGCGCGCCGCTCGCGGCGGCGATGCGGCTGACGAGGTCGCGGTGCGTCCCGGGCGAGCAGACGATGTACCCGCCCCCGTGGAGGTAGAGGATGGTCGGCCCGCCCTCGGACCACGCGAGCGGCGTGAAGATCTCGGCCGGCCGCCCCCCGAGCTCGCCGCGCTCGTGCCGCAGCACGCGCCGGACCTTCTCGTGGACGCGCGCGCGCGCCATCGAGTCGCGCATGTGCTGGACGGGGTGCTCGGTGAGGCGCGCCGTCCCCCGGCGCAGGACGGCGACGAGCATCTCGTAGCGGAACGTCCAGCCGGGGTGGCGCGGCCCCTCAAGGATCCGGCGCGCCGCCGCGAAGGTCACCGCTCGGAGCACGTCGAGCAACAGGAGGAGCGACACGCGCGCGGAGCATAGCACCCGGCGCGAGGCGGACCGGGGCCCGCGCGTCAGGGGCGCCGCCGTCCGTCCTGCGCCGCGCAGCGCCACGACGAGATCGCAGATCGCGATCGCGTCGGCGGGGAACGCTTCTCGACCGATGCGCGCGCTCGAGGGCGCGCTGCTCGCGACCGTGCTCTGGGAGCCGGTGCTGCTCTCGCCGCGGCGGCTCATGCACGAGCACCTCACGACCGAGCGCGTCGGGTCTCGCGCCCGGCGGGCGAGCGCGCGCCGCCTCGGCGCCTCGATCACGCGCGTGCCCTGAGCACCGCTCGCGCGAGCCGTGCTCACGCGAGCGGGCCCCCCGCGCTCGTCCGTCGCCGCGCACGGGCCGTGCATCTCCGACCGCGGGACCACCAAAAGGGGGACACATGTCGAGACGACTCGCATCGGGGATGCTGCTCGTGGCCGCCGCCGCCCTCACGACCGGAGCCTGGGCCGCCGAGGAGCAGCAGAACCGGCCGTCCGAGGAGAGCAAGAGCGATCAGGGCATCAGCAAGTCCGACCGCCAGTTCATGGAGAAGGCCACGCAGGGCAACCTCGCCGAGGCGCTGCTCGGCAGCATGGCCGTCTCCAAGGGCACGTCGAAATCGGTGCAGGACTTCGGCCGGCGCATGATCGAGGATCACATGAAGGCCCAGAAGGAGCTCACCGGGCTCGCCAAGCAGAAGGGCGTCACCCTGCCGTCGCAGGCGAGCGACGAGATGCGCGACGAGATCAAGGACCTGGCGCGGCACTCGGGCCCGGCGTTCGATCGCGCGTACATGCAGCACATGGTCGCGGAGCACCAGAAGGACGTGGCCGAGTACAAGGACGCGGCGAAGAACACGAAGGACTCCTCGCTCAAGGCGTACGCGCAGCGCACGCTGCCGACGCTCGAAGATCACCTCCGCGCCGCGCAGGAGATTGCCCGCTCCATCACGACCGAGCCCCAGCCCGCGCCGGAGCCGCGCCCGCAGCCGGAGTGACGTCGCCCCACCGGCGTCGCCTCGCGCCCGCCGGAGCACGGCCCCGCCGCGGTGGGGGGCCGTGCCGCGCGCGCCTCGTGCTGGCGCCTCGCCGCTGCTCGTCGTAGAGCAAGGGACCGAGGTCCGCCGATGGCGTCGCTCCCCAAAGCCCTGCTCTTCGCCTGGGAGCTCCCCCAGAACCTCCTCGGCGCATCGGTGCTCGCGGCGCACACCGCGCTCCGGCAGGTCAGGGGGATCCGCCGCGACCGCGAGCGCCTCTTCGTCGAGACGCGCCACACGGCCGTCTCGCTGGGCTGGTTCGTGTTCTGGGCGCGCGGCGAAAACCGCTGGTTCGTTCTCGACGGCTGGACCCGCGACCATGAGCACGGACACACCTACCAATCCCGGCTGCTCGGCCCGCTCTACCTGCCGATCGTGGGCGTGCCCTCGGCGATGCGCGCCCTCTACGCCGTCGCGTACCGCGAGGCGACGGGGCGCCGGTGGACGCGCTACTTCGACGGGTACCCCGAGGCGTGGGCCGACCGCCTCGGCGGCGTGCGCCGCCGCCGCTGACGCGAGCCCGCCCGTCGTCGCGGGCGCCGAGGCGCCGCGTGCGCTGCGCCGCCTCCGGCGCGCGAGCGCACGTACCGCGACGTCTCGCGTCGGCCGTCATCCAACCAAGAGCCGCGGAGCCGCGTCGGTCGGCGCCTCTCCCCGGAACGGTGCCGCCATGCGAGAGCACGATCGACCGAGCTCCATCGCCGTGGGGGCGGAGGAGCCTCCGCCCACGAGCGAGCCCGCCGAGGAGGTGTCGCTCCGCGATCTCGAGATCGCCACATGCTCCGCCGCGCTCTCCGACGCCCTCCTCGCAGCCTGCGGCGATCGCGGCCCGGCGACGCCGGGCCCGGACGGGGGCTCGTGGCCCCGCCTGCTGCCGCGTGCGCGCCGCGTCGTGCCGCCCCCGCTGCCGGCGCGCTCCGCGCTCCGCGGCGGCTGATCCGTGCCGGAGGCCCGGCGGTGCGCTCGCACGCGCGCCTGCGGCCGGCCAGCCGCGCGCGCGCTCCCCCTCCGACCCGTTCGTAGGTGACTGTCCGTCACTGTGTGTGCACGCATTGGCGCACGGGCTCGTGCGATCGCGCATATCCTTCGGGAGTCCTTTGTCGCGCGGAGGTCTCCCATGCGCTCGTACTCGATCCGTCTCGTCGCGCTCGCTGGGCTCGGTGTGCTCGGGCTCGCTCCGTTCGTCGCCTGCGGCGGATCCGGAGACGGAACGTTCCCCGCCGGGACGGGATCGACGACGTCGGGCTCCGGCGGCGCAGGCGGCGGCAGCGGCGGGCAGGGCGGCGGGCAGCTCAACTGCGTCGTCGACGGCACGCTCGGCCCGCTCGAGGAGTGCGACGACGGCAACGCCGTCGACGGCGACGGTTGCGACAACGACTGCTCGTTCTCGTGCGTGAAGGGGACGGTCAACGGCGACGCCAAGTGCGACGACCAGGATCCCTGCAACGGCGCCGAGACCTGCACGGACCAGCACACCTGCGACGCCGGCACCCCCGCGGCCGACGGCACCGCCTGCGGCCAGGGCAAGAGCTGCAAGTCGGGCGTGTGCTCCGACGACACCTGCGGCGACGGCTTCGTCTCGGCGGGCGAGGACTGCGACGACGGCAACCTCGTGGACGGCGACGGCTGCGACGCGTGCACCTTCAGCTGCGTGTCGAGCGATCCGGCCGCGTGCACGCCGGCGGACGAGTGCTCGGGGCAGGGCACCTGCGACGACGCCACCCACACCTGCGCGCCGGGCAACCCGCTCGCCGACGGCACGCCCTGCGCCGGCGGCGGGTTCTGCAGCGCAGGCGTCTGCACGCTCGCGACCTGCGGCAACGCGGTGACCGAGCCGGGCGAGGCCTGCGACGACGGCAACGCCCTCGACGGCGACGGGTGCGACGTCGATTGCACCCTCTCCTGCGTCGATCCGGCGGTCGATTGCGCGGCCGCGCCGGTCTGCCAGCTCCAGACCTGCAATGCGTCGGCCCAGTGCGCCGCCGCGCCCGACCCGGCGCAGAACGGCGCCGCGTGCGGGGCGCCCAATCTCGTCTGCAACAACGGCGCGTGCATCGCGCCGAGCGCCGTCTGCGGCAACGGCGTGCTCGAGGGCGGCGAGCAGTGCGACTTCGGCGCCGGCAACGGCCCGGGCACCGGCTGCGAGGCGAGCTGCACCTTCTCCTGCACCATGAACCCCGACTCGTGCGCCGACGCGAACAGCTGCAACGGCGTCGAGACGTGCGGTGCCGTCACCGTCAACGGCAAGACCGGCCAGAAGTGCTCGCCGGGCGCCCCGCTCGCGAATTGCACGGCGTGCGCCGGCGGCCTCTGCGGCGCCGGGACGTGCAAGGTCTCGACCTGCGGCGACGGCTGCGTCGACGCCGGCGCCGGCGAGCAGTGCGAGCCGCCGAATTCGGGCACCTGCGACGCGGCCTGCCACACCATCGTGGTGGCGGTCTGCGGCAACGGCGTCCGCGAGGCCGGCGAGCAGTGCGACGACTCGAACACGACGAACCTCGACGCCTGCGACGCGGCCTGCAAGTTCGAGCAGGACCAGCGCGTCGACTACCTCAAGATGCAGTTCGGCACCGACATGTACTGCACGGCGAACCGCCTCGGCTCGGCGATCACCGGCGGCACGGCCCAGAGCCAGCTCCAGACGGCGCTCGACGACGGCATCACCGACGGATCGATCAGCATCCTCTTCAAGATGCTCGGGCTCGACGATCTCAGCGGCACCTCGGACCCGGCCGTCGCCGTGGGCGTGATGAACGGCGCCCCCGAGACGCTCGGCGGGTCGCTCATGTACGACGGCAACAACGACCTCGACTGGTGGCACATCGTCGACCCGCTCTCGATCGACGCCAACCGCAACCCGATCGCGTCGCTCTCGGGGTCGATCGCGGCCAAGGTGCTCAACGCCGGCCCGGGCAGCCTCACCATCAACATCCTGCTCTCGGGCAACCCCGCCGCCCTGAAGATGTCGAACGCCAAGGTGACCATCTCGATCGGCGCGACGAGCGTGCCGCTCACCTCGGCGCAGAACCCGCCCGGCCACCTCGCGGCCGAGCACCTCGATCCGGCGCTCACGAGCTACGCGACGACCGGGCAGAAGACGGCGAACGGCGCCGGCAAGCTCTGCGGCAACGTCACCGCGGCGTCGCTCGCGGCGGTGCCCATCCCCGCGTCGCTGGTCGGCGGCGGGCTGCTCGCGTGCAGCCAGAACTACGCCGCGACCAACTCGATGCTCGACGTCATCATCGGCGGCTGCAACGTGCTCTTCATCCAGCAGATCAAGCCCACGCAGCCCGACACGCAGGACACCAACGCGCCCCAGGCGGGCGCGGGCGCGCCCTACACGCTCAGCGCCAACGCGCAGAAGGTCGTGAGCACCTGCAAGGACAAGAACAACCAGACGGTGAACCTGGCCGCCTGCCTGAGCTCGGCCGCGTACTCGAGCTTCTTCAAGCTCGCCACCAACCGCGTCATCGTCAAATAGTCATCGGTCCAGGACGAGCGTCCCGAAGGCCTCGGGGACGTGGAAGTTGGGCTTGGCGGTGCGGGGCGGGCTCCACGCCAGGTACTGCCGTGTGCCCGCGCCCTCCATCCGGTAGAGCCCCAGCGGCAGCCGCGCGCCGGGCCCGAGCACCGCGGCGATCTCGGGCGCGCCCAGGGCCGCCTCGATCGTCGCCTCGCTCGCGGCGGGGCGGCGCGTCGTGCCGATGCGCGCGCCGCTCGACCAGGCGGTGTCCTCCTTGGCGCCCCGGCGCACGTCCAGATCGAAGAAGTGCCCGAACGGGCCGAGCTCCACCTCGAAGTAGCGGCCCGGCTCGGACGCCGCCGGGGTGAGGAAGATCTCGACGCAGTCCTCCTGGTAGAGGCCCGCGCGCTCGGTCGCGGTCGGGCGGCTCGTGTCCGAGCGAAGCCCGGCGCCCGAGAGCTCGAAGAGGACGTAGAGCGCGTCCTTCGACCAGAGGAAGCGCGCGCGGGTGACGGTCCCGGTCTTCCTGCCGGCGTAGTCGGTGTCCCAGCGGATCTCGGGCGCGCGGCTCCACGCCTCGTCGTCGCCGCGCCCGTCGATGGCGATCGCACCGGCACCGAGCGGCGCGGCGTGCGCCTCGGGCCGACCGCCGGTCGCGGCCGCCGGGCCGTCGCCCTGCGCGCCCGTCGCTGCGGTCGCGGGCGTGCTCGTCGCGGGCGCGCCGGCGGAAGCCGTGGCGCTCGGCGGCGGAGCGGCGGCGGGGCCTCCCTCGCGCAGCGGCGCCCACGGCGGCGTCGCGTCGGAGTGGATCGCGAACGGGGCCATCGCCTTGAAGTGGACGGGGCGGGGAGATCGGAGCAGGTCGGCGCCGCTGCCGGTCACCTCGACGGCGGCGAGATCGAGCTTGAACCGCTTCGCCGCGATCTCGATGAGCGGCGAGGTGCGGCTGCCGCCGAGCTCGGACCCGAGGCGCGCGTTGTCCCAGAGGCCGAGGACCTGCGCGCCCACCTTGTCGACGAGCACCGGGTTCGTCCCGCCGATCGCCAGCTTCTCGGCCGAGGGGTAGAGCACCTGGAACCCGTCGCCGCCCATGGCGGGCGCGCCGTCGGCGAGGACGACGTCCGGCGCCGAGACCTCGAGCACGTCGACCATGCGCTCGCCGAAGAGCCGCAGCGCGCCGAGGTACTGTCTGCGATCGCTCGCCGCCTTGGCCGCCGCCTCGGCCGGGTCCTCGGGCTTCTCTTTGCGTGCCTTGAGGTAGGCGCCGAGCTCGTCGTGCATCCGGTACTTCTGCTTGTAGGCCGGGAACGCGTCGCTCAGCATCACCGTGCCCTGCATGCCCTTGATCGCGAGCGACACCACCGAGAAGCGGTGCGCCTTGATCTTCGGCAAGGAGATGAAGAGGCCCCGATCGAGCGTCTCGGCGAGGATCTTGGGCAAGAGCAGCGTCGGCACGCGCGTGGCGCCGAGGCCGCTCACCTTCATCGGCTTGCCAGGCCGATCGCCTTCGACGTCGAAGACGCCGTCGTCGTCCATGGCGACGAGCGCCACGCCCTCCTCGGCGGCCATCGCCTCGTAGCCGGAGAGCCGCGCCACGCTCCGCCAGAACCCGTTGGAGTGGCCGCAGCCTTCGGCGATGGTGACCCGCTCGTGGCCGCGCTTCTTCAGGCAGCGGACGACGCCGCGGGTGAACTCGGGATCGGTGATGCGCCCGACGAGCCCGTCGTCGCCCTTGCTCTTGGCCGGGTCCTTGAGCGAGTCGAAGCCGCACACGTTGGGCTTGAGGAGGACGGGCGTGTCCTTCGGCCGTCGCGGCACCACGGCCTCGCAGATCGCCTCGCCGAGCGAGAGCGCCGAGTCGCCGCGGAGCACCGTGACCGGCGAGCGGTCGCTCTTGAGCCGGTCGACGTGGCGCTTGCGCAGCGAGGCGCCGTCGACGGTGCCGCCGCCGAGCACCGAGGGGCCGGGGGGTCCGGCGTCGCCGGCGTGCTCCGACGCGTGCGCGACCGCGTCGGGCTCGGCGCCGGGATCGCCCGAAGGCGCGCCGGCCGCGCTCGCGAGCGCGGCGGGGACGACGGTGCCCGACGCCGAGAGCGCGGCGGTCGCGGACGGTGCTGCGTCCAGAGCGCCACCATCGGACCGCTGCGAGCAGCCCGCGACGACGGCCACGAACAGGAAGAGCACCTCGCGCCGGGGCTTCATCGCCGCGTGATAGCCGAGGCCGAGGGCCGGCAGAAGCCGGCCGCGCAGTGAGCCGCCGCCCCGACGCGTCGCACTGAGCAGAGGCTCAGCACCGCACTTCTTTTGCCGATCCGGCTCGGGCGAGGCACCCTCGCCGGCGATGCGCGGCCTCTACGCCATCGCCACCGGGATCATCGCCCTCACGGCGTGCGCGCGCGAGGGATCGCCGGCGCCGCGCTACGCGGGGCTGGGCGGCGTGGTCGAGCCACGAAGCGAGGAGCGCGACACCTGGGACGCGCTCTTCGGGCAAGCCGGCGATCCGGCCGTCGCCCTCCAGGTCCCGGCCGCGGCGGCGCCGTCCGGCGTCGATCCCTCGAGCTTCACGCCGATGTCGAGCGCCGCCATCCCGCCGGGCGACGCCTGCCTCGCGGAGCTCGGGAGGCTCGGGGTCACCTACCGCGCGCTCGGCTCGGTGAAGGGCGTACAGACGCCCGTCGAGGTGTCGGGCGGCATCGGCCCGATCGCGATGCGCGCCGGCGCGGGGCGCGCGTTCGTCTGCGACTGCCGGCTCGCCGTGGCGCTCGCCTGGTCGGCGCCGCGGTTGGCGGAGCTCGGCGTGACGCGCTTCACCTTCTCGGGCGCGTACGTCGACCGGCTCACGCGGGCGGGGCGACCCAGCCTCCACGCCCGCGGGCTGGCGATCGACGTGCACGTGATGACCGTCCTCGGCCAGGAGCTCGCGGTGAAAGATCGCTTCGTGCGCGGCATGACGGACGAGTGCGCCGCCGACGCTCCGGCGCTCAACCGCGTCCACTGCGGCCTCAGGCGCCTCGGCCTCTACAAGGAGCTGCTCACCCCCGACTACGACGCCGACCACCACGATCACTTCCATCTCGCCGTCGCGCCGCTGCCCGGCTCGGCGCCGGAGGCCCCGCCTGCGGTCGCGGAGCGCCCCGCGGCGCGCCGCGTCGACGGCAAGCACGCCAAGGCTCGCGCCGCCGGCGGACGCGTCGATCCCGCGGCGCACCCGGCGCACGCCGAGCCGATCGGGCGCGCATCGAACGAGGCCGCGACCGCGCCGATCGCGCTCCCGCCGGAGCGGGAGCCCGCGGCCGGAGCCCGCGCTCGACGCGAGGCGCGCGCGGCCGACGCGAAGCACGCGGCGCCCGGGGCCAAGCGCGCCGCGCGCACGGCGAAGCGTTCGGCGCCCGCCCCGAAGCACGCCGTGCCCGCGGCCAAGGACGCCACACCCGCGGCCGAAGACGGCGCGCCCGCCGCGAAGCACGCCGCGCCCCCGGCCGACGGCGCGCCCGCCGCGAAGCACGCCACGGCCGCGGCCAAGGACACAGCGCCCGCGACCAAGGACGCCACGCCCGTGATCACGCACGCACGCACTGCCGCGAAGCCGCCCAAGGCGCCGCCGGCTGCGCCCGGCAAGCCCTCCGCGCGCGCGCGACGCCCGCGACGTTAGCGCCGGAGCGCGGTCGTCTCGGACGGCGCCCGATCGTTCGGGGCAAGCCCGTCCGCCCGCGCTGGTGGCGTGCGCGCCCGGCGCTGGTCGGGCGCGTGCATCCTCGAGCGGGTGGAGGTGACATGGTGAAGCACTGGACGCTCGCGGCGCTCGCCGCGCTGGCCCTGCTGGCGTGCTCGGGGGACGACGATCCCGCGGGGACGGGCGGCGGAACGGGCTCGCCCACCGGCTCGGGCGCGAACACGACGGGTGGCACGACCACCGGTGGCCAGACGCAGGCCACGACGGGCAGCGGCGTGGCCGACGCCTGTGACGGAAAGGGCGTCTGCGCCGTCGCCGACGATCCCGAGGCGGGGTGTGCCGCGTGCGCACAGAAGACGACCTGCTCGAACCAGACGCAGCAATGCTTCGGCAGCAACGACGAGTGCAGGGCGGTCGTCGAGTGCCTGGCGCAGTGCTCGCCGAACGACGAGGCCTGCGCGCAAGCCTGCGTGAACGATCACCAGGACGGCCTGGCCGACGCCAAGGCGTGGGTCGACTGCCTCTGCGATCGCGCATGCTCCGGCGACTGCTCGTCGCAGTGCGGCTGAACGGCCCGCCCCCGAGTCGCCGCCACCCCACCGCTTGACCGCCGAGGCGAACTCGGATCCCCTCGCCCGAGGGAGGCTCCGCAGGCGCGGCGCCGGGAGCGGTGGATGGCGAACGCCGGCGGCGTCGAGGAGGCATTCGAGAAGGTCTGGAAGACCATGGTCCTCGACCGGACCATGGTCTCCGGCGTCGACGGCACGCTGGCGGCCCCCGTCGCGGACCGCCCCGCGCCCTCCTCCTCGATCGAGATCCTCGAGGGTCTGCCTCGGCTGGTCGCGGTCGAGGCGGGCGCGGGGGCGGGCGCCGTCGATCTCGAGCTCGGCGGCACCCTCGGCAGGGGCGGCATGGGCGTCGTCCGCCTGGCGCGCCAGCCCGCGCTCGGCCGCGAGGTCGCGGTCAAGAGCCTCGGCGACGACGCGCCCGAGGAGCGCCACGTCGTCGCGCTCGTGCAGGAGGCGTCGATCGCGGGATCGCTCGAGCACCCCAACATCGTCCCGGTGCACGTGCTCGGCCGCAACGACCGGGACCAGCCGCTCCTGGTGATGAAGAGGGTCCAGGGCGTCGGGTGGCGCGATCTCCTCCGCGATCCGAGCCACCCGGCGTGGTCGCGCGTGACCGGCGACCGGCTCTCGTTCCACCTCGGCGTGCTGATGCAGGTGTGCAACGCCGTCCATTTCGCCCACAGCCGCGGCGTCATCCACCGCGACATCAAGGCCGAGAACGTGATGATCGGCGAGTTCGGCGAGGTGTACCTGCTCGACTGGGGCGTCGCCTGCCGCGCGAGCCCGCCGGGCAGCCCCGTCGATCCCGCCTTGGTCGGCACGCCGGCGTGCATGGCGCCGGAGATGGTCCGCGGCGGCGGCCCGCACATCGACGCGCGCACCGACGTCTACCTCCTCGGCGCGACGCTGCACGAGGTGCTCGTCGGCCGGCCGCGCCACGCGCAGGCGTCGCTCTACGACGTGCTGCGGAGCGCGTTCGATTCCGCCCCGTTCGCCTACGACGCCGGCGTGCCGCGCGAGCTCGCGGCGCTGTGCAACAAGGCGACGAGCGCCCGGCCCGAGGATCGCCATCCGAGCGCCCTCGCCGTGCGCCAGGCCATCGCCGACTTCCTCGCCCACCGGAGCTCGGTCGAGATCGCGGACGAGGCGGCGGCGCGCCTGCGCGAGCTCGAGGCGGCGCTCGTCCGGCCGAGCGCTGCCGACGACGTGCTCACCATCCACAAGCGGTTCGCCGAGTGCCGCTTCGGTTTCCAGCAGGCGCTGCGGGCGTGGCCCGAGAGCCCCGACGCCCTCGCCGGCCTCTCCGCCGCGATCGAGGCGATGATCGGGTTCGAGCTCGCCCGCCGCGACGCCGCCGCGGCCGCGCTCCTGCTCTCGGAGCTTGCCGATCCGCCGCCGGAGCTCGCCCTGCGCCTCGCCGCCCTGCGCCGTGAGCAGGAGGACGAGGGGCGCGACGTGGAGCGCCTCCGCGCGATCGCCCACGACGTCGACAGCCGCGTCTCGAGCCGCCAGCGCGCGATCGGCGCGCTCGGCATCGGCTTCGGGTTCTCGCCGACGCTGTTCGCGATCGCCTGGCTCGTCGATCGCGGCACGATCGCCCTGACGCACGGGGCCATCGCGCTCACGGTGGGCGCCTTCGGGCTGGTGCTCGCGTCGGTGATCCTCCTGGTGCGCCGCATGGCGTTCCGGAACCGGTTCAACCGCCGGCTCATGGGCGCGTTCATGCTCGCGGGAGTGACCATCGTGGCGGCGGAGGGGTGCTTCGCCCTCCTCGGCGCCCCGGCGTCGGCCGGGATGACGGCCGGCTTCGTGATCATGTTCGTCACGGCGGCCCAGGTCGCCGCCACGCTCTACCGCCCCTGCGCCGTCGCGGCCGCGATCTTCCTCGCCGGCGCCGTGCTCTCCGCGCTGTATCCCTCGCTGAGCGTCGTCCTCGCGGGCGTCACGTTGCTGTTGTCGCACGTGGCCGTGGCGCTCTTCTGGTTCAGGGACGCGAGGGACCTGGAGACGTCCTCCGGTCGACCGCCGCCGTCGTGAAGCGCGAGCTCAGGCGAGCATCGCGTCGATGAGCCCGGGCTCGAGGCTCGGGTCGCCGAAGTCGTCGAGGTAGCCCTGCTGCGCGTTGCGGCAGCCGACCGCCGAGCCGACGGTGTTCCACATCTTGTTGTTGGCGACGCCGCCGGCGTCGACGTACTGCCCCGTCCTGAGGAAGCCGTTGCAGCCGCCGGCGAGGACGTAGGGGACGTTCGTGTACGAGTGGTACTTGTCGGCGAGGTCGTTGGTCCACACGGCGACGCCGCTGTCGAGCAGCGTGCCCGTCCCGAGGCTGTAGGACGAGAGCTTGTCGAGCAGGTACTTGAAGAGGTTCCCGTGGATCTTGTCGATCTCGTGGTGGAGGAGGTACGCGTTCTCGATCGGCGTGCCCTCGCTGCCGTCGCCCTGCAGGCGGTGCGAGATCCAGTGGTAGCTGTACTGCTTCTGCCCGTCGATCGTGTACTCGGTGCTGTCGTTGCCGTCGCCGATCTGCAGCGTGGCCGTGCGCACCGCGCCGCAGGCCACGGCCAGCGCGATGATGTCCATCTGCATCCGGGCGACGGTCTGGATGTTGTCGCTGTTGCCGACCTCGGGCTGGATCGCCTCCATGGCGGCGATCTCGAGGTCGGTGAGGTTGCACGACATGTTGATTTCGAGATCGCGGATGCTCTGGAAGTGGAGGTCGAGCCGGTCGCGATCCGACTGGCTCAGGTCGGTCCGCCCCATGAGCGCCTGCATCTCGCCGCGGACCAGGTCGTTGACGCTCTGGCGCGCCGCCTTGAGGCGCTCGAGCGCCGCGGGCTCGAGGTCGGCGAGCCCGAACAGGTCCTGGTAGGCGTTGAACGGGTTGCGCTCGGCGGCGCGGAGCTGGAGCGGCCCGCGGTAGCTCAGCACCTCGTCGATGTAGCCGGCCATCTTGCCGGCGTAGAGCGTGAGCGGCTCGACGCCCGCGGGCTGGAGCTCGCGCGCGATGCGGTTGTCGATCGACTCGCCCATCGCCAACGACTCGTTCCCCGAGGGCGAGTCCGACACCTTCGCCGCGGTGAGGCACTGGTTGCCGCCGCCCGAGTGCCCGCAGCCGTTGCCGGGGAACGCGAAGTCCACGCCGCGCACCAGGAGGAGCTTGTCGGCGTAGTCGGCGAGCACGCTCACGGCGCGATCGGTCTGCGCGGCGAGCCCGTCCTTGGTCAGCGCGCCGAGCGCGGCCGGCCAGAACATCTCGGGCTCGTCGGTCTCCTGGACGACGCCGTTGGCCTGGCGCACGAAGACGGCGAACGCCGGGTAGCCGCCGCCCTCGGCGCGCGCCTTCCTCGGCGCGAACGTCTCGAGGAAGGGCAGGGCGAGGGCGACGCCGCCGATCCCACGCAGGAAGTGTCGTCGGTGCATCACGGCGTCTCCTTCACCGGGGCGCGGGTGCGGAAGGCTTTGGTCTGGGTGAGCGCGAGGACCAGCGCCTTCGTCCCCTCGCGGGACCGCGCGGCGAGGTCGGCGAGGCTGGGCTCGTCGCCGTCCTGCACGCGCCGGCCGTAGCCGTACTCGAGCCAGTGCTTCGCGTAGCAGCGGTGCACCGCCTCGCTCTCTGCGATGAGCTCGTCGAGCTCGATGGCGTCGGCGTACTGGATGGTCGTGCCGTCGAGGTCGTACTGGTCCGAGGAGTCGATCGGGTTCCCGTTCTCCACGGTCTTGTACTGGCCCATCGCGTCGTAGTGCTCGAAGGCGAAGCCCACCGGGTTGATGAGCGTGCCGTGGCAGGTCTCGCCGCAGGTCCCGGCGCCGGTGTGGGCCTCGACGCGCGCGCGGTTGGTCGGGTAGCCGCTCGCCGGCGGGAGCGAGGGCACGTTGTTCGGAGGCGGCGGGAGATCGGCGCAGAGGACGCGCAGGTTGATGAAGACCCCACGGTGGATCGAGTGCTGCTCGCGCGGCGTGGCGTTCGAGGCGAGGAAGCCGATGTGGGTGAGGAACCCGGAGCGCGTCGCCGGGTCGAGCTCGGCGCGCACGAACTCCGGACCGTACTGTCCGCCGAGGCCGTAGAGCTTGGCGAGCCGATCGTTCACGTAGGTGAACGGCTCGGTGAGGATCTCGGAGACGCCGCCGTTCTCGGAGAAGACGACGTCGTCGATGAAGAGCTCCGCCTCCTTCTGCATGTCGTCGCCCTGGTCGGGCGTGAAGTCGGGGAAGAGCGTGGGGTCCTTGGTCAGGTCCTGGTAGTGGTCGTAGTCGAAGAGCTGCTCGTGGAAGTAGCCGACCACGGGGCGGGCGCGATCGTCGTCGAGCATGCGCTGCGCCTCGGCGAGGACGCCCTCGGGGGTGGCGAGCTTGCCCGACGCGGCCGCGTCGAAGAGCGCGTCGTCGGGCATCGTGTTCCAGAGCATGTAGGAGAGCTTCGTGGCGAGCTCCCAGCCGTCGAGCGGGATCGCGCCGTCCTTGACCTCGCTCGAGCGCTCCACGCGGTAGACGAAGTGCGGCGACTGGAGGAACGCATGGAGGACGAGGCGCACGCCCTTGGTGAAGTCGTCCGGGCCGTCGACCAGCGCCGGCGCCTTGGCGAAGAGGGCCGCGTAGGCGTCCACCTCGGCCGGCGAGAGCGGCCGCCGGTAGGCGCGGCGCCCGAAGCCCTCGATGAACGCGCGCGCCCGCGCCGCCGGATCGGCGGGCGGATCCGGCGGGAGGATCGCGGCGAGCAGCGCCGGATCGCCGGTGATCCCGGCGGCCAGGTCCTCGGCGGCGAGCTGGTAGTCGGCCCAGAGCCCCGGCGTCACCAGGAGCGAGGACTCGTTGTTGTCGAAGACGCCGCCGAGCGGATCGCCGGTGAACGAGGCCGAGAGCCCCGGCTCCTGGGGAAGGTGGAGCAGGTCCTTGACCGTGTTCTCCCACTGCCGGTGGCTGAGGCGCGGAAACCGCGACGCCTCGATCGGGACCTCGGCCGTGGTCGTCGTGCCGCCCGTGGGCGAGCAGCCCTCGCACGCCTGCGGGTCGCCGATGTTCCCCACGCAGCCCGCTCCCAGCGCAGCCCCTGCGCTCATGACGAGCGCGAGGAGCGGAGTCAGGAGCCGGAGGCGTGGGCCCTGGCGGAGACGAGCCCGCGTGCCAGCCGGTTGCGTCATCCACCGATGCTCTCATCGCCGCGGACCGCCGCTCAACGAATACGTGAGCCGGCCCGCCCCCGCGGCGCGCGTTTTCGGCCGCGGCTTTGCCTCCGGGCGGAAAACTCGGCTGCGGACGGCCCGCCCGGCGCCGGTGACGCCGCGTGCGCTGGGCCTGCGAGCGGAGCGGTCACTCGCCGGGGACGGGGTAGAGCCTCACTTCGGCCGTGAGCACTCCGGCCGCGATGGCGGGGTCGGCCTCGGTGAGCGCGATCGCCTCGGCCTCGTCCTCGGCCTCGACGATGACCATGCCGAACGTCGCGTCGTCGGCGCGCCCGCCGAAGCGGAGGCGCGCCTCGTCCTGGAGCCGCGCCAAGTAGAGGAGATGGGCCTGCATGGCCCCGGCCTCGGCGACCGTGAGCGTCGTTGGGAACCGCCCGCCGCCCGGGCGGAACGTGATCATGTAGTAGCGCCGGGGCACCGGCGCCGATGCTAGCCCAGCGCCCGCCGCGCGCGGGCCGCGACCCCGTTGACGCGCGGCCCGCGCCCGATTACTTCGCGTGCTAAACATTCCAGGACGAGGGCCACGACATGTCCAAGGAGCTGCGTTTCGACGGGAAGGTCGCGATCATCACCGGCGCGGGCAACGGGCTCGGCCGATCGCACGCGCTCGAGCTGGCGCGCCGCGGGGCCAAGGTCGTGGTCAACGATCTCGGCGGGACGGCGCACGGCGGCGGCAAGAGCTCGGCGGCCGCGGACAAGGTCGTCGAGGAGATCAAAGCCGCCGGCGGCGAGGCGGTCGCCAACTACGACTCGGTCGAGGACGGCGCCAAGATCGTCCAGACGGCGCTCGACACCTTCAAGCGCCTCGACATCGTCATCAACAACGCCGGCATCCTCCGCGACACCACCTTCCACAAGATGACGCAGGAGGACTGGGACCTCATCTACCGGGTCCACGTCCTCGGCAGCTTCCGCGTGACGCACGCCGCCTGGCCGCACCTCCGCGATCAGGGCTACGGCCGCATCATCATGACCGCGTCGGCCGCGGGCATCTACGGCAACTTCGGCCAGGCGAACTACGCGATGGCGAAGCTCGGCCTGCTCGGCCTGTCGAACACGCTCGCGCTCGAGGGCAAGAAGAAGAACGTCCTCGTGAACACCATCGCGCCCATCGCGGGCTCGCGCCTCACCGAGACGGTCCTGCCCAAGGAGCTCATCGACGCGCTCAAGCCCGAGTACGTCAGCCCCCTGGTCGCCTGGCTCTGCCACGAGAGCTGCACCGACACCGGCGGCCTCTTCGAGGTCGGCGGCGGCTTCATGGCCAAGCTCCGCTGGGAGCGGTCCGTGGGCAAGACGTTCAAGCTCGGCCGGCCGATCACGGTCGAGGGCATCTCCAAAGCGTGGGGCGAGGTCACCGGCTTCGGCAAGTCGGAGCACCCGGCCGACATCACCTCGTCGATGCAGCCGGTGATGGCGAACATCCAGGCCGGCCCGAGCAAGGGCGGCAACGAGTACATCGACGTCGATCTGGCCCTCGGGTACGAGTACCCGCCGCTGTCGTCGAGCTACGACGAGCGCGACCTCGCGATCTACGCGCTCGGCATCGGCGCCGCCGCCGATCCCCTCGACGACAAGGAGCTCCGCTACGTCTACGAGATGCACTCGGGCGGCTTCCTCGCGCTGCCCACGTACGGCGTGATCCCCTGCCTCAACGCCATCATGACGATGGCCAAGGAGGGCAAGCAGGCGCCGGGCATGAACTACGGGCTCGATCGCCTGCTCCACGGCGAGCAGTACACCGAGGTCAAGCGCCCGCTCCCGCCGAACGCGAAGCTCTCGCACAAGGTCAAGGTCAAGGACATCTTCGACAAGGGGAAGAACGCCGTCGTCGTGACCGAGGTGCGGAGCTACGACGAGTCGGGCGAGCTCTTGATCTACAACGAGCTCACCGCGCTCATCCGCGGCGCCGGCGGCTGGGGCGGCGATCGCGGCCCCTCGGCCGACGTCAACGTCCCGCCCGAGCGCGCGCCCGACGCGGTCATCTCCGAGAAGATCAGCGACAACCAGGCGCTGCTCTACCGGCTCTCCGGCGACTGGAACCCGCTCCACGCCGATCCCGGCTTCGCCACCGCGTTCGGCTTCCCCAAGCCGATCCTCCACGGCCTCTGCACCTTCGGCTACGCGGGGCGCCACGTCATCAAGGCGTTCGCCAACGGCGATCCGCGCACCTTCCAGAGCATCAAGGTGCGCTTCGCCGAGAGCGTCTTCCCCGGCGAGACGCTGATCACCGAGATGTGGAAGGAGAGCGACACCAAGATCGTCTTCCGCTGCAAGGTGAAGGAGCGCGACAAGGTCGTCATCTCGAACGCGGCGATCACGCTCTACAAGGAAATCCCGCAGCCGAAGCCCAAGGCGGCGCCCGCGAAGGCGGCCGCGCCCGCGGCGGCCGCGCCCGCGGCGTCGTCCGAGCCGACGAGCGCCGACGTCTTCGTCGCGATCGGCAGGCACCTCGCGAAGAACCCCGAGCTCGCGAAGAAGGTGCAGACGGTCTTCCAGTTCAAGCTCACCGGGCCCGACAGCGTCTGGACGCTCGATCTCAAGGGCGACAAGGGCGTGACCCAGGGCGCCGGCGAGAAGGCCGACTGCACCCTCGAGCTCGGCGACGCCGACTTCATGGGGATGTGCACCGGCAAGCTCGACGCGCAGAAGCTCTACTTCGGCGGCAAGCTCAAGATCTCGGGCAACGTGATGGCCTCGCAGAAGCTCGAGTTCCTGAAGACGATGGATCCTGGTCTCGTCGTCGAGGCGATGAAGGCGCGCGGCGCCGGCGCCCCGGCGGCGGCTGCGGCTCCGCCGGCCGCGGCCCCGGCGGCGGCGAGCGGTGGACCCGTGACGGGCGACGTGTTCATCGCCATCCGCGATCACGTCGAGCGAAACCCCGAGCTCGCGACCAAGGTCCAGACGGTGTTCCAGTTCAAGCTCACCGATCCGGCGAGCGCCTGGGTCATCGATCTCAAGACCGGCAAAGGCTCGGTCTCGGAGGGCCAGGCCGACAAGCCCGACGTCACCCTCGAGCTCTCCGACGCCGACTTCTTCGGGATGGCGAGCGGCACGCTCGATCCGCAGAAGCTCTACTTCGGCGGCAAGCTCAAGATCTCGGGCAACGTGATGGCCTCGCAGAAGCTCCAGTTCCTCAAGCAGATCGATCCGGAGCAGGCCAAGGCGGCCGTGGCCCGGGCCAAGGCCGGGGGAGCCCCGGCAGCGGCGCCGGCGGCGAGCGCGGGCGCGGGGAAGGGCGGCGCGGCGGCGCCGGGCATCTTCGAGAAGCTCAAGGAGCGCCTCGCCAAGGAGCCGGCCCTCGCCAAGGAGGTCGGCGCGGTGATCGCGTTCAAGATCACCTCGCCGGAGGCCGACTGGGTGGTCGCGCTCGCGGGCACGCCCGAGGTGAAGCGAGGCGCCGATCCCAAGGCGGCCGCGACGCTCACCCTCGCCGACGAGGACCTCGCCGTCTTGGCGCGCGGCGCCGAGCCGGTGCAGCACCTCTTCCAGACGGGCCGGCTGCGGGTGGACGGCGACGTCCGCCTCGCGCACCGGCTCGGCTTCCTCAAGGGTCTCGCGTAGGGCGCGCTCGGCACCGGGTGCTAATGCAAAGGGGCGAGGGCCCCGTCGGACAACCGTCGTCGGCTACAAGGAGCAGGTCATGGGCAAGCGGGTCAACGTCATCGGCGTCGGGATGATCAAGTTCGCCAAGCCGGGCGCGAGCGAGGACTACAACGTGATGGCGGCGAAGGCGGCGAAGGCGGCCCTCGCCGACGCCAAGGTCGACTACAAGGAGATCGAGCAGGCGTACGCCGGCTACGTCTACGGCGACTCGACCTGCGGGCAGCGCGCCGTCTACGACGTGGGCCTCACGGGCATCCCCGTCTTCAACGTCAACAACAACTGCTCGACCGGCTCGACCGCGCTGATGCTGGCGCGCCAGGCCATCGAGGGCGGGCTCGCCGAGTGCGTGCTCGCCCTCGGCTTCGAGCAGATGGAGAAGGGCGCCCTCGGCTCGAAGTTCACCGACCGGACCAACCCGCTCGATCAGCACGCCGGGGTGATGAGCAAGGTGCAGGGCTTCAACCAGGCCCCGCCCGCCGCCCAGATGTTCGGCGGCGCCGGGCGCGAGTACCGGTGGAAGTACGGCACCAAGCGCGAGACCTTCGGCAAGATCAGCGAGAAGGCCCGCAAGCACGCGAGCCAGAACCCGTACGCGCTCTTCAACGAGGTGCTCTCGCTCGAAGAGATCATGGCCTCGCCCGAGGTCTTCGATCCGCTGACGCGCTTCCAGTGCTGCCCGCCCACGTGCGGCGCCGCCGCGGCCGTCCTCTGCTCGGACGAGTTCGCCAAGAAGCACGGGATCACGAGCCCGGTGTGGATCGCGGCCCAGGCGATGACCACCGACTACCCGTCCTCGTTCCAGGAGGACAGCATGATCAAGATGTGCGGCTACGACATGGCCGTCGCCGCCGCCAAGCAGGTCTACGAGAAGAGCGGCGTCGGCCCCCAGGACGTCGACGTCGTCGAGCTCCACGACTGCTTCACCGCCAACGAGCTCTTGACCTACGAGGCGCTCGGCCTCTGCAAAGAGGGGGAGGCCGAGAAGTTCATCTGGGAGGGCGACAACACCTACGGCGGCAAGTTCGTCACCAACCCGTCGGGCGGCTTGCTCTCGAAGGGCCACCCCCTCGGCGCGACGGGGCTCGCCCAGTGCACCGAGCTCGTCTGGCAGCTCCGCGGCCAGGCCGACAAACGCCAGGTCGAGGGCGCCAAGGTCGCGCTCCAGCACAACCTCGGCCTCGGCGGCGCCTGCGTCATCACGATGTACCGCCGCGACTGACGGCGGCTCCCGTCGCCCGCCGCGTAGGAGCGCGCGGTGGCGTCGATCGGGCGGCGGCTTCGAGATGAAGGAGTCGATACCGGAGCACGGCTACGAGCTGCCGGCGCAGTACGTCTACGAGATCTTCCCGGGCCGCTTCGTCGGCGGGCGTTGATCGAGCACCCTCGACGGCCGTTGCCAGGCGACGCCGCCCAGCGTCGGCGGGCTCGAGGTTCAGCAGGCCCGCTCGGCGGGTAGTCCTTCGCCGGCGCCCGCGCCACGCGCCGTCCGGCCCGCGCGCCTCGGCCGACGTGCAGTCGATGCCCCAAGCGGTGCCAACGGCTTGGCGTCGTTGCGTTCGAGCACCAAGGATCTCGGACCGTGCGCACTGCCGAGGCCGCCTCGCGAGACCCCGTCCCGCTCCTCGCGGGCGCGCTCGGCTCCGTACCGGAGGCGATCCTCGTCGCCGACGCGGCCGGCCGCGTGGTCTTCGCGAGCGACGCGGCCGCGCGCCTCCTGGGCGCCACGCCCGAGGGGCTGACCGCCCGCGATCTCGCGCGCCGCATCGAGCTGCCCGGCGGGGTCAAGACGAGCGAGGACGACCTGCCCCTCGTGCGCTCGATGCGGACGGGCGCGCCGGAGTGGCTGGAGTGCAACTTGCTCCGGAGCGACGCGCGCGTGCGCGTCGTCATGCGGTCCGCGGCGTTGCGCGACGGGGGAGGATCGATCGTCGGGGCCGTCGCCTCGCTGCGCGAAGCGCCGCCGTGCCGTCCCTGCCCCGAGGCGCGCCGCTACAAGGAGACGCTCTTCCGCTTCGCCGACCACGCCCTCGATGCGGTCATCATCCACCGCGACGGCCGGCTCCTCCACGCCAACCACGCGGCCTGCTCGCTGTACGGGTACGACCGACCCGAGGAGCTGGTCGGGCTGCCGGTGCTCGACCTGGTGCCGCCGGACGCGCGCGCGCGCGTGGCCCGCCTCATCGCCGCCGTGGTCGCGGGCACCGGGGTCCCCTCCCCGATGACGGAGGAGCGGGTCCTGCGGCGGGACGGCACGACCGCCGTCGCGCTCGTCACCGTCCTGCCGTGCTTCGACGACGAGGGCACCACCCTGGCCGTGATCCTCCACGATCTCAGCGAGCAGCACCGGGCCGAGACCGAGCGAGACCAGCTCCTCCGCGCGATCCACGACCGAAACCGCGTGGCCACGGAGATGATCCAGGTCGCGCCGGTAGGCATCGCGCTCCTCCGCGGGCCGGAGCTCCGGTTCGAGCTGGTCAACGCCGCGTTCCAGGCCTTCGCTCCCGGGTTCCCGCTGCTTGGCAGGCCGTTCGCCGAGGTCGCGCCCGAGATGCCCGAGGTCATCGCGCAGCTCGCCGACCTGCTGCGCACCCGGAAGCCGCTCACGGCGATCGACGCGCCCGTCCCGATCCAGAGGAACCCGGGAGGCCCGATCGAGCAGGCCTTCTTCACGTTCTCGGCGGTCGTGGTCGAACCGGACTCCGTGATGGCGATCGTCGTCGAGACCACCGAGCACGTGCGCGCGCGCGCCCGTATCGCGGCGATGGGCGAGGAGAGCAGGCGCCTCGCCAACCAGTATCGGGCCGTCCTCGACCACCTCGTCGAGGGCGTGGTCGCGTGCGACGCGGATCGCCGGGTGACGATGATCAACCAGGCGGCGCGCGCGCTGCTCGCGCGGGGCGGCGTGGCGACCGATCTGGCCGAAACCGCGATCGTCCCCGTGGTGCCCGTGCGCCGCAAAGACGAGACGCCCGTGCTCGGCGCTTCCCTGCCGCTGCCGCGAGCGCTCGCCGGCGAGACCGTGGTGGACGAGGAGCTCCTCGTCACGCCCGTGGAGGGGCGGCGCGACCTGCTCATCCGGACGAGCGCCGCCCCGATCCGCTCCGGCGACGGTCGCGTCGTCGGCGCCGTCCTGGTCATGGCCGACGTGACCGAGGCCTCCGAGCTGGAGCGCCTCAAGGATCAGTTCATCCGCGTCGCCGCGCACGAGCTGAAGACGCCCGTGACCATCCTCAAGGGCTACGCGCTCATGCTCCTGCGCGCCGCGTCGGTCTCGCCCGAGCACGCGAAGGCGCTTCGCGCCATCGATCGCGGCGCCGACCGGATCGATCGCATCGTGCGCGACCTGGTGGACGTCTCGCGGACCGACCTCGGCCTGCTTCCGCTGCGGCGCGAGCGCGTCGACCTGGTCGACGTCGCGTCCCGCGCCGTCGAGATCATCGCGCGCGCGACGACGAAGCACCGCTTCGAGATCCGCGCGGCCTCGCCGGTGCTGGTGCAAGGTGATCCGGAGCGGTTGGAGCAGGTGCTGGAGCGGCTGCTGGACAACGCCGTCCGCTACTCGCCCGACGGCGGGCCGGTGCGGGTGGTGATCTCGGCGGCCGGGGGCGACGCGACCGTGGAGGTGATCGATCGTGGCGTCGGCATCCCGGAGGAGAAGCAGGCGAGGATCTTCGAGCGCTTCTACCGCGCGCACACCGACACGCCCCACGACTACGGCGGCCTGGGCATCGGGCTCTTCCTCTGCCGGCACATCGTGAGGGCCCACGGCGGCGAGATGACCTTCGAGAGCCGAGAGAACGACGGCTCGACGTTCCGCTTCAGCCTGCCGAGAGCGCCATGACCCGGACCACCGAGATCCTCTTCGTCGAGGACGACCCCGATCTCCGCGACCTGGTGGCCGCGTTCCTCGGGGCCGAGGGCTACGAGGTCGAGACGGCGGGCGACGGGCGCGAGGCGCTCGCGGTCGTCGAGCGCCGGATGCCGCGCCTGATCCTGCTCGACCTGAAGATGCCGGTCATGGACGGCAAGGAGTTCGCCGCGCGATTCCACGACCGCTACGACCGCATCGTGCCCATCGTGGTGGTGACGGCCTCCGACGACGCGCGCGGCCGCGCCGAGGAGGTGGGAGCGTCGGGATACGTCTCGAAGCCGTTCGACCTCGACGCGCTCCTCGCGGTCGTCGCGCGGCACTGCGCGAGCGCGTGACCGACGCCGGCCGACGCTCAGGGCACGTAGAGGATCTGTCCGGGTGGGTTGGCGGTTTGGTTCGCCCACTCCATGCTGCAGCTCGTCCCGTTGTCGCGCCACGCTTTCCCCGCGTGCCACCCGTCCTGGCCGTCGCCCGGCTTGCCGCGGCACACGAACACGGCGTTGCCTGCGCCGTCGGTGCCGGCGCGCACTCCGCTCGTCGGGAACTCTCCCGGGGGCGCCCAGTCGACGCGGACGCCGTGTGCCCTCAGCAGCTGACCCGGCTTGAGGAAGACCTTGCCGCCCCATTCTCCGCTGCATCGCGGCCAGATCGTGGGGAAGGTCTTGCCGGCGTGCCAGCCGTCGCGGCCGAAATCCGCGCGGCACACGTAGACGTCGCCGCCCGCCGCGGGGCTCACGAACACCGCGTCGGTCGGGTTGAACGCGCCCTTCATGTCTTCCCAGGAGATCCCGCCCGGTGAACCGGCGACCCCTGGAGGAGACGCCGGCTGCGGCGCGGGCGCCGTTCCGCCGACCCGGCTCGTGCCGCCGCAGCTGCGGATGATCTCGAGGGTCGCCGCGTCCGACACGGCGTACTTCTTCTCGAGCCGCTCGCTGACCTCCGAAGCCGCGCCCGCCTTGACGCCCAGGTATCCTACGTCGGCGGAGATGCGCTCGCCTTTGGAGCCGCCGAGCTGCGCCCCCTGCGCTCGGACGCACGCGACGTAGTCGGCGACGGCTTCGGCGACGCACACGCCGTCGAGGAGCGTCCGCCCGGCGGGGCAGGTGATCGAGGTCTGGTTCAGGCTCTGGCCGGACCCGCCGCAGCCGAGAGCGAGAGAGAGGGCGAGCAGGCCGAGCGAGCGCGATGGACCCTTCATGCAGGGCCGGATCATCGCCGCACGCCGCGTCGTCGTGCAACACCATTCGCCGGAGGGACGGCGTGCCTCCAGGCCGGACCTCCGGCTCACATGACGCGGCGGATGACGTGGTTGTTGCTGTCGAACACGAACAGCGACTTGCTCGGGTAGTGGTAGACCATGCTGAACGGCGAGTCGAACGCCGCGGCGGCGCCCACACCCTCGGCGTAGCCGCCGGCCGGAGTGGCGCCGCACGAGCAGGTCACGACGCACGCGGGCGGCGTGCCGAGCATCGTGCTCACGCTCGCCGTGGCGGCGACGGCCTGCCGGATCGTGTGCGCGTTGAACTCGACCCAGTAGACGCTGGTGCCGTCGGACGTCATGCCGCGCGGGCGGTGGATCTGCGCCGCCGCGCCCACGCCGTCGACGTAGCCGCAAGCGCCGTTGCCCGCGAAGGTGGTGACCTCGGTCGTGACCGTGTTGTAGGCGCGGATGGTGTTGCCGTTGGTGTCGGCGACGTAAAGCATCCCCGAGCCGTCGGAGGCCATGTACCGCGGGCTGATGAAGCGCGCCGCCGCGCCGAGGCCGTCGGTCTGGCCCTGCTGGTAGGGCACGCCGGCCAGCGTGAGGACCTCGCCGGTGGCGGGGTCGTAGCGGCGGAGCGTCGAGGCGCTCCCATCGACGAAGTAGACGTAGCCGCCGAAGTAGGTGAGCCCGCGGATGCCGTCGAGCTGCACCGCGTTGCCGATGCCGTCGGCGTAGCCCTGGGTGCCCGAGCCGACGGCCGTGGTCACGGCGTGAGGCGCCGTGGTCGACATGGCCCGGATCACGTGGTTGGCGGCGTCGGCGATCCACACCGTGGAGCCGTCGGTGGTGATCGCCTCGACGCTGCCGAAGCGCGCGTTGAGGCCGACCGGGGCGTCGACGTAGCCGGTGGCGCCGCCGACCACGTCGCCGGCGATGGTCTGCACCAGCGCCGTCGCCACGTCGACCCGTCGCAGCGTGTGGTTGCCCTCGTCGGCGACGAAGAGGTGGGTCGCGTCGACGGTCATCGTGCCCGCTCCGACCGCCGCGCTGCCGAAGCGCGCGGCGTTCCCGGCGCCGTCGAGGTTGCCCGGGACCCCGGGCGCGCCCGCGAAGAGCGACGTGGTGTTGCCGAAGTTGCACGTCGGATTGCAGGCGTCGCCGTTCGCGGTGTTGCCGTCGTCGCACTTCTCGCCCGCGCCGACGACGTTGTCCCCGCACGACTGACCGACGAGCTCGAACTGGCAGCTCGCGCTGCAGCCGTCGCCGGCGGCGGTGTTGCCGTCGTCGCACTCCTCGTCGTTCACGAGATCGAGCACGCCGTCGCCACACGTGGGCGCGGGCTCGATCTTGCACGAGGCGCTGCAGCCGTCGCCGCTCGCGACGTTGCCGTCGTCGCACTCCTCGCCTTGCCCGAGGTCGACGTTGCCGTCGCCGCAGTCGACGGGCGGCGCGCCGCCCGAGCCGCCGACCCCCGTGCCGCCCTGGCCGCCCGAGCCCCCGACGCCAGCGCCGCCCTGGCCGCCCCCCGCGCCGCCCTGCCCTCCGCCGGTGGTGGTCGAGCTCGTGGTGGCCGTGGTGGAGCCGCTCGTCGTCCCGCCCGTGAAGTCGTCGCCGCCGCACGCCGCCCACGCGGCGATGCCTGCCAGCGTGAGCCCCGCCGTGAACGCTCGTCGCATAAGACCCTCCAAGACCGTCGAGTCTATCGCAGCTCGACGCCCTCTGGAGATTCATCGCGGCGCCGCTCGGATCCGCTCGGCCGCGGCGCGCCGGTCACTCTCGCGCGGCGCCCAGCGCCTTCACGAGCCCGCGGAGCTGCTCGGGATCGCGCTCCCCGTTCACGTCGACGATCCGGAGCTTGCCGTAGCCCTCTCCGAAGTCGTTGCGGAGGTCGTACACCGCTCCGACGACGACGAGCTTCCCGGCGGTGACCTCGCGGTCGAACTTGCCGAGCGCCACCCGCACCTGCTCCTCGACGTTGGCCACCACCGCGGCGGCCCAGGCTGCGTTGGCCTCGGCCCCCGGGTCGGCCGGAGGGAGATGGAGCGACGCGATCTCGCGCTCCACCGCCGGGCTCTCGTCGCCCGAGGGCGCCATCGCCGCCTTCACCGCGCCGCATCCGGTGTGACCGAGGATGAGCAGGACCGGGGTCTGGAGGTGCTCGACGCCGTACTCGATCGAGCCCTCCGACGTGACCATCTGGTTGCCGATGTTGCGGATCGTGAAGAGGTCGTTCTCGGGCCTCTCGTCGAACGCCGGCGTCTGCACCCGCGAGTCGGAGCAGGTCAGCAGGGTCGCGCGCGGTGTCTGGGCGTTCGTCAGGGGGGCGAAGTGCGCCGCGCCGTTCGCGTGGCGAAAGTGCGCGTTGTCTTGGAGCATCCCGGTCAGGAACGAGCCGGCGCGGAGCAGCTCCGGCGGGGCCCCCGGGAGCAGGGAAGGGGGCGCGTGCTCGTGCTCGGCGGCCCGAGGCACGGCCGCGGCCGCTCGCGCTGCCGAGCTATCGTGCTCGGCTGGCCCGCCAGCGGGCGCGCGTACCGATGCCGGGGCGGAGTCCGTGTGGGCGGTGGTGGCCTGCTCGCCGCAGCCCGCCGCCGCGAGGGCCAGGAGCGCCCCCGCCAGCGGGCGAGCCCAGGTGTTGGGGCGGCGCGTGATCTCGATCGTCCTCGGCACGACATGGGGACGGACAATCCGCGGTGAACTTTAGCGAGCCGTCCCAGCGGTCGGCGGCGATCGGGGGCTCGAGGCGAGACGAGGCCGACGGATGCGTGCGCTCGTTCGCTCGAGCGACCGCGAAGCGGATCGGGCTCGGGCCCGAGGTGGGGTCGCGCCGGATCGCCGCGTCACGCTCACGCCGAGAGCCGCGCCGGGAACTGCTCGCGGAGGAAGCGGATCCAGGGCGTGTCGTCGTGGAACACGTCGCCCGCGAGCATCGAGGTGATGGTCTGCCGGAGGATCTTCCGCTGCGGCTGCTCGAAGACGCGCTCCATCAGCGGGCCGTCGTAGAAGGCCTGGACCGCGCCGGCGAACAGCTCGCCGCCGCGGCGTACCTTGCGCTCGTACTCCGCCCAGCGCGCGGCCGAGAAATCGCCGTCGCTTCGGAGGATCTCGAGGATCAGATCCGCCGCGAGGGCCGCCGACGAGAAGGCCATGTGGGCGCCGGTGGAGAAGAGGGGATCGACGAAGCCCGTTCCGTCGCCGATCATCACCCAGCCATCGCCGCCGTAGCGGTCCACGCGGTAGGAGTAGTCGGCGAGGGCCCGCACAGGCGCCTGCCGCTCTGCCTTCGCGAGGAGGCGCTGCATCCACGGCGAGTCCAGGAGTGCGCGATCGTAGAGGGCGTCCAGCGACTCGCCGGGGCGGCGGGACTTCATCCAGGCGGAGCTCACCACCACGCCGACCGAGCTGAGCTCGCCCTTGAAGGGGATGTTCCACCACCAGCCCTGCGGGGCGGTGACGATGTCGATGTTGCCCTCGTCACGGCCCGTCTGCCGGGGGACGCCCTCGTAGTGGGTGAACAGCGCGGTCTTGTCGAGGCCCGGCAGCCGCTGCTTCGTGGCCTTGCGCGACGCGAGCAGGGCGTCGCGTCCGGTGGCGTCGACGACCACCTTCGCCCGGAGCTCGTGCAACGCGCCCGTCGGGTCCTCGGCGCGGACCCCGACGACGAAGTCGCGCTCGAGGATCACGTCCTTCACGGCCCAGCGATGGCGCACCTCGGCGCCGAGGGCCTCGGAGCGCCGCAGGAGCATGTCGTCGAAATCGGCGCGCTGGACCTGGAACGCGCTCTTCACCGAGGCGTCGAAGGCGTCCTCGAAGTAGTAGGTCGTCTCGCGCTCGGTGCGCGAGCACACGAACCGCGCGCCGTATTTGACCATGTACCGCTCGTACATCGTCTCGAGCACCCCGAGGCGCTCCCAGATCTTGTGAGACTGCGGCAGCATCGACTCGCCGATGTGGAAGCGGGGGAACTGCTCCTTCTCGAGCACGAGGACGCGCGCGCCGCCGGTGGCCAGGAGGGAAGCGGCGGTCGAGCCAGCGGGGCCCCCGCCGATGATGATGACGTCGTGGAGATGCATGGGATCCCAAGCATACCTCGGACGCGCCGGAGCGGACCCTCTTCAGCCTCCGCAGACGTCGGCGGGGATGCAGAAGCCCGTGTAACAGAAGCCGTCGCTCTCGGCGATCGTGCCGGCGGGGCAGGGGGGCGGCACCGCGTCGCAGCTGCTCGTGCACGAGCCCGCGGTGACCGGGTGGCACGACTCCATGCAGGGCTGGGTGGGATCGCAGACGGCGAGAACGCACCCGGCGACGGACGCGCACGGGGTGACGGAGCCGCCGGGATCGCCGCAGGTGGCGCTGCCGCCGCTGCATGCCCAGCCGGGCACCTGGCCGCACGCCGGGCCGGCGGGGCCGCAGACGTCGGCGAGCGGAGCGCAGTGGTGGAACTGGATGTCGACGCAGTCGGCGCAGCCGCCGGTGGGATCGCACGAGGGGCAGCAGTCGTCGTCGTAGACCGGCGCGCAATCCGGGTACGCGGCGACGCAGGCGGCGTGGCCGAGGACGTCGCATGCGCTCGGCGTCCCGCCGCCCTGTCCGCTCGTCGTGCTCGCCCCGCCCGCGCCGCCCTGGCCGCCCGTCGAGGTCTGCCCGGTGCTCGTCGTCGAGCCGCTGCCCGAGGTCGAGCCCCCGCCGGTGCCCGCTTTGTCGACGAGGGTGACGTCGTTGCACGCGGCGGCCGCGAGGCAAGCTCCGAGGAGGGCGACGAAGCGAGGAGAAGGACGCATCCGGGCAGCATAGCGCGGCGGGCGACCCCGGCACGCCGATTGCTGCCTGGCAGCGCGGAGGCCCACGTGCAGATCGACGCGATTCCGATCGACAAGCCCGAGGACGACAACTTCATCCTCGGCCAGGCGCACTTCATCAAGACGGTGGAGGACCTGCACGAGGTCCTGGCCCAGAGCTCGCCCGCGCTCCGGTTCGGGCTGGCGTTCTGCGAGGCCTCGGGCCCGCGCCTCGTGCGGAAGAGCGGCAACGACGCCGAGCTCGTCGGCCTCGCGGTCCGCAACGCGCAGGCGATCGGCGCCGGTCACTCGTTCATCGTGTTCCTGCGCAACGGCTTCCCGGTGAGCGTGCTCAACGCCGTGAAGGCGCTGCCCGAGGTCTGCCGCATCTTCTGCGCGACGGCGAATCCGACGCAGGTGCTCGTCGCCGTGACCGAGGCGGGGCGGGGCATCCTCGGCGTCGTCGACGGCGCGCCCCCGCTCGGTGTCGAAGGGGAGGCCGACGTCGCGGCGCGCAAGGAGCTCCTGCGCCGCTTCGGCTACAAGCTCTGAGGACCGGGCTGCCGGTCAGCCGCGCCTCGCCGGCGCCTTCTTCGCCGGCGCCCTCTTCGCGGCGGCCTTCTTCGCGGCCGTCTTCTTGGCGGCGAGCTTCTGCCCGCCCCCGGCGATGGCGGCGAGCACGGCGTCGGCGTGGCCGTCGACCTTCACGCTCGGAAACACCTTGGCGACGACGCCCTTCGCGTCGATGACGAACGTGCTCCGGATCGTGCCCATCACCTTCTTCCCGTACATCGATTTCTCGCCCCAGGCGCCGAAGGCCTTGTGCACGGCGAGATCGGGATCGCTGAGCAGCGGGATGCCGAGCGCGTACTTGTCGCGGAAGGAGCAATGGCTCGCGACCGAGTCCTTGGACACGCCGACGACGGCGGCCCCGGCCGCCGCGAAGCGCCGCCGCGCCTCGGAGAACGCGATCGCTTCGCGCGTGCACCCGGGCGTCGAGTCCTTCGGATAGAAGTAGACGACCAGCGTCTTGCCCTCGAAGTCGGCGAGCCCGACCTCGGAGCCGGCGTCGCTCGGGAGCTTGAACGACGGCGCCTTGTCCCCTTGCTTCAGCATCACTCCTCCAGGGCCGACGTCCTCGTGTGCCGGCCGGCCGATCATGAGCCGTGTCCCCCGCGGGTCGATGTCTATCACGGGCCTCCGCGCGCGCGGGTGGTGGTTGTGCTGCGCGGAGACGACACTATGGAAACGAAGTGCGCGCCGGGAGTGGGCGCGACGCGGGGGCCATGCAACCGGAGCAAGCCTACGCCGAGCTCGTCCGCCGCGTCCGCGAGGAGGCGGTGCTCTCTTCCTGTTCGGCGCTGCTCGAGTGGGACGAGGCCACCTACATGCCCCCGGGCGGCGTCGAGAACCGGAGCCAGCAGATGGCCCTCCTCGCCGTCCTGCTCCACGATCACGGGACGGACCCGCAGCTCGGCGAGCTGCTCGCCGCCGTCGAGGGCTCGCCGCTCGTCGCCGACCCCCAGAGCCCCGCCGCGGTGAACGTGCGCGAGCTGCGCCGCGCCTACGATCGCGAGCGCAGGCTGCCCCGGCGGCTCGTCGAGGAAGACGCGCGGATCACCTCGCTCGCGCAGCAGGAGTGGGTCACCGCGCGCGAGCAGGCGGACGGGACGAGCTTCTTGCCGTGGCTCGAGAAGATCGTGGAGCTCCGGCGGACCGAGGCCGAGTGCCTCGGCTACCCGGGCGAGCCCTACGACGCCCTCGTCGAGGACTACGAGCCCGGCGTGACCAGCGAGGACCTCGAGCGGCTCTTCGGCGCGCTCCGCGCCGAGCTCGTGCCGCTGGTGGGCGCGATCGCGTCGGCGCCGCGGCGCCCCAAGGCCGCGATCCTCCGCCGCGAGTTCCCCATCGATCGGCAGCGGAGCTTCGGCGAGATGGTCGCGGCCGCGGTGGGCTTCGACTTCGAGCGCGGGCGCCTCGACACCAGCGCGCACCCATTCTCCACCAGCATCGGTCCCGGCGACTGCCGCATCACGACCCGCTTCGATGCCCGCGACCTCACCGCCGGCCTGTTCGCGATCCTGCACGAGGTCGGGCACGCGATCTACGACCAGGGGCTCGAGCCGGAGCACGCCGGCACGCCCATGGGCGAGCAGGTCTCGCTGGGCGTCGACGAGTCGCAGTCGCGCCTCTGGGAGAACGCGGTCGGCCGGAGCCGAGCGTTCTGGGAACACTTCTTCCCGGCCGCGCGCGACGTCTTCTTCCGCCGGGCGCTCAAGGGGGTGAGCCTGGACGACTTCCACTTCGCGTTGAACGCGGTCGAGCCCTCGCTCCTCCGCGCGCGCGCCGACGAGGTCACCTACAACCTCCACGTGCTGATCCGGTTCGAGCTCGAGCGCGCGCTCGTCCGCGGCGACCTCGAGGTCCGCGACGTGCCGGCCGCGTGGGCCGAGGCCTACCGCACCTACCTCGGCGTCACGCCGCGCGACGATGCCGAGGGATTCCTCCAGGACGGCCACTGGGCCGAGGGCCTCATCGGATACTTCCCGACGTACACGCTCGGCAACGTCTACGCGGCGCAGCTCTTCCAAACCGCCTCGCGCGAGCTCGGCGATCTCGACGCGCTGATGGCCCGCGGCGACTTCGGCCCGCTCCGCGCCTGGTTGCGCGAGCGCGTCCATCGCCACGGCCACCGCTGGCCGGCGGCGCGCCTGATCGAGCGCGCGACGGGCGCTCGCCCCGACCCGACGGCGCTCGTCGAGACGCTCCGCGCCAAGTACGGCGCGCTCTACGGCGCCCTTGGTTGAGCGGGCGCACGCGCGCGAGCGCGCCGGCTTGCCGCCGGCCTGTGGCGGCGTTACCGGAGCGGCATGAAGGCTCGCGCCGTCGCGCTCACGATCGCCGTGCTCCTCGGTGGCTGCTCGACCACGACCGCTCCAGGCACGACCTCGGGGTCCGCCGAGGCGCCTCGCTCCGCCGGCAAGGACGCGGTCGCCAAGGCCGCGCTGGTGATCGACGTGCGCACGCCGGAGGAGTTCGCGTCGGGCCACGTCGGTCGCGCCGAGAACATCCCGGTCGGAGAGGTCGAGGCGCGCGTGGACGAGATCGCGCAGAAGCTCGGCGGCGAGAAGTCGAAGCCGGTCGCCGTGTACTGCGCCGCCGGCGTCCGCGCCGGCCGGGCCAAGGCGGCGCTCGAGAAGGCCGGCTTCACCAACGTCACCAACGCCGGCGGCTACGAGGACCTCGCGGGCGACTGACGTGGAGTCGGAGCGGGCGATCCAAGACGCCGGGAGCAGCCCGGCGATCCCAGACGCCGGGAGCAGCCCGGCGATCCCAGACGCCGGGAGCAGCCCGGCGATCCCA
>CAYJPW010000060.1:32002-55426 GCA_964372055.1 uncultured Polyangiaceae bacterium
GACGCCGGGAGCAGCCCGGCGATCGTCATCGGCGCCGGGCCCGCGGGCCTCGCCACGGCGGCGTGCCTGCTCCGCGCCGGCGTGACGCCGTTGGTGCTCGAGGCCAGGCAGGCCGTCGGATCGAGCTGGCGCGCCCACTACGACCGGCTGCACCTGCACACCGTGAGGCGGCACTCCGGATTGCCCGGGATGCCGATGCCCGAGGCTTGGCCCGACTACCCCTCGCGCGCCCAGGTGGTCGAGTACCTCGAGTCGTACGCCGCCCGCTTCGGCATCGAGCCGCGGTTCGGGCAGGAGGTGAAGCGGATCGCGCGCCTGCCCGCCGGCGACGCCGCGCCCGGCGAAGCGGCGGAGCGGACGCCGGCCCGCTGGGAGGTGACCACCCAGGACGCCGCGCTCCGCGCGCAGAGCCTCGTCATCGCCACCGGCTACAACCGGGTCCCCACCCGGCCCGCGATCGAGGGGCTCGCGTCCTTCGGCGGCGAGGTGATCCACAGCTCGGAGTACAAGAACGGCGCGCACCTCGCAGGCAAGGAGGTGCTCGTCGTCGGGTGCGGCAACTCGGGCGCCGAGATCGCGATCGATCTCCACGAGCACGGCGCGCGGCCCTCGCTCGTGGTGCGCGGACCGATCCACGTGATGCCGCGCGATCTCCTGGGCCGGCCGAGCCAGGAGACCGGCATCCTCCTCAGCCGCCTGCCGCTCGGGATCGCCGATCGCCTCGCCGCGGCCACGCTCCGCCTCGCCGTCGGCGATCTCTCGCGCTGGGGAATCCGCCGCCCCGACAAGGGCCCCATCCGCCTCATCGTCGAGGACGGGCGCGTCTCGATGCTCGACGTCGGGACGCTCGCCCTGATCAAACGCGGTCGGGTGCGCGTGCTGCCCGGCGTGACCTCGTTCCGCGCCGGCGGGGCGACGTTCGCCGACGGCCGCACCTACCCGTTCTCGGCCGTCGTCCTCGCGACCGGGTACGAGACGGGGCTCTCCGGGCTCTTCGAGCGCTCCGACACGCTCCTCGGGGCGCGCGGTCGCCCGCGCGCGTTCGGCGAGGCCGTCCTGCCGGGGCTCTACTTCGTGGGCTTCAAGAACCCGCCGACGGGCGCCCTGCGCGAGATCGCGATCGAGGCGCGCCGTGTGGCCGCCTCGATCGCCGCCCGAGGAGTCGGCTCGTGACCGTTCGAGACGACGAGACGGACGAGGCGCGGCGGATCCTGGCGCTCTGCGGCGGCGACGCCCTGCGCGCCTTCGAGATGGTGCAGAGCCAGCTCGGGGTGCTGGTGCTGCGGACGCAGGTGATGCTCTCGCTGAGCGGCATCGTCATCACCGTCACCGGCTTCTCGGGCAAGGCGATCGCCCAGACGAGCGCCGCCGCGCGCTACTCCATCGTCGCCGGGCTCTTCGTGGTGCTCGCCGCCGCCGCGGTCGCGGTCGGCGGCGTCCTGCGGCTGCGCTGGCTCACCCAGACGCTCCGCGACGACCCGCTCGAGATGATCCAGGACGCGCTCGAGATCCGCGATCAAAAGGCGAGGTACCTCTCGGCCGCGCTGGCGCTCTTCGTGTGCGGCTTCGGCCTCTACTGCCTGGCGATCGCTCAGCTCCTGATGGGGTGAGCTCGTCGTCGTCGCCGCGCGGCTCGTCGAAGCGCGGTGCGCCGCCTCGGCTATTCGGTGGCGGCCGCGCCCCGTCGCACGATCCGCGCGCCGTCGTGGAGCGTGTCGCTCGGATGAAGGACGACCTCGTCACCGGGCGCGAGCCCGCCGACGATCTCGGCCGCGAGGGCGTTCCTGTGGCCGATCTCGACGGGCCGGCTCGCCGCGCGATCCGGTCCGGCCACGAACGCCGCCCAGCCGTCTCCGCGCCGGAAGAGCGCGCTCGAGGGGACCTTGAGCACGTCCGCGCCCTCCCAGGTGACGATCTGGACGTCGACGCGGTAACCGTCGCCGAGCGCGCTCCAGGCGGCCGGCGAGCCGACGAGGTCGCCGACGACATTGACCCGCTGCTCCTCGATGCCGAGCGCCGAGACCTTGCTGAAGCCGGAGGGCTCCACCAGACGCACGCGGGCCGAGAGCGCGCCGTCGCCGCCCCAGCGCTCCACGATCATCGCGGCGCCCTCGCGGATCCGGACGGCATCGGTGGAGAGGACGTCGACGACCACCTCGAGCGCCGCCGGATCGCCGAGCTCGAGCAAGGGGGCGCCGGCGACGACGATCCCGGCGCTCTCCTGCATGACGCGCAGCACCCGACCCGCGACGGGCGACTTGATCTCGATCCCTCCGGGATCCGCCGGGGCCGTGCCCTTGGAGCGCTCGGCGGCGGCGCGCGCCGTCTCGAGCTGGAAGTACGCGGCGCGCACGCCGAAGCGCGCCGACTCGAGATCGATCTCGGACGTCTTCAGCCGGAGGTCGGCCGCTTCGCCCTCGACGCGGGGGAGGCTGCCGCCGTCGGCGAGCGCCTTGATGCGCGCCGTATCGGTGCGGGCGAAGGCGAGCGCCGCCTCCGCCGCCGCGAGGCGGCGCTCGGCCTGCTCCTTGCCGGCGTCGGCGGCCTTCACCTGCGCGTCCGCCTGGGCCCGGGTGCGCGCGTCGAGGAGCGGAGGCTCGACCGGGGTGACGCGCACCAGCGGCGCACCGAGCGTGACCCTGTCGCCGGGGTGGAGATCGATGCGCGGAATCCGCCCGGTGAGGGGCGCCGAGACGACGAACCGGTCCTTCACGCGCGTCTTCCCCTCGGCGAGGACGGTGACCCGGAGCGCGCCCCTGTCGGCCTTGCCGACCTCGACCGGGATCGGCTCGGGTACGAACGCGTAACCGATGCCGCCCGCGACCAGCGCCGCCGCGGCTACTCCCACGATTCGTTTGAGCCAGCTCATGGTCAGTCCCTCGTCTTGAGCACGCCCACCAGATCGAGCCGGTCGAGGCGCCGGCGGACCACCAGCGCCGACGCGACCGCCGAGCCCAGCACCACCAGCGCCGCCTCGGCGTAGGAGGAGGGGGCGACGACCAGCGGGAGGCGGAACATCTCGGTGGAGACCGCGGCGATGAGGGCGGCCACCATGCCGTAGCCGAGCAGGAGACCGAGCGGGACCCCGACGGCGGTGATGGCGCCGAGCTCGCCGAGGAGCATCGCCGAGACCTCCGCGCGGGTGAAGCCGATGACGCGGAGGCTGGCGAGCTCGCGGCTGCGCTCGGCCAGGGCGATGCGCGCGCCGTTGTAGACGACGGCGAAGGCGATGAGCATCGCGAACGCGATCTGGAAGCCTGCCATGATCCCCTGGCTCTCGGCGAACGTCTTCTCGAAGCCGCGGATGGCGGCCTCGCGCACGCTCACGCCGGCGATGCCGGGGGTGTGCTTGAGCTGCGCGTACAGATCGTCGGCCACCCGGGCGTCCACCGCGACGGCCGCGCCCGAGATGGTGGGGCCCTCGCCGAGGAGGCGGTTGAGCGCGTCGAGCGCCATGTAGGCGTTGGCGCCGATGAGCTCGTCGCAGAGCCCGGCGACCACCACCGGTCGCGGGCCGGTCTTGCCTTCGAGCACGTCGGCGGTGACCTCGTCGCCGACACCGACCCCGAGGCGGCGGGCGAGATCGCTGGTGAGCATCACGCCCTCGGGCGGGATCACGGCGACGCGCGCCTCGCGGTCGAGCACCCGCTTCAGATCGGCGCCCGGCACGAGGCCGGTGAGGGCGGTCGCGTAGCTCCGGTGCCCGGCGCGGAGACGCACCGGCACCGCGCGGAACGGCTCGACGGCGAGCACGCCGGGGAGCTCGGCGATCGCCATCGTCGCGCTCGCGCCCGAGGGGCGGGTGAGCACGAGCGTCGCGTCCTCGCGCTGCGAGCGCCGGAACTGCAGATCGAGCATGAATGCGACCGCATCGCCGCTGAAGAGGCCGACGACCAGGATCGCCGCCGCCATCGCGACGCCGAGCGCCGAGAGGGCCGCGCGCGCCGGCCGCCGCTCGATGTTCCGGAGCACCATGCGCCACGCGCTCGGCAGCCGCCGGTGCAGCCCCAGCCGCTCCAGCAACGTCCGGCGGAAGACGGCCGGCGGCTCGGGCAGCATCGCCTCGGCCGGCGCCAGCGCGGCGGCGCGGCGCACCGAGCCGAGGACGCCGGCGGTCGCCGCCGCGACGCAGACGAGCACGGCGACGGCGATGGTGCCCGCCGAGATCCGCGGCTCGAGCACCGGGAACCGGAAGAAGCGCGCGTACATCACGGTGAGGCGCCCGGCGAGCCAGATCCCGCCGGCGGTGCCGAGGGCCGATCCGGCGAGCACGATCGAGAGCGCGATCTCGAGGTAATGCCCGCCGATCGCCGCCCCCGAGTAGCCGAAGGCCCTGAGCGTCGCGATCTGCGTGCGCTGCGCGGCGATGACGCGCGCGATGACGACGTCGAGGAGGAAGGCGGCGACGCCGAGGAAGATGATCGGCACCGCCACGCCCGAGGTGCGCAGCTGATCGAACTCGCCGGTGAGCAGCATGTCCGACATCTGGTGCGCACGCCCGTAGGCGCCGCGCCCGCCGTAGGGCGCGAGCACCGCGTCGACGCGCGCGAGCACCTCGGGCTCGGAGCTCTGCGCCGCGAGCGAGAGCGAGACGTCGTTGAAGGCGCCGCGCATGTCGAGCGCCGCGCCGAGCGCGTCTCGGCCCATCCAGAAGACGCCGAAGCGGCGATCGTCCGGGAACATGTCGCCGCCCCGGAGCTGGTAGACGTACTCGGGCGAGAGGCCGACGCCGACGATGTCGAGCCGGCGCCGGCGGCCGTTGATCACGGCTCCGACGGAGTCGCCGGGGCCGAGGCGGTGGGCGACGGCGAAGGCCTCGCTGATCACGACCTCGCCCTCGCGCCCCGGCTCCACGAGCCGCCCGCTCCTCACGTGGAGGTCGTTCAACCTCGGACGCCGACCCTCGGGGATCGAGACCAGCCGCGCGACCGCCGGCTCGCGCATGCCCTCGACGTCCACGGTGACCTCGGCGACGACGCGGGTCTCGACCTGGGCCACGCCCCCGATCTCGGCGAGAACCTCGGCGACGGGCTCGGGCGCGCGTGTCACCGACGCGAACACATCGGCGAAGCGGTAGCGCTCGTAGTAGCTCGCGCGCGACGCCTCGAGCGACTCCATCGCGCCCATGATGGTGAGGAAGAGGGCGACGCCCGAGGCGACGACGAGCGCGATCGCGAGCGCCTGGCCCCGCAGGTGCCAGAGGTCGCGCAGCGCCTTGCGACGGAGGGCGCGCATCGCTCACCAGGAGAGGTCGCGCGGATCGCCGCGCGTCTCGTTGCGCTGCTCGGAGGCGATGCGCCCGTCGGCCATGGTGACCACGCGGTCGCCCATCGCCCCGATGGCGGCGTTGTGGGTGATGAGCGCGACGGTCGAGCCGATCTCGCGGTTCACCTGGGCGAGCACCTCGAGGACGACCTTGCCGGTGCGGACGTCGAGCGCGCCGGTCGGCTCGTCGCAGAGGAGCACGTCGGGGCGCTTGGCGATCGCGCGCGCGATCGCGACGCGCTGCTGCTCGCCGCCCGAGAGCTGCGACGGGAAGTGGTCGACGCGGTGCTCGAGGCCGACCATCCGCAGCGCCTCGCCCGCCTCGATGGGGTGAGGCGCGATGTCGGTCACCAGCGCGACGTTCTCGCGCGCGGTGAGGCTGGGGATGAGGTTGTAGAACTGGAAGACGAAGCCGACGTGCTCCCGACGGTACCGGGTGAGCTCGTGGTCGTCGGCGGCGGTCAGCGTGTGGTCGCGGTAGACGACGTCGCCCGACGTCGGCGTGTCCAGGCCGCCGAGGATGTTGAGGAGGGTGGACTTGCCGCTCCCCGAGGGGCCGAGCAGGACCATGATCTCGCCGTCGTAGAGGGCGAGGTCGACGCCGCGGAGCGCGTGCACCGTGACCTCGCCCATCGGGTACGTCTTGGTGATGCCGCGCGCCTCGAAGACGGCGGTCCGTCCACGTTCCGAGGGCGTGGATTCGGCAGGCATGTTCGCCGCCCACCGCATTGCACCCGTCGTGCCCGTGCCTCGCCGCCGCCACCCGCGCCGATCGCGAGGGCGCGGCGGAGCGCGGGGAGGCGGCCGGTGCATGCGTTGCGCGCGCCCGCAACGAGCGCGTCGCGCCGCGCGGCTTGCGAGCGGGGCGACGTCGCGGTTGATCCGGCGGCGTCGGGCGAGTGATCCTGCGGACCATGCGTCTCTCCGTGGCCGGCCTCGCGCTCTCGACGTGCCTCCTCGCGCCCGGCGCGCACGCGCAGGAGAGGCCGACGGAGGAGGTGGTGCCGCTCGGCCCCGCGCCCGGCGAGCAGTGGGAGCGCCATTGCCCGTTCGGGACCCATCACGACGTGAGCACGGGGCGCTGCGTCGCCGGCGGCGGCGGCGACGAAGAGCCGGCGCCGCCTCCCGGCGCCGCGCCCTCGAGCGGACCGTCGATCCTGCTCATCGGCGGCATCACTCTGACCGTCCTCGGGCTCGTCGGCGGCGTCATCTCGGTCGCCGCGACCGCGTCGAGCGTCGACGGGGCCGACGGCCTGGGCGTCGCCGGCATCGTGACCAGCGGGCTCGCCACCCTGATCGGGATCCCGCTGACGATCGTGGGGCTCTCGCAGCGCGGCGGCGGCGCGGCGTCGGCGGCGCCGCCCGCGCCGCGCGCCGCGGTCTGGATCGGCCCGGCCTCCCTCGCGTTCGGCGGCAGCTTCTGACCCGAGCCGAGCACGGCGAGCGGCGGCCGGCCGGCGCGCCGCCCCCGGGCGTGCTCGGCCGCCCCCCCCCCCGACGCCCCCCGCGCGCCGGAAAAGGCCCGGCGCCCCCCCCCCGGGGCCCCGCCTTGCGCCCACTTCCGCCGACGGCGCACGACGCCGCATCTAGGAGCGGGAGGGGGATGTGATGAAACGCGTATCGCAGGGGATCATCGGTGCACTGTCGCTCGCGAGCGTGGTCTTCACGGCGAGCACCGGCCGGGCCGACGAGGCCGTGGTGGTGGAGCCGGAGTACGCCGGACCGGAGGACGCGGTCGCCTATGTGAAGAGAACTCCCAACGCCGATCTGATCATCGGCGGCATCTTCCTGTTCGGGAGCGCGTACGCCTTCTCCGCGGTCGCCGCCGGCACGAGCGAGGTCCCCTCGGACCGGCACCTCTGGGTGCCGGTCGCCGGCCCGTGGTTGGATCTCGCCAACCGCCCCGCATGCGGCGCCGGCGCCCAGAGGCCCGGGTGCCAGAACGAGCCGGTGAACAAGGCGATGCTCGTCGCGAGCGGCCTGATGCAGGGCGTGGGCGCGCTCCAGATGGTGGGCGGGCTCCTCTTCCCGAAGACCGAGGTCGTCATGGTGCGCCAGGGCGTCCGCGTGGTCCCCACCGCGACAGGCTCCAGCGTCGGCGTCTCGGCGATCGGACGCTTCTGACGACCCGCAGGGTCGATCTCGGGAAGCTTGGGGGCAGATCCCCCAGTGACGACGCGCCCGGCCGATCGAGCCCTGGGGCTCGGCGGCCGGGGTCGGCGCACGGGCGTCGCCCTGCTATCACTCGGGCGTGGACAACGCCGCCATCGCCAGGGCGCTCTACGACCTCGCCGACGTGATGGAGCTCGGCAAGGAGGCGGCCTTCAAGGTCCGCGCGTTCCGCGGCGCCGCGCGCGCCATCGAGGACCTCACCGACAGCGCCGAAGATCTCCTGGCCCGAGGCGAGCTCACCCGCGTGCGCGGCATCGGCGCCGGCGTCGCCCGGCGCGTGGCCGAGCTCTGCGAGCGCGGCGATCTCGCCGAGCTCGAGGAGCGTCGCGCCAAGCTCCCCCCCGGCCTCGCCCAGCTCGTGCGCGTCTCGGGCGTCGGCCTGAAGACGGCCGAGGTGGTCTGGCGCGAGCTCTCGGTCGGCACCGTCGACGAGCTCGAGGCCGCCTGCAGGCGCGGGGCCGTGCGCGCGCTGCCGCGCTTCGGGGCGAAGAAGGAGCAGAAGCTGCTCGACGCGATCGCGGCGTACCGCGCCCGCGCCGCGGCCCCGGCGCGTTGGACCCAGCGCCAGGCGCGCGACGCGGCCGATCGCATCATCGCCCACATGCGGGAGGTGCCCGGGGTCCAGCGGATCGAGGTCGCCGGCAGCCTGCGCCGCGGCGCCGAGACGGTCGGCGACGTCGACGTCCTCGTCGCCGGTCCCTCGAGCGCGGCCCCCGAGATCATGAGCCGCTTCGCCTCGCTCCCCGAGGTCGCCGAGGTCCTGGTCAAGGGCGACACCAAGACGAGCGTCGTGCTGCGCGAGGGCCTGCAGGCCGATCTGCGCCTGATCCTGCCGGAGTGCTGGGGCGCCGCGCTGCAGTATTTCACCGGCTCGAAGGAGCACAACGTCGCGATGCGGTCGCTGGCGGTCCGGCAGAAGCTCAAGGTGAGCGAGTACGGCGTCTTCGACGAGCGGGGCGAGCGGATCGCCGGCGCCGACGAGGAGGGCGTCTACGCGAGCATCGGCCTCGCCTGGATGCCGCCCGAGCTGCGCGAGAACCGCGGGGAGATCGAGGCGGCCGCGGCGCGGAAGCTGCCCGCCTTGCTCGAGCTCGGTCACCTCAAGGGCGATCTGCACATGCACACGACCGAGACCGACGGGAAGAGCTCGCTCGAGGAGATGGTCCTGGCGGCGCGCGCGGCCGGGCGCGAGTACGTGGCCATCACCGACCACTCGCAGGCGCTCGCGATCGCCAACGGCATGGGCGCCGAGCGCCTCCGCGAGCAGGGGCGGCGCATCGCCGCGATCAACGAGGAGGGCGGCCCGCGCGTCTTGCGCGGCATCGAGGTCGACATCCTCGCCGACGGCGCGCTCGACCTCGGCCCCGAGGTGCTGCGCGAGCTCGACTGGGTCATGGCGTCGGTCCACTCGCATTTCGATCTGCCGCGCGAGGAGCAGACGCGCCGCATCGTCCGCGCGCTCGAGTCCGGCGTGGTCGACTGCCTGGGCCACCCCACCGGCAGGATGCTGGGGCGGCGCGAGGGCTACGCCATCGATCTCGAGGCGGTGCTCCTCGCGGCGAAGCGCGTCGGCGCCGCGGTGGAGCTCAACGCCTCGCCGAACCGGCTCGATCTCGACGAGCACGCCCTCGCGGCGGCCCGCCAGCTGGGGGTGACCGTGATGGTCGACAGCGACGCCCACCACGTGCGCCAGCTCGACTTCCTCCGTCACGGCGTGACGATCGCGCGGCGGGCGTGGCTGGGGCCCGAGCACGTGGGCAACACCCTCCCGGTCGACGCTCTCGTCGACCGCTTCCGCCATCACCACCACGCATAGGGCGCCGCCGGGCCCCTCGGGGGCGGTCGTCGCGGTGGGCCCGTCACCCGCTGCGTGAGGCCCCGGCCGGCGCGGCGCCGCGCCCGTGAGCCGGCGCCACGCGCACTCGGCCGTGGGGAGCTGCCTGCTTTGCCGGTGGGGCGCGCGGCGCGCTCCGCCCTCGGTGGGACCGAGGCGGGCGCCTCGTGCACGACCAAAGCGACCGGGGCGCACCGGCTGCCCGCGGCGGCGCGGCTCGGTGCAGCACCGGCGCACCGCCGCGCCCGCGCCGACGGACGTCGCCGCCCCGCCTCGCGACGGCGACGCCATTGCAACACACGGCGGTGTCTCAATGGCGCACGCCATTGCGTTGCGATGGATTACCGACAATAGCGGTGAATGTCTGGAGCGGCGGCTGGCTCACGCCGCCGACGTGCTAGCTTGCCCGGCGATCGGGGTCTCGGGGGCGGAGCCCTCCAGCCGATCGACCGGCGGGCGCGTGCTCGCCGGCCCCATCGCACCAAAGGGGGGATCGACATGCGAATGGTATTGCAGTTCGGTGTGGCGGCGGCGGTCGCGGCGCTCGCGCTCGCCGCGTGCAGCGACGACGAGCCCGGGAGCTCGAGCGGCGGACAAGGGAACGCCGGCGCGACGGCCGGGGCTACCACCGGCGGCGCGACCACCGGCGGGACGACGGGCGCGGGCACCGGCGGCGGCGGCGGTAGCGGGACGGGTGGCGGCTCGACGACAGGCTCCACGACCACGACCACGTCGACCGGCGGCAACGTCGGCCCGGCCGCGCAGGTCGTCTCTTGCGACGGCGTGCAGGTCGACGAGACGGTGGAGATGAAGCTGCCCGATTTCAAGCCGGTCGAGATGACCATCGAAGTCGGGCAGATCGTCGAGTTCAAGAACACCGACGTCGTGCCGCACAGCTCCACCTCGGGCACCGTGGAGGGCATGACCCCGGCGCCGGACGGGCGCTGGGACACCGGGCTCGTCGAGCCGGGCGACTCGGCGTGCGTCAAGTTCGGCCAGCCGGGCGCCTACGCCTATTACGACTCCAAGTACCCGGCCCCGATGCAGGCGACGATCACGGTCGAGTGATCGCGCTCCGGGCGCGGCGCGCGCCCTCCCGCCGGCGGCCCGACTCGCGGCGACCCTCGCGACCGGGCCGCGCGGCGCGGTGATACCGTACTCGCGTGACCCACCCGGTCCTCGGCCCGCATCCGTTCGCCGGAGCCCGGTACTACGGCGAGAGCCCCGCGCTGCGCGAGCAGCGCTTTGCGGCGGTGGCGCCGGTGCTCGGCCGTTCGGGCTTCAAGCTCGAGCGGCCGCCGCTCGACGCCCTCGCCGCGCTCGCCCCGTGGCCGTTCCCGCCGCCCAGCTACGCGCTCGCCCTGGCGCGCGGAGCGTGCGACGGGGCCGAGGTCGAGCTCCACGAGTACGGATCGATCCACGGCGCGTCGGCGGCGCCGGCCCTCCAGTCGCACGCCGTGGTGCTGGCGCGTCACGGCCGCCTCGACGGTCGCGTCCAGCTCTTCCCGGATCCCGATCCCGACAAGCAGCCGCCGGGGCTCTTCGCGCGCGTCCGCGCCGCCGTCCTCGGGGCCGAGGCCGGCCCGGAGGATCTCGTCGTCGGCGATCAGGAGCTCGACCGCCTCTACGTCGTGCACGCGCCGTCGGTGGAGGCGGCGCGGCGCGCGCTCCCGCCGGCGCTCCGGCGCTGGATCGCCGGCGTCCGTTTTGCGGGCGCCGTCGACGTCCGGCCCGGGATGCTCTTGTACTCGGTGCCCGGAGCGATCCTCGAGCCGGCGGGCGTGGGGCGCCTGCTCGCGCCGCTCGGCGAGCTGCTCGAGGCGGCGACCTCGGCGCCGCCGCAGGGCTATCGCGGGTGATCGTCAGCCGCCGGCGCCGTCGGCGGTCCGGAGGAGGCGCGTCACCGTCGCACCGGCGCGCTTGGCCGCCCTTTTCTGATCCTCGGTGAGCGAGTCGGTGAGCTGCTTCTGGAGGAACTCCTTCTCGAAACCGGCGGCCTCGACGGCGACGCGGGTGTAGGCGGCCGTGAAGGCGCCGCGGACGCGGTTGTGGAGGAACTCGTCCACCATCGCGTCGGCCACGTGCGCGTGCGAGCGGCACAGGCACGCGATGTCGCGCCTGACGACGCGGCGGTAGCGCGGCGGCATGGCGAAGAGCTCGCGGAACCAGTCGCGCGCGCCGCGGCTCCGCTCGATCGCGGGCATCGGCTCGCTGGCGACGTCGCCGCAGGCGAGGCAGCGGGGGTCGTCGCCGGCGGAGGCCTCGCCTTGGGGCGAGAGCCCGGGCCCCGAGGGCGGTCCCGCCTGGGCGGGCGCGGGAGGCAAGAGCCTCGTCTCGCTTACCGTGATCGCGGGCGGCCCCTCGTCCTCGCCGCGCACCAGCTTGAAGACGATCCTCTTCACCATCGTCGCCAAGAGCGCGAAGCACGCCACCGTGCCGATCACCACCCACCAGAAGTCAGGATCGGAGCTTCTCATGATTGTTACCTCGTGCTGCTGCCGCCGATGCCCCGAGCGCACCGCGCGACCCGACGAAGAGCTAGACGAGGCGGCGCGCCCGCGTCGCCTGGGAGGATCGCGAATGCGCCATCGGGTCTCGCCCTGAGCGCGCGGGAGCGGCCGGAGCGTCGCCCGATTTCGGGTGCGATCGAGGCGGTGCGGGGGGCCGCGTTGGTTCGTCCGGGGCGAGGGCCCGGTCACCTCGACGGCGCGCTGCGGTCGAGAAGCAGCACCGCCGCCGCGACCCACCGGGTCACGTCGGTCGCGAAATCGAGATCGAGCGTGGCGACGGTGTCGGTCGTGCGGTGGTAGTGGGGGTTCCGCGCGTCGGCCGTGTCCTCGATGGTGATCGCCGGCACGTCCACGCCCCAGAACGAGGCGTGATCGCTGCGCATCAGGTCCGCCGCGGCGAAGAGCAGCCGCCGGGGCACCTCGAGCATCTCCACGCGCAGCCCGGGCACGTACGCCCGGGCGCCCGAGAGGGCCTCGAAGATGTCGGGCGTGTCGGCGAGGCCGAGCGCGGCGATGTAGTCGCCCTCCTCGCGCGCGCGCGCGAGGGGAGGGCGGGCCTCGTCGAGGGGCGTGCGCTGCGATCCGGGCCGCCGGTCTCGGTACGCGATCATGTCGAGGTTCACCACCGCCGCGATGCGCGTGCGCTCACTCTCGTCGAGCGCCTGCGCGTACGCCGCGGAGCCGATGAGACCCTGCTCCTCGAACGCGAAGGCGATGGCGCGCAGCGTGGCGCGCGTCTTCAGCGGGCCGAGCGCGCGCGCGACCGCGAGCGTCCCCGCGACGCCGCTGGCGTTGTCGTCGGCACCGGGCGTGCGCGGGACCGCGTCGTAGTGGCCGCAGACGATGATGACGCGCTCGGGCTCGCTCCCGGCGCGCTCGGCGATGACGTTGTCGGCCTTGTTGCGCTTGTAGGTGACGCGCTGCCGGTGGACCTCGAAGCCGACGGCGCCGAGCTCGGTCTCGATGTGCTTGGCGACGGCCGCGAGCTGCTTGGGCGCCGCGCCGTGGTGGCGCGGCTGGGCGAGCACCGCGAGATCGCGCTCGAGCATGCCGCGGGTGATCCCCTCCACCGTGGTCGCGATCGCCGGATCGATCGCCTGGGCGCGCGCCGGCGGACGCGCGGCCGCCGGCTCGGCGCTCGCCGGCGTGCGGCAAGCCGCGGTGGCCGGGCCTGCCGAGGCGCGCGCGCTCGGCGCGGCGGGAGCGGGGGCCGTCGCGGGATCTCCCGCGAGCTCGGCGGAGGGCCCGCACGCCGCGAGCGCGAGCGCGAGCGCGGCCCAGAGCCGGAGGTCGGCGCGCGCGCTCACGTCGGGAGACTACCCGAGGCGCGAGGACCGCGCCGCCCGGTCGGCGTGGCGGGGACCACCGTGCGCGCGAGGGCGCGTCGAGGGACGGCGCGCCGCAGGTTCCGCCGCGCGTCACGGCCTTCCTCGAACAAAGTCCCATGGTGCGCCTCGGCGGCCGCCGTTACCCCTCGAGATCATGGTCGGCTCCCATCGCCTCCTGGGCTTCGCGCTCGCGCTCACGGCGCTTCTCTCGAGCTCGGCGGCCACCGCGCAGGCGCTCGACAGCGTCTTCCTCACGAGCGGCGGTCGAGTGCGCGGCACCGTCATCGCGGACGAGCCGGCGGGCGTCACCATCCAGCTGCCCGACGGCACGACGCGCAAGCTGCTCCGGGCCGAGGTCGCGCGGGTCGAGTACGCGGGCAGCGCCGCCGCGCCGCCGCCGGCCGCGCCGCCCCCGAGCGCGCCGACCGTCCCCGGCGCGCCGCCGCCCGCCACGCCTCCGGCGCCGACCTGTGGGCGCGACGCGGACTGCTCTCCCGACGCGTATTGCTCGGCGGCCGGCGCCTGCACGCCGCGCGTGCCCGCCGCTCCTCTCGGTTACGCTTCGCCCGACACGGCGTCCACGCGCACGCAGGGCATCCCGGCGCTCTACATCATCGGCCCGATCGTGCTCGGCGTCGCCTGGGCGGCGACGGTCGTCGTCACCGCGGCCGTCACCCCCGACAACGCCAAGGCCGAGTACGTGGGCTATTCGTGCATCCCCATCGGAGGGCCGTGGGTGATCATCGCCAACGACGAGAAGGGCGACTACACCGGCCCGCTCGTCGTCTCGGGCATCGTCCAGAGCGCCGGCCTCATCATGACGGTGCTCGGCGTCTCGATCCGGAGGCGCGTCCCGGCGTACTCGCTCGACCTCGGCGGAGGGCAGACCGCGACCGTCGAGCCGTTCGTGGGCGCGAGTCGCTTCGGCGTCGCCGGCAGCTTTTGATCACGCCGGCCTGGCGAACCCCAGCGCCGGCCGCGCGCCGCGCCGGAGTCGCACCTCGGCGGCGAGCGCGGCCACGAGCTCTCCGGGGCCGAGGGGCTGGCCCATGAGCCGGGCCCGCCGGGCGACCGCCGCGAAGTCACCCGGCGTGAGCGGGCCGACGCGATCGAGCTCGCCTCTCGCAGCGGCGTCGTCGGGGGCGCCCGCCTCGCCGCCGAGCGCGCGCAACGTCGCGTCGAAGAGGCGCCGGCGCTGGTCGGGCCGGGGATAATCGAAGCGGATCTTGAGCGCGAACCGGCGGAGCGACGCCTCGTCGAAGCTGTCCATCAGGTTGGTGGCGCAGACGAAGACGCCCTCGAACGCCTCCATCTGCACGAGGAGCTCGTTCACCTGGGTCACCTCCCAGCCGTGGGCGGCGCGCTCGCGGCTGCGGAAGAACGAGTCGGCCTCGTCGAGCAGGATCATCGCCTTCTCTTCGCTCGCCTTCCTGAACATGGCGGCGAGGTTCTGCTCCGTCTCGCCGACGAAGGGGCTCATCAGGTCCGAGGCGCGGCGCACGTGCAGCGGCAGCTCGAGGCGCGCGGCGGCGTGGTGCGCGAACGCGGTCTTGCCGGTGCCCGGCGGCCCGAAGAGGCACACCGTTCCGGCCCGCGAGCGCTCGAGGCCGGCGAGCACCTGCTCGAGGTCGACGCCGGCGTTGAGGAGCCCGAGGTCGAACGCTCCCGCGTCGAGGCGCGCCGACGCGGGTCGCGCGCGCCCCCTGAGGGCGAGCGAGCGCTCGAGGACGCGGCCCAGCGTGGCCTCGGCGTCCTCGCGCGACGTCGGGGCCGTGATCCGCGCGACCCGCACCGCGCGCTCGATGTGCGCGGGCGTGAGCCGCTCGTCCTGCGCCGCGCGCCGGATCCAGTCCTCGTGGACCGGCAGATCGGCCGCGTAGCGCTCGAGGATCCGCCGCCGCACCGCCACCGGAGGCGCGCGGAGCTCGAGCGCGTAGTCGAAGCGCCGGAGGAACGCGGGGTCGATGTGCTCGACCTCGTTGCCGAGCCACAGCGTCGGCACCGGGTTCTCCTCGAGCAGGCGCGCGGTGTAGCCCTTGTCCTGGCCGGATTCGCGCTGCTCGCCGCCGAGCGCGCTCCAGCGGCGCGGGAAGACGTCCTCGAGCTCGTCGAAGAGCACGAGCCGCGAGGGCGCGCGCGCCAACAGCCGCTGCGCCAGCGCGTACGCCGAGAGGCGGCCGTAGCGCGAGACCGGGTCGCCGTCCTCGTCCTCGACGTTCACCTCGAAGAGCTCGGCGCCGACGGCGCCCCCGAGGGCGCGCGCGAGCTCCGTCTTGCCCGTCCCGGGGGGACCGTAGAAGAGGACGTTGACCCCCGGCGTCCGGGCGCGGAGCGCGCCCTCGAGCAGCCGCACCAGGACGTCGACGTCCGCTGCGAGGTGGGCGTAGTCCTCGCGGCCGAGGCGCGCCGGCCGCGAGCGGCGGAAGAAGTGGGCGACCATCGCGGCGGCCGTCTCGTGCTGCCGCCCGAGCAGCTCCGGGATCCCGTGGGCGATCTGCAGCGGCTCGGGGTGACCATAGTCGTGGCACTTGCCGACGCGGACCAGGCCCGTCCCCCAGAGGATGCCGGCGCGCCCGAGCGCGCGCTTCACCGAGGCGGCGTCGACGCCGAGGACCGCGGCGCAGAGCTCGTGCGTCCGCGCGTTCGGCTCGGATCCGACGTGGTGGAACGCCTGCTGGAGCAGCTCCTCGCCGTGCGCCATCGCCGCGAACGCGAGCAGGTCCTGCTCGACCGGCGAGAGGTGCACCTCGGCCGCCAGCATGGCGACGTTCTCGAGGACGACGCCGCGGCGGCTCACGCCGTAGACGATCGCGTCGGTCTCGGCCTGACGGAGGCGTTTGCGCAGGGCCTTCTTCGCCTCGACGTCGGCGAGGCCCGCGTCGTGGCGGCGCGAGAGCCCGAGCACCCGCAGCCAGGCACCGTCGAGCGCGCGCGGCCGCTCGAACGCGCTGCGGCACGCGCCGTGCGCGAGCAGGCGCAGCCCCCAGAGGAGGAGCTGCGGGACGGCGCCGCCCCGGCCGGGGGCCGGATCGCGGTCGTGTCGGTCCTTCGGCATGCGGGCACCGACGAAGCGCGGCCGTCGACCTGACCGGCCGCGGGCCGCGCGGTAGCATGCGCGCCGTGTCCCGACGACGCATCCCCGCCCACGCGCCCCCGCAGTCTCTCGAGCTCCCCCCCGAGGTCATGCGCCTCATGGTCGATCGCGCGATGGAGCGGATCGTCCGTCACCTGACGACGCTGCCGGACCAGCCGATGCACCACGTCGCCGGCGGCAAGAAGCTCGCGCGGGCGCTGCGCGAGCCGATGCCCGAACGCGGCGCGCCCTACGAGCGGCTGCTCCGTCTCCTCTTCGGGCGCGTGATCCCGGCGAGCCTCAACACCGCGTCGCCCGGCTACCTCGCGTACATCCCGGGCGGGGGGCTCTTCCACTCCGCCGTCGCCGATCTCATCACCGACGCGACGAACCGCTACGTCGGCGTCTGGCAGGCGGCGCCCGCGCTGGTGCAGCTCGAGGCCAACGTGATCGCCTGGTTCTGCGGCATGCTCGGCCTCCCTGGAGGGAGCGGCGGCGTGCTCACGACGGGCGGCTCGCTGGCGAACCTCTACGCCGTCGTGACCGCGCGGCGCGAGCGGCTGCCGCCCGACTTCCTGCGCGGCACCGTGTACACCTCGGATCAGGCGCACCACTCGGTGCGGAAGGCGGCCGTGTTCGCGGGCTTCCCCGCCGAACGGGTGCGCGAGATCCCCTGCAACGAGCGCTTCCAGATGCGCCCCGACGCGCTGGAGCAGGCCGTGCGCGCCGACGCCGCCGAGGGTCTCACGCCGTTCCTCGTGGTCGCCAGCGCCGGGACGACCAACACCGGCGCGGTCGACGATCTCGAGGCGATCGCCGGCGTGGCCGCGCGCCACCGGCTCTGGCTCCACGTCGACGCGGCGTACGGCGGGTTCTTCGCGCTCACCGAGCGCGGCCGCGAGGTCATGCGCGGGATCGAGCGCGCCGACTCGGTCACGCTCGATCCGCACAAGGGGCTCTTCCTCCCGTACGGCACCGGCTGCCTCGTGGTCCGCGATCGCGGCGCGCTCCACCGGGCCCACGCGATGACGGCCTCGTACCTGCCGCCGATGCAGACCGACGACGACCTGCCCGACTTCTGCGAGCTCTCCCCCGAGCTCTCGCGCGACGCGCGCGGCCTGCGCGTGTGGCTGCCGCTCAAGATGCACGGGGCCTCGGCGTTCCGCGAGGCCCTCGACGAGAAGCTCGATCTCGCTCATCGCGCCGCCGAGGGGCTGGCGCGCCTCGAGGGCGTCGAGATCGTCGCGGCGCCGCAGCTGTCGCTGCTCGCGTTCCGCTTCCGGCCGGCGGGGATGCCCGACGGCGCGGAGCTCGACGAGCTCAACCGGCGGGTCATGGCGCGCGTGAACGCCTGCCAGCGCGTGCTCCTGACCGGCGCGGTGGTCCGGGAACGATTCGTGATCCGGATCTGCGTGCTCTCGTTCCGCACGCATGCGGACCGGATCGATGCGTGCCTCGAGGACGTGGCGGCGGCGATCCGGGCGGAGGGCTCCGGCGTCGGGGGCTAGGCCGGGGCGGGCGAGCGCTCGGCAGGCGCCGTCGCCGTCCGCGTTCGCGTCCCCGCGACGTCCACGTCCGCGACGGTGGTCGGGCTCCGACTCGCTTTGCCGGAGGACGATCGCCCGATCGGAGCTGCCCGCCCGAGGGAGGGGAGGTATCCTTCGGGTACCGGAGGCGGACGGATGCAGCTCGATTCGATGCTCGAGAAGTGCCGGCGCGAGCAGTGGAGCGTGGACGATCTCGACTGGAGCGGGACGCCGCGCGCCATGAGCGAGGCCGACGAGATCGCGATCGTCCAGTACTTCACCGACATGGCCGGGATCGAGCGGCTCGCGGGCGCGCTCTTCGCCGAGCAGGAGCGGCGCGCCGAGGACCCGAAGCTCCGCGAGATCTTCGCGACCTTCGTCGTCGACGAGGAGCGGCACGCGGTCGCGGCCGAGCGCCTCGCCCGGTTCTACGACGTCCACCACTACCGCGAGTACGCGACGAACCCGTCGCTCGCGAAGTTCGCTCCGCATTTCGCCACCGCGATCCGCTACCTCTCGGCGGAGATCGCCAATACGTACATCACCGGCGGCGAGCTCATCCTCGACGTGGCGCTGCTCCGGTCGATCAACGATCACGTGGGCGACGCGATGAGCCAGGCCGCGATGGACCTCATCAACCGCGACGAGTCGCGCCACATCGCCGTGGATTTCCACATGGTCGACTACTACTGCTCGCGCGCGTACGCCGACAGGCTCGCCGCCGAGCCGCCGCGCCCCCTCAAGGAGAGGCTCGAGGCGACGTGGGCGTTCGCGAACGTGCTCTACCACGCGGCGCCGTTCTTCAAGGCCGTGTTCTTCGAGCCGATGGAGGTCGTCGATCCGTCGGGGCGAAGGATCCGCGAGGCGTTCAAGCGCATCCAGCTCCTCGGGACCAAGCCGACGGTCCGCCGCGGCACGTTCGTGCGCGTGATGACGGCGCTGCAGGACCTCTACAACGACCACCCGGTGGCGCGCCTCCTCTTCGGCCGCCTCATCGCCCGCGTCGTGGGCGTGAGCCCCGAGCTCCTCGCGCGCCTCTACACCGACGAGGACCGTCGCCGCGTGGAGCGGATGAGCTTCGACGAGCTCGCGGAGGACGCGCTCGCCGCGAAGCTCGCGTAGCGCTGCTCGTCGGAGGCCCTGACGGCGCGTCGGGGCGCCGGACCCGCGTCACTTGCGCGGCCTGTCGGGCCCGATGCTCTCGAGCATGTCGTCGAGGCCGTGCCCGAGCCGCGTCATCGCGTAGTAGCCGCCGATCATCAGCGCGGCGAGCGCCAGCCCCACCGCCGCGTACTTGGCGGCGGGGCTCGGCGCGGGCTCCGTCGCGCCCCGCACCCGGCGGATGACGCGGATCGGCTCGTCCTCCGCGCCGGCCGGCCGCGAGAAGAGCGCGTCCTGGGGCGGGGGACGTCGCGCGTCCGGCGACCCTGCGCCCGCCGGCGCGATCGCCGCGGCGAAGGCGGACGCCATCGCCGCCGCCGTCGGGAATCGATGCGCCGGCTCCCGCGCCAGCGCGCGCTCGAAGAAGGCGTCGACCTCGGGCGGCAGGCAGGGCGCGGCCTCGGTGGCGCGGGGCAGCGGCTCGATGCAGATCTGGATGACGAAGTCCGCGATCGAGGGTCCCGTGAACGGCTGCACGCCGGTGAGCGCGCGGAAGAGGATGACCGCCAGCGACCAGAGATCGCTGCGATGATCGACCCGATCGCGCTGGTTGCGGAGCTGCTCCGGGCTCATGTACGGAGGCGAGCCGAGCACCATGCCGGTCTGGGTCGATGGCCCGGCACCCTCGGCCTGCGCGCCCGGCATCAGCTTGGCGATCCCGAAGTCGAGGATCTTGACGACGTCCTCTCCGTCGACTCGGGCGAGGAAGAGGTTGCCCGGCTTGAGATCGCGGTGCACGACGCCGAGCTCCTCCGCGCGCGTGAGCGCCTTGCAGGCCTCGCCCAGCATCTTCGCGGCGGCCGCGAGCGGCAGGCGCTTCTCGCGCCGCAGCCGCGCCTCGAGGTCCTCCCCGACGAGCCGCTCCATCACCAGGTAGGGGGCGCCCTCGTCGATGCCGCGGTCGATCACCTGGACCACGTGCGGCGAGCGCAGCTGCGCCGCGGCGCGCGCCTCGCGGTGGAAGCGGGCGCGAGCGTCCTCGGAGCTCACGTGCGCCGGGTCCATGAGCTTGATGGCGACGGGCACGCCGAGCTCGAGGTGCTCGGCCTCGAACGCCGACCCCATCCCGCCGCGCCCGATCCGCTCGCCGACGCGGTACTTGCCGCCGATGACGCGGCCGGCGGCGGCGGAGCCCCCGCCGTGAGGAGGCGGCGCGGTGGGATCGGCAGGCGCGGTGGGATCGGCAGGCACGGTCCGCTCGGCAGGCAGCGTACCACCCGCGCCGCCGCCGGGGCCGTGGCGGCACCGCGGTTGCTTCGAGGCGCGGGCGGAGGAGGTGTCCGATGAAGATCACGCTCGAGGGGAGGCGCGTCGCCATCCTGGTGGAGAACGGCTTCGAGCAGGTCGAGCTGACCGAGCCGCGCAAGGCGCTGGAGGAGGCCGGCGCCCGGACCACGCTCGTCTCGCCCGCGCCCACGAAGGTGAGCGGATGGAAGCACGGCGAGTGGGGCGACGACTTCGACGTCGACCTGCCGCTCGACGAGGCCGATCCGGACGACTTCGACGCGCTGCTGCTGCCGGGCGGGGTGATGAACCCGGACAGGCTGCGCATGAACACCGCCGCGGTGGCGTTCGTCCGCTCGTTCTTCGATCAGAAGAAGCCGATCGCCGCGATCTGCCACGGGCCGTGGATGCTGGTCGAGGCGGACGTCGTGCGCGGGCGACGGGTCACCTCGTACGGTTCCATCAAGACCGACCTCGAGAACGCCGGCGCCGAGTGGGTGGACGAAGAGGCGGTCACCGATCAGGGCCTGGTCACCAGCCGCGAGCCGAAGGACATCCCGGCGTTCAACGCCAAGATGATCGAGGAACTCTCCGAAGGGAAGCACGCGCGCGCCGCCGCGTGACGGCGCAGGCCCTCCCTCGGCGGGGGGCGCACCCGCCGTTCGAGCGTCGGGCGCCGTCGGTTCGCGATGGGGGCTCCGCCCAATCCCCGGGGACGAACCCACCCTGCCGGTCGATTCGCGGCGACCTTCGTACGGCCCCGCACCCGCAGCCGATCACGCTGGTCGACCGGCCGGCGGTCGGCTAGGAGCGGGCCCACGGAGGCCAGCGATGTCGATGTGGGAAGAGTTCAAGACGTTCGCGTTCAAGGGCAACGTGATCGATCTCGCCGTCGGCCTGGTGATCGGGGCGTCGTTCAGCGGGATCGTCAAGAGCATCGTCGACAACCTGATCATGCCGCCCATCGGCCTGCTCGTGGGTGGGATCGATTTCGGCGAGCTCTACGTCGTGCTCAAGCAGCCGCCCGGCGCCCAGCGGTTCGCGACCGCCGAGGAGCTCGTCAAGGCCGGCGGCGTCGCGTTCCGCTACGGGCTGGTGGTCAACGCCACCGTCAGCTTCTTCCTCGTGGCGATCGCGGTGTTCCTCCTCGTCAAGGCGGTGAACAAGATGACGCGGAGGGAGCCTCCCCCGCCGACGACGAGGGACTGCCCCGAGTGCCTGATGGCGATCCCGCTCAAGGCGACCAAGTGCGGGCACTGCACGTCGCCCGTCCCGGCCGTGAAGTGAGCAGGGCGGCGGTCGCGCGCGCGCCGACGCGGCCGGTCCCGGGCGATCACCTCGCGAGCTCGACCAGGAACTGATCGTAGTACGACGTGCCCATGAGGGCGCCGTCGCCCATCTCGAGGCTGCCGTTGTTCGAGCCGGCGGCGATCACGTTCCCCACCGCGTCGGCGCCGACGCCGTAGCCGGACTGCTCGCCCGGGTTCACGAACAACGAGCTCCAGGCGAGGGTGCCGTCGGGGCCGAGCTTGGCGACGAACGCGTCTTGCCCGCCGACGCTCGGCACCGGGCCCTCGCCGAGGTCGAGCAGCTCGCGGAAGCCGCCGGTGACCAGCACGTCGCCGAAGGTGTCGATCGCGACGCCCGCGCCGACCTGATCGCCGGGGGCGACGAAGCGGCGAGCCCAGCGGATTCCGCCGTCCGAGCCGAGCTCGAGCACGAACAGGTCGGCGTCGTAGTCCTCGGCGTAGCCCGCCGCGCCCCCGAGATCCGCGCTGCCCGAGATCACGCCGGTGATCGCCAAGGTGTCGCCCGGTCCGACGGCGATGCTCGAGGCGAGGTCGTAGTAGCCGGTGCTGGGAAACGTCTTGCTCCAGCGATGCTCGCCGCCCGGCCCGAGCGCGACCGCGAACAGGTCGGAGTTGCCGCTGGTCGAGAGCGGGCCGCCGCCGAAATCGACGGTCCCCCCCAGCGCGCCGGCGATCGTCACATCGCCGCCGGCGTCGATCGCGACCGTGGGCTGCACGTACCAAGCGCTCGCCACGGGGCCGGTCTCGAGCGCGCGCGCGAAGACGGGCCCGCCGTCGGGATCGAGCCTCGCGGCGAACAGGTGGGCCTGCCCGTCGGCGGCGAGCGGCCCGGTGCCGAGATCGAGCGTGTCGTAGAACGTGCCGGCGAGGGCGACGTCGCCTCGAGCGTTCACCGCGAGCGCCGGCGGCGTGTCGTAGGAGGAGGTGCCGAAGCGCTTGCTCCAGAGGTGGCCGCCGTCGGGGCCGAGCTTCGCCACGAAGAAGTCGCTGGCCTGGCCCTCGGCCTCGAGCGGGCCGCCGCCGAAGTCGATGCTCACCCGGAAATCGCCGGTGAGGTAGATGTTGCCGGCGCCGTCGACGGCGACGCCGGTGCCCTGCTCCTCGAAGATGTCGCCGAACGAGCGCGCCCAGAGCAGCCCGCCGGCGGGGTCGTACTTGGCCACGAACATCTGCCAGTTGTTGGCGGGCGACGCGACCGGCCCGGCGCCGAAGTCGACGGTCGCGAAGAAGCGCCCCGTCACGACCGCGTTGCCGCCGCTGTCGACCGCGAGGCCGACGCGATCGATGCTGGTCGATTTGCCGAAGCGCTTGCCCCACAGCATCTGGCCGCCGGGCGCCGCCTCTTCGTCCGAAGAGCCGCACCCGAGCACGCCCGCGATCGCCAGCGCGGCGGTCCACCTGGCCGCCCGCCCGGAGCCCCCGGTCCACGCTGTCGTCTTGATCGTTCGCACAGGCCTGGTCCGCATGGCGCGCCGCGAAGCAACCGGCGTGCCCGGAGTTTATCGCGGGTTCTCGGCGGGGGCGCTTTCCATCTGGGCCAGAGTGGGTCGGCCGCGGAGACCGGCGCGCCGCGGCTTGAACTTCGCCCGCCGGGCCCCAAGCTCGCATCATGAAGCTCGGACGGCTCGTCGAGGCGCGGATCCAGGAGGCGCGCGCGCGGGGCGAGCTCGACGATCTCCCCGGCGCCGGCCAGCCGCTCCCGGACGACGATCTCGCCGGTCTGCCGCGGGAGGAGCGCCTCGCCGCGCGCGTCCTGCGGAGCGGGCGCGCCGTGCCGGAGGAGGTGCGCCTCCTCAAGGAGCTCGAGACGCTCCGCGCCGAGCGCGAGCACGCGACCGACGAACGCGAGCGGTCCCGGCTCGCGGACGAGATCGGCCGGCGCGAGCTCCGCCTCGCCCTGCTCCTCGAGGCCGCGGGCCGCAACGTCTCCGCCGGCAGGATCGTCCGGCCGGAGCGCTGAAGAGACGTCGGACATTCGTCCGAGCAACGCCTCTCGAGGCCCGAGGTCCGACGCCTCTTCA
>CAYJPW010000061.1:0-55244 GCA_964372055.1 uncultured Polyangiaceae bacterium
GTCTGTACCTATCCGGATCAGCCCGCCGCGGGGCGACACACACAGCCGCCGCGCCGCGTCCTCGGCGATCGCCGCCAGCTTGACGTTGCGCAGCCGCTCCAGCGCGTCGGCACCCAGCGCGGCAACGGCGCCGTCGGCATCCATGTGCTCGATCACCCCCCCCCCCCCCCCCCCCCCCCCGCCCCCCGCGCCCCCCCCCGGCCCCCCCCCCGGGGGGCCCCCCCCCCCGCGGCCCCCGCGCCCGAGGGACGCGCGATGGGCGATGCCGGCCGCGGCGGCAGGGCGGCCGACGGCGGCGCGCGCGGGACGACGCCGGGCGGCGGCACGCAGGGCGCGCCCCCGCAGGGCGGCCGCGGGATGCGCGAGCCCGGCGGCGGCGGTCGCTGAGACCGCCCCGCAACGCGAGCGCGCGGCGGGCCGCACCTCCGGCAGCGAACGCCCGCGATCAGCGGGGCACGGCCGGAACGCAGGTCGAGACGCCGGCGCCGACGATGCGAATGGGCGCGGCGGCGTTGACCACGGTCAGCGTCTGCCCCGCCCCTTCGCTCCCGTCGTAGTCCATCCGCGTCACCTGGCTGACCTTGCCGCTCGACGGGAAGCACTCCTCGAGGCAGGCGCCGGTGAGGCAGGCCGTGAGCTCGGCCGGCATCGCTCCGCCGCACGCGTCGTTGATGTCGCCCTGGGCGAGGGCGCACGCGAGGGCGTCGGCGCACGCCGGATCGGCGAGGCAGGCCTCGTGCGCGGCCGCGCAGCTCTGGTCGAGGCACGGCGCGCACGCGGCCGGCGGCGCCTCGGTGAAGAAGTAGACGTCGCCGCGGTGGAAGGCGAACGCCGACGCGTTCGTCTTCGAGAAGCCTTCCAGCGGAACGATCCCGAGCACCGCCGCCGTCGCCTTGTCGTACTCGACCAGCTTCGGCGGGCTCGTCCCCGCGAACGCGAAGAGGCGCCCGTCGCTCGTGCCCGCGAGCTCGCCGCCGTCGAAGTCGATCGATCCGATCGCGGACACCGTCAGGGTCGACGGGTCCATCACGCCGAGCGATCCCAGGCCGGGGCCCTCGGCGAACGGCCCCGATCCGCTGTAGCTCAGCATGTAGAGCTTGCTGCACTCCTCGCCGGGACCATCGGCCGAGTAGGCCATGCCGAAGAGGCCGAACCCCGCCTGGCCCGGCGTGAACCCGGGGTCCTGGCAGGCGGCGGGTGCGTTCACGTCGAGCGTCGCGAGATCCTGGGTGGCGATGTCGAGCACCCAGGCGCGCCCGGCGCGATCGACGGCCATCGAGTACGGCGCCGCGGCTCCCGAGCAGGCGGCGGAGCCGATGAGCGCGAAGGTGTTCGGCTTGGGATCGTAGGCGTAGACCTCGGCCGCGTCGGAGAGGACGAAGATGACGTCGCCGTGCACGCCCGGCGCACAGGCGCAGCCACCGCCTGCGCCTCCGTCGACGTCGAGGCCTCCGGCGCCGCCGCTCCCGGCGGCGCCGCTCCCGCCGGTGCCGCCGGTGCTGCCGGTCGCTCCGGACGGCGCGCTCGAGTTGGCCGAGCAAGCCGCGGCCGCGAGGAGCCCGAGGGCCCAGCCCGCGAGCTTCCGCGCTCCTTCGCGTGCCACACGACGAGGCTATCACCCCATGACGCGGGAATCGAAAACGAGCGCCGGGCATCTCTCAAGGCGACGGCCCATGCGTCGCCCCTTCTCCCCAGCCACGTTGCTCCTTGCCGCCGCGTTCGCGCTCGTCGGCTGCCGGCGGGATGCGGGACGAGACCCGCGATCGAGCACCACGGGCGAGGCGCCCACGGGGACGGCCATCGCGGCCGCGGCGCCGCCGGATCCGGGCGAAGCCTGCCGCGCGCGCGTCGCCGTGGTCACGGCTTCGGCCGCGCTGCCCGGGGCGGCCCCGTTCGAGGCGGTGCGGTCGGAGATCCTCGGGCGGGCGCGCGGCGAGCCGATGGTGTTCGTCCGCGAGCCGGCCGCCACGCCGGAGAAGGCGCTCGCGCCGGCGTGGCTCGCCTCCCGCCGTGCGTTCGAGCGCGGGAAGCCAGGCTCGCGCGTGCGCGCCGCGATCGCGCGCCACCGCGCCGAGCCGGAGGCGCTGCGCGCGCTCCTCCTTCGCGAAGGCTACGTCTACTCGAGCGAGCCCGAGGACGCGCTCGCGCTCGTGTCGGCGCTGCGCCTCGCGGATCTGTTCGGCGAGCCCTCGGTGTGGCTGGCGCGCGGCGGCGACGTTCGCGAGCTCTACCGCGACGCGAAGCGAAAGGACGTGGTCTATCGCTATGCCGACGGGCCGATGGCCGGCCGCGCCGCCGACGTGCTCTTCGGCGATCGCGTCGGGCTGCACCGCGAGGACCTCGGCGCGCCGCTCCACCGCGATCTGCGCGCGCTCGCCGAGACCGAGGGCTTCGACCGGGCTCGGATCACCCATCGCACCCAGGAGTCGCTCGTCGCCGATCTCCGCTTCGGCGAGCGCTGGGCCACCGCGGTCCTCGCCGCCGAAGGCGCGAGGCTCCGCCTCGAGTGCGTGGCGGCCGGTCCCGCCGAGCGCGAAGGCATCGCCGCGTTCCAGGCCGCCGAGGCGCCGCGCCTGCGCGCGATGCGCCGCCTCCGCGAGGTCGTCACCGAGGAGGTCCACGAGGGCTACCGCTTCGATCGTCCGGAGGGGGAGAAGTCGCCGGACCGCGACGGCGAGCTCCGGCCCATCTGGCTGACGGCGTACCTCCAGGGCCGCGCCGGCTTCGAGGTCGACGGCACGAGCTACCCGGTGTTCGACGGCGAGGGCAAGCCCTGGCCGCCGCAGGTGTGCGTCGACTTCGTCCTCGACACGTACGAGCGGACGTCGGGCACCTGGTTCCGCCCCCGCGTCGCCGGCCTCGGCCGCGAGAAGGGCCGCCTCGACTTCAACGAGACCGGGATCGAGAACCGGCGCGGCGTCATCGCCTTCGGCAAGTTCGCCGAGGCCCACCCGGAGCTCTTCGCGGCGCGCCGCTTCGAGGGCGAGGAGCGCATCCCCTTCGCCCGGCGCTCGCGGTTCTTCGCGTTCCTCACCGAGCACGCGGACCTGGTGCGCCCGGGCGACGTGGTCGCGATCCAGGGGCTCAAGGCCGACGAGCGCATCCACCAGCACGCCATCCTGGTGGAGAGCGTCGATCCGGTGACCGGGTTCCCGATGGGGCTCGCCGATCAGATGAAGCGGCCGCGGCGTCGCACCTGGGAGGGCATCATGGCGGAGGCGCCGAAGCGGAGCCTGCTCTACCGCCTGCGGCCGAGCGCCGAGCTCTTCCAGCGCATGGATCCCGGCTGACGAGCGTTCGCCCGAGCCCGGGGCGATCCGCATTCGCGGTCGCTCGGGTCGATGACCCGCCGTGATTTGACGGTGCGGCGAGGCCACGTTAGCTCGCCACGATGATCTCTCGCCCCGTGTTCTCCGCGGCGGTCGCGCTGCTCGCGATCGGCTGCAACAGCTCCAAGGACGGCTCGAGCGCAGCCACGGAGCCCGGCAACGCGCCGCTGCAGGCGCCGACCACCGTCGCTCACGCGAAATGCCCCGTCAGGATCCCCTCGGACTCCGAGATCGTCGAAGCCAAGGAGACGAGCTTCACCGTCAAGGTGAAGGGCGGGCGCCCGCTCTTCGACCCGAGCATCCTCGTCGTCAACTCGATCGTGAGCATCTACGACAACGAGATCGAGCCCGACGCGAGCAACCTCAAGCTCACCGTCGACGAGAAGCTCGCCGACGACGGCTACGCCCTCGAAGGGGAGTTCGAGAAGCAGGGCAGGAAGTACTACTTCGTCGACCGGAGCATCCCCTGCGCGCCGAAGGCGTGGCTGGGTTGTCGCATCGTCACCATCGAGAAGAAGAACGCCGACTACGCGTCGCGCGTCTGCAAGACCCTCGTCGCCAAGTAGAGGCGCGCGCCGCGATGGAGGGCCGTGTTGGCGACCCGCCGGGGCTGCCCTCGTGTCGTGAGCCGAACCGGCTCAGGGCACCGTGTACGTGATGCGGAAGCCCTCGGCATGCAGGAGCTGGTTGGTGGGCGAGTGCATGCCGAAGCCGATCACGTACTGGTAGTTGCCCGAGACCGTGTGGTTCCCGGTGAAGATGGGGAAGTTGGCCTGGCCGCCGGCGAAGGCGATGCCGCTCGACTGCCAGGTGCCGCCGAAATTGCTGAAGTTGTCGTTGCCGACGTACGTGCCCGCGTTGATTCGCCAGACGAGCGCTTCCATGTAGCCGTCGTTGGCGCCGTCGTACACGTGCGCGGTGATGCTGGTGATCTGCGAGTTCGGGGGCAGCTGGAAGGGGCAGAGCCACGTGTCGCGCACGGTGCGCCCGCGCGTGACGCAAGGGAACGCGGCATCGCCGGCGACGCGAAGCATCCCACCACCGCTGCAGGTCTGAACGTCGCCCGAGAAGACGCCGCCCTGCGCGATGCAGGTCATGGCGCTGATGGTCTTGACCCAGGTGCCGCTGCCGCCTGCCGGTCCGGTCGCGCCCGTCGCGCCCGTCGCGCCCGTCGCGCCGGTCGCGCCCGTGGGACCGAGCGGACCCTGAGGACCGACGGGACCTTGAGGACCGGTCGCGCCCGTCGCGCCGGTCGCGCCCGTGGGACCGATCGGACCCTGAGGACCGACGGGACCTTGAGGACCGGTCGCGCCCTGGGGCCCGGTCGCGCCCATGGGACCGATGGGACCCTGAGCACCGACGGGACCCTGAGGACCGGTGGCGCCCTGCGGCCCGACGGCGCCGGTGTCACCCTGCGGTCCGGTCGGCCCTTGTGCGCCCTGCGGTCCGGCAGGGCCCGTGGGACCGACCAAGCCGGTGGGATCGCCGACCCAATGGCCGCTCGCGTCGATGACCATCGTGCCATTGATGGTGACGGACGAAGGATGGATGTCGCCGGTGACGTCGCCCGCGAGGATCGCGTAAGGCACGCTCCCCACGATCGCGCGCGGCGCGAGCTCCTGATCGTTGCCGACCTGGATGCCAAGGTGGAGCGTGCTCCCGTCGAACACCGAGGCATCCAGCGGGTCGGTCTCGCCGAGGCTCGTGGAGAAGTAGCCATCCTCGAACGTGATCGAGTGCGTCTCGGTCCAGACCGCCGTACCGCCGCTGGGCGCGTCGTAGAGCGTGAAGGTGACCGGGAGCGTGTCCGTGATCGGGAGATCGCTGGAATCGTAGAGGCGCCCTTGCTGCGTGACGGTGGTCGGCACTTGGGCCGCCGCCACGCTCGTCCAGAGCGCGGCGCTCGTGGCGAGAACAGAGACCGTCGCCCAGCGTCCGAAAGTGCGAGTCGTCATGGCAAGCTCCCGTTGGCCCCGACGAGGCCGCCCTGGAGGCGGTGGGTCGCGGAGGTCGATTTCCCTTGCTGGATCGTGGGCTGTCCCAGCGTGAACACCATCTTGTAGGCGGAGCTCTTGCCGACCACGCCTGCGCTCACGGATTCGGTCGCGGCCGGTCCGTGCGCCTCGAGCTGACCGCCCTGCCCGCCGGCGCCGCCGCCGCCCCCCTCGCCGCCGGAGCCCCCCGCACCTCCGACGCCGGTCGTCGAGGTGGAGCCGCCTCCGCCGCCGGCCCCGCTCGAGCCCGACGACGTCGACGACGCCGTGGTCGAGTTGGGGAGCTCGGTCGTGTCGGCGCCGCAGCTGCAACCAGGGCTCGTCACGGCGACGAGCGACGCGCCCATCAGCCAGAGCGCCGCGCCCGAGCGTCTCGGTGCAAAGGGAGGGACCAGCATCGGGCTGGGGACATTACACGCGAAAGCAACGCGCGTACAGCGCGTCGACGACGCGCAGGAGCGCGGCGTCGGAATCGGGCAACGCCGCGCTCGCCTCGGCGGTGTTGACGATTCGCAACCCTCCGACCATTTCGTCGGCAAGCCGCTCCCAGCCCAACGGAGGCGTGCTCTCCTTTCGGTGAGCTCAGGAGGGCGAACCGATGCACAGCTACCTGATCGGGGCCGACTTCGAAGAGAACCTCGGCTTGGGCGCGGTCGCCGCCGCCGCCGAGCGCGCGGGGCACGCCACGGCGATCCTTCCGTTCAACGGGCCTTCGGACGCGGAGGCGATCGTGCGTCGCGTCCTCGATGGCGCGCCGGAGGTCGTGGGGCTGAGCATCCAGTTCCAGCACCGCGCGGGCGAGTTCCTCGAGCTCGCGCGATCGCTGCGCGCGGCCGGCTACCGCGGTCACGTGACCGCCGGCGGTCACTTCCCGACGCTCGCCTACCGCGAGGTGCTCGAGGGCTCCTGGGGCATCGACACGATCGTCCTGCACGACGGCGAGGAGACGTTCGTCGCGCTGCTCGGCGCGCTCGACACGGGCGCGCCGGTCCATGACGTCGCCGGGCTCGCGCTCCGCAGCGACGACGGGATGGCCCATCGGACGGCGGGTCGGCGGCTGGTCGAGGACCTCGACGCGCTCCCGTTCGTGAAGCGCTACCGCGCGCACAATCGCCACATGGGCGTCCCCTTCATCCCCATGATGGGCGGGCGCGGCTGCTGGGGCGGGTGCAGCTATTGCTCGATCACCTCGTTCTATCGCGACGCGCGGGAGCACGGCGGCGGGCGGCTCCTGCGCCTGCGCAGCCCCGAGAACGTCGCCGCCGAGATGGCCTTCCTGTGGCACGCCGCCGGCGGCGCGGGCATCTTCTGCTTCCACGACGACAACTTCCTGCTCCCACGGCCCGACGATTCGCTGGACCGGGTGCGCCGGATCCGCAGGGCGCTCGACGGATATGGCGTGGGCAAGGCCGCGATCGTCGGCAAGTGCCGCCCCGACGCGATGACGCGCGCGCTCGCGGCGGAGCTCGCCGAGCTCGGCGTCATCAGGCTCTATGTCGGCGTCGAGAACGCCTCGGAGTCGGGCGGCGCGCACCTCGGCCGCGGCACGCAGCAGCGCGAGGTGCGCGAGGCGCTCGCGGCCTGCAGGGAGGCGCGGATCTTCTGCTGCTACAACCTCCTCCTCTTCGAGCCCGACGCGACGCTCGACGACGTCCGAGAGAACGTCCGCTTCATCCGCGAGCACGCCGATCACCCGGTGAACTTCTGCCGCGCCGAGCCGTACTACGGCACCCCGCTCCACCTCGAGATGGCGAGCCGGCGCGACCTCGGCGGCAGCTATCTCGGGTACAACTACCGCATCGCCGACGACCGCACCGAGCTCCTCTTCCGGGTGTGCGCCGCCGCGTTCCGCGAGCGCAACTTCGCCCCGGCCGGGGTCGCCAACCGGTACATGGGCCTCGGCTACGCCGCCCGCGTGCTCGAGCACTTCCACGGTCCGAGCGCCGCTCCCCTGGGGCGCCGCGCGCGCGAGCTGACGCGCGCCATGTCCCTCGACACGGCGGCGCTGCTCGAGAAGGCGATCGATCTCGCGGCGACCGTCGCGCTCGACGACCGCGAGACCATCGAGCGGCGCACCGCGCTGCTCGGGCTCGAGATCGCGGCGGCCGATCGCGGCTGGCACGCCGCGCTCGACGAGCTCTTCGCCGAGATGCAGAGCTTCCGGGCGAGCCGGCCCGCCGAGCCGCGCCCCGAGGCCAACGCGACGCTCCAGAAGCTCTGTCGCACCGTGGCGCTGGGCTTCTCGATGGCGCTCGTCGGAGGCGGCTGCGAGGACGTGTCGGTCGTCGATCCGGCGCCGCCGGACGGCGGCGGCGGCGGCATGATCGTCGATCCGCCTCCGCCCGACGGCGGGACGGGAGGCATGGGCGGGATGATCGTCGATCCCCCTCCACCCGACGCGGGGACCGGCGGGGCGGGCGGCATGATCGTCGATCCGCCTCCGCCCGACGCGGGGACCGGCGGCGCTGGAGGCAACGGCGGCAACGGCGGCATGGGCGGCTTGCCCGCCGATCCGCCGCCCTGGGACAAGGGCGCGGCGCTGCCCCAGGAGAGCGATCGATCGCTCGCGGGCGCGGGCCCCAGGCTCGACGTCGTCGACCAGTGGGACGACAGCTCGCCCGAGCGCTGCGTGCGCACGAGGGACCTCCCGCTCTACGAGCCGCCCGAGTTCGAGCTCGAGGCGAGCCGCGAGGACGACGTCGTCTGGGTCGACCTCGTCGGCGCCGGCGAGCAGGTCTCGACGCGGTGGGAGGCCGACGGCGCCGTCCGCGGGGACGGCTTGCGCGTCGCGTGGACGCCGAGCTGCGCCGAGGACCGGCTCCGTGTCGCCGTGCGGTCGCGCGGCGGGGTCGCGGTGAAGAGCCTCCGCGCGGATCAGAGGACGACCCGCGGCTGACCGAGCCCGGATCGCCCGCCCAGCCTCCCGGCGGCCGAGAGGCGCCGCGTCCGATAGGATCCGGCTCGGGAGAGGCTCATGATCAGCGAGATCGATCTGGACGCGATCGTCGCCGCGGCACAGGCGAAGGACGCCGCGGCGCTGCGCGGCCACGGCACCTCGCTCGGGTTCTTGCTCACGCCCGAGAGCGCGGCCGCCCTCGAAGGCCTCGCCGAGGCGGTGCGCAAGAGAGGCTACTCGAAGGCGGAGATCTCGCTTCGAGACGTGCTCGGGGCGATGACCGCGGCCGTGCACGAAGCGAGCGGCCTCGCGCTCGTCGAGGTGCTGCGCGAGTTCGGGCTCGGCAAGGACTACTGCCTGGCCGTGCGCACGCCGGATCGCGTGGTCGTGGGCGTCGGGCACGCCACGAACGCGCCGCTCCCGGTGGGCGCGGTCTGGCCGGCGCTCAAGCCCTGGTACAAGGAGCTTCCCAAGAACCGCGAGCGCGCCGAGAAGTGGGCCGCGCGCGCGGCGAAGGACCGCACGGCCGTACCGCGCGTCGAGCTGGCCGCGAGCGCGCCGGCGGGACGGAGCGAGGAGGACCTCCTGCGCGAGGTCCTCGCCGCGCCCGGCGACGACGCTCCGAGGCGGGTGCTCGCCGACGCGCTGCTCGGACGCGGCGACCTCCGCGGCGAGCTCATCCAGCTCCAGTGCGACCTCGCGTCGATGCCGAGGACCGATCCGCGCCGCGCCGACATCGCCGAGCGGGTGGCGAAGCTCGAGCGCGACTACGGCGCGAGGATCGCGGGCGACGTCGCCCGCCACGCCGACGGGTACACGCTCCAGCGCGGCTTCGTCGGGAGCGTCACGATGAAGCCCGCGACGTTCCGGCGGCACGGCCAGCGGCTGCTCGAGACCCACCCCATCGAGACCGTGCGACCGAGCCCGCTCACCGGCGACGCGCTCTCCGTGCTCGCGTCCGCGCCGGCGCTGCGCCTGGTGCGGCGGCTCGTGCTCGAGTGTCCGATCGACCACCGCAGGAGAGCGCCGGCGCTTTCCGATCTCGCGGCCGGCGATCTCGGTTCGCTGCGCGAGCTCGAGCTCCGCAACGTCGTGGCCGACGCGCGCACCTGGGAGAGCTTCCTCGCGAAGCTGCGCGCGCCCCGGCTCGCGTCGATCGTCTTCTCGACGGGGACGGTGCGGCCGCACGCTCTGCGCGGCCTCGCGCAGAACGAGGTGGTGCGCGGCCTCGAGCGCCTCCGGCTCACGTTCCATTTCGATCGACCAATCGCCGGCGACGAGCCCGTGCTGATGGACGCGTTCCGCGACCTCGGTCGCGCGGCGCCGTTCGCCTCGCTCAAGGGGGTCACGCTCGACGGCTGGCGGGGCGTCTCGGACCGGCACGTCGCGGCGTGGTTCGACGGCCCCAACGCCGCCCGCCTCGAGGACCTGCGCATGAGCTTCATCGATCTCGGCGACGACGCGGCGCGGGCCATCGCCGCCTCGCCGCATTCCGCGTCGCTGCGGCGGCTCGATGTGGCGAGCACCGAGGTACGCCACGAAGGCATCGCGGCGCTCCTGCGATCGCCCCACCTGCGTGCGCTCGAGTCGCTGGCGTGGTCGGAGATCGAGCCGGAGCCGACGCGGGAGCTCGCCGAGCTCGCGCTCGCCCTGCCGCGGTCGCACCCGCTGCGGCACCTCAGCGTGGATCCGGACGATCTCCCGGCGCCGCTCCGCCGCCGCTTCGCCGCGCGGTTCGCGGCGCGCGCGGGCTGACGGTCGCACGGGTCCTCGAGCCTGCGATCAGGCGAGGGCGCTCATTCGACGGCGCGGATCTCGGTGCGGCCCGGCGCCCCGTCGGCCCCGTTCGAACCGCGCGCCCCCGGCGAGCCGCTCGCCCCCTGCATCCCGGGTGAGCCGCCGGAGACGAACGTCATGTGACCCTGCGAGTCGGTGCACGAGGCACTGCTCCCTCCGGTGCCGCCCGGGCCGCCCGTTCCTCCGCGGCCTCCCTCGCCGCCGGGGCCTCCTGGCCCCCCTTCGCTCCGGATCATCTTGCCGGCGGCGGCTACCACGGAGCCGCAGGCTCCGGTGGCGCAGGCGACGCGCACGACCACGTCGCCGCCCGGTCCACCGGGGCCGCCCGGCCCGCCGTTGGTTCCGTCGCCGCCTCTGCCACCGCTTCCGCCGCTTCCGCCGGGCGATCCGGGGCACGAGGCCGGGGTGCCGGCCATCCCGGCAGAGCCGCTGGCGCCGTCGGAGCCGCGGGAGCCGGGCGTGCCCGCGCCGCCGCGGCTGGCGATCAGGAAGGACTCGAGATCGTCGGCCTCGACGACACCCACGAACTGCCCGTGCGGCGCGGTGATCTCGAAGAGCAGGCGCGGGGAGTAGCGCTTCTCGATCGTGACCCGGAGATCGGGCCCGGGCCCCGAGCCAGGGCCCGAGAAGACGAGCGGCTGGGGGCGCTCGAAGACGATGGGCCACTCGATGGTGAGGAGCTTGCGCCCGCCGATCTCGATCGGCAGCGGCAGGTTCGGCGTGTTGTAGACGAGCTTCATCGCGTCGCGGCTCGTCACGCGCTCGACGAAGTGGAGCAGCCCCGCGGCGTCCACGTACACGATCGGAACCGTCGAGCGCACCTCCGACGGCGCCAGGCACGGCGTGACGTCGAGCGCGTCGGGCGGCGCGCACACGGTCACGGGATCCGCGAGACCGTCGACTCGCGCGAAGAGGGCGCCGCGAAGCGCGAGCGACGGGATCACCGACGCCCCGGGCCTGTCGCCCTCGTAGGCGAGCAGCGTCGCCGTCTGCTTCCACACGTCCTGCCGCACGAGCACGCCCCGGACCCGGACGCGCCCGTCGTCGAGCCAGGCGCTCGTGGGCGGCTCCTTGGTCACGTCGAATGCGTTCTGCCCGGTGGCCAGGACCCGCGCCTCGACCTCGGCGGCGTGGTCCCGGACCTCGCGCGAGGGCGAGGCGGCGATGTGCAGGCGGACGATCCGCCTCCGCGCCTCCTGTCGCAGCGTGGCGTCGGGGACGCGCATCGCCACGCGACGGAGGAGCTCTTCGTCCTTCTTGGCCTCGAGCGCGTCGAGCGCCGCGCTGGTGAGGGGCGCGCCCCTCCAGATGCCGCGATCGAGGTCGATCGTGAGGAGGAGGTCGGTCCCGTGGCGCGAGGCCACCGGGCCGAGCGCGCCGCGTGCGAGCGCGCCGCGAAGCGCGGCCAGGTCGCCCTCCACGTCGTCGGGATGTGGCGCGGTCCCGCGCGGGCGGAGCAGGAAGGCTCGATGGAGCGCCGCGAGCTTCGCCTGCTCGGCGCGATCGTCCTCGATGGCGCTGCGCTCGAGGAGCTCGCGGTACGCGCTCGCCATGGCGTCGAGCAGCGACGCCGACTCGGCGGCGTCCGCGCTCTGGAGCATGAGCATGACGCAGCGCTGCCAGAGCTCGGGGCGGACGTCTCCGCCGAGGAGGGCGCCGGCGAGATCCTCGAAATCGTCCGTGCTCGAGGCGCGGAAGCGCGGCCCCTGGCCCTTGCGATCGCAGACGGACGCGGTCGCGCCCGGCTGGCGGAGGTAGCGGACGAGGGCGTCGCCGCTGCCTTCCTTCGCCATCTCCGCCGCGGTCAGCGGCGTCGGCGGCGCCGAGCCGCAACCGCACACGAACAGGATCGCGACCGCGACGAGCCGACGGACCATCGCACTAGCTGCTCTCGTCGGGCAGCGGCGAGAGGATGTTGAGCGGCACCGATCGGCGGATGGGCGTGAGGAAGATCTGGATCGGCGACCGGCACTCGGCGCTCGGCTCGTCCTTGGTGGCGCGCTCGCAGCTCGCGGGATCGCCCGCCGCGCGCAGGATCGACTGGCTCTGCGAGCCCGATCCCCGGACGCCTGCGGGACCGACCTCCGCGCCCACCTGGCCCGAGACGTCGCCGCCCGCCACCAGCTTGAACGCCCCGACGCTGAGCGCGCTCACGAGGTGCGTGGCCCGCGAGCACTCGGCGCCGCTGGTCGCGTCCTCGGCGGCCCGCCCCACGAGCTGCATTTGCCCCGAGACCGTCGTCTGCACGTGCAGCGTGCCCGAGGTCTTGAGCTCGCCCGAGAGCAGCGCGGCGCCGAGCGGCAGCTTGGCGTAGAGCTCGTCCTCGTCGCGGATGTCGGTCGTGTCGGTCGAGAGCGTCGTCTTCTTCCAGGCGTACGAGCCGGGGACCCGGCAGCGGTCGACGATGCGGAGCTCGCAGCCGGAGTACTCGACGGCGACGCCCCCCTCGAGGAGCAGCGCCTCGAGGCGCGCCTTGTACGAGGCAGGCCACTCGGTGACGAGCGGCTGCTCCTGGCTGGCGGCGACGCTGCACCTCGCGAGCTGCGTCGTGTCATGGCCCGCGTTCGGCATCACGGCCTTCGCGACGGGGGCGTTGCCGCACCCGGCGCACAGAGCCACCGGCAGAACGGCGAACCAGGCGCGGGTGCCGGCGCACGAGCTCATGACGGCTCCTTAGCCGAGCCGGCGCTCGGGGCCAACGGCCGGTCCCGTCCTGGCGGAGCTCGGCGCGCCGTGATTCGCTGTACGAGTGATTCCGGAGCACGCACTCCTCGTCGAGCGGGCCCGCGCCCGCGACGCCGCCGGCGTGCGCGCGCTCCTCGCCCGCGGCGTACCTCCGGACGCCACGGACGAGGATGGCGCGACCGCGCTGGACTACGCCCTCGGCGACGCCGGCGCGGCCGAGGTGCTCGCGGCGCTGCTCGAGGCCGGCGCCGATCCCAACCGCCCCGGCGACTGCTCGCCGCTCTACCTCGCGGCCGCCCACCCCGAGCTCGTGGCGCTGCTCCTCGGGCACGGCGCGGAGCCGAACCGGGCGACGCCGCGCGGGGAGACTCCGCTGAGCTTCTGCGCGAGCTGGGGCCACCTCGCGTCCGCGGAGCTGCTGCTCGCCGCGGGCGCCGATCCGAACCACGTCGACGAGGAGCTCGGCTGGTCCGTCCTCTTCTTCGCCGCCGCCGATGGGCACGTCGCGATCGCCCGCGCGCTGCTCGACGCCGGCGCCGATCCGCTCTGGACCAACGCGCGCGGGCAGCGGGCGCTGTGGGCTGCCCTCGATCACGACCGCCCCGAGGTGGCCGATCTCCTCGCCGATCGCGAGCCGTGGAGCGAGGTGACGCGAGGGCTCCGCGGCAGGGTGCGCGCCCGCCGGAAGGGCGGGCTCCTCGAGCTCGAGGTGGAGCTCGGGAACGCGAGCGACTCCCCGCTCTCGGTGCTGCTCGACCATCCCGGCGCCCTCGAATGGTCCATGGAGCGCGGCGGCGCCCCGATGCAGCCGCTGTACGGGCGGACCGAGATCCTCTCGTCGCCGCGCTGGCAGACCCTCGCGCCCGGCCGGAGCGCGCGCTGGCGCGTCTCTCACCGCAAGGATCCCGAGGAGGGCGGCGGCGACCCGGACCTCGATGTCGTCAGCGCGGCCTGGAAGATCCCGCCCGACGGCGCCGTGCTGCACGGCGTCTACCAGGTGACGCCGGAGTCGCTGCGGCACGATCGGCGGGCGCCGAAGGACGCGTGGACCGGCGCGCTGCGGCTGCCACCGCTCGCGCTGCCCCCACCGCGGCGGACCTGAGCGCGCGAGCGCGTATCCAGCTGAGGCTCGCGTCACCCCGCCCGCGGGCTTCGTGAACGTCTCTTCCGACGAGCTACCGCCGGGAGCCGATGAAGATCCGGAGCACGTACCAGAACATCATCGCCACCGACGAGAACAGCTCGAGCGCCGCGCCCACGTACCGGTCCTCGGGGAAGCGGTGCAGGACGTTCGACGTGTCGTAGAGGATCGCCGCGCCGGCCAGGCCGACCATCGCGACCGAGAACAAGGTCCCGAGCTGGAACCCGAACAGCATCGCAGCGCCGATCAGGACCAGGGCGCAGATGCCTCCCCAGAAGAGCAGACCGCGGAGGAACGAGAAGTCCTTGCGCGTCACGAAGGCGATGGCGGTGAGCCCGGCGAACCCCACCATCGTGCACAAGCCCGCGCTCTGGATGGCGCCGGGCGCATAGAGATCGGCCACGAAGAGGAGCGGCACGAACACGATCGCCTCGGCGAGCACGAAGCCCCCGAGCGCGGCGTACTGCGTCGCCTTCGACTCGGCGGTGTGGGCCGCGCGGCTGGCGATCCAGCTCACCACCACGAACCCGCCGATCACGAGGAGCCAGCTCGAGCCGAGCATCGCGCGGGCGATGACCTCGGCGGCGCCGCTCTTGAACAGGCCGATCTCGATCAGCGCGAAGAGGACGATGGCGCCGAAGAGGTGGTTGTACGTCCGGACGATGAAGCGCTCGCGCGACTCGCTCCCGGCGAGAACCGACGGCTGGACGGCGTACCCTGCGTATCTCTGATTCATCGTGGCCCCTCCAACGGACGGAACCTAGCACGGTCCGGGGCCGGCGCGAGCGACGGAGCGCGCTTGGACGTTGCGCCGAGCGGTGCGAAGATCGGGCCATGCATGGCTTCTTCCCGGTGGCCCTCGCGGCCGCGGCGGTCGCGCTCCTCGCGACGGCGGCGGGGTGCGGCGGCAAGGTGGTCGTCGACGGCTTCGGCGACGGCGGCTCGGGCGGCGGTGGCGGGACGGGCACGACGTCGACCACCTCGACCCAGACCTCGACGGCGACCGGGCCGATCGACTGCGCGGACGACGGCGACTGCGTCGCCTGCTCCGCCTGCAGCGGCGACGGCCCCTGCCAAGGCCTCAAGGCCGCCTGCGACGCCGATCCGGACTGCGAGGCCTTCGCCGACTGCACCTCGGGCTGCCAGGACATCGGTCCGATCGCCTGCCTCGACCAGTGCACCCAGCTCCACCCGGTGGGCGCCTCCGAGTATCTCGCCTGGATCGACTGCAGCGCGTGCGGCACCTGCGCGGTGTCGTGCGAGGTCGCCTTCTCGTTCTACTGCCACGGCTGAGAGGTCGACCCTCCTCGCGGCAAGCCTCACGAGGCTCCATGTCCGACCCGACCTCGCTCGATCCCGATCTCGTCCGCGAGCCGCTGGCCAGGTTGCGCGCAGGCAACCTCGCGTTCGCGCGCGCCTACCCAGGCCCGACCGGCAAGCGCCAGCCGGTGCACACCGTCTACGGCGGCGCGCACCTCTTCGCCCACGACGCGGCGCCCAAGCTCGGCCAGCTCGCGCTCCGCGCGCTCGAGGCGAGCGCCCCCGACGCCGAGACGTTCGCGCGCGCCATCGGGCTCGACGCCGGCGCGGAGCTTCGAAGCAAGGTCCACGCGCGCGTCGTCGAGAAGCTCGGGCGCGAGCCGGTCGAGGACTTCAGGATCGACTTCGAGGACGGCTACGGCCACCGCCCCGACGCCGAGGAGGACGGGCACGCCGAGGCGGCCGCGCGCGCGGTCGCCAAGGGCCTGGCCGCCGGGACGCTCCCGCCGTTCCTCGGCGTCCGCATCAAAGCGTGGACCGAGGAGCTCGTGGCCCGCAGCCTGCGCACGCTCGATCTCTTCGTCACCTCGCTCGTCTCCGCCTCGGGCAAGAGGCTGCCTCCCGGCTTCGTCGTGACGCTCCCCAAGGTGCAGATCCCCGAGCAGCCGGCGGCGCTCGCCGACGTGCTCGACGCGCTCGAGGCGCGGCTCGGGCTCGACACCGGCGCGATCGGGATCGAGCTGATGATCGAGACGACGCAGGCGATCCTCGACGCGCGCGGCGCCTGCGCGATCCCCGCGCTCGTCGCCGCCGCGCGCGGGCGCTGCGTGTCGGCGCACTTCGGGACGTACGACTACACCGCGAGCTGCGACATCACCGCGGCGCACCAGAGCCCCACGCACCCGGCGTGCGACTTCGCCCGGCAGGTGATGCAGGTCGCCCTCGCGGGCACGGGCGTCACCCTCTCGGACGGCGCCACGACGGTGATGCCGATCGGCCCGCACCGCGCGGCGAAGGGCGGACCGGCGCTCACGGCGGCGCAGCTCGCCGAGAACCAGGCCGCCATCCACCGCGCCTGGCGGCTGCACTTCGAGCACTGCCGCCGCTCGCTCGCGCACGGCTACTACCAGGGCTGGGACCTGCACCCGGCCCAGCTGCCGACCCGGTACGCGGCGGTGTACTCGTTCTTCCTCGAGGCGCTGCCCGCGGCGTCGGAGCGGCTCTCGAGCTTCCTCGCGCGCGCCGCGCAGGCGACGCTCGTCGGCAACGTGTTCGACGACGCCGCCACGGGCCAGGGGCTCCTCAACTTCTTCCTGCGCGGCGTGGGCTGCGGGGCGCTCACCGAGGCCGAGGCGCTCGGCGCCGGCGTGACCCCGGACGAGCTCCGCAGCCGGTCCTTCCTGAAGATCGTCGAGGCGCGGCGCGGGCGCGACGCGGGCTGACGCTCGGGGAGCGGCGACACGGCGGCATCGTCGGCGGCGCCGCGGCCGGTCCACGAGCCCGGTCTGCGGAGCGGGCGAGCCCGGAAAGCGCGAGCACGCCGGGCGAGGAGCGTCGTGCGAGCGGCGCGTCCGAGCCGACGCACACGGCCGCGAGCACGCCTCCCGCGTCGCCGGAGCGCAAGGCACGGGCTGTCGCGTGGGCAGCGCCGCCCTATGAGGCACGCCGGGGCCGCATGACGGAGCCGCGCGAAGGCCAGTGCCTGGAGCTGTTGCAGCAGCTCGATGCGATCGTGTGGAGGACCGGGCCGGCCTCGCTGCGGGTGACGTTCGTCGGCGGGCTGAGCGTAGCGCGCCTGGGCTGGGCGCCGGAGCAGTGGCTGGCGGACGAGGACTTCATCGCCCACCACCTGCCCGCGGACGAGCGCGAGCAGGCGCTCGGGATCATGCGCGCGGTGCTCGCGGACGGCGTGGACCGCTCCCTCGTCCACCGATTCTGCACGCCCGACGGCCGCGCCCTGTGGTTTCGCACGAAGCTCCACGCTGTGCGGGAGGGGGACGCGCCGGCCGGCCTCGTCGCCTTCTCCGGCGACCTCACCGAGCGCGTGCGCGCCCTGACCGAGCTCTCGGAGGAGGAGCGCTGGCACCGCCTGCTGCTCGAGCGGATGCCGGTGATGTTCTGGACCACCGATCGCGATCTCAAGTTCACGAGCGGCGCCGGCGCGGGCCTCGCCCGCATCGGTCTCCGCCCCGACCTGCTCGTCGGCGTCAGCGTGCTCGAGTATTTCCAGACGACCGACCCGGAGAACCCGCTCGTGGCGCCCTCGCTGCGGGCGCTCGAAGGCCAGGCGGTGACCGTCGACGCCGCGTTCGGCGGCCGCACCTTCACGGTGCATCTCGAGCCCTTCCGCGACGGCGACGGCGAGCTCATCGGGACCATCGGCGTCGCCGTCGACATCACCGAGCGGCGGCTCGCGGAGCAGGCGGAGCGCGAGCGCGAGGAGCGCCTCCTCGCCAACGAGAAGGCCGCGCGCGAGGCCGCCCAGCAGGCGGAGGGGCGCGCTTCGTTCCTCGCGCAGGCGAGCCGCGTGCTCTCGAGCTCGCTCGATCACGAGTCCACGCTGGCCGATCTCGCGCGGCTCTCGGTGCCGCTGCTCGCCGACTGGTGCGTCGTGCGCGTCATCGACGGCCGCGGCGGCGTGCGGACCGCGGCCGCGGAGCACGTCGTCCCGGCCCTCGTTCCGCGCGTCGAGGATCTCGCGAGCCTGGCGCGCGGCGGGCTGCCCTCGGCCGGCGCGATCGCCGAAGAGCACAGCCGCGACCCCGCCGCGGTGCTCGCGGCGCTCGGAATCGACGGCCCCGAGGCGCTCGATCGCGTCCGCGATCTCGGGTTCGCGTGGAGCGTGACCCGGCCGCTGATCGTCCGGCAGGCGACCGTGGGCGTGATGACGCTGGTCTCGGCCGAGGAGAGCAGGCGGTGCAGCGAGGCGACCCGCGCCATCGCCGAGGACCTCGTCCCCAGGATCGCGCAGGCGGTCGAAAACGCGCTGCTCTACCGTGAGGCGCAGGACGCCATCGGCATCCGCGACGAGTTCCTGTCGGTCGCCTCGCACGAGCTGCGCACGCCGTGCACCTCGGTGATGCTGACGCTCCAGTCGCTCATCCGCGCCGCCGAGAGGGCGCCCGCCAAGCTCGCGCCCGAGCGCATCCGCAAGCTGCTCGAGATCGCCGACAGGCAGAACCAGCGCCTCGCCGGCCTCATCGATCGCCTGCTCGACGTCACGCGCATCGAGGCCGGCAAGCTCCGGCTCGAGCTCGAGCCCACCGATCTCCGCGCGATCGCGGAGGAGGTGCTGGCGGGTTTCGAGGGGGAGTCGGGGCGCGTCGGCAGCTCGGTCTCGCTGCGCGCCGGCCCGGGCGTCACGGGGAGCTGGGATCCCGCGCGGCTCGAGCAGGTGGTCACGAACCTGATCACGAACGCGTTCCTCTACGGCGCGGGCAAGCCGATCGAGATCGACGTGGACGCCGACGAGGAGACGGCGCGCTTCCGCATCCGCGACCACGGCATCGGCGTCGCCCCGGAGCAGCGTCGCGCGATCTTCGAGCGCTTCGCGCGGGCCACGCCCGACCAAGGGTACGCCGGCCTCGGGCTCGGGCTCTACATCGCGCGCGAGATCGTCGAGGCGCACGGCGGGCGCATCCGCGTCGAGAGCGCACCCGGCGGGGGGAGCCTGTTCACGTTCGAGCTCCCTCGGTCCGGCCCCGCCCGGCTCGAAGCGATCCGCACCGCCGCGGCGTGACGATCAGGGTCGGCGCGAACTGCCGTTCACTCACGACGGGCGCGGCGTGGAGGGCGACGAGCTCGACGGCGGCGCCCAGGACTCGCGGGCGCGCCGGGGCGGCCAGACGCCGAGCACGAGCGCGGCGGCGCCGCCGACGACCAGGACGAGCGCCGGCGCGCGCGGGATCTCCCTCGAGAGCAGGAACGCGACGCCGAACGCCGGCACGAGCAGCGTGCAGAGGAGCGCGTACGTGGGAAACTCCACGAGGGGCATCGCGAGCACCGCGGCGACGAGCGCCAGCGCGGCCGCGATCACCAGCACGACCCACGAGGGCGTGCCGCGCTCGAGCGCCGCGGCGCCCGAGGCGGTCGCGGCGAGGCCGATCGAGAGGGCCGAGAGACGGGGACAGAGGGTCTTCGCGAGACGGCGCATGGTGCTTCGGCCGACCTCGAGTGCACGACGCGTGCCGCCGCCGGAATGGGGATCGTGGAGATGCGCGTTCACGAACGGACCGATTCGTCGTTCCCCGTCACGAAATGCGGCGTGTCCGCGATGAGAGACCGAGATGGCCATCGCAGGCTCGCGGATCCGGCTCGTCCTCTGGCTCGCCGCCCTGGGGGGGGGGGGGGGGGGCCCCGCCCCGCCGCCCCGGGGGGGCCCGGCGCGGGGGGGGGGGGGGCGGCCGGGGGGGGGGGCGGCGGCGCCGGGGGCGGCGCCGGCGCCGCACCGGCCGACTGCGCGCGGAGCCGCTCGCGGTGGTCGGGGAGGACGCCACCGCGCCGAACGCGCGGCGCCCGCGCCGGCGCTCGCGGGCGCGACCGCCGTGACCGAGCCGCGAGAGGCCGACGGCGCACCTCGGCGGCAGGCGACGCGTTGGACGGCGCCGGACGAGCTCGGCGGGCTCGAGCGCGTGCGTTTGGCGAAGGCGGAGAAGCTGGCTGCCGTGGAGGCGATGTTTCGCGACCGAGGCGTGCCGTTCCCACCCGCGGAGCTCCTCTTCCGCACCTTCAAAGAGGAGCGCGAGCTCGAGGTCTGGGCGTCGGCCGACGCGGGCGCGGCGATGACGCACGTCGCGACGTACGAGGTCTGCGCCATGTCGGGTGGGCCCGGGCCGAAGCGCGCCGAGGGCGATCGCCAGGTGCCCGAGGGCTTCTACCGAATCGCGTACTTCTGGCCCGAGAGCGCGTACCACCTCTCGGCGAACGTCGGCTACCCCAACGCCTCGGACAAGATCCTGGGCGGGCCTCGGCCGGGGGGCGAGATCATGATCCACGGCCGTTGCGCCTCGATCGGCTGCATCGCCGTGACCGACGAGCGCATCCAGGAGCTCTACGTCATGAGCGCGCCGCTGCTCGATCGCGGCGAGCGCGTCCACGTCCACATCTTCCCGGCGCGCGACGTCGGCGGCCTGCTCGCCCGCGAGGAGTACGCGCAGCACCGGCGCTTCTGGGAGAACCTGCGCGAGGGGATGACGCTCTTCGACGCCGACCACCGGATCCCGGCGGTCAGCGTCGATTGGCAGGGCCGGTACGTGTTCAGGCCCGCGGGGCGGCGGGGCCGCTGACGCCCGCCGTCCCCGCGCTCGCGCGATTTCGGGACGCGCGGCGGCGACGCGAGTAAGCATCTCCCATGTCCAGCGACCAGCCCGGAGGCTACAGGCGGGGCGTCGAGCCCTTCAGCGGCATCGTGGTGACCACCGGAAACGAGGTCGCGGGCTACCGGATCTCGCAGTACCTCGGGATCGTCCGCGGCATCGTGGTGCGATCGCCCAGCATCGGGCAAGGCATCGTGGGCGCCTTCAAGCAGATCGCCGGCGGCAACATCGACGAGTTCACGCGCGTCTGCGAGGAGGCTCGCCACGAGGCGTACACGCAGATGATGGAGAACGCCGGCCAGCTCGGCTCGCACGCCGTGATCGGCATGCGCTACGACGCCACCGAGTTCACGGCGGGCGCGACCGAGGTCCTCGCCTACGGCACCGCCGTGCGGCTCGAGCGGACGTGACGACGACTCGGCGCGAAGCCGGCGCGCGGGCGAGATCGACCCGAGCTCAGCCGCGGATGACCTTCGCCGCGCCCCAGCCCACGAGGATGAGCGCGCCCAGGATCGCCCAGCCGAAGGGGTGGCCGTAGGAGATGGTCGGGTAGTGGTTGCTGATCATGATGAAGACCAGCGGGATGACCATGAACGAGTTGTGCTTGGAGCGGAGCGGCGCCGTCGCCGAGAGCGCCGCGTCCGGCTTCTGCCCGTCCTTGACCAGGGCGAGCATCTTGCGCTGCGCGGGCAGGATGCGCATCCACACGTTCGCCGCCATGATCGTGCCGACCATGGCGCCGAGCTGGATGTAGACGGCGCGCGGCGCCATGTAGCGCGGCAAGAGGTAGGCGAGCGCGATCAGCACCACGAACCCGATCGCCGCGAGCACGTACTCGTTCTTGCCGAGCGGCGAGCGGACCATGAGATCGTAGACGGCCCACCCGACGACGAGCATGCCCACGCCGATGCCCGCGGCGACGCCGAAGCTCTGCTCCGGCTCGACCAGGAGGCCGCCGTGGTAGTACGTGATCGAGATGAGCAGCGCGCCGCTCAGCCACGTCGTGGCCGCCTCCCACTTGAACCAGTGGAGGGTCTTCGGCATGAGCTCGGGGACCTTCTGCTTCTCGACGAGGTAGAAGCCGCCGCCGTGCACCATCCACAGGGTGCCGGCCACGTTCTCGGCGGCGTCCGGCTCGCGGACGAGGTTCTTCTCGAACCAGTTGAAGAGGTACGTCTGCCCGATCCAGAGGATCGCCGCGAAGACGTGCACCCAGCGGGTAGCGGCCCGGAGCCACTCGACGACGTCGAAGTCCATGTCTCGATCTCTCTCCGAATCGCCCGGGAACGGCGAAAGCAGGCCAATACTTCGGGGCCGGGGCGCCGTCGAGGGCGGCGTCAGCTGCCCCGGTAGGTGGTGAACCCGTAGGGGCTGAGGAGCAGCGGCACGTGGTGGTGCTGCGAGGCGTCCTCGACCACGAAGGTCAGGCTCACCACCGGGAAGAACGACGCGACGCCGAGGCCGGTGAAGTACGCGCCCGTCTCGAAATGGATGCGGTAGGTGCCGGCCGCGAGCGGGCGATCGCCCATCAGCGTCCGCAGGCGCCCGTCGGCGTCGGTCGCGCCGCGGCCGATCTCGGTGAACCGGCCCGGCTCGGACTCGACCTCGAGGGCGATGCGCACGCCCTCGGCGGGGCGGCCGCGCGCGGTGTCGAGGACGTGGGTGGTGATGCTCTTCGGGTGCGTCACTGGCTAACCTCCACGCAGCAGCTTCTCCAGCCGGAGCCTCGTGATCTTGCGCTGCTCCTCGGCGGCGATCCGGACCTCGACGGCGCGCTCGTGCCCGAGGCGCTCGCGGCAGGCGGCCAGCATCTCGCCGGCGCTCTTGCCGGTCGCGCAGATGAGGAAGATGAAGCCGAAGCGCTCCTCGTAGGCGAGGTTCGCGGCGGCGAGATCGGCGAGGACCTCGGCCGAGGCCGCGTCGGTGCCCTTCTGCTCGCCGGCGGCCCACGCCTGGGTGCCCGCGGGCGCCGAGGCCACGTCGCGCTTGCTGCCGATGCGCGGGTGCGCCGCGAACGCCTCGCGCCAGTCGGCCTCGTCGAGCGAGGCCCAGAGGCGATCGGCGGCCTCGAAGAGGGCCGCCTCGCTCGCGAACGGGCGCGCGTCCGCCATGCGCTCGGCCCAGCGCGAGGCGCCGCAGCAGCGCAGCAGCTCGGCGCGCGCCTCGGCGGCGGAGAGGCGGTGGAGCCGCTCGAGACCGCTCATCCGGCGACGTGACCGTGGAGCCGCAGGCGGCTCACGCCGCCGTCGGGGTAGATGTTGAAGCGCACGTGCGTCACCGGGCCCGGCGCCGCGAGCGTCTCCTCGTAGAAGTGACGGGAGTGCGCGCGGAGCTTGGTGCGCGGGAGGATCTCGGTCCACGCCTGGCCGTCGTGCGTGAGCGACTTGACCGACGCGTCCGGCGCGTCGCAGCCCTCGAGCATGCAGCTGTCGGGGAAGTTGCCCTTGAAATGGTTGGTGTCGACCTCGACGCGCTGGATGACGCCGCGCCTGCCGAGCTTGACCACGACCCAGTCGTGGCCCGGGCGGCGCTTGCGCTTCGTCTCCCAGCCGTCGCCCATGTTCCCCGAGCGCCCCGGCATGATGAGGTTGTGCCGCGAGCCGAAGAACATGTCGTTGCACGCGAGCACCATGCCGCCGTTCTCGATGGCGGCGAGGTCGACGAGGGCGTTGAACCGGGTGAGGCGATCCCAGTCGGGGACGACCTCGCCGTGGACGTGGAAGCGCGCCACGCCGCCGTCCGGGTAGATGTTGAGGCGCAGGTGCGTGAAGCGGTCCTCGTTCGGGTGCCCGAGGACGATGACGTTCTGCGAGTCGCCCTGGAGCTTGGCGCGGCCGACGATCTCGCGCCACGGCGTGCGGTCGGACGCGAGCTCCGACGCGTCCGGATCGCCGTCCATCGCGACGCCGTCGATCGAGCACTCCTCGGGGTAGTTGCCGCGGAAGAAGCTGGTGTCGACGGTGAAGCCGCGGACCTTGCCGGGCATGCCGAGCTTGACGATGCACCAGTCGTGGCCCGGCGTGCGGCGGCGACGCGTCTCCCAGCCGTCCATCCACTTGCCGCGCTCGGTGTACTCGTGCTCGAGGAACACCGGCTTGCTGGGCTTGATCAGGTTCTCCTTGGGGGCGAAGAACTCGTCGTTGGCGACGAGGACGGCGCCGCCGACGCGCTCGGCGAGGAGATCGGGAAGCTCGGTCAGATCGTTCACGCGGTGGCTCCTGGCGAAGGTCGAGGCGTGCCGGCGAGGCGGCGGCCCCGCGGGGGCTCGGGGGCGGCGCCCGTATCGTAGAGAGGACGGCGGCCGCCGCCGCGATCGAAGATGGCCTCGCCGCGGAGGTAGGTGCGCTCGACCACGCCGCGGAGCGTGCGGCCCGCGTAGGGCGAGAGCGGGTGGCGGTGGCGCAGCATCGCCGGCTCGAGCCGGAAGCTCGCGTCGGGGTCCCAGACGACGAGGTCCGCGTCGTAGCCGGGCGCGATCGCGCCCTTCCGGGCCGCGAGCCCGGCGAGCCGGGGCGGGCGGCGGCACATCCATTCGGCGAGCTCGAGGAGGCCGTGGCCCCGGCGCGAGGCCTCGGTCCACACCGCCGAGAGGCCGATCTGGAGCGACGAGATCCCCCCCCAGGCCGCGAGGAAGTCGCCCTCGTCGAGGCGCTTGAGCGAGGGGACGCAGGGCGAGTGGTCCGAGACGACGAAGTCGATGGTGCCGGCGCCGAGCGCGCGCCAGAGCGCCTCGCGGTTCTCGCGCTCGCGCACCGGCGGGCAGCACTTGAACGGCGTCTGACCGCGAGGGATCTCCTCGGCCGTGAACGTCAGGTAGTGCGGGCAGGTCTCGCAGGTGATCGGCAGCCCCTCGCGCTTGGCCGCGGCGATGAGCGGGACGGCATCGCTCGAGGAGAGGTGGACGATGTGGACCGGACAGCCGGTCTCGCGGCAGAGGCGGATCATGAGCGCGATCGCCTCGTCCTCCGAGGCGCGCGGGCGCGAGCGGAGGAAGGTCTCGTAGGCGCACGCGTCGGCGCCCTCGCGGGCGATCGCCGCCGCCGCCTCGTCGATGGGCCCGGGGAGCTCGGCGTGCACGAGGAGCGTGGCGCCTCCTCTTGCGAGCAAGGGCATCGCGACGCGGAGGTCCGCCTCGGTGACGTTGGGGAAGTCGTCCACGCCCGAGTGGACCAGGAAGCATTTGAAGCCGACGACGCCGGCCTCGATCATCGCCGGCAGCTCGGCGGCGTTGCCGGGGACGACGCCGCCCCAGAAGGCGTAGTCGACCGCGCAGCGGCCCAGGGCGTGGCGCGCCTTCTCCTCGAGGTGCGCCGCGGTCGTGGTGACCGGGATGCAGTTGAGCGGCATATCGACGACGGTGGTGATCCCGCCGGCCGCCGCCGCTCGCGTCGCCGTCTCGAAGCCCTCCCACTCGGTGCGGCCCGGCTCGTTGATGTGGACGTGGCCGTCGACCACGCCGGGCATGACGACGAGGCCGCCGACGTCGATCGTGGCCGCGCCGCCGGCGCCGTGGGGGAGCAGCTCGGCGATCGCGCCCGCCTCGATCCGGACCGCCGCGGGCGCGATGCCGGAGGGCGTGACGACGCGGCGGCTCTCCAGCGTGAACGAGGGCGCGCGGCTCATCGGCGAGGCCGGCGATGGTCTCATCCGGCCCCCCAGCCCGCAAGTCGGCCCCGACCCGCATCACGCCGGGGCGACGTCGCGCCCCGGCGACCGCCGAAACACTTGGACACATGACAGCAATGAAGCGCGGCGGACCTGGGAGTAGGCTGGCGGCGTCGTGACGACCTCCCTCGCAGCCCGCCGCGCCGGAGCGGCGACGCGCTCGCACCCGGCATGACGACGCGCAGACCGAGCTCCGGGCCGCGGATGCGCTGGATGGCGTTTCTTTTCGCGGTGTCGTGCGTGGCCTGCAAGAGCGGGACGACCGCGCGCCCAGAGGGTGACAAGGGGCAGGCATCGGCCGGCCAGCCCAAGGGGGTGACGCTCACGACGGTGGCGGAGACCCCGATCGATCTCACCGTCGACATCTCGGGCACGCTCGCGGCCGACGAGCAGGTGACCGTGGGGGTCAAGTCGGCCGGCCGCCTCGCGATGATCGCCGTCGATCTCGCCAGCGCCGTCACCAAGGGCCAGGTCATCGCCCGGCTCGAGACGACCGACTACCAGCTCCGCGTCGAGCAGGCGGCGGCCGCGCTGGCGCAGAGCCGGGCGCAGCTCGGGCTCCCCCCGACCGGCGACGACAAGGTCGACGTCGATGGTACGGCCATCGTGCGGCAGGCCAAGGCCACGATGGACGAGGCCCAGGCGAACCTCGCCCGCGCGCGCTCCCTCTCGCAGGAGGGGCTCATGTCCCACATGGAGCTCGAGACCGCGAAGGCGACCGCGGTCCGCGCCGAGACGGCGCTGCAGTCGGCCCGCGAGGAGGTGCGGATCCGCGAGGCCTCGGTCCGCCAGCGCCGGTCCGAGCTCCGCATGGCGCAGCAGCAGCTCGAGGACTCGGTCATCCGCTCGCCGCTCGACGGCGTCGTCCAGAAGCGATCGGTGAACGTGGGCGAGTTCCTCGCAGCCGGGGCGCCCGTCGTCGAGATCGTCCGCATCGATCCGCTGCGGCTCCGCGTCGCGATCCCGGAGCGCGAGGCCGCCGGCGTCCGGGAGGGGCAGCCGGTGCGCGTCACCGTCGAGGGCGACCCTGCGCGCTACGAGGGCGTGGTGGCGCGGCTCGCGCCGGCCCTCGATCCGCAGAGCCGGACGCTGCTCGTCGAGAGCGACATCAAGAACCCCGGCCACCTCCGGCCCGGCGCCCTGGCGTCGGCCCGGATCGTCGTCAGCTCCAAGCCCGCACCGACGGTGCCGGCCGCCTCGATCGTGCGCTTCGCGGGGTTGTCGAAGGTGATCACCGTGGAGGACGGCAAGGCGCGCGAGCGCGAGGTGACGCTGGGGAGGACCGTGGACGATCGGGTCGAGATCGTGAGCGGGCTCGAGCTCGGGGATCAAGTGGTGGCCCAGCCCGGCTCGCTCCAGCAGGGTCAGCCGGTCCGCGTCGTGCCGGGGACGTAGGTGCAGAAGCTCGCCGAGATCTGCATCGCCCGGCCGGTCTTCGCGGCGATGCTGGTGCTCGCCCTCGTGGTCGTCGGCGCGACCGCCTACTTCAGGCTCGGCGTCGATCGCTTCCCCGCCGTCGATCTGCCCACGATCACGGTCCGCACCACGCTGCCCGGCGGCGCGCCCGAGGACGTCGAGTCCGAGATCTCGGAGGAGATCGAGGAGGCCGTGAACACCGTCGAGGGGATCACCGAGCTTCGCTCGATCTCTTCGAGCGGCACCTCGGTCGTCATCGCGACCTTCAGCCTCGATCGCGACGTCGACTCGGCGGCCCAGGACGTGCGCGATCGCGTGCAGGGCGCGCTCGGCAAGCTGCCGGTGGGCACCGATCCGCCCATCATCCGCAAGCAGGACAACGACTCCACGCCGGTCCTCTCGGTCGCCGTCACCGCCGATCGATCCCTGCGCGAGCTCACCGAGGTGGCCGACAAGGTCGTGCGGGTGCAGCTCGAGCGCGCCTCGGGCGTCGGCGAGGTGCGCGTCGTGGGCGGGCAGGAGCGCGCCATCCGGATCGCGGTGAGCGCCGACCGCCTCGCCGCCTACGGGCTCTCGATCACCGCCGTCCGGCAGGCGATCGCCTCGCAGAACGCCAACATCCCGGCCGGCAACGTCACCGGCGCGGAGCAGGAGCGGACGCTGCGGACCATGGGCCGCTTCCAGGACGCGAAGGCGTTCGACGATCTGGTCGTGGCCACCGTCGACGGCCGCCCGATCCGCGTCCGCGACATCGGCCGCGCCGAGGACTCGACGCACGAGCAGCGCTCCCTGGCGCGCCTCGACGGCAAGCCGACGGTGGTGCTCGAGGTGGTGCGGCAGTCGGGTGCCAACACCGTCGCGGTGATCGAGGCCGCGAAGGCGAACCTCGCCAGGCTCAAGGACGAGCTGCCCGCCGACGTGAAGCTCGAGGTCATCCGCGACCAGTCGACCTACATCCACGCGGCGCTGCACGAGATCAACGTGCACCTCGTCCTCGGCAGCATCCTCGCCTGCATCGTCGTGCTCGCGTTCATGCGCTCGTGGCGCTCGACGATCATCGCCGGCGTCGCCATCCCGACCTCCGTCGTGTCGAGCTTCGGCATGATGTGGTGGCTCGACTTCACCCTGAACAGCGTGACGATGCTCGCGCTGGTGCTCATGGTCGGCATCGTCATCGACGACGCCATCGTCGTGCTCGAGAACATCTTCCGCTTCGTCGAGGAGAAGAAGATGGGCTCGTTCGAGGCGGCGAAGGCGGCGACGCGCGAGATCGGCCTCGCCGTGCTGGCGACGACGCTGTCGCTGGTCGTCATCTTCGTGCCCGTGTCGTTCATGTCGTCGATCTCGGGGCGGTTCCTGTTCCAGTTCGGGATCACCGCGGCGGTCGCGATCATGGTGAGCCTGCTCGTGAGCTTCTCGCTCACGCCGATGATGAGCGCCCGCCTCCTCCGCGGCGAGGCGGGCGCCGCGCACGGCGCCGGCGGAGAGGCGAAGTCGCGCGGCGGTTTCTACGGCAAGCTCGACGCCGCCTACACCCGAGCCCTCGAGCTCGCCATGAGGCACCGCGGCATCGTCGCCCTGGCCGGCGCGGGGATCATCGCCTCGGCGGTGCCGCTCTACCGGCTCGTCAAGCAGGAGTACATCCCGGCCGGCGCCGACGACGCCGAGTTCGAGATCCGCGTCACCGCTCCGCTCAGCGCCAGCCTGGGCTCCATGGATGACGTCATGCGGCGCGTCAGCGACGATGTCCGCGGCGTGCGCGGCGTCCGGAGCGTGCTGGTCACGGTCGGGGGCAGCTTCATCGGCGGCGTCAGCGGGGGTGACGCGTTCGTGCGCATCGCGCCCCACGAGGAGCGCACCCTCTCGCTCACGCGGCTCTTCCGGGAGACGCTGTCCGGCAACCCGCTCCGGGCCTTCCGCGGCAACTACTCGCAGAAGGACGTGATGACCGAGGTCCGGAAGAAGCTCCGCCGGTACTCCGATCTGCGCGTCTCGGTGCGCAACGTGCCGTCCTTCAACATCGGCGGCGGCAACTTCGAGATCGATCTGGCCATCCAGGGCCCCGAGATCGGAGCGCTCGAGCGCTACTGCGGGGAGCTCCGCCAGCGCGCGGAGAACCTCGGCGGGATCGTCGACGCCGACGTGACCCTGAAGATCGATCGGCCCGAGCTCCGCGTCGTGATCGACCGCGCCCGCGCCGCCGACCTCGGCGTGCGGACCGAGGACATCGCCACGGCGCTGCGGCTGATGGTGGGGGGCGACCGGGAGGTGTCGCGCTTCCGCGACGAATCGGCGAACGAGAACTACGACGTGGAGCTCCGCCTGCTCGAGGCCGATCGCGATCGGGAGGACGCGGTGCTGCGCCTCTTCGTGCCGCGGACGGCCCGGAGCCTCGGGCCGAGCCCCACGGGCGCGGTCCGCGGCGACATGGTGCGGCTCGACAACCTCGTCAAGATCGAGCACGCCACGAGCCCCTCGCGCATCGACCGGCTCGATCGGCAGCGCGTCGCGAACCTGCGGGCGGGCGTGGGGCCCGGTTACGCGCTGGCCGATCGGCTCGAAGCGCTGCGCCAGGCCGCGCGCGAGATGGACATGCCGGCGGCATACACCGTGAGCGTGCGCGGGCGCGGCGCCGAGCTGGAGCGCACCTTCGGCGAGTTCATCTGGGCCTTCCTGCTCTCGATCGTGCTCATGTACATGATCCTCGCGTCGCAGTTCGAGAGCCTGGTGCACCCCTTCACCATCCTCCTCGCCCTGCCCCTCTCGGTGCCCTTCGCGCTCCTCAGCCTGTGGGCGACGGGGAACACCCTGAACCTCTACTCGGCGCTCGGCTTCCTCGTCCTCTTCGGGGTGGTGAAGAAGAACTCGATCCTCCAGGTCGATCACATGAACAAGCTCCGCGCCGAGGGTTTGCCGCTCCACGACGCGATCCTCCAGGCCAACCGCGACCGCCTGCGACCGATCCTCATGACCACCCTCGCCCTGGTGGCGGGCATGCTGCCGCTCTGGCTCGGCACCGGCCCCGGCGCCGAGGAGCGCCACACCATCGCCGTGGTGGTGATCGGCGGTCAGTCGCTGAGCCTGTTCTTGACGCTGATCATGACGCCGGTGGCCTACTCCCTGCTCGACGACCTCACCCGGACGGAGCGGGCCCAGCGGGCGCGGGCGCGCGCGGCAGCGTGGCGGGCGTCGATCTCGCACCGAATCGGCCGGCTGTTCTCGCGCGGCGCGAGCTGACCGAGCCTTGCCCGACGAGCGCCGGCGCCCGCGGCCGAGCACCGCGCCGTTCCCGCCGAGGGGCGCGTCGCTCCGCGCCGACCGCTTGACTCGAGTTGACCAAGCGCCTAAACCAGTTGCCTAACGGAGGCGCGATGGACGCGGACGAGACGCGGGAGAAGATCCTCGGCGCTGCCGACGCCCTGTTCGGCGAGCTCGGCTTCGACGTGACGACGACGCGCGACATCGCGGAGCGCTCGGGTGTCAACAAGGCGCTCATCCACTACCACTTCGGCACCAAGGACGACCTCCTCGAGGCCGTGCTCGAGGGCTACTACGGGCGTCTCGGGGCGACGCTCGAGGCCGCGCTCCGGAAGCGGCGCGGGCTCGCGGCGCAGGTCGAGGACCTGCTCGACGCCTACGCCGACTTCCTCGCCGAGCACCGGTCGTTCGCCCGCATCGTGCAGCGCGAGGTCGCCAGCGGGCGGCACGTCGAGAAGATCGTCGATCGCACGCTGCCGCTCTTCCGGCTCGGCGTGGGCTGGCTCGAAGCGGGGCTGGCGCGCCCGCCCAAGGACCTCGACGCGTTGAACCTGCTCACCAGCGTCTACGGCATGGTCGTGACCTGGTTCACCTACGGCGACGTGCTGAAGAAGCTCACCGGCAAGGATCCCTTGTCCCCTGCGGCGCTCGCCGCGCGCAAGCGGCACGTCCGCAAGGTCGTCGCGCTCCTCCTCGGCGAGCTCGAAGAAAGGAAGCCCTCGTGAGCCTCTCGTCCTTCTCGGAGCGCGCTCGACAGCCGCCCGCACCCTCGCAGCGCAGCGCCGGGATCCATCCGAAGAACGCGGCGATGAAGGCGCGGCTCCTCGCCGCCGAGCACTGGCTCTGCATCGAGCGGGCGCGCTACTCGACCGAGGCCTACCGCGAGAGCGAGGGGATGCACCCGTCGCTGCGGGCGGCCCTGAGCCTCCGGCGCGTGCTGGAGAAGATGACGATCCGGATCGATCCCGACGAGCTCCTGGTCGGCAACCGCTCGTCGCGGCCCATCGCGCCGCCCATCGCGCCGGAGCGGGGCGACTTCACCTTCGTCTTCCGCCACCTCTTCGAGGATCTCGAGAGGTTCGGCTACCGCATCGCGCCGGAGGATCGCGCGGTCCTCTTCGACGAGATCCTGCCGGCGTGGGAGGGCAAGACGGTGCGCGACGCCAAGATCGCCGCGTTCGACGCGCACGGGCTCGCGAGCCGGCTCGACCTCTCGCCGCGCGAGATCGTGCGCAAGCTGAGGAGCTTCGGCCTCGGCAATCTGGTCCGCCTCGTCGCGCCGCGCGCCGCGAGCGACGGCGGGCGCGGATCGCGCCTGGGCCCGAGCGCGGGTCGGGTCGCGCGCCTGCCGAGGCTTCTCCGCGCCGTCAAAGCCGGCGCCAAGGACAACCTCAAGGGCCGCGGCCGTTGCACCGACACCCAGGCGCACATCGTGCCGGGGCACAAGAACGTGCTCTCCGTCGGCTTCTCCGGCCTCCGCGACGCGGCGCAGGCCCGGCTGGGGCGCGACTGCACGGGCTCGCAGCGAGCCTTCCTCGAGAGCGTGGTCTCGACCTGCGAGGCGATGCGGGCGTTCGCGGGGCGCTTCGCCGCGCTTGCGCGCTCGCGCGCCGACGCCGAGCAGGACCTCGAGCGCCGGGCCGAGCTCCTCGCCATCGCGGCGGCGTGCGAGCGCGTGCCCTGGCTGCCGCCGCGGAGCTTCCACGAGGCGGTGCAGGCGCTCTGGTTCACCCAGAACGCGGCGATCATCAGCTACGGCGCGGGCAGCGGCATCACCCCCGGCCGCGTCGACCAGCTCCTCTTCCCCTACTACGAGGCCGACCTCGCGCGCGGCGCGCTTACCCGCGAGCACGCCCTCCGCCTGCTCGAGGAGCTCGTCATCAAGCTGAACGACAACGTCGTCATCTGGCCGAACATCGGCGGCGTCGAGCTCAACCACCTCGGGTCCGACGTGGAGAACGTGACCATCGGCGGCGTCGACGGCCGAGGCGACGACGCGACCAACGAGCTCTCGTGGCTGTTCATCGAAGCCATCGAGAACACCAACCTGGCGACGACGGCCTCGTTCCGCGTCTCGCGCAAGAGCCCGCCGGGCTTCGTGCGCCGCGTCGTGGAGATGCACCGGAGGACCAACTCCCCGGCGTTCCTCAACGACGAGACGGCCATCGCCGCGCTGGTGAACGACGGCTACTCGCTCGAGGACGCGCGCCAGTACTGCCTCGTCGGCTGCGTCGAGCCCTCCGGCAACGGCGACACCTTCGGCGCGACCGGCGGCACCAAGGTCTACTTCCCCACCGCGCTCGATCTCGTCTTCAACGGGGGCCGGACGACGTTCTTCGGAAACCAGGACGGGCCGGACACCGGCGACCCGAAGCGCTTCGCGTCGTTCGACGACCTGCTCGCCGCGTTCTTCCGGCAGCTCGAGACCATGGTGTTCCAGGTGACGGAGGCGACCAACCTCCGCGACGCCATCTGGGCGGAGCGGTTCCACAACCCGCTCATCTCCTGCACCATCGACGGCTGCATCGAGAGCGCGACCGACATGACGGCGGGCGGGGCGCGCTACTCGTTCGGAGCCGTCGGCGGAGGCGGCCTGGGGACCGTGGTCGACTCGCTCGCGACGATCCGCGCGCTGGTGTTCGAGCAGCGCTCGGTGGGGATGGACGAGCTGCTCCGAGGGCTCGCCACGAACTTCCGTGGCAGGGAGGCGCTCCGTGAGCGGCTCCGCGCGGGCCCGCGATTCGGCAACGACGATCCCGACGTCGACGCGCTCGCGCGGCTCGTCGTCGATCGCTTCTGCGCGATGGTGAGCGCCAGGAAGACCGTCACCGGGGGCCATTTCAAGGCGAGCTTCATCTCGTACGGGCTCAACGTGTACGAGGGCGCGCTCGAGCCGGCGACGCCCGACGGGCGCCTCGCGGGCGAGCCTCTGTCGAACAGCATCTCTCCGTCGAACGGCGCGGAGCGCAAGGGGCCGACCGCCGCGCTGAGCTCGGTCGCGCGGATCGACCACACCAAGATCGGGTACGGGAGCTCGCTCAACATGCGCTTGCCCATCGGGGTGCTCGCCTCGCGGAAGGGCGTCGAGAGCGTCGCCGATCTCGTGCGCACTTATTTCCGGAAGGGTGGGTTCCACGTGCAGTTCAACGCGGTCGACGCGGCGACGCTCCGGGCGGCGCAGGAGCGGCCCGAGGACTGGCCGGACCTCATCGTGCGCGTCTCCGGCTACTCCGCGTACTTCACCCGGCTGGGGCGGCGGATCCAAGACGACATCATCGCGCGCACCGAGCTCACGCCGTGAAGGACGGGTCAGCCTCGCCGGTCCTCGCTCCACGGGGACACGTGTTCGACATCCAGCGCTTCTGCGTGCACGACGGCCCGGGCATCCGCACCACGGTCTTCCTCTCGGGCTGCCCGCTGCGCTGCGCCTGGTGCCACAACCCGGAGTCGTTCTCGGCGACCAGCGGCCGCCCGCTCACGGCCGGAGAGGTGATGGCCGAGGTGCTCGCGGACCGCGACTACTACGACGTGAGCGCCGGCGGGATGACCCTGTCGGGCGGCGAGCCGCTCGGGCAGCCGCGCTTCGCCCGTGCGCTCCTCGAGCTGGCCAAGCGCGAAGGCCTGCACACCTGCGTCCAGACCGCCGGCGCCGTCCCCGCGAGCGCTCTCCTCGAGGTGCTCGGGCTGGTCGACCTCTTCCAGCTCGATCTGAAGCACATGAGCTCGGATCGCCATCGCGCGCTCACCGGCGTGGGGACCGAGCGGATCCATCGGAACGCCGAGCTGCTCCTCGCGCGCGGCGCGAGGGTCGACTTCCGCGTGCCGCTGGTGCCGGGCATCAACGACGACGCCACGAACCTCGAGAGCGTGGCGGACTTCCTGCTCGCCCACGGCGTCTCCGAGCTCCATCTCGTGCCCTACCAGCGCACGTACCTCGGCAAATACGAGCGGCTCGGCATGGTCGCGCGCTGCGCCAGCCTCGAGCCCCCCTCGCCAGGCGCGGTGCACGACGCCGCGGACCGCTTTCGACGCCGCGGGCTCGACGTCGACGTCGCCGCGTGACCTCTCGGTCGCGAGCGAGCCCGTCGCCGGCGACCTCCCCATGGAGCCGACGCGGTGCTCTAATGGCGCCGGTGAAAACGTGCGCGCGGCGGGATGGGCGTTCGCGGCTGCGCTGTCGCTGCCGGCGTGCTTCTTCGACTCGCGGTGGGGCGAGTCGAAGCGCGCGCAGGAGGCCGCCGCGCACCGCGCCACGCCCGGCGCGCTCCACGCCACGCCCCCGTCCCAGGAGGCGGCGCCGGCCTCGGTTCGCGTGCTCAAGGTGCGCGCGTACGCGACGCCGCGGCACGCCGCCGAGGTGCTGGACTGGCCGCACCGGGTCTCCGAGGCGGTCGACGACGCCAACCGGATCCTCGGGCCGACGCTGGCGCTGCGGCTCGAGCTGGTCGGGACCGAGCCGTGGACGCCGCAGGGGGGCGACGACGATCTCGGCGCGCTCCTCGACGAGCTCGCGGCGCGCGAGGTCGCTCCCGGCACCGACCGCGTGGTCGGCCTCGCCGGATCGGTGCCGCGCTACGAGCTCTCGTTTCATCAGCTCGGCCTCGCCAACATGAGGGGCAAGCACCTCGTGGTGCGCGCGATGAACGACGCCCGCGAGTACGAGGTGATCCAGCGCCTCCTCTCCGAGCTCGACGAGCAGGAGCGGCTCAAGCTCTACCGCGCGCGCCGGCGCCACAAGACCGCGGCGGTCCTGCTCCACGAGATCGGCCACACGCTGGGAGCGCCGCACGAGCTCGACGCCCGCACCCTCATGCACGCGAGCTACGACTCCAAGTGCGAGGGCTATAGCCCGCCCGCCGCGCAGCTCATGCGGATCGCGCTGGCCCACGAGATCGATCCGAAGGCCGAGGAGGGGCCGGCGTTCGCCGAGGCGCTCCTCGCCGAGCTCGAGCGCGACGCCGCCGTGTGGGTGCCCGCCGAGCGCGAGGCGCTGATCGCGAAGCTCGAGGCCGCACCGGCGACGCGGCAGACCAAGAAGCCCGCGGCGGCGACCGAGCCCGCGCCGCCGAGCGCGGGCGCCGCAGAGCTCGCGCCGCTCCGCGCCGACGATCGCACCACGTTCGCCCAGGCGGTCGAGCACCAGCAGAGCGGGCGAACGCGCGAGGCGTGGGACACCGCCAAGCCGCTGTTCGCCGCCTACCCGCGCGTCTACGCCGTGCAGGACCTCCGCTGCCAGCTCGCGATGAAGCTCGGCGGCGCCTGGCAGGCGATCCAGGCGGAGTGCGAGCCGCTGATGAAGCTGGTTCCGGGCGCGACCGGGCCGAGCCAAGCGCCGTAGCCCTCCTCTCGACATCGCGCGCCGCCGTCCCACGCTCCGGGCATGCGACTCGATTTCGGCATGCCGGCGCTCGCCGACGACCGGCTCGACGCCGGATCGCTCGAGCGCGTGCTGGTCGACCGCGAGCGGCTCGCGGTGACGCACCTGGTGCTGCGCGCGCCTTTCGCCTCCGAGGAGATCCTGGTCCCGCTCGATCTCGTGGTCGGCACCGCGGAGGGGCGCCTGCGGCTAAGGCCCGGGCGCGACGAGCTCTACGTTTTGCCGCGTTACTACGAGGGACGGACCAGCGACGTGCCCGCCGGGCGCGTGGACACCTCGCTCGTCCCCGAGCCGCCCGAGCAACGACAGCCGCTCGAGGAGGCGCTCGCGTTGAGCGGCGACACGGTCGAGCTCGGGCCCGAGACGCGCGTGATGACCGCCGACGGCGAGGAGGCGCAGCTCACCGGCGTCGCCGCCAGCGATCCGGCAGGCGGCGTCTCGTTCCTGTGGGCCCGCGGCCCCGGCGGGGGCGAGGCCCGGATCCCGGCCGCCTGGATCGGCGTGCTCCGCGAGGACGTCATCGCGCTGACCGCGACGCGCGACGACGTCCTCCGCCTCCACCCCCCGCCGCGCCCGCCCGCGCACGCCGACCTCGAGGGCCTCTCCGGAATGGGCGGCCTCGGCGGCGAGACGCGCGAGCAGGCCTTCGGCCCCGACTTCGTCGACGAGCTCGCTCCCAAGGAGGACATCGCCGCGCACTCGCCGCCGACCCGCCGCCCGGGCGAGATCGGCGGGAGGCGCGCCGACGAGCGCGAACCGCAGGCGCCGGGGGGAACCAAGCGGCGCGCGATCGGCTGACGCCGGCGCGGTATCGCCTCCTCAGGCTGCGCTCGAGCTCGGCAGCTGCTCGCCCGGACGGCCCACGACATAGGCGACGTCACCGAACGAGGGGATCGTCCGCGAATAGGAGCGCGTCGAGAAACCTGCGCGCTCGAGCGCACCGCGGATTTCGCGCTCCACGTCGGATCCCGCTGCCGAGGAAGCATGCGTCACGAAGAGGCCGCCGGGGGAGAGCAGCCGGCGCACATCGAGGAAGAGCGCGGCGGCAGACAGCGGGAAGCTCTCGCCCGAAGCGGGATTCGGGTCGCAGAGATCGCCGACGACCGCATCGAACCGGCGGTCGAGCGTGCGCAAGACCACGCGCACGTCGTCATGGATGATCTCCACGCGTGGATCTTCGAGCGCACCTCCGTTGAGAGCCACCATGCTCGGGGTCGAGCGGCACAGGCGGGTCACGGCCCTGTCCCAATCGACGATGACGACGCGACGAGCCCGACTGGCCTTCAGGAGATCGCGGGCGGCGAGACCGTCGCCTCCGCCGAGGATCAGGACGTCGCGCGCCGACGGTCCCAGCTCGGCGACGGGGGCGAGGAGGCCGTCGTGATAGAGCGCCTCGTCCGCCGACCGAAACTGGAGCTCGCCATCGATGAACAGCTCGAGCGAAGACTCGCGTTCGACGAGCACGATCCGTTGCCTCGCGGTCTCCTCGGCATGAAGGAGCGACCCGCCGAGCCGCCATTCCTGCCCTCGCAACGCAAGCCGCTCGAGGGCGACGCCCAAGCCGCCCAGAGCTGCCCCGACGAGCGCGACGCGGAATGCCCCACGCGGCGTGAAGCGAGCCCGGTAGCGGTGCGCCAACACCCCGTGGACCACCGCCGTGGCCGCGAGACCGGCAACCCGCGAGGTCGCGATCGCGATGGCGCATGCGATGGGCAGCGCGAACGCGAGCCCGAGATAGCGGAGCGAGCCGAGGCGCCGTATCGGGTAGCTTCTCGCGAGCTCAGGAGAGAGCCGCGACAGCGCCGTTCGAGCGAGAGCCGCCAAGATCGGCACGAGCGCGCCGGCGAGCGCCAACGTCAGGCGGTCGCCTTCCGCAAGCACGATCGGCGGGAGGACCGCAGCGGTGCCAACCGCGAGCGCTCTGAAGCCCGGCGCCCACACGATGCGGTAGTACCACAGCCGACGCGCGCGGCCCCGTCTAGCCGCATGTTAACGTGCGCCGTGTCTTGGCTGGTGTGGGCGTTCGCCTCCGTGGTCTTGGTCGCGCCCTTCGCGGGGTTCGTGGCAGAGAAGCTCCGGATCCGGAGGATGAACGCCCGATGGACCCAAGCGGCGAGCCTGCTGGGCCTCCAGGTGGAGCGGCGATTCCCGCCGCTCGTCGTTCGCGGTGAGTTCCGCGGCGTCACGCTCGAGCTGCTTCAAACCGTCATCCCTCGGTACAAGCAGGCGCCGGTCTTCGAGTGGAAGCTCAGGGCACAGCTGTCGACGATCAAGGAGCTGGAGTCGGCCTACCGTGAGCCCCGCGTCGCCGCGCTGGCGACGCGGGACCCCGACCCTGACGAAGCCCTCACGCAGATCTCCGGCGACTGGGTCGAGCGGGCCGGCATCGGCGTGGTGAATCCGGACGATTTCGCCGTGATGGTGGCGCGGATCGCGCGGCGAGCGCGCGTCGAGGCCGACGCGATCGAGCGCGCACCGAGCTCGCGGTGAGCGCCGCGCCGCCGGATCAGGGCGCCGGCTGGTTGGCCGTCAACGTCTGTAGCAATCCGGCGATCTCGACGAGATCCGGATCGCTCGCGCCGGGGTCGGCCTCCTGCACCTGGGACAGCGTGGCGGAGAGCGCGGCGAGCCGGTCCGGCACCGGGAGATCGCGGAGCTGCTTCAGCGTCTCGGCGTAGCCGACGATCGCGGCCGCCTTGGAGAGGTTGCCGTCGTCGATGGCGAGCTGCCCCAAGGTCGTCTCTTGGATCGCCTCCTTCGGCTGCCCGGTGACCGGATCCTCCCAGCTGACCCGCACGCGGTACGGATCGCTCGCGCTCGGGAGCGAGGGATCGCACGGGTGCAGGATCTGGAAGAGCATCATCGAGTCGTCGGGGGCGAGGTGCTGCGGTCGCACCTTGGTCGGATCGGGCGAGTACTCCTCGCCATAGAACTTCTGGATGGCGAAGTACGGCGGGAGCGTGAGCTCGACCTGAACTCCGCGCGCGGCGACGAGGAACGTCTCGTTGAAGCGGTCGGCGATCATCCGCTGCGCCTCCTCGCCCGAGTCGAGGTACACGTACGCGCCGCGCCCGGCGTCGGTCACCACGTCCATGAGCGTGTCGTTGACGCCGGTGCCGACGCCGATGCCCACGAGGTAGATCCCCTGCGCGTCCTTGTCGTCGGCGTTGTCTCCGATGAGGTCCTCGTCGGTGACGCCGACGTTGGCCTGGCCGTCGCTGATCAGGACCACGCGGTTGATGCCATCGGCGCGCTTGTACTGGTTCGCGAGCCCGTAGCCGGCGGCGAGGCCGGCGGCGAGATCGGTGCCGCCGTCCGCGGCAAGCGAGTCCGCGAGCGCGAGCAGCGTCGGATCGTCCGGCCCCGCCACCTGGTAGCCCGCGAGCACCGGTGTCTGGCCCACGGACCAGGTGACCGCGTTGACGATGTCCCCGGCGTGGAGCGCCGACGCGATGGCGAGCACCGCGTCGCGCTCGCGCTCGATCGGCGCTCCGCCCATCGATCCCGAGGTGTCGAGCACCAGCGTCAGGGTCATCGGAGGCCGCTCCGCGGGCACCGCCTCGGACTGGATCGCGATCTGGAGCGCGAGATCGCCCGTGAGGACGCAAGAGCCGAGCTGCGAGACGATCGAGAGCTCGCCGGCGGGCGCCGGCGCGAACGCGAAGCGGTAGTAGTTGAGGAACTCGTACGTCCGCACGAGGTACGGCTCGACCTCGGCGGCTCCTGACTGCACGAGCGAGCGCACGATGGCGGGCGACGCCATCGAGTTCGAGTCGTCGGCGGAGAGGTAGAGCTTGAGCGGCGTCGCGAGATCGATCCCGATGCAGGCCGCCTGCCCGGCCATGGGCTGCTGATTCGGCACGCCGCCGCCGCCGCCAGCTCCGCCTGCGCCTCCGGCACCGCCCGCGCCTCCGGCACCGCCGGCGCCCCCGACACCGCCGGCACCCGCGGCGCCGCCTGCGCCACCAGCCCCGCCCTCACCGCCCGCGCCGCCCACAGGCTCGCCGCCCGCGGCGCCCCCGATCGAACCTCCGGCGCCGTTGGAGCCCGAGGTGCTGCTGCTCCCGCTGCCGGAGAGCCCTCCGCTCGAGCTGCTCGTCGAGCTCCCCTCGCGATCCGCGCCGCCGCCGCAGATGCCCGCGGCCGCCTCCCCGAGCTTGAGCGGCTCGCGCGGCGAGGACGAGCTCGAATCCGAGCTGCACGCGAGGAATCCGAGCAGCGGGATGCCTGCCAGCGACAGCACGCGGAGCGCGCATGCCCACCGCGGGCGCTTGACGAGCGACAAGCGAGACCTTCGCTCGGCAGAAGCGACGAGGAGATGTGCCATGGGGACCTCGGCTCGCCTCGCAAGCAAGCGACGTTCCGCGACGAGCCCGCGGGGATCCTCGCGAAGACGCGACGCGGCGCGAGCCCATCCGGCACACGTCGACACAAGAGGGCGCGGTCGCTGCGCGAGGCTTCGGGCCCGCGCGCCGACGTGACAGCTCGCGGCTGCTACGCTCCCCGCCATGATCCTCCGCGCCGCCGCGCCGCTCCGCCGGATTCAGCTCGCGCTCCTGCTTGCCGGCGCGCTCGCCGGGTGCAGCGGCGACGTCTGCAGCGACATCGACGGGCGGTCGTTCCTCTCCAAGGACGAGCTCGAATGCGGGCTCACGCCGACGGGCGTGGGGGGCTGCCACTGGAAGCTGCGCTTCGAAGGCGGCAAGTTCCATTGGGACTACTCGGACATCTCCGAGAGCGGCGACTACACGTGCGAGGACGGCGCGCTCACCGGCAAATCGCCCACCTTCGACCGCACCTACGAGGGCCGCTACGACGACGCGAGCGGCGAGCTCACGTGGGACGGCGTCCTCTACGTCGCCGACTGAAGAGGTCCGGAGGCTCTCTAGAACTTCACGTCGGCCTTGCGCTTCTTCACCTTGGCGAGCCACTCCTTGATCTTCTCGTCGGTCTCCTTCTTGCGCGCGGCGATCTCGGCGAGCTTCTTCTCCTTCTGGCTGGCGCGCTTGTTCTCGGGGATCTCGGCGAGCTCGCGCTCGAGGTTCTCCTGCTCGAACCGGAGATCGTTGTAGGTCCTCGCGATGGTGCCGACCCCGCCGATCATGCTGAGGGTCTCGACCGCGGGCACCATCTTCTGCTTCGCCGGGTCCTTGAGCCCGTCGGCGTAGGCTTCGACGAAGGCGTCCGGCCACTCGGCGAGCCACTTGAGATCGCCGTCGGCGAGGACCTGGGTCTGCGTTCGGTTCGAGCCGTGCACGAAGTTGTGCAGGTGCTTCTTGCAGAACCCGTAGATCTCGCCGCGGTGGTTCAGCTCGTAGTAGTCGCGGTCGTCCGGGTCGAGCGACTTGTACTCGTGCTTCTTCTCGATCTCGTTCGCGTCCGAAGCCGCTTGGTAGCCCGCCTCGTAGAGCTGCTTCATCAGCGCGGTGAGCTCGGCCGAGCCGTCGCCCTTGGGCTTCGCCTTGGGCAGGATGGTGATCCCGACCGGCGCGAGGGTGAAGCACGACGAGAGGGCGGTGACGTCCGAGCCGTCGGGCGCCTTGATCTTGACGTGCTGCACGAGGCCGTACTGGTCCGGGCTGCTGCCGATGCCGATCGCCTCGACGCTTTCGCCGGGCTGGAGCAGCGGGCCGGCATCGGGGCCGCGGATCGAGCCGTTGTCGGGCTTCGAGGTCCAGCAGGAGACGGCGACGTGGAGCTTGGTCTTCGCCTTGGCGGCGCACGGCACGTCCTGCGGGATCAGCGGGAAGATCCCCTTCTTGGCGCCGTCGGGCTTGAACTTCGAGCAGTCGGCCTTGGCGAGCACCTGCTTCTCCTCGTCCTCGCTCGCGGGGGCGGGCGCCTTGTGCTTGTCCGCCTCCTCGCCGCTCGAGCCGGACGCCTCGCCGGCGCCGGCCGGACCCTTGGGTTGCCCGACCTGGACGATGCCGCAGCCGGTCATGAGGAAGAGGGCGAGGAGCGAGGGGGCGTATCGCATGGGAGCGCCCCCTCTTACGCCTAAGCGGCCCCGAGATCCCCTTGATTCGAGGGCCCGAGGTGAGGGCGCGGGCCTCGACCCGGCGCGCGGCCAGTGGCAGGGTAGCGGCCCATGGCCTCCGTCGCCGCCGCCCGCCCGCTCGGCTCCGATGGCCCCGGCGCGCGCTCCGCCGACGCGCAGGGCGCGTTCGCGCGCCTGGCGTGGGGCGCCCTCCTCTACACGGTGGCCGTGGTCTTGTTCGGCGCCGTGGTGCGGATCACCGGCTCCGGCGCCGGCTGCGGCCAGCACTGGCCGACCTGCCAAGGCGAAATCGCGCACCTGCCGCGGACCATCGAGACCGCGATCGAGCTCACCCACCGCGTGACCTCCGGGCTGAGCCTCCTCTTGGTGGGCGGCGTCGCGTGGCTCGCGTTCGCGCGGTTCCCGCGGGGGCACGAGGTGCGCCGCTGGGCCGTGCTCTCGTGCGTGTTCATGGTCGTCGAGGCGCTCGTCGGTGCGGCGCTGGTGCTGCTCGCCCTCGTGGGGAAGAACGACTCGACGGCGCGTGCGGCGGTCATCGCCGTCCACCTGGCGAACACCTCGCTCCTCACCGGCTCGATGGCGCTGACGGCGTGGTGCGCGGCGCCGGGGGCGCGTCCGCCGGCGCGTTGGACGCCGCGCGGCGCCGCCTGGATCCCCGTGCTCGCGCTCGGCGCCATGCTGATCGTCTCGATGACGGGCGCCGTCACCGCGCTCGGCGACACGCTCTATCCGCTCGAGGCCGGCGCCGGGGTGACCGAGCGCTTCGATCCAGGGCTCGCGGCGCACTTCCTCCAGCGCGCGCGCATCCTGCACCCCGTCTTCGCGGTGCTCGCCGCGATGTTGGTGCTCTACGCCGCTTCGCGGGCGGCGTCGGGCCACGGCGCCGAGGCGGCGCGGTGGGCGCGGCGGGTCGCTGCGCTGGTCGTGCTCCAGCTGATCGTCGGCGTCCTCAACGTCGCGCTCTCGGCGCCGGGCTGGATGCAGGTCGTCCACCTGCTCGTGGCGACGCTCGCGTGGATTGCGCTCGTGCTGACGGCGGCCGGGGTGCTCGCGTGTGAGGACGCGAAGGCTCGCGCAGCGAGCGGCTGACTTTCCGCTCGGGCCTCGTCGCCGACTGCACCCACTTGCGCATCACGCCGCCTTGCCGCATGGTGAAGGCGATGGTCCCCGCGATCCGCCGCGCTCCTCGCTTTACCGGCCCCCCGACCCCGACCGGGCGTCGGGAGGTGCCGTCCGCGTAAGCGCCGGATCCTCTCGCTTCCTCGCCCGGTCGCGGTCCGGGGGGTGACTCGCGGTGCGCGCCGCCGCGCGGCGGTGCGTCGATGCCACCCGCTCGCCTGCGAGGAACGCCATGTCGCCGTCCATCTGCAGCGCCGACGAGATCCGTCGCGCGCTCTCCGTCCGCGATCTCACCGATCCTGCCTCCGGCCCCCACGCCATGCAGAAGCTCGTCGACCTCGCCGTCGGCGCGCTGTGCGCCGCATGGGGCTCGACGCTGGAGCTCCACCGCGCGCACCCGATCGTCACGGTGGAGGACAACTACGATCGGCTCCGGTATCCGCCGGGGGGCGCGGCGCGCGACGCGCGCTACACGCGCTACGTCACCGCCACGACGCTGCTGCGCACGCAGACCTCGGCGATGGTGCCTCCGCTGCTCCGGCGGCTCGCCTCCGCCCCGCGCGCCGATACGCTCCTCGCCTGCCCCGGCCTCGTCTACCGGCGCGACTGCATCGACCGGCTGCACACCGGCGAGCCGCACCAGATCGATCTCTGGCGCATTCGTCTCGGCGAGCGGCTCGGCCCCGGCGATCTGCGCGAGATGGTCTCGCGGATCGCCGCCGCGCTCCTGCCCGGGCTGCCGCACCGGTGCACGCCCGCGTCGCACCCGTACACCGACGCCGGTCTGCAGATCGACGTGCAGGCGGGCGGCGCCTGGATCGAGATCGGCGAGTGCGGCCTCGCCCTGCCCGCGCTCCTCGCCGACTCGGGCCTGGATCCCGCGCGCGCGTCGGGGCTCGCCATGGGCCTCGGGCTCGATCGGATCCTGATGCTGAGGAAGGGGATCGACGACATCCGCCTCTTGCGGTCGACGGATCCGCGCGTCACGGCCCAGCTCGAGGACCTCTCCCCGTACCACGCCGTCTCGTCGCAGCCGCCGGTGCGCCGGGATCTTTCGATCGCGGTGGAGCGAGACGCGACCGCCGAGGAGCTCGGCGACGCCGTCCGTGAGGCGCTCGGCGAGTCGGCGGCGAGCGTGGAGGAGGTGGTCGTGCTCTCCGAAACGCCGCTCGCCGCGCTGCCGGTCGCGGCGGCGGAGCGCCTCGGCATCGTGGAGGGGCAGAAGAACGTGCTGCTCCGGGTGGTGCTGCGCCACCCGACGAGGACGCTCACCCACGAAGAGGCCAACGAGCTCCGCGACGCCGTCTACGCGGCGCTGCATCGGGGCACGGTGCATTACTGGGCTGGCTCGCGCGGATGCCGGTGATCGTCGTCGCGCGCGGGCGCGAAAGGTGCGATGCAGACGGCCATGAAGCGAGCGCTCGCCATCCTGACCTGCGCCTGGGCCGCCGCCTGCGGCGCACCCCCTGCCCCCCTTCCCGCCGCCGCAGCCGCGCCGGCGTCCGGTGAGCCCGCCCACGGCTCGGGACACCATGACCACCACGCCCATCATGGCCACGACGGGCACGGCCCCCTCGTGCACCGGTTCGAGAGCGCCGATAGCTGGGCCAAAGAGTTCGACGATCCGGCGCGCGACGCCTGGCAGCGCCCTGCCGAGGTGGTGGCGTTGCTCGCGATCACGCCCGGGATGACCGTCGCCGACATCGGCGCAGGCACGGGCTACTTCCTCCCCCACCTCTCGCGCGCCGTCGGGCCATCGGGCGTGGTCCTCGCGCTCGACATCGAGCCGGACATGGTCCGCTACATGCGCGAGCGCGCGGCGCGCGAGGGGCTCGCCAACGTCCGCCCCGAGGTCGTCGCCGGCGACGATCCGCACCTGCCCCCGGCCGGCGTGCACCGCATCCTCATCGTCGACACGTGGCACCACATCCCCGACCGCGTGAGCTACGCGGGCAAGCTCCGGGCGGGGCTCGCCGAGGGCGGGATGATCGCGGTCGTCGACTTCACCAAGGAGGCCGACCGCGGTCCGCCCCGCGAGCACCGGCTCGCGCCCGAGGAGGTCGTCGCCGAGCTCGCGAGGGCCGGCCTCACGGCGTCGATCGCGCGCGAGGAGCTGCCGGATCAGTACGTCGTCCTCGCGCGGCGGTAGCCTTGGAGCGCGGCGAGACCCGTGCACCGCCGCCCGCGCGATGCCGGAAGCAGGTGGCGACGTGGTCGTCGACCATGCCCACCGCCTGCATGAACGCGTAGCAGATGGTCGAGCCCACGAACTTGAAGCCGAGCGCCTGCAGCGCCTCGCTGAGCGCGTCGGACTCGGCCGTGCGCGCGGGGACGTTGCTCATGCGGCGCGGGGCGTTCCGCTTCGGCTTGCCGCCCACGAAGCTCCAGACGAACCGGTCGAACGACCCGTGCTCCTTCTGGACGGCGAGGAACGCGCGGGCGTTCGTCACCGCGCTCCGGACCTTGAGGCGGTTCCTCACGATGCCCGGATCGGCGAGCAGCGCGCGCACCTTGGGCTCGCGGTAGCGCGCGACCTTCGCCGGATCGAAGCCGTTGAAGGCGCGCCGGTAGGCGTCGCGCTTCCGGAGGATCGTGATCCAGCTCAGGCCCGCCTGGGCGCCCTCGAGCAAGAGCATCTCGAAGAGCTTCCGGTCGTCGTGGACCGGCACGCCCCACTCGTGGTCGTGGTACTCGAGGTAGAGAGGATCGCCGCCCGCCCAAGGGCAGCGCAACTTGGTGTCGGGCATGCGTCGACGGGTAACGCATCGCCGTGGCGGCGGCGAGCGGCTCGGCGGTTCAGAACCGGCCGTCGAGCCGAGCGCCGGCCCCGCCCACCGACAGCGTCATCGCCGCGGTCGAGCCCTCGTCGTCGCCGCCCTTGTAGCGCGCCGCGCCCACGGCCCAGAGCGGGATCCCGGTCAGCACCATGGCGCCGCCGATCACCCCGCAGAACATTCCGGCCACGGTGGGACCGATGCGGTTGCCGTTGTCGGCGGTTCCCAGCGCGATCGCGCCGGCGATGCCCACGCCGAAGCCTGCCAAGGTGAGGGCGATGCCGGTGTTCCTCATGCCGGGGCCCGGCCTGCTCCGCTTCTTGTCCTCGTCTCGGTCGTCTTCGCCGTCGCGGAACACGACCCGCGTGCCGGGCGGATACGCGTATGGACCGGCGTAACCCGGCGGGTAGTACGGCGCCGCGTACGGCGTCGGCGGAGACGAGGCCGGCGCGGAGGGCGCCGGCGCGTACGAAGGCGGGGGCGCGAACGGCAGCGGAGGTGGGGGCGGCGTCGCGCCCGCGGGCGGCGTGTCCGCAGCGGGCGGCGGCGTCACCACGGCGGGTGGCGCGGCGCTCGCCGCGTCTTGCGCGAAGCTCTTCGTGGAGGCGGACGCGAGCAGGACGGCAACCGCCAGGGCGATCGCGGGGCGGACGGAGCGGGCGCGTCGGGGCTTTTGCACCGGGGTCTCCTTCGATCGGGCGCGGCGTGCGCGAGCGCCAATGGGTGCAACCGGCTGGCCGGCGGGCGTCGGGATCCCGACGTACCGAAGCTCGCCGATGGGTGGGCTCGGCGCAAGGCGCTCCGGCGAGACCGCGTACGGCGGGACGCGGGCGAGAACGCGCCTGCGCGGGTCGGCATCCCGCCGTCGCGGGTCCGGCGGCGCCGCGTGCTACAACTCGGCCGTGAGCACCGAGCCCAGCGATCGCGCCGCTGTCGTCTTGAGCGCCGTCGGCCGAGGCCTCGGCGTCGCCGGACGCGCCATCGGCCGCGCCGCCGTGAGCGCGGGGCGGTCCGTCGCCTCGGCGTACCGCGCCGTCGATCCGGACGTCCGCCTGCACCTCGCCGAGATGCCGTTGCTCGGCCTGACCATGCTGGCGCCCCGCTCGGCGGCGATCGCACCCGGCACCGACGACGGCGCGCGCCCGGTCCTCTTCGTCCACGGGCTCGGCGGGCACCCGGGCAACTTCGTCGCGATGGCGACGTACTTCCGGCTGCGCGGCAGGACGCGCCTCCACGCGGTGACGCTCCCCGACGACGCGCCGGACGGCGGCTCGACCTCGCTCGATGCCCTCGCGCAGCACCTCCGCACGGTCGTCGGCGAGGCCGCGCAAGCGTGGGGCCTCGGCGAGGAGGGCCGGATCGACGTGGTCGCGCACAGCATGGGCGGCCTCGTCGCGCGGCTCGCGCTCGAGGATCCGGCTGTGGCCGCGCGCGTCGCGACGCTGGTGACGTTGGGGACGCCGCACGCCGGGACGCACGCCGCGCGCTTCGGGGCGACGCCGCGCGTGCTCGATCTGCGCCCCGGCTCCGACGTCGTGCGGCGCCTCGCCGAGCGGCTCCCCTGGCCCGGCCCGCCGGCGGCGCCGCGGCTGGTGGCGCTCTGGAGCGGCGCCGACATGCTGCTCCTGCCCGCCTCGACGGCGATGGTCGAGGGGGCGGAGAACGTGGAGCTGCCGGGCGTGACGCACTACGGCTATCTCATTCACCCGGAGGCGTGGCGCCGGGTGTACGCGGCGCTCTCGAGGGGCTGAATCGGTCGAGCACGGCCCGCGCTGCGAATCGCTTCGCAGCGGGCGTGGTACGTTGCGCCATGGCGCCGCGCCTGCTGTCAGCGCTCGCGATCGCCGTCTCGACCATCGCGCCGTCGCTCGCGTGGTCGAGCCCCCCGGTCCAGCTCGCGTGGTCCGCCCCCTCCGGCTGCCCTGACGCAGCGCACGTGCGCCGCGAGCTCGAGCGGTTGCTGGATGAGCCGATCGCGACCGAAGCGCCCCCGCGCTTCACCGCGCGCGCATCAGTGGAGCAAGGTGATGACGGTCGTTGGCATCTGCGTCTCTCGATGGCGCTCGACGAGGCGGAGCGTACGCTCGAAGGCGACACATGCGAGGAGCTCGCCGATGCGACCGCATTGATCATCGCGCTCGCCGTCGATCCCGTCGGAGTCGCCGCGCGCGCCGGGCAGCCCGCCGCGCCCCATACCGCCGACGAGACCGCCGCAGTCGAAGCGCCGCCCTCGCCCGTCACGCCCGTCCCGCGATCCCCGCGCGTCGCGGCGGCCGTCGTACGTGACCCGGAGGCGCCTCCATCCACGAAGACTCGGTGGCGTGGCCGCGCGTCCGGGATCGTCGACGGAATGGCCCTGCCCCGCGCGGCTCCGGGAATTGCTGTCGCGGGCATCGCGGAGCTCGGGGCGGGGCGCGCTGAGCTCACTGTCGCGTACCTGTTCTCGGAGCGCGCCACCCTGGCCGACCGCAGCGCCGGCGGCGACATTTCGCTCTTGGCCGGTGGCGCCCGCCTCTGCGGATTGCCGATCCGCGGGACGTACGAGGCTGGAGCCTGCATGGGCTTCGAAGGGGGCGTGATGATGGCGGACGCCTTCGGGGTCACGGCACCGGGGTCGGGTAGCGCGCCGTGGCTGGCACCCCAGGTTTCGGTGCTCGGCAGCTACGCGTTGACCGACCGCCTCGCGCTCCAGCTCGCCCTCGACGGGCTGGTACCGCTCGCGCGAAAGCGGTTCGTGCTCGCGGACATCGGTGAGGTCTACAGGCCCCCGCGGTTCACGTTCCGGGCCGGCTTGGGGCTGGAAGTCGAGTTTCGGTGACGGGTCACGGCACCGCCGGGCACTCCATTGGGGTGACCCTCCCCACGGCCGATCCGAAGCCGCTCCTCGAGGAGCCGCTCGAGACCGCGGCGCTGCCGCAGCGGCCCGTGATTCCGCCCTTCGATGACGTCTATGATGAGTACTTCCCGTTCGTTTGGCGTTGCCTACGCCGCCTTGGGGTTGCCGAGCCGGCGCTCGACGACGCGGTGCAAGACGTCTTTGTCGTCGTCCACCGGCGCCTGCCCGATTTCGAGGGGCGCTCCTCGCTGAAGACGTGGCTCTTCGGCGTCGTTTTGCGCGTAGGGCGTGCGCATCGACGCGCCGTGCAGCGTCGAGGTGGGCTGGAGACGCTCCCGCCCGACCTTCCCGATCCGGCCGCAAGTCCAGACCGGGTGCTCGAGGCCCGTGAAGCCTTGGGACTGCTCGACGAGCTGCTCGGTCGCCTCGACGACGACAAGCGCGCGGTGTTCGTGATGGCCGAGGTCGAGGAGATGAGCGCCACCGAGATCGCCGAGGTGCTCCGGATCCCGGTCAACACGGTCTACTCGCGTCTCCACGCCGCTCGGCGACTCGTCGAGGCGATGGCGGCGCGCCGCTCGGGAGGCAAACCATGACACGGCTCGACCCCAAGCTCCGAACGCTGGTCGAGGCAGGCCGAAGGGATCGACCGTCGCCCGGCGATCACGCGCGGATTCGAGCCCTGCTGACAGCGAGGCTTTCCGCAGTCCCGGCGCCCCACGGCCGCGCGTCTCACGCGCCCTCCTCCGCGCCGGCGCCGGCTTCCGTCGCTGCGCCGTGGGGAACGGTCCCGCTCGCGAAGTTCGTCGTCGCCCTCGCGATCGTCGGTACGGGCGCGTTCGTCGGTGGCTATCTCACCGGCAGCACCCAAGCCGCCACGCCGCACGACGACGCGGCTCGGTCGACCGTGCTTTCGGCTGTTGCCAGGGATACGTCGGCGCGAGACCTGGAGCGGAGGGGGACGCCGGCCGAGGCGCCCTCGATGGCGTCGGCTGCAGCACCGCCGGAGGCTGGAGTGGGCACGGCCGCTGCCGCGCCGCGAACGTCGTCACCGACGGCGCTCCGTCGGGTCACCGAGGCGTCGCCCTCGGTTCCGAGTGCGGCGCCCTCGGTCGAGCGCTTGGGCACCCTCGGCGCCGAGCTCGAGATTCTGCGCCGCGCGCAGGAGGCCCTGCGCGCCGACGACGGCGAGCGTTCGCTCGCGTTGCTCGACGAGCTGCACGCGCGGTACCCGGACGGCCTGCTGCGCGAGGAACAGGCGGCGGGCCGAGTGCTGGCGTTGTGCGCCGCGGGGCGACCGTCGGAGGCACGCTCCGAGGCGCAGCGATTCTTGGCCACCTGGCCAAGGTCACTCCACGCTGAACGAGTGCGCGGTGTATGTGCGTCGTCGGCGCCACCCGAAGAGAAATGACGTCTGCCGCGACGGGGTCGCACGCAAACGGGCACTCCATGGGCATGACCATCCGCGACGCGTCCCTGGACGCCCTCGTTTTCCTGATCGTCTCCGGGGCCGCGGCGTGCGACGGCGACGTGAATATCGGCAGCGACGCGACTGCAGCCGCCGGAGGCTCGACGGCGGTCGCGAGCACGACCGACGCGGTGAACTCCTCGGTGACAGGTCCGCCCGTCGGGTATCCCGGCACCTGTGGCGGTCTGATGTGCGCGCCGGACCAGGACTGCTGCCTCACGACATCGACGTGCTTCGATCCTCTCACGGAGACGTGCCCGGATCTCCCGACAACCGGCGCTCCCGAGGGGACGACGCCCTGCTCGGCGAACACCGACTGCGCTCCCAGCGAGTTCTGTACCGGTATCAATCCGTGGATCTGCGGCGGCCCCGGCTACTGTCTCGGGCGGGACCAATGCGGGACATGCTCCGGCAGCCCGTGCGTCAGCTGCGGGTGCAACGGCGTCACCTACCCGAACCGGCAGACAGCCTGCATGCAGGGCGTCCGTACACCGCTGATTCCCAACGGCGGGCACGGGTGCGGCGAGCCTGTAGGCGACGTCTTTCAGGCCGTGGTCACCTTCTGTGGCGACGACTCGATGTGCCCTGCAGGGCAGAGCTGCTGCTTCATCACTGGGCGTTGTTACGACGCCAGCGTGCCCGCGCTGTGCAGCTACCCTCCGGAGCCGACGACGGTGCCGTGCGTCGACGGCGGGCCCTGCGTCCTCGACCAACAATACTGTCAAGGCATCGGCTGTGACGCACCCGGCGGCTGCGTGAACAAGGCGAGCCCGGAGACATGCACGGGACAGGTCGCCCAGATCTGTGGCTGCGACGGCGCGACGTATCTCAACCAGGGTTGTGCGGAGGTCGCCGGCGTGCGCGTGGCGTCGCAGGGTCCCTGCCCCTGAGCGGCGCGACACGAGCGCCGGCGCCATGCCTTCACGGCTGGCTCTCGCGTCTCCACGGAGGCGGCCGCGCCTCCTGCAGCAGCTCGTTCAAGCGCCACAGGTACCAGCGCGCGACCGACCGATAGGGCCGCCACGGGCGCGCGAGCCGCTCCATCCGCGCCGGCTGGTCGAGGGCGCCGAGAACGTGGAGCTGCCGCGCGTGACGCACTACGGCTATCTCATCCACCCGGAGGCGTGGCGCCGGGTGTACGCCGCGCTCTCGAGGGGCTGAGCGTGGATTCCGGGCGCGCGTTTCTCTGACCGGACGCTTGCGCCAAGGCGATGCCTTGCCGTCGGCCGGCGCGGGGGACCACGCCGCACCGGCCGTGGTCTCGCGGGCTCGGGCGCGGGGGACGGAGGGGTGGGCTTCGACGTGGGGCGGCGGGCGCTGGCTGCGGGCCGACAGGACGCGGTACGCGCTACGTCGTGGCTCCTCCAGGCGTCGCCGCCTTCACCCCGAGCGTCGTCGCCAAGTCGTCGAGGTCGTCGAGGCTCACCCCGCGCGCGCGAAAGCCTCGTTCGAGCTCCTCCTGGGTCCGCTCGAAGAACCCGGGCGCGGCTGCCTCGGGCATGCCGGCCTCGTCATAGAGGGCTCGCGTGCGATGGAGGACGTGCATGCGATCGATGCGCACGGACCGCACGAGCGGCGCCATGCGGTCGACGAGGCGCGCCGGGTTCATCGGCAGCATGGGCTGGACGACGCCGATGGTGTGGATCCCGGCCGCCTGGCAGGCCGCGAGCGCCTCGAAGCGGTCCTCGATGGGGTCGGCGCCCGGCTCGAACGTGCGGCGCACGCGGTCGTCGTCGGTGGGGATCGAGAGGCCGACGGCCGCGACCGGAAAGCGCCGCAGGATGTCGAGGTCTTCCAGCACCCGGGCGGCACGGGTGAGGATGGCCGGCACGAAGCCGGCTTCGAGCATCACCTCGAGGCACTGTCGCGTCACCCGATAGGTCCGCTCGATCGATTGATAGGGATCGGTCACGATCGGGCTCATGCGCACGATGCCGGGCGGCACGCGCTTCACCTCCTCGCGCAGGATCTCCGCGGCGTTGATCTTCACGTCGATCCAACGGCCCCACGGCATCACCGGCTGGCCCTCGAGGCTGCGCGAGAGGTCGGCGCGCTCGGCCACGTAGCAGAACGGACAGCCCGTGACGCAGCCGACGTAGGGGTTCAAGTAGTACTGGCCGGCGCCCTCCGCGATGAGCAGCCGGCCCACTTCGATCTCGCGCACGGCGGTGCGGCGCGACGTCGGCGGTCGCAGCACGTCGGGCAGCCGCCCCTCTCTGTCTCGCACGACCTCCACGACCTGCTCGACGGCCCGCCGCTCGAGCTTCGACAGCGGGGCGCCCGGCCGCAGCGGCCGCCGCGCGTGCACGTTGAAGCGCGCCGTGCTCGCGTAGCAGGGGAGGGCGTCGTCGCGCGACTCGAGCTCCACGAGCACCAGGTCGTCGCCGCGCGCGAGGGTCAGGCAGATGCCTTGCTCGCCGTCCCACCCCACCAGGCGAAAGCCCGCCTTCGAGGGCCGCTCGAGGGCCAGGAGCGGTCCGAGGAGATCGGCGACGACGGAGTCGAGTGCGCGCTCGATGAGGGTCATGCTCCAGGCACCTCTTGGACGATAGCTTCTCCGGCGGCGCGCCGCGAGATTGCGCGCGGCGCGGGCAACGCGCTCGTTCGTGAGGATCGTCCAGCGCTCGGCCAGGATCCTCTCCTGGATCCATCGGCGGGTCGACCTCGCCTCGTGGACGACCTCCTCCTCGAGGACGCCGCCTCGCTCACCGCCACGCAGGCGGCCGCGCCTCGGGCGGCAGCTCGTTCAAGCGCCAAAGGTACCAGCACGCGACCGATCGGTAAGGCCGCCACGGGCGCGCGAGCCGCTCCATCCGCGCCGGCTCGGGCGGCTTGCGCAGCGCGAAGAGGCGCGTCATCCCCTTCTTGATCCCCAGATCGCCGACCGGGAGCACGTCCGGGCGACGCAGCCGAAACATCAGGAACATCTCCGCCGTCCAGCGCCCGACGCCCTTCACCTCGACGAGCGACTCGATGACCTGCTCGTCCTCGCGCCCGGCGAGCGCGTCGAGCCGGAGCCGCCCGTCGGCGACGCGCGCGCAGAGGTCGCGCACGTACGCCGCCTTCGAGCCGGAGAGGCCGGCGCCGCGGAGCGCGCCTTCAGGCAGCGCCAGGAGCGCGCCGGGATCGCCGACGTCGGCGAGCGCCTTCACGCGGGCGAAGATGGTGTCGGCCGCCTTGGCGGAGAGCTGCTGGCTCACGATCGCCTCGACCAGGCCGGCCAGGAGGCCGCGCGTGTGGAACGGGCCGGACGCTTCGTGGCCGAGGCGGCAGGGGCCGACCTCGGCGATGAGCGCCCCGAGCGACGGCGACGTCGACGCCAGCGCTCGCACGGCGTCTGCCCACGGATCGCTGGCGCTCGCGCGCCGGGCGCCGCTCACCGCTTCGGCCTCCGCGAGCTCGCGCCGAGATCCCAGCCGTCGCCGGCGGCTCGAGCGAGCGTCACCTCGGGGACGACCCCGCCGGTGACGCGCAGCTCGCCGACGACACCGACGCGCAGCGTGGTCGTGAGCGAGCGCGCCGTGGCGCCGGCCGGGATGCGCGGCGGGTGGCGCACGATGTCCTTGGCGCGCGCGGGGTCGTCGGCGGTCGCGAGCGCGACGAGGGCGCCGAGCGCGCCGAGGCCCACCGGGCGCACGACCTCGAGGCCGAGCGTGATCTTGCCGCGCGACCGCCGCTTCGCGAGCTCGCCCCGCGAGAGCGGCTCGACCGTGATCTCGTGACCGGGGCGCGACAGGATCGGCGCCACGCTCTGCGCGATCTCGACCAGGTGCGCCGAGCCCTCGTCGACGCAGAGGCCGGCCGGGGGACCGCCCCAGGCGGGATCGCCGCTCGACCGCGGCACCGGCCCGAGACCGAGGTGCGCGAGGCGCTCGGGCGGGAGCGCATCGGCGAGCTGCTGCGCGACGCCCGGCATCCCGAACGAGCCCGCGTCCGGCCCGGTGGTGAGGACCACCCACGCGACGGGACCGAGATCGAACTTCACCGCGCCGCGACGCCCGGCGTGGAGCCCCAAGCCCAGCCACCCCACGTCGTCGCGCTCCGACTCGAACTCGCGCAGCGAGACGCGGAGATCGGGCGCGGGCTTGACCTCGATGGCGTCGAGGAACGCCGGGCCCCGCGCCGCGTTGGGGTTGCGCGTGAGGATGAGCCCGTCGGGGCCCGGGTCGGCGCGGAAGGCGCCGGTGGCGTCCGGCGCGGTCGGGCTGTAGCGCCTCGGCAGGAGCGCGCAGAGCGGTGAGGCGAGCACGCGCGCGAGCCGCCCCGGATCGATGCCGGCGAAGACGACCGCGCCGGGCTGGGCGGGGTGCGGCTTCGCGACCGGAACGTCGGCGAGGACCGCGGCGGCGCCGCGAGCGCGCGCGCGCTCGATCGAGGCGACGACGTCGCGCGCGTCGAGCGGGGCGCCGCGCGCGGTGCGCAGCCCTTCGCGCAGGCGCACCACGGCGCCGAGGGGCTCCTGCGCAGGGAGCGCGGCGGCGAGCGACGGAAATGGGTTGCCCGCACCGTCGAGGCCGTACAGCGGATCCGCGATCGCCGCTGCGAACAGCGCGGCGGCGGGATCGCGGAGATCGTGCGGATCGATCGCGCCGGTCGGCCACGGCACGTGGAGGAGGAGCTTGCCCCCGAGCGGCGTGCGGCCCATCGCCGCCGCGCCGCGTCCGAGGGCGAGCGCGCCGGCCCCGGCCCCGAGCTGGCAGAGGAAGGCGCGGCGCGTCGGCCTCATCGCACGACCCAGATCTCGTCGGTGGTCGCGACCGCGAACGGGGCGCGGCCCGGGCCGTCGGGAGGACAGACCGCGATGGCGTGGACGCCCGCCGCGGCGGGGATCCGGAGCCGCTCGACCGGCTTGCCGCCGGGCGCGAGCCGCGGCCACGACCGGACGACGACGGCGTCGTCGAGCGGGTTGGCCACGTCGAGGCTGCTGATGATCTCGGGATCGCCGTCCTGCTCGAGATCGCCGACCGCGATCTGCGCGCCGGCGGAGTCGAGCGTGGCGCGGTGGCCGGCGTCGTCGCGCACCTCGAGCACGCGCGCCTCGCGGCCCGCCCACACCGCGAACGGCGCGCCGCCCGGCGCGAAGAGCCGCGCCGACGCGAACGCGTCGTATTGCCCGCCCACGCTCGCCGCCGCGACCTCGGGATCGCCGTCGGAGCAGGGCACGAGCGGCCCGGTGACCGTCAGCCCCCACATCCGCGTGCAGGCGCTGCCCTCGGCGTCCGGCACCGCGATCCCGGCGAAGGCGCCCGCGATCTGGAGCTTGCCGTCGAGGCGCACGCTCTTGGCGCGATCGGTCAGGCCCACGTCGAGGAGCACCGGCCCGTCCCCGTCCTGCCCCCGCGGGACGAGGGTCGCGAACGCGATGGGCTCGCGGTACGGCGCCGGGTTGACGCCCGCGAGATCGGGCCAGTTGCGCGAGGCGAGGATCTGGACCTTGCCGCCCTTGAGGCGCAGCGCGGTCACGCGCCGGCGGCTCACGCTCACGATCTCGGGGGCGCCGTCGTCGTCGAGGTCGCCGCACGCGAGCGCGACCACGTCCGACTCGAAGTTCTTGCCGCGCTCGACCGACGCGCTGGTGAGCGGGATGGGCGCGAGGTAGCCGCGGATCTCGGCGTCGAGCGGCGACTGCGCGAACGCGTGCGCCCGCGGGCCGGGGCTGGGATCGCGCAAGCGCGACCACACGGTCCCCGGGACCGGGTAGACGTCGGCGGAGACCTTGAGCTGCCCTCCGGCGATCTCGACGGTGAGGTAGACGAGGGCGCTCTCGGCGCGCGCGAGCTCGCGTGCGGCGGCGAGGGGCGCGGGCTCGGCGTGCGCCCGCGTGCCTTTGCCGCGGCGGCCTGCGAGCTGGGCCGCGAGCGCCGCGGCGAGCTGCGCGCCGCGCGGGGCCGGCGTGTCGGCGACCGGGGGCGAGGC
>CAYJPW010000062.1:0-40236 GCA_964372055.1 uncultured Polyangiaceae bacterium
CTCGACCTCCTCGGCCCGCGCCGCGCCGCGCTCTTCGCGTCGATCGTCGCCGAGCCGGCCTTCCACGTGCGCGCCCTCGGGCTCGGGCGGGGGCGCGCCCGCGATCAGGGCCGCAAGATCGCCGGCGCGCTCCTCGTGTCGCTGCGGCTCGATGCGGCGCGCGCTGCGCTGGGCGGGGCGCTGCTCTTGCCGGCGCGCGACCGCGCCGACCGCTTCGAGGGGCTGACGGCGCGCGCGCTCGGCGTGCCGGTGCCGGCGTCCCTCGCCGGCGTGCTCCCGCGCCTCGGGCCCGGCGATCCCGGGCGCGTGCTCGGCGCGGTCCTCGCGGCGTCGGATCGTCGCCGGCTCATCGAAGGCTTCGACGAGGACTGGTGGCGGAGCCCGCACGCGGCGCTCGCGCTGCGCGAGGAGCACGCGACCGTGCCAGCCCCGCCGAAGCCGAAGCGCGAGCCCCTCTTCGCCGCCCTCGACGACCTCGTGGCCGCGCTCCAGGCGCTGGCGGGCTGAAGGGCGCCCCGCTCGGCGACCGCCGTCCGGACGCGGATCCGCACGGGCCCTTCAAACGGCGACGGCTCTCCGGTACCTTCCCAAGCGTGACGCACAAGTACGGCATCCCGCTGGCGGACCTGCCCTCGCACTGCCTCGACGCCGTCGACGCGGCCGAGCGCGCGCGCGCCCGCACGCTCGTCATCCGCGGCGGGCACGCCGTCGCCGCCATCGTCCCGATGCCGGACCTCGACCGGATCGATCCGCCCGATCCGGCGGCCAACGGCGGCTCGGATCCGCTCCTGGCGCTCTGCGGAGCCTGCCGTCACGACGCGTTCGTCGACTCGATCGTCGCCGACTTCACGCGGACCGGCCTCTGGGTCCGGGGCTGAGGGAGACCGGCGCCTTGCCCTACCTGCTCGACACCGGGACCCTGGCGGAGGTGCTCAGGGCCGTGCCCTCGAACGTCCTCGTGCGCCGGCTGACCAGCATCCCCAGCCGCGACCGCTGGACGACGGTCATCAGCGTCGGCCAGATCCTGGTCGCGGCGCGGCGCACCCAGCAGCCGAAGCTGATGCAGGACGTCATCCGCCTCGTCTCCTCGGTCAAGGTCGCCCCCTTCGACCTCCTCGCCGCCCAGTCGTTCGCCAAGTTCCGGGCGACGGTCGCCCCCGAGGCCGAGACGGACGACCTCATCATCGCCGCGATCGCCGTCACGAACGACTTCACGCTGGTCACCCGGCGCCCGGGGGATTTCTCCCGGTATCCCCACCTCCGCGTCGAGGACTGGACCGCCTGACCCGCGCCGGGCGGCCCATGTCCCCGCCGCCCGCGCCCGCGCGCTGCCCAGGCCAGGTCGGCCGCCCCCTGACCGAGTCGGGGAAGCGGGTTCGGCTCTTCACCCTTTCGCGAACACGTGCTAGTTGGCGCGCGCCGCATTCACCCCTATCCCATGCCCGTGACCTCGCTCGGCTTCGCCCGCCTGTTCGCCTCCCAGGACGTCACCGTCGATTTCGACATGACGTTCCTCGCGCAGTTCGTCCTTTTCACGATGTTCATCATCGTGTTCAAGCCGCTCCTCTTCGACCCGCTCCTGCGCGTGTTCGAAGAGCGCGAGCGGAGGACGGAGGGCGCCAAGAAGGAGGCGCGCGAGATGGACGAGCGCGCCGGTGAGCTCCTCACCAAGTACGAGGCCGAGCTCGAGAAGGTGCGCCGCACCGCGGGCGTCGAGCGCGAGCGCCTCCGGGCCGAGACCGCCAAGCTCGAGGCCCAGATCATGGCCGAGGCGCGCGCCGAGACGGCGAAGATCCTCGACGCCGGCAAGGCCCGCATCGCGGCCGAGGTGGCCGAGCTCCGCCGCGAGCTCGAGCGCTCCCGCCCCGATCTCGCCGCCGACATCGCCTCGCGGGTGCTGGGCCGGGAGGTGCGATCGTGACGCGCTCGTCCAGGCTCGCCGCCAGGGTCTTGGTCCTCCTGACGTGTCTCCTCTTGGTGGCGGGCGTGGCCTTCGGCCAGCAGCCGCCCCAGCCGCAGCCCATGCCGCCGGGCCACCCGCCGATGCCGCCCATGCCGGGGCAGGCGCAGCCCGGACGCCCGATGCTGCCGCCCCAGCCGGGGATGCCGCAGCCGGGGATGCCGGGGCGACCGCGCCCGATGCCGGGGCAGTTCCCGCCGGGCCACCCGTCGATGCCGGGCGGGCCGGGCGGGCGCCCCTTGCCGGGCCGTCCGATGCCGCGGCCGGTGCACCAGGAAGAGGAGCACGCCGCCAAGCACGTGGAGCACTGCCCGGGCCACGGGCCGACCGACCCGCCGCCGCCCATCAACTTCGGCCACGGCCTGCTCGGCGTCGACAACGACAAGGCCCCGCCTGCCGGCAGCTCGCCCTGGGTGCCCAGCCTCTACCGCTACGAGAACAAGGACGACGCGTGCGACCCGCGCAACGAGCCGCCCCCGTTCCTCGCGAGCCTCATCAACTTCGGCGGGCTCGTCTTCCTCCTCTACCGCTTCGGCAAGAAGCCGATCGGCGAGGCCCTGGCGAAGCGGAAGGAGTCGATCATGCAGGAGATCGACACCGCCGCGCGCCTCAAGGACGACGCCAGGAAGCGCCTCAAGGAATACAAGAAGCGCTTCACCCGGATCGAGGACACGCTCGCCGAGATCACCGCCGAGTACGCCGCCCAGGCCGAGGCCGAGAAGACCCGGATCCTCGCCGAGGCCGAGGAGCGCCGCGCCCGGATGCGCCGTGACGCCGAGTTCCGGATCGGTCAGGAGCTCAAGGCGGCGCGCGCCGAGCTGCTCGCCGAGGCGGTCGAGGGCGCCGTGGCCGCCGCCGAGCAGATGCTGAAGACCAAGGTGTCGCCGGCCGATCTCGACCGGATGAACGACGGTTATCTCACGTCGCTCGCCCAGGCCGTGAAGGCCGACGGCGCGCGCACCGCCGGAGGCCGAGCATGAGCAGCGAAGCGATCGGCCGCCGCTACGCGCGCGCCATCTTCGAGATCGGCAAGGAGTCGGGGACGCTCGCCGCGCTGAGCCGCGAGATCACCACCTTCGCCGACCTCTGGGCCGAGAGCGCCGAGCTCCGCTCCGCGCTCGACAACCCGCTCGTGCCCGAGGAGTCGCGCGATGCCATCCTCCGCGACGTCGCCGAACGGCTCTCGCTCTCCGAGACGGCCCGGAACACCCTCCGCCTCCTCGCCAAGAACCGGCGCCTCCTGGCGCTGCCCGACATCGCCCGGCAGCTCGCCCGCCTCACCGACGAGGACCAGGCGCTCCTCCGGGCCACGGTCACGAGCGCCGGGCCGCTCTCGGAGGCGTACGTCGCCAAGCTCAGGGCCGAGCTCGAGAAGGCGACCGGGCGCAAGGTCTCCCTCACGCACGAGCAGGACCCGTCGCTGATCGCGGGCATCGTCACCCGCATCGGCGATCAGGTCATCGACGGCAGCGCCCGCGCCCGCCTGCAGAGCTTCCGCGAGTCGGTGCTCGGCGCCGGCGGAGCGCAGAGCGCCTGACCGACCCGCGCCGAGATCACCGAACGCCGTACCCGCCAAGACGCCGCAGAGAAGGACCCCCCGATGCAGCTTCGAGCCGAAGAGATCTCCCAGATCATCAAGAAGCAGATCCAGAACATCGACAAGGCGGCGCTCGTCACCGAGATGGGCACCGTGCTCACCGTCGGCGACGGCATCGCCCGCGTGCACGGCCTCTCGCGCGCGATGGCGGGCGAGCTCGTCGAGTTCGTGGGCTCCACCGGGAACGGCGCGGGCGCGAGCGCGGCCCAGAGCCTCTACGGCCTGGTGCTCAACCTCGAGGCCGACAACGTCGGCTGCGCCATCTTCGGCGACACCTCGATCATCAAGGAAGGCGACACGGTCAAGCGCACCGGCCGCATCATGGAGGTGCCGGTCGGCGAGGCGGTCGTCGGCCGCGTCGTCAACGCGCTCGGCCAGCCCATCGACGGCAAGGGGCCGATCGAGACCAAGCACCGCCGCCGCGTCGAGATCAAGGCGCCCGGCATCGTGCAGCGCCAGCCGGTGACCGAGCCGATGCAGACGGGCATCAAGGCGATCGACGCCATGATCCCGATCGGCCGCGGCCAGCGCGAGCTCATCATCGGCGACCGCCAGACGGGCAAGACCGCCGTCGCCATCGACGCGATCATCAACCAGAAGGGCAAGGGCGTTTACTGCGTCTACGTCGCCATCGGGCAGAAGCTGTCCACCGTCCGCCAGGTGGTCGACAAGCTCGAGAGCCAGGGGGCGATGGAGTACACCACCGTCGTCGCCGCGACCGCGAGCGAGATGGCGCCGCTGCAGTTCATCTCGCCCTACGCGGGCGTCACCATCGGCGAGTACTTCCGCGACACCGGGCGCCACGCGCTCTGCGTCTACGACGACCTCTCCAAGCAGGCCGTCGCCTACCGCCAGCTCTCGCTCCTGCTCCGCCGCCCGCCGGGCCGCGAGGCGTACCCGGGCGACGTCTTCTACCTCCACTCGCGCCTGCTCGAGCGCGCCGCCAAGATGGCCGACGTGCTCTACGTCGTGAAGAAGGGCACCGAGGTGCCGGCCGGCGATCCCAAGTACCGCGGCGTCGACGGCAAGGCGCACGTGGGCGCCACCGCCATGCACACGGCCAAGGAGAGCCTCAAGCAGCTCGGCGACGGCCACGAGATCGTCAAGGACCCGCACTCGGGCGGCTCGCTCACCGCGCTCCCGGTCATCGAGACGCAGGCCGGCGACGTCTCGGCGTACATCCCGACCAACGTCATCAGCATCACCGACGGCCAGATCTTCCTCGAGGCCGACCTCTTCTACTCCGGCGTCCGCCCCGCCATCAACGTCGGCATCTCGGTCAGCCGCGTCGGCGGCAACGCCCAGATCAAGGCGATGAAGAAGATCGCCGGCACGATGCGCCTCGACCTCGCGCAGTACCGCGAGATGGCGAGCTTCGCGCAGTTCGCCTCGGATCTCGACGCCAAGACGAAGGCGCAGCTCGAGCGCGGCGCCCGCCTCGTCGAGATCCTGAAGCAGGGCCAGTACGTGCCCCAGCCGGTCGAGAAGCAGATCCTCATCATCTACGCCGCCACCCAGGGCTACGTGGACGAGTACCCGGTGAGCGCGCTCTCGCGCTACGAGCAGGAGCTCTTCAAGTACGTCGAGGCCAAGCACCCCACCGTGCTCACCGACATCCTCGAGAAGAAGGACCTCGACGACGAGGTCAAGGCCAAGCTCAAGAAGGCGCTCGACGGCTTCAAGAAGAAGTTCGTCCTCGACGAGAAGAAGAAGGGCTGAGCCGCCGTGCCCTCGCTGAAGTCCATCCGCAAGCGGATCATCAGCGTCAAGTCGACGCAGAAGATCACGCGCGCGATGAAGATGGTCGCCGGGGCGCGCCTCAACCGCGCCCAGCAGCGCATCACGGAGCTGCGGCCCTACGCCGTCAAGACGCAGGAGGTGCTCGCCGAGATCACGGCGACCCCGCTCCAGCCGGTGAGCCCCGAGGGCGCCGGGCCCGTGGGCCAGGCGGGTCTGGTGGTCACCGAGGGCGTGGCCGCCGCGACCGAGGAGGGCGTCTACGAGGAGGCGGTCCTCGGCGAGAAGCCGCCGCACCCGCTGCTCGTCGAGCGCCCGGAGCGGCGCGTGCTGCTCCTGGTCCTGACCAGCGACCGCGGCCTCTGCGGCGCGTTCAACACCAACATCAACAAGCGCGCCGAGCGCGAGTGGCGGCAGCGCACCGCCGACGGGCAGGACGTCAAGCTCGTCCTCGTCGGCCGCAAGGGCCGCGACTACTTCAGCCGGCGCGGCGCGCCGGTGCTCGAGTACGTGCCCGGCGTCTGGGACAAGCTCAGCCTGGAGACGGCCAAGCGCGTCGGCGAGATCATCCTCGCGCCCTTCAACAAGGGCGAGGTCGACGCCATCTACCTCGTCTACAACGAGTTCAAGAGCGCCCTCTCGCAGAACCTCGTCGTCGAGCGGCTCCTGCCGGTGTCGCACCCCGTCGGCGAGGAGCGCGAGACGCTCACCGGCCGCGCCCCCGAGTTCATGTTCGAGCCGAACAAGGAGGCGCTCCTCACGAACCTCGTGCCGATGTACGTCGACATCTCGATCCTGCGCGCGCTCTACGAGTCGATGGCCAGCGAGCTCGGCGCCCGGATGACGGCGATGGACGCGGCGACGAAGAACGCGAAGGAGATGATCGGCTCGCTGACGCTCCAGTACAACCGGGCGCGCCAGGCCGCGATCACCAAGGAGCTGATGGAGATCATCGGCGGGAGCGAGGCGCTCAAGGAGTGACCTCGACGGGCGCCGGCCGCGCCGGCGCCCTGGGCGAGCCCACGTGCTGCTGCCGATCAACCCCGATCACCCGGAGCCGCGGAAAGTCCGCCGCGCCGTCGACGCGCTCGAGAAGGGCGGCGTCATCGCCTACCCGACCGACACCGTCTACGGGCTCGGCTGCGACCTGATGAGCAAGCAGGCCATCGAGTCGCTCTACCGCATCAAGGGGATGCAGCGCGACAAGAGCCTCGCGTTCATCTGCCCCGACCTCAGCGACATCTCGAGGTACGCCGTGGTCGAGAACGCGGCCTACCGGGTCCTCAAGCGCTTCCTGCCCGGCCCGTACGTCTTCATCCTGCCGGCGACGCGCGAGGTCCCGAAGATGGTCCAGACCCGGCAGAAGACCGTCGGCATCCGCGTGCCGGCGAACCCGGTGACGCTCGCGCTCGTCCGCGAGCTCGGGCGGCCGATCATCAGCACCACGGCGGCGCCGCCGGGCGAGGAGCCGATGGTCGATCCCAGCGAGATCGACGATCGCTTCCCCGGCCTCGAGCTGGTGCTCGACGCCGGCGCCGGCGGCCTCGTGCCCACGACCGTGGTCGACCTCAGCGAGGGCAGCGTCCGCATCGTTCGCGAGGGCGCCGGGCCCATCGACGACCTGGCCTGACCTGCTCGTCACTCCGCGAGCGCGATCCGCACCTCGTACCCGGCGTCGGTGACGCGCGCGACGCGGCGCTCGAGATCGAGCTCCAGCGCCGGATCGCCGTCGCGGGCGGAGCGCAACGGATCCGCCGCGGAGCCGTAGCGCCCACCGGTGACGCCGCACGCCGCGTACCCGCCGGGGTTCGCGCCGCCGAACAGCGTCCGCTCGCCGCACCGCACGGTGACGCGGCAGTTGAGCGAGGCGCGCGCCTCGGCCGCGACGTCGATCGAGCAGGTCTGCCCGACCGCCACGCCGGTGAGGCCGCGCACCGCCTCGACGCGGCCGGTCCGCGAGACGGGCTCTGCCGTGTGCATGCAGCCGGCGCTGGCCACTCCGACGACGACGGGGATGGCGAGGGCGGCGGTCACGAGAGCGATCGAGAAGTGTTTCATGGCGCGAGCTCTCATCAAGGAGCACGCCAGCGAGCAGCGCCGCGTCGCTTCGACAAATGCCGCGTGACCGGCGGGGCGGTGTCCGCCCTCCCGGACACGGCGGCGAGGGGCGTGGCCGGTCCGGCGGACGGGTCGCGTCGTCGCGGCCTCGGCGGCGACCGACGACGCTCTTCACCGGCGTCGAGAGGCGCGCTTCAGAACGGCGGCGGCTCGGCGGCGGGATCGGCCTCCCCCGGCGCGGGGACGGCTCCGGGATCTCCCTCGCCAGGCGGCGCGGGGGCCGGAGCGGCGGCCGGATCCGCGCCGGGGGCACCGGGCGACGCGGCCGGCTCGCCGCCCGCGTCGGGATCGACCGCGGCGCCGTCCGCTCCGGCGTCGGGCGAGGCCACCTCGCTCGGCTCGGTGCCCGCCAGGAAGACCTCGTCGAAGGCGTCTTCCTGCTCCGGGTACGCGCGCAGGCCGCTCCTCGGATCGATCGCGACGCGGGTCACCCCGGCGGGCAGGGGGAAGTCGGCGACAGGGCGCTTGCCGTGCGCCTGGCGCATGAAGTCGACGAACGCCGGGAGCGCGGCGGTGGCGCCCGCCTCGCCGGCGCCGAGCGGCGTCGCGTCGTCGTAGCCCGTCCACACCACGCAGGCGATGTCGGTCGAGTAGCCGGCGAACCAGGCGTCCTTGGCCTTGTTCGAGGTGCCCGTCTTGCCGGCGATGGGGCGGCCGAGCGCCTTGGCGCGCTTGCCGGTGCCGGTGTCGACGACCGACGTGAGGAGGCTCGTCACCACGTACGCCTCGGCCTCGTCCATCACCCGCCGCGGGGGCGGGCGGGGCGGCAAGGCGATCTCGACGCCGTTCGGGCCGGTGATCCGCTGCACGAGGACGGGCGCCTCGTAGACGCCGCCGGCGGCGAACGTCGCGTACGCGGCGGTGAGCTCGCGCGGCGTCACCTCGTAGGCCCCGAGCGCGAGCGACCGCGTGGGGTCGAGCTTCGACTCGATGCCGAGGGCGTGGGCCCAGGCGACCACGTTCGTCGGCCCGACCCGCTCCAGCGTCCACACCGCGGCGACGTTGACGCTGTGCGCGAGCGCCTCGCGCAGCCTCGCCGGCTGCTCGCCCTCGCTCTCGTCGTAGTTGTCGAGCTCGTAGCCGGCGATCGCCTTGGGGTTGGTCTCGAGGATCGTCGCCGGCGTCATCGTCCGCGCGTGCAGCGCGTAGCTGTAGACGAAGGGCTTGAACGTCGAGCCGGGCTGGCGATGCGCCTGGGTGGCGCGGTCGAGGCCGGCGCGCACCGCCTCGTAGCTGCCCACGAGCGCCAGCACCTCGCGCGTGCGCACGTCGACGGCGACCAGCGCCCCCTCGGGGCCGAGCTCGAGGTGGAGGCGGAGGCGTCGCGGGGGCTTGGGATCGTCGGGCGGCGCGTCGTCGCCCGCGCCGGGGCGCGCCGGCTCGGCGCCGAGCACGCTCACCCGCACCACCTTGCCGACCTCGACGAGCTGGCTCGGCAACAGGCCCTTCGGGTTGTAGCGGGCGGCGTCGCGGATCTCGACCGTGCCCTCGGCGGTGCCGACCTTCACCGTGAGCGTGCCCTTGACGTCGTCGGTCGCGGTGACGACGCCGAGGTAGACCTTGCCGCCGCCCGCCTTGGGCGTGCCCTGGAACGGCGCCGGCTCGCGCGGCTTCTTGCCGAGGGTGAGGGGCGCGAGCAGCTTGTGGCGCTTGGCGTAGTCGTCGAGGTTCTTGCGCACGGCCGATCGCGCGGCGGCCTGCGTCGACGGGTCGATCGTGGTGGTGATGGTGTAGCCGCCCTTGTCGGCGGCGGGGCCGACGATCTCGCGGAGCGTGCGCCGCACCTCCTCGACGACCTCGGGCGCGAGCTCGGGGAGCGCCTCCGCCTCGGCGGCGAGCACGATGGGCTCGTTCCGGGCCGCCTCGGCCTGCGCCGCCGTGGCGAAGCCCTTCTGCACCATCTGATCGAGCACGAAGGCGCGGCGCTCGGCGGCGCGGGTCATGTCGACGCGCGGCGAGTAGACGCCCGGCCCCTTGGGCAGCCCCGCGATGAGCGCGGCCTCGCCGAGCGTGACCTTGCCGACCGGCTTGCCGAAGTAGTAGCGGGCCGCCTCCTCGACGCCGTAGCGGCCGTGCCCGAAGTAGATGTGGTTGAGGTAGAGCTCGAGGATCTCGTCCTTGCTGAGCTCCTGCTCGAGCCGCCGCGCCAGGAGCACCTCGCGGATCTTCCGCTCGTAGGTGCGCTCGGGCGAGAGCAGCAGGTTCTTGATGACCTGCTGGGTGATCGTGCTCCCGCCCTGGCGCGACTTGCTCGAGCGGAGGTTGACCGCGAGCGCCCGGAGCATGCCCACGTAGTTGAGCCCGGCGTGCTCGTAGAACTTCGCGTCCTCGGCGGCGAGGACGGCGAGCTTGAGCTCCGCCGGGATCGACGCGATGGGGACGAGGGTGCGCCGCTCGACGAAGATCTCGCCGAGGAGGGTGCCGTCGCGCGCGAGCACGCGGGTGACCTGGGGCGGGTGGTAGCTCCGGAGCTCGGCGGTGGAGGGGAGATCGGCCTCGTAGTGCCGGATGAGGAGCGCGATGGCGAAGAGCCCGAGGCCCGTGGCGATGGTGAGGGCGATCGCCGATCGCTTGAGCCAGAGCCCGATGCGCCACGTGCGAAGCCGCTCCCCGGTGAGGCGGAGGCGGGCGCCGAGCGCCGCGAGCATCGTCGCCTCGGCGCGGTCCGCCCCGCCTCCGGCGGCGTGGGTCGGCTCGCCGGCGTCGCCGGGGCCCGGCACACGCGCCTCACCCGCCTCGGCGGCGTCGCCGGGGCTAGGCGCCCGCGCGTCGTCCGGGGCGATCGGCTCCGGATCGCCGGCGGCGCCGCCCGCCTCAGGCGAGGGATCCGGGCGATCGGGGCGGTCGGACGGCATCGGGGGGCCTCGGGATCAACGCCGGAGGCGTAGCCGCTCATCCGCGGCGGCGCCACCCACCCTCTTGGCACGGCCGCGCGCCGAGACGAAAGCCACCGCGCCCCCTCCGCGCTCGCTAGCCGAGGAGCTTGAGCACCGCGATGGTGAGCACGATGCCCGCGATCAGGCACCCGGCGGCGATCGCGACGAGCAGCATCGGCGACGTCCCGCGCGCCGGCGACATCGCCGCCACCGGCAGCGCCACCGGCTCCATCTTCACCGTCTTGGCGGGCCCGGACGCCGGGATCGCCTGGGAGGCCGGGCTCGCCTTCGCCGCCTCCAGCGCCTCGGCGTGCACCTTCGCCGCCTGCTGGATCACGTCCGACGCGCTCTTCGGCATCATCGCGGTGAAGCCCTTGCCGCCGGCGGCGAAGGGCTTGAGCGCCTCGGCGAAATCGGCGGCCGAGGCGTACCGGTTCTCGGGCTTCTTCTCGAGCGCCTTGGCGACCACGTCGGCGAGCCCGGGCGGGAACCTCTTCCCCGGGATGCGCTCGTCGAGCGAGATGGGGGGCTTGGTGACGTGGAGCTGGATGTACTCCATCGGCGTGCGCGCATCGAAGGGCAGCTTGCCGGTGAGCACCTCGTAGAGGATCGTCGCCAGCGAGTAGATGTCGCTGCGCGCGTCGAGCACCTTGCCCTGCGCCTGCTCGGGCGACATGAACTCGGGCGTCCCGAAGACCATGCCCTCCTGGGTGAGCATGATCGAGCCCGGCCGGAGCTCGCGCTCGGTCACCTTGGCGAGGCCGAAATCGAGGACCTTGGGGTAGTCCTTGAGGCCGCCGTTGATGGAGAGGAAGATGTTCTCGGGCTTGAGATCGCGGTGGACGATGCCCTGGAGGTGCGCCTCCTGGAGCGCGCCGCAGACCTGGACGAGCACCGGGATGGCGCGCTCGACGGGGAGCGGCCCCTCTTTGCGGACGACCTGGTTGAGGTTCTTCCCCTCCAGGTACTCCATGACGATGTAGAGCGAGCCGTCGTCGAGCTCGCCGTAGAGCAGCACCTTCACCGTGTTGGGGTGGGTGAGGTGGCTCATCGCCCGCGCCTCGCGGCGGAACCGGGAGACCAGGTCCTTGCGGTTGGCGAGCTTGGGGTGGAGGATCTTGACCGCCACCATGCGGTTCATGGCCGGCTGGGCCGCCTTGTAGACCGAGCCCATGCCCCCGGACCCGATCTTCTGCAGGATCTGGAACTGGCCGCCGAGCAGATCTCGGCCGATGTTCGGGTCCTGCGGGCGCATGGGGGCGATTGCTAAATATCACGCGCGGGTGCGTTTGGGGTGTAGAGGCTCGACCGGTCATGTTTCTGACGAGCGGGCTGCTCACGGGCGCAGGGTTCCGTCACGCGTTCTTCACCCGGCGGGGGGGCGTGAGCCGCGCGCCCTGGGGCACCCTCAATTTTGCCGCCTCCACGGGAGACGACCCGGCCGCCGTCGCCGAGAACCTGGCCCGGGCGGCGCGGGCCCTCGGGGTCGCCCCCGAGCGGGTCTACTTCCTGAGCCAGGTCCACGGCTGCGACGTCAAGGTGCTCCGGGGCGACGAGCGGAGGGACGAGGTGATCCGCGCGATCGGCGACGTCACCGCCTCGGCCGCCCCCGGGGTCGCCTGCGGCGTCCGCACCGCCGACTGCGTGCCGGTGCTCGTCGGCGATCCCCGGAGCGGCGCGGTCACCGCGATCCACAGCGGCTGGCGCGGGACGGTGTCGAACGTGGTCGCGAGCGGCGTCGCGGCGCTCCGCGCGCTCGCCGGCCCAGGCGCCGAGCTCGTGGCCGCGGTCGGCCCCCACATCGAGCGCTGCTGCTTCGAAGTCGGCGAGGACGTCGCGCTCGACCTCGCGCGCTGCTCGGCCGCAGGCGAGGCCCCCGTGCTCGAAGGCCCTGCCGTCGACGCCGGCGCTCCGCCGAAGAAGCGGGTCGATCTCCGGCGCATCGTCCGCGCGCAGCTCGAGGCGCTCGGCGTCGGCGCGATCGACGACGTGCGCGGCTGCACCTACTGCGACGCCGAGCGGTTCCACTCGTTCCGGCGCGACGGGCAGCGGAGCGGGCGCCTGCTCTCGGCGATCGTCGCCGGGACGCCGTAGCGAATCGCACGCACGCCGCGGTGCCGGGACGGCGTGGCGAGCCGGCGAGGGTCGGCGACCTCCGAGGCCGCAGGCCGACGCAGGAGGGAGAGCCGGCGCCCGGCGACGTGAGCCGGCCGCGGTCGCCGCGCTGCGCATCGGGCGCGCCCCGATCAGCCGGCGAACGCGACGCGTACCACCTCACGCGCGCGAGAATGCACGCGCTTCGTCCCATTGGTCGCTCCGCGTGGTCACTCGCGCGACCTGCGCTCGCCGCTGACCATGCGCGAAACGGTTGCGAACGCCGTCGACCGCGCCGATGCTGGGCGACCGAAAGGAGCTCGTCATGACCTCATTTCATCGCGGAGCGCGTCGTCTCGGTGCCGTCCTCACCGGCGCCGCGGCGCTGCTGCTCGTCGCAGGTGTCGCGCTCGCCCAGGGCAAGGGACCTCCGCCTGGAACGCCGACGGGCGTCCCGGCCAATAAGGGCAACCCCCCTGACAAGGGCAAGCCCGAGGACAAGGGCAAGCCGGAGGACAAGGGCAAACCGGAGGACAAGGGCAAGCCGGAGGACAAGGGCAAGCCGGAGGACAAGGGCAAGCCCGACGACAAGGGGAAGCCCGACGGCACTGCGCGGCCCGAAGACACCGCGAAACCCGAGGACAAGGGGCGGCCCGAGGACAAGGGCCGACCCGAGGACAAGGCAGCGCGCCGGAAGCACCAGCGCGACGCGCTCCGGGCCAAAGTCCAGACGGCGCTCAAGGGCCAGCCCATGGCCGAGGCGATGAAGCAGGAGCTCAAGCGCCACGCCCGCCGCCTCGCCCGGCTCGAGCGGATCAAGACGGTCGCCGAAGGCGCCAAGGACACCGACGCGGTCGACCGCGCCAACAAGCTCATCGAGAAGGAGAACGCGCGCCACGACAAGTGGATGGCGAAGTTCGACGCGAACCCCGCCGCTGCAAAGGAAGGTGCCAAATGAACGCCGTAGCGAAGCGGAGCCGGGCATTTCCCGCGGGGGTTTGGGGGCAGAGCCCCCATCGTGAGATGAAGGCCGGCATCCTGCTGATCGCGGCGGTGCTCCTCGCGGGCTGCGACGATGCGCCGCCGCCGTCGACCGGGCCCGCCCAGGGCGCCGGCCCCACCACCACCGCCGCGGCCGCCGCCGTCTCGGATGGCGACCTCGCCGTCCCTGCCGACTTCGAGGACGAGGCCGAGAAGGGGATCAACTCCGACAACTACAAGGCGGAGCTCGACCTCATGTACAAAGAAATCGAGGCCGAGTAGCGGCACCTCTCCCCGAGGGGAGAGGGGGATCGTGTTGGGACCGACGTGCACCGCTTCTCCCGTCGGGGAGGGGGGAGAGGTTCCGGTTCGAAAGGCGCGTGGCAGGGCTCAGAGCCCGAGCCAGCGCGCGACGATCGTCGCCAGGACGTCCTCGGTGCCGGAGTGCAAGCTCCCGCCGAGGGCGTCGTCGATCGCCGACGGCATCCCGCTCTCCTCGAGGAAGCCGGCCCCGCCCCGGAGGCGGAGGTCGTCGATCGACGAGGCGACCGCGGCGTCGGCGAGGTGCCACTTCGCGAGCGCGGCCTCGGCCTGGCCGCGCTGGCCCTGATCGAGCGCCCACGCCGCGCGGTAGCAGAGCAGCCGTGACGCCTCGAGGCGGAGCTTCATCCTCGCGATGCGGTGCGAGACCGCCTGGTGGCGCGCGATGGGCGCGCCGGCGATCTCGCGCGTGCGGGCGAAGCGCACCGCCTCGTCGAGCGCGCGCTCCATGGCGCCGAGCCGGAAGGCGAGCACCAGCGCGCGCTCGAAGGTCATCGCGATCTGGAAGACGGCGAGGCCCGCGCCAGCGCGGCCGAGGAGCGCCTCGGGCCCCACGCGGCACCCGGCGAGCTCGATGGGCGCGAGGCGCGCGCCGCGCAGGCCCGCGGTGGAGAGCGGCGCGCAGGCGACCACGCCGGCCTCGCGCGGCACGAGCAGCGCGGTCAGGCCCTTGCCTGCCGCGCCGTCGCGCGCGACCGTGAAGAAGAGGCCGGCGCGGTCGGCGTACGTCACGTACCGCTTCTTCGCCGTGACCCGGAACCCGCCGCCCTCCGGCTCGGCGACCGCGCGCACCGTCGCGATGTCCGAGCCCGACTCGATCTCGGTGGCGGCGACGGTGGCCACGAGCTCGCCCGACGCGAGCCGCGGCAGGAGCGCCCGCCGCTGCGGCTCGGTGCCGACCCGGGCGACCATCGCCGCGACGCCGAAGAGGTGCGCGCCGGCCGCGAGGAGCACGCCGCCGTCGCGCAGGGTGGCGCCGAGCGCCTCGTAGGCGAGCGCGGTGGTGACGTGGTCGAGCCCGCCGCCTCCGTGCTCGCGCGGCAGGCAGAGCCCGAGCGCGCCGCCCTCGGCGAGCACCGCGAGCCGATCGTCGGGCGCGGCGGCCTCCGCCTCGCCGCCGAGCGCGCGCATCCGCTCGACGACGGCGCGCTGCTCGGGGCCGATGCCGAAGTCCATCAGCCGACCAGCGCCGCGTAATCGATCTTGCCGGTGGGCGTGAGCGGGAGCTCCTCGAGCGCGGTGACCTTGTCCGGCACCATGTACGGCGGGAGGCGCTCCGACAGGTACATGCGGAGCGTGCGCTCGTCGGGCGGCGCGCCGCCGTCGGCGGGGCGGAGCGCGACGTAGGCGCGCAGCGTCTTGCCGAGGCGCGGATCGCTCTTCACCACGACCGCCGCGCGCCGGACGCCGGGGTGGCCGCCGAGCGCCGCTTCGACCTCGCCCGGCTCGACGCGGTAGCCGCGCACCTTGATCATCCGGTCGAGGCGCCCGCGGAAGTAGAAGAGGCCGTCGGCGCCGCGCTCGACCCGGTCGCGCGTCGCGTACGGCCCGCCGTCGACCGTCGTCGGGCCGCTGACGATGAGCTCGCCGAGGCCGGCGCCTTCGATGGCGCGCCCGCTGCCGTCCTCGGCGACGAGCCGGCACTCGGCGTACGGGCAGGCGACGCCGATCGGCGTCTCGCGCGCCCCGTCGAGGGCGCCGCGATCGATGCGGTGAAACGTGCAGACGTTGGTCTCGGTCGGGCCGAAGAGGTTGTAGAGCGCGGCGCTGGGCACGCGGCGCGCGAACTCGGCGAGCTCGCGCGGCGGGAACACCTCGCCGGCGTAGCAGACGACGCGCGGCTCGGGCTCCACGGCCTTGCCCGGCGGGAGCGCGGCGACGAGCTTCATGAACAGCGACGGCACGCCGTACACCACCGTGGGGCCGAGCGCCGCGAGGGCGTCGGCGAACGCCCGCCCCGCCGCGAGCTCGCGCCGCGACATCGTGCACAGCGTCGCGCCCGCGCGCAGGGTGCCGAGGTGGTCGAACCAGGCGAGGTCGAAGATGAGCTCGGCGATCCGGAGCACCTTGTCGCCGGGGCCGAGCGCGACGAGATCGTTCATCCAGGCGGTGAAGGCGTCGAGCCCGGCCCAGGTGATCGGCACCGGCTTCGGCGTTCCGGTGCTGCCCGAGGTGTGGAGCACGCAGGCGACGTCCGGCCCGAGGCGCGCCTCCGGCCAGCCGGCGGCGGCGTGCGCACGCGAGATCACCCGGCCGTCGGGATCGAGAACGACGCGCCCAAGCGCGAGCCCCGCGGCGGCGATGGCGTCGGCGAGGCCGGCCGCGCCGGCGTCGATGACGATGGCGCGGCAGCCGCGCGCACCCGCGATCGAGGCGAGGCGCTGCGGCGGGGCGGTGGCGTCGAGCGGGACCGCGACCGCGCCGCTGGTGAGGATCCCGGCGAGCCCGGCGGCCTCGTCGTGGGCGCGGCCCGACGACACCAGCGCGACCGCGTCGCCCGGCTGCACGCCGACCTCGGCCAGCTCCACGCCGATGGCGCCGGCGCGCTCGGCCAGCTCGGCGTAGGTGACCCGCGCGGTCTGCGAGGCGAGCGCGACGGCCTCGCCCCGCGCCGCGAGCTCGGTGCGCGAGAGGCGCCAGCCGGGAGCCGAGCTCATCGCGCGGCCTTGGCCTCGACGCGCTGGTGGACGAAGTCGGTCATCTTGGCGAGCGTCGAGACCTCGTCGATGACCACGTCCTGATCGGGGATGACGACGCCGAAGCGCTCCTCGCAGAAGACGAGGACGCGCGAGAGCGACATCGAGTCGAACCCCGCCTCGAACAGGTCCTCGTCGGGGCCGAGGGGGGACTTGCGGAGGAGGATCTCGCCGATGATGTGATCGGAGAGCGCGCGCTGGATCGAGGCCTTGTCCAAGAGATTCTCCGAGGTGCGTCAGGCGGCGGGCGGGGCGGCGCGCCGCGCGAGGAAGTCGATGAGGTCGATCTTGGTGATGACGCCGACGACGCTCTCCTTGTCCATGACGATGGCGAGCTTCGCGTCCGAGAGCACGCCCTGGAGGAGCTCGACCTTCGTCGAGGAGGTGACCGTGGCGTAGTCGCTCTCGATGAGGTCGTCGATCGACGAGTCGAGGGTGCCGCTCCCGCTCACGAGGTGCCGGAGCAGATCGACCTCGTGCACGAGGCCGCGGAGCTTGCCGCCGTCGACCACCGGGAGCTGGCTGATGCCGTGCTGCTTCAGGGTGTCGATGACGTCGCGCACCTTGGACGAGGCCTGGCAGGTGACGACCCTACCGGCCTTGCCGGCGAGCAGATCGCGCACGGTGCCCAGGCCCTTCTCGTCCTCGAGGAAGCCGTTCTCGCGCATCCAGTCGTCGTTGAAGATCTTGGAGATGTACTTGGACGCGGCGTCGGGCATGAGGACGAGGATGTTCTCCTTCTTGCCGCTCTGCTTGGCGTACTTGATGGCGCCGGCGACGGCCGCGCCGCCCGAGCCGCCGACGAAGAGGCCCTCGAGGCGCACGAGATCGCGCGTCATCAGGAAGCACTCCTTGTCGTCGACGCGGATGATCTCGTCCAGGATCTTGAGGTTCATCGTGCTCGGGAAGAAGTCCTCGCCGATGCCCTCGACCTTGTAGCTGAAGGGCTTCGTGATCCGCTGCGTCTTCACGTAGTCGTAGTAGAGCGAGCCGACCGGATCGACGCCGACGAGCTTGATGTCGGGCTTCTTCTGCTTGAGGAACTTGCCGATGCCGCTGATGGTGCCGCCCGTGCCCATGCCGGCGACGAAGACGTCGAGCTCGTGGCCGCACTGCTCCCAGATCTCGGGACCCGTCGAGAGGTAGTGCGCGTTCGGGTTCGAGGGGTTGTGGTACTGGTTCGCGTAGAAGCAGTTCGGCGTCTCCTCGGCGATGCGCTTCGCGACCTGGTAGTAGCTGCGCGGGTCCTCGGGCTCGACGGCGGTGGGGCACACCACCACGCGGGCGCCGTAGGCGCGCAGGGTCGAGATCTTCTCCTGCGACATCTTGTCGGGCATCACGAAGACGCACTTGTAGCCCTTGATGCAGCCGACCATGGCGAGGGCGGCGCCGGTGTTGCCGCTCGTCGCCTCGACGATCGTGCCTCCCGGCTTGAGCCCGGCCGCCTCGGCGTCCTTGATCATGTTGAGCGCGACCCGGTCCTTGTGGCTGCCGCCCGGGTTCAGGTACTCGCACTTGACGTAGATCTCGGAGTCGATGCCGTCGGTGACCCGGTTCAACTTCACGATCGGCGTGTGGCCGACGGCCTTGGTGATGTCGCTCAGGGCGCCTCGCATCATGGTCCCGGCGTCTTAGCGAGGAGGCGAGAGGGCGACAAGGATGACGGTCAAAGCGCTCCGGATCGCGCTCTCCGGCGAGAGGGAGCCGCTGTGCCGCGCGAGAGCGAGTCAGTAGCCGCCGGAGGAGCCGCCTCCGCCGGACGAGCCGCCGCCGCCGCGGAAACCGCCGCCGCCGCCTCGGCCGCCGCCGCCGCCCCAGCCGCCGCGCCCACCCCAGCCGCCGCCCCATCCGCCGGGGCCCCAGCCGCCCGTGCCCCGAAAGTGCCGCCGGCGCGCGCGGAACAGCACGAGGAAGATCAGGAACGGCAGGAGCAGCGAGAGCAGGTTCACGACGGGGCTCGCCCTCGGCCGCCGCCGCGGCGCGGCGGGCTCGCTCCCGAGCGCGCGGGCGATCGCCGTCGTCCCCTCGTCGACCGCGTCGTAGAAGCGGCCCTGGGCGAGCGCCGGGGCGATGACCTCGCGGATGATGTCGCTCGACTGCAGATCGGTGAGCGCGCCGCCCACGCCCTTGCCCGTCTCGATGCGCACGCGGCGCTCGGCCGGCGCGATCACGAGGAGCACGCCGTTGTCCGCCCCGCGCTGGCCGAGCTTCCAGGTGTTGAACGTGGCGTAGGCGACGTCCTCGATGGTCTCGCCCTCGAGCGAGGGGATGACGAGGACGGCGATCTCCTCGTTGCTGTCGACGCGCACCTGCTCGAGCTTGGCCTCGAGCGCGGCGCGCTCCTCCGGCGAGAGGAGGTCCGCCCGATCGGTGATGTGGCCCTCGATCGGCGGCGGCGTGAACGCGGCCCACGCGATCGCCGCGACCAGCAGCGACGCGAGCAGCGCGATCGACGCGACGAGGCGCCGCGCCAGGGCGGCCATCAGAACGTCACCTGGGGCGCCTTCTCGGCGCCGGGCGTCGCCTGGAAGTAGACCCGCGGCTTGAAGGGCTTCCCCGTCGCCTTGTTCACCGCCATCCCGCCGATCTGCGCGAGCGTCTGGTTATAGTCGCGCGCCGCGGCGTTGTAGACCTCGCGCGCCCGCAGGATCCGGTTCTCGGTGCCCTCGAGCTGCACCTGGAGATCGTGGAACGCCTGGTTGGCCTTGAGGCTCGGGTACTGCTCCTGGACGACGAGCAGGCGCGCGAGCGCGCCCTTGAGATCGGCCTGCGCCTTCTCGAACGCGGCGACCTTCTCGGGATCGCCGAGGTCGTCCGCCGAGAGCTGGATCTGCGTCGCGCGCGAGCGCGCCTCGGCCACCTCGCGGAGCGTGCTCTCCTCGTGCTGCGCCGAGCCGCGGACGGTCGCGACCAGGTTGGGCACGAGATCGGAGCGCCGCTGCAGCTGCGCCTCGACGTCCGCCCACGCGGCCGCGGCCGCCTGGTCCTTCGCCACGAGCTCGTTGTACTTGCTGCACCCGGACGAGCCGAGCACCGAGACGGCGCCGAGCATCGAACCGAGCACGAGGAGCGCGGCGAGCGCGCGACGCGCGGCGGTGACGGCGTTCGCGGCGGCGGATCGGCTTGGAAGAGGGCGCATGCCGCTCCACAAGCAACGCCCGTTCCGCCGGTTCAGCGAAGCCCGTGCCGGGCCATCTTGTTGAGCAGCCCCTGCCGCGAGAGTCCGAGGCGGGCGGCCGCCTGGCTCCTGTTCTGCCCGGTCGCCTCGAGCGCGGCCGCGATCTCGCGCCGCTCGAGCGCGGCGATTTTCTCCTCGAGCGTGGCGCCGGCGTCTTCGGAGGAGCTCGCGGCCGCCGGCGACCGCACGGCGGGCGAGAGATCTTCGGCCAGGATCTCGCCGCGCCCCGCCGCCATCACCAGCGCGCGCTGCATCTCGTGGCGCAGCTCGCGGAGGTTGCCCGGCCAGGCGTACGCCTCGAGCCGCCGCAGCGCCTCGGGCGAGAGCGTCGCCGCGCCGCCGCGGGGCACGAGCGCGCGCGCCTGGTTGAGGAAGTGCTGCGCGAGCAGCGGCAGATCGCCGGTGCGGTCGCAGAGGCGCGGCAGCGCGATCTCGATCCCGCGCACCCGCCAGAAGAGATCGTCGCGGAACGCCTTCTCCTTCATCAGCGTCTCGAGCGGCCGGTGCGTCGCCGAGACGAGGCGCACGTCGACGGTCACCGGACGCGAGGCGCCGACCGGGAGCACCTCGCCGAGCTCGAGCGCGCGGAGCAGCTTGGCCTGCAGGCCGAGCTCCATGTCGCCGAGCTCGTCGAGGAAGAGCGTGCCGCCGTCGGCCTCGACGAAGAGCCCGGGCGCGTCGCGCACCGCGCCGGTGAACGCGCCCTTCTTGTGGCCGAAGAGCGCCGGCTCGAGCAGGGTCGGGGCGAGGGCGCCGCAGTTGACCGCCACGAAAGCCCGAGCGGCCCGCCGGCTCTGCGCGTGCAGGTACCGCGCGAAGACCTCTTTGCCGGTGCCGGTCTCGCCGGTGATGAGCACCGGGACGTCGGTGGGCGCGGCGCGCTCGCAGAGGGCGCGCGCCTCGAGGAACGCGGGGGAGGCGCCGAGCAGGCCCGCGTCGGGCGCGCCGGCGGCGAGCGACGTCTCGAGCTCGGCGACCCGGTCCTCGAGCGCGAGCCGCGCGGCGGCGCGCGCCACCACGGCGAGGAGCACGTCCGGGTCGACGGGCTTCGCCAGGAAGTCGTACGCGCCGCGCTGGATGAGACCGAGCGCGAGCGGCGTGTCCCCCGATCCCGACACCACGATCACCTTGGCGCCCGGGCGCGCGGCCAGGAGCCGCTCGCAGAGCGCGGCGCCCGCGTCGGGCTGCCCCGAAGGCGGCAGCATGAGATCGAGCACCACGAGGCGGGCACCCGAGCGCTGGCTCGCGGCCTCGGCCTCGGGGACCGATCCGGCGAGCGCCACGGCGTAGCCGTCCTGCCGGAGCAGCTCCTCGTAGACGCCGCGGAAGCCGGCGTCGTCGTCGACGACGAGGACCGTCTCTACTGGCACGTGCCCACGCCGTCCGGATAGCCGGGATCGATCACGCAGGTCCCGCCGGCCGCGCAGTCGGCGGCGGTGAGGCAGAGGCGCGCCTCGCTCGGCTCGCACACGCCCTTGCACGTCGAGCCGGCGCCGCCGGCGCAGCAGGCGTAGCCCGCGCCGCAGTCGCCCGCCGAGGTGCAGCCGAGCGCGAGCACCGCGCAGGGATCGCCGGCCGCCGTGCATCCGCCGGTCGCGGCGCCGGGATCCCAGCAGCAGACCGGCTGCGCGCCGGAGCAGTCGGCCGCACCACAGGCGACGGAGACGCTCGTCGGTACGCAGGCAGCGCCCGTCGGGCTCGACGCATCGTCGACGCAGGAGAGCCCGTCGCTCGCGCACTCGCCGCCGGGGGCGCACGTCTCGGCGAAGGCGCAGGGCGCAGGGCCACAGGCGAAGGTCGGCGCGGGGTCCTTGGGATGCGGGGCGCAGCAGGCCTCGCCGGAGGCGCAATCGCTCGCGTCGTCGCAGAACAGCAAGACGGCGCCGGGCGATCCGCAGTCGCTCCCCGCGGGCACGCAGGTCTCGTCCGGCAGGCAGCACATCTGGTCGGGCGCCTGGCAGGTGCTCGCACCGCAGCCGATGCTCTGGGGCGGCGGCATCCCGCCGCTGCCGGTCGACCCGCTCGTGCTGGTCGACCCGCTGCTCGACGCCGACGTCGTCCCGGTGCTCGTCGTGAGCCCGCCGCTGCTCGTCGTCGTGCTCGTGCTGGTCGACCCGCTTCCCCCGCTCCCGCCGGAAGGGCTCCCCGCGTCGACCTCCTTGAAGCTGCACGCGCCGAGCGCCGCCGCGATCGCCACACCCGCCCAAACGATCGTCCGATCCATCTCTCGCCTCCGGGTCACTGGCAGAGCTTGGCGCCGTCGGGGTAGTCCCCCGGCGTCGCGGGGGCCGCGCAGGTCGCGCCCGCGCAGTCGAGGCCGTCGTCGCAGAAGAGCGTCGCCCCCGCGCACTCCGAGGCGCAGATCGAGCCCGAGGCGTCGCCGCAGCACACGAAGCCCGCCGGGCAGTCCGCCGGCGAGGTGCACGCGAACGGGGAGCCGGCGCACTCCTCCGGCTGGCCGCAGGTCCCGGCGCCGTCTTTCCAGCAGCAGATCGCGCCGCCGTCGCAGCTCGAGGCGCCGCAGGCGATCGGGTCCGCGGGCGGCATGCACGCGCCGCCCGTCGCGGACGCGGCATCGGCGACGCAGGCGAGCCCGGCGCTGCAGCTCGAGCCCGGCGTGCACGCTTCGCCGAAGGCGCACTCGGCGGCGCAGGCGAAGTCGGGGGCGGCGCTCGCCGGATCCGCAGCGCAGCAGACCTCGCCCGCGGCGCAGTCGGCGAGACCGTCGCAGTGGACGGCGACGCCGTCGCACGCGGCGCCGTCGGCGAGGCAGGTCTCGACCCCGTTCGCGACGCAGCAGAAGCTCGGGGCCGAGCACGGGTCGCCGCCGCACGAGACCGACGCCGGATCGGCGGCGCCTCCGCCGACGCCCCCGCCTCCGCTGTTCTGCGTGCCCCCGCCCACCCCCGTCGTGCCCGATGGGCCGGTGACGCCGCCCGTCGTGGTCCCCGTCGTGGTGCTCCCGGTCGAGGGGTCGACGGTCTCGGCGTCGACCTCCTTGAACCCGCAGGCCGCCGCCCACCCCGCGATCGCGAGCGCGGCCGCGCCGGCCGCCATGGTCCTGTTCACGAAGCCTCCACGAAGAAAGGTCTCCGCCGGAGCGGAAGCCCAAGGCTACCACGGGCGCGACGGAGGGCACGAGCCGCGGGAGCCCGCACGCTTTGCGCCCCGCCGCGAGCGGGAGGAGCCGGGGCAACGGGAGCGGCGGCGCAAGCATCGAGGAGGCGGAGGGCCGAAGGCGTGCTCCGCAACGCGCTGCGATCGTTCGTCTCCCGCGGCCTGACCGGGACGGTCCGGCTCGTCGTGGAGGAGATCCAATGGCGGATGCGGGTCCGGCGCGACGCCGCGTTCGATCGCCGCTGGGCGACCGACACCGGCGGGACGATCCTGGCCTCCGACCTCGGAGCCCCGCCGGCCGCGCGCGAGCACTCGGCCAGGTACCAGGCCACCGACGTGGCGACCTTCGAGCGGGTGCTGCGGGCGCTCCGGATCCGGCACGAGCAGTACGCGTTCGTGGATCTCGGATCCGGCAAGGGGCGGGTGCTGATGATGGCGGCGCGTTGCCGCTGGCGGCGGATCGTGGGCGTCGAGGTCTCGCCGGTGCTCCACGCCATCGCCCGGCGAAACCTCGAGCGCTTCGAGCGGCGAACGCGAGGATGCAGCCGCTTCGAGCTCGTCTGCGCCGACGTCGGCGCCTTCGACCTGCCGGAGGGGCCGCTCGTCCTCTACCTCTACAACCCGTTCGGTCCGCCGGTGCTCGAGAGGGTCCTCGCCCGGCTGCGCGCCTCCCTCGAGCGCTCGCCGAGGCACGTGCTGCTCGTGTACAGGAACCCGAAGCACGCCGACGTCATCGAGCGCGCCGGCTTCCTGACGCCCGCGGGAGAGATGGAAGGCGTGCGGATCTGGGCGTGCGGTCCGGAGCGTCAGTGAGGGAGCGGGTGCTCCTCGGTCCATCGGATCGCGAGCGCTCCGATGGCGCGGCCCGCCTCGAGGCCCCGTTCGCTGTCGAAGCGGTAGTGGATGCCGCCGTAGACGCGTGAGATCGAGGCCTCCTCGGCCATGGCCTCGAGCTCGGCGGCACGATCCGGAAAGACGTGGGCGAGGAGCGCGGCGGCCGCGCCGGAGAAGGTCGAGTGGCCCGAGGTGTACGACGGGAAGTTGGGCTTCCCCACGGGCGTGGTGATCGCCGGATCGGCCATCCACGGGCGGAGGAGCCAGTAGGCGTACTTCGCGTCCCAGCAGCAGATCCCGGCGTCCATCTCGGCCATGTTGAGCGCGGCGAAGACGCGCGCGGCCTCGATCTCGGAGAGCCCCGCGTCGAGGACGAGGTCCGCCGCGATCGCGTTCCAGTGGCCGGGCGGCGTGGCGGTGCCCGCGCCGTCCGCCCAGAAGCCGGCGATCGCGGCCTGCTCGGCGGTGCGGTGATCCGAGATCGCGCGCACCTCGGCGACGGCGGCGGAGAGCTCCGCCGAGCCGAGCGCCGGCGGGGGCGCCGGGCGGAGCGACGGGACGTCGGGCACCAGCCAGGTGCGGACGTTGCCCCAGAGCGGCAGGAGCGGGTTGGCGCCGGTCCAGAGGCCGGGGCCGACCGGGATGGTCCCCGTCCAGGCGGCGTCCGAGCCATCGTCCTCGGCGGAGGCGACGACGCCGGCGGCGATCGCCGCGCCGAGCGCGTCGCTGTTCTCGATCACGCCCCGCCCGGCCGCGTGCGCCCAGCGGCGCGTGGCCTCGTGCTCGGCGCGACGGTCGCCGAGGAGCTCGGCGTCGCCGGGGAAGAGCGCGCGCAGGACCTCGTGCGAGGCGCCGGCGACCACGGCGGGAGCGTCGAAGGAGCGGCTCGAGCAATGGCCGCGATCCGCGGCGGCGACCAGCGCCTCGTACTGGGCCACGCCGAGCAGGGCGTAGGCGCGCGCGGCGAGCGGCGGCGGCACGGCGCGGCTGGCGACGAGCCCGCGCGCGATCTCGTTCCAGCGCACGACGGCTCCCTGCTCCCAAAACTCGATCGCCCCGCGCTTCGCGGCGTCGAGCCTCGAGCGGCGCTTGCCGCACCCCTCGGGATCGCGGCCGCACCGCATCGGCTCCCGGGCCTCACCGGTGGCCGGAGCGGGGTCGCCCCCGAGCGGAGCGGGATCCCCGCCGCATCCTGCGGCGAGGATGGCGGCGGCGAGCAGGGTGCTCGAGAACGTGCGGCGTGGACGTCGGAAACGCATCGTCACCTCCCATGTCGCGGTCGTGGTGCTCGAGCTCAGGAGCCCGCGCGCCTTCGCAGCGCGGCCGCGGCGGCCCGCACCGACGCGCGCGCGCGCCGCGTCATCCAGCGCGCGAGCGGGAACAGCGAGACGAAGAGCTGGCCCCGGTCGTCCCCGGCCGGGATCACCAGCGTCTCGATGGTGCGCCGGTCGATCCAGAGCTCGCGGAAGAGGCGGCTCGAGGGCTTCGCGCACGAGTCCATCCAGCAGAGGCCCGGGATGGCGTGCACGCGCCGGATGTTCTCGAGCTCGAGCAGCATCCCGGGCGAGGCGCGGCCGTGCGCCTCGTCGTAGGCGATCTTGAAGGCGAAGGACCCCTCGCCCGCGAGGAAGTTGGTCTTCATCGCGATGGGGCGGCCGTCGAGCCGGAGCGCCAGCATCAAGAGCCGCCCGCGCCGCGCCGCCTCGGCGACGGTCGCCTCGAAGAAGGCCCGGTCCTCCGGCCGACCGCCGATGGCGGTGCCGGCGCGCCCCTTCCACCCGGCCTCCTCGAGCGAGAGGAAATCGCTGGTCCAGCGCGGTGCGTCCGCGGGCGAGGAGAGCTCCGCGTATTCGACGCGTCCGGCCGCCGACAGGGCTCTCTCCTTGCTGCGGAGCTTCCTCCGCGCGTTCCCGTCGAGCGCGGCCCCGAGGTACGCGTCGGCGCCGTCGCGCCGGCGGAGCAGGCCGCGCGACGCACGCTCCGCCAGGTAGACCGCCTCCTCGCGCTCGTTGAGGACGTCGATGAGGGCGTGGTGGAACGCGCCGTCGCCCGAGATCCCGGTGAGCTCGAGCAGGAGCGCCCCGGAGTCGTCCCTCAGCCAGTCGAGCACCGCGTGCAGGCACTCTCCCGCGTGGGCGCGATGGACGAGCGGCGTGGTCAGGAAGACGTAGTCGTGCGTCCAAGGCCGCAGGGTCACGGCGGGGACGCCGCGGTAGCGCTCCTCGCGGACGAGCGGGAACACGCCGGCGAGGCCGCCGCCGTCGCGCTCGACGACGGCGAGCTCGAGCTCGAGCTCGCGCCGCAGGCCGCGCAGCGCCGGCAGCAGCATCCACGGCTCGTAGAACACGTTGGGCTCGAGCGCGCTCGCGGCCACGGCCTCCCAGCCGGGGACGAGCGCTTCCATCTCCTCGAGGCTGCGCACGACGCGCACGCGGCACCCGGCGCTCGATCGCGCCGGCGGCGGTTCGATCTCGAATCGTCGGGCGGCGCTCATCGCGGCCCTCGTCGCTCGTGCTTCCGCGGGTCCGCGCTCGCGATCACCACGACGTGCTCTCCGAGCTCCAGGCGATGGAGGAGCGCGAGCACGAGATCCTTGGCGCGGCGCGCCGGCGAGGGCGGTCGTCGACGTGGCTCGGGCGACGATGGCGCGCGCGGCGTGCGGCTGGTGTCGTCGAGCTCGTCCTCCGGCTCGGCGAAGAGCCGATCCAGACCGAGGCCGTAGGTGGAGGTCCGCTCGACGGTGAAGCCGCGGCGCGCGAGCAGGGCCGCCAGCGTCGACGGATCGAAGTAGGCGAGGTGGATCGGGAAGGCGCGGTAGCGCTCCTCCAGGCCCGCGTGGCGCACCAGCAGCGGGTGCGCGAGCCTCGCTCGCAGCGACCGAGCGTTCGGGCACGCGATGACGATCTTGCCGCCGGGCGCGATCAGCGGCCGGAGCCGATCGAGGAGCGCGTCGCGCTGCTCCACATGCTCCATCACCTGGTTGAGGACGATGACGTCGAAGCTCCCGTGCGGGAACGACTCGAGCCGGTTCGTGACCTGCAGCCCGCGCGCCCGGCATCGCTCGAGCGCCAGGCCGATCTCGAAGCCCTGCACGCGCCAGCCTCGGCTCTTCGCCAGCTCGAGGAGCGCCCCGTCGGTGCACCCAAAGTCGAGGAGCGCGCCGGTCGGGACGTGCTGTTCGATCCACCCGAGCAGATGCGCGGCCTTCTCGCTGAGCGGGAGCTCCGCCGCGGGCGCGAGCGCGTTCCGGCGCGGCTGGATCACGCCGCCGTAGTACGCCGCGAGCATCTCGTCTGACGGCCGCGGGTTGGTGAAGACGAGCCCGCACCCCGCGCAGCGCGAGAGCCCGAGGCGGCCGCGCAGCGAGGCGAGCGCCGCGTCCTCGATCCAGCGGTCCGGGGCGGCCACGCGATCGAGACGGGCGTCCTTGCAGCCCGGACAGGCGGCGTGGTCGACGACGCTCCGGGCGTGTCCGATCCGTTCGATCTCGAGCATGGCGATCCGTGCCTCCCGAACCGGTCGACCTGCGAGGACCGGGCCCGCTCCGAACGGCGGGGGGAGCGCGCGCGTTGGTGTCGGGGCGGCGGCGTTCCGGCTCCGCCGAACGCGGATGACCACGATCACGTGGCGCCCGGGTCGCTCGGCGCACGCCCGCGACGCCGCGTGTGGCGCGCGGACGGCGGCGCCGGGTGTCTCCGCGGTCGGCGCGTGTGTGGGGCGGATCCGTCAGGGCGCGCGCTCCACGCCCTCGCCGTATCCCATCGGAATCGAACCACTTGCCGGTTTTCGCGCGGCGCCGCGAAAAAAACCGCATCCTCCGGCCCACCCCGATCGTCTTCGACCCCGAGGCCCGCGATGTCCACCGTCCCCGCCGAGCTCGCCGCCGCGCGCGAGCGCTTCCTCTCGCTCGTGGCCGACGTGCGCCCCGAGCTCCACCGGTACTGCTCCCGGCTGGTGGGCTCGGCGATCGACGGCGAGGACGTGGTGCAAGAGGCGCTCGCCAAGGCCTGCTACGCGCTGAGCATGAGCCCCGAGGTGCCGCCGCTGCGGCCGTGGCTGCTCCGCATCGCACACAACACCGCGATCGATTTCCTGCGTCGGTACGAGCGGAGGTTCGTCGAGCCGGTGGCGGAGCTGCCCGACGTGCCGGCCCCCGAGGTCGAGGTGGAGGATCCGCGGGCGACGCGCGCCGCCCTGTCGAGCTTCGTGGCGCTGCCGGTGCTGCAGCGGAGCGCGGTGATCTCGAAGGACGTGCTCGGCTGCTCGCTCGAGGAGATCGCCGAGCTGCTCGGCACGACCGTGCCGGCGGTGAAGGCGGCGCTCGTGCGCGGCCGCGGCGCGCTGCGCGCGGCGCCGGCGCCGGAGGTCGTCCCCTGGCGCGATCGGCCGGAGACGCCCCCGGAGGACCGGGCGCTGCTCGAGCGCTACGTGAGCCTGTTCAACGCGCGTGACTGGGACGGCGTGCGCGATCTCCTCGCCGAGGAGTGCCAGCTCGACCTCGTGGCGAAGGCGGCGAGAAAGGGCAAGAAGGGCGTGGGCGTCTACTTCGCGAACTACGCGAACGACGACGTGCGCCTCGCGGTGGGCCGCGCGGAGGGCCGTGACGTCCTCGGGGTGTACCGGCCCGCCGCGAGCGCCGAGCCGGCCTACGTCGTCGCGCTGGACTTCGACGGCGACCGCGTCCGCCTGATCCGCGACTTCCGCTACGTGCCGTACCTGATGGAGACGCTCGTGTTCGAGCCTGGAGACCTTCGATGACCGACGCGCCCCGCGCAAGGAAGACCTCGAGCACGTTCCGCATGGAGTGCGCCGTGGACGCGAACATCCGCGCCAAGCCGGAGGCGATCTTCGCGCTCCTGACCGACGCCGCCGGGTTCCCGCGCTGGAACTCCACGGTGACCCGCGTCGACGGCACGATCGCGCTGGGCGAGAAGCTCGCGCTCCGCGTTCCGGCGGCGCCGGACCGGACGTTCTCCCCCAAGGTGACGGAGCTCGTCGCCGGCGCCCGCATGGTGTGGAGCGACGGGATGGCCCCCTTCTTCAAGGGCGTGCGCACCTTCTCGCTCACCGCGCGCGACGACGGCACCACCGACTTCTCGATGGTCGAGGTGTTCACCGGGGTGATGCTGCCGCTCATCAAGGGATCGCTGCCGGACTTCGGCCCGCCCTTCGAGCAGTACGCCGCGGACTTGAAGCGCGAGGCGGAGCGGACCGCCTGAGGAGCGAACGCAGGGCCGCCGCGCCGGCGCGGGAGGAGCGGAGCGATGACGAAGACGGTCCTCGTGGAGTACGTGATCAAGGCCGACGCCTCGGTGGCCGAGGTGGAGCGCGAGATCGGCAAGCTCGTGGCGGGCATCGGCGGCCTCGGCGTCGGCATCCGGTATGCGTCGCATCGCAGGAAGGAGCCGGCCCGCGGCTACGCCCATTTCGCGACGATCCCGAGCGACGCCGCGCAGGAGGCGCTCCAGTCGGCCGACTTCTTCAAGGGCTTCAGCGCGTACCTCCGCACGGTGTGCGAGGTGCCCCCGCGGGTCACGTGGCTCGAGGTGGTGGCCGCGACGGGATGACTGCGGGGGCAGGGACCCCTCGACAGGTTCGGTCCACCTGCGGCCGCGGCCGGTCTATGCGTCCGGCGGGGAGCTCTCCCGGTCCGGATCGGCGCGCGCGGCGCGGACCCACTGGATCGCCGGACGCACCATCACGATGACGGTGGCGGCGAGGACCCATGCGGCGCGCGACCGGACGCGATCCGAGACGACCGCGCCGGTGAACGCGCCGCCGAGGAACGAGCCAAACATGAAGAGCTCGAAATCGATCATCCGGAGCCGGGCGAGGATCTTGCTGCGGGCGACGTAGAACCGGGCCGCCCGCGCCACCAAGGGAGCGTCCTCGGCCGCCGGCGTCCGGCCCTCGAGGACCTTCTCCACGTCGTCCCTGAGCGACGCGACGGTCGCGTAGCGGCGCGCCGGGTCGCGCGCCATCGCTCGCTCCACGACGGCGACGAGCGATCCCAGCGCCCCGGGCGAGGCGAGCCGCAGCGGGCGGACCTCGGCCCGCTGGACCTTGGCGAGGACCTCGGCGACGGTGTGCGCCTCGTAGGGCGAGCGGAGCGCGGCCAGCTCGTAGAGGATCACGCCGAGGGTGTAGACGTCCGAGCGCTCGTCGAGCGCCTCGCCGCGCGCCTGCTCGGGCGACATGTAGAGCGGCGTGCCGGACGAGGTCTCGTCGCCCACGCCGTCGGGCCGCACGGCGCGGAGCCTCTCCCCCGCGCGGCCGGGGAGAGGCAGCGCCAGCCCCCAGTCCATCACCAGCACCTCGCCGTGCTCGCCCAGCATCACGTTCCCCGGCTTGAGGTCGCGGTGCAGCACGCCGCGCGCGTGGGCGAAGGCGATCGCGTCGCAGAGCTGCATGAACACCCGGAGGCGCCTCTTCGAGCCGAAGCGGCGGGCGAGATCGGCGTCGCCGCCGGACAGCGCGGCGATGGTGGCCTCCATCGACGTGCCGCGCACGCGCTTCATCGTGAAGTAGAGGTGGCCTTCCGGGGTCAGCCCGAGATCGTGGAGCGGCACGATGTTGGGGTGATCGAGGTACGCGGTGACCCGCGCCTCCCAGAGGAACTGGCGCACCATGCGCGCGCTGCCGCGGAGCTCGGGGCGCAGCCTCTTCATCGCGAGCTCGCGCATCAGGTCGCCGTCCCAGACCCGATCGACGCGGCCCATCCCGCCCTCGCCGAGCGTGCCGATGGCGCTGTAGCGGTCCATCGGGCCGCCCTCGTGCAGCAGCGTCGCGGCGGAGGCGCGCTGGGCCGGCGCCGCCACCGGCGCCGGCGCGGTCATTCCGAGCTCGTCACACACCGGCGCCGCGGGCTCCCCGAGCGCGAGCGCCGTGCTCGTGACGCCGATCCGGCTGGTCTCGCTCTCCTCGTGCGCCCCCACGCCGCGAGCATAACCGCTGCGGGCGTGGGTCGTACCGCTGCGTCGTCCAGCGGGGCGCGCGGGGCGCGGTCGCCGCCGGCCTTTCTGCTTGGTCCCCCGCCGAACGCGTGACACGCCTGGGGGATGAGGCGCCGCGATCTCCTCCGCGCGCTCGCCGCCGCCGCCGCCGCGACGGCCGCGTCCTCGTGCGCCCGACCGGATCGCGGCGTCGGCGGGCGGCCGCCGGGCAAGGTGCGCATCGTCCTCAAGCACCAGCCGCTCTGGGGCGATCCCGCCCCGTTCCGCGCGCTGCTCGCCGCCTTCGAGCGCGAGGCCGGAGACGTGGAGGTCGTGACCGAGCCGCTGCCGAACGCGTCGGACGTGGTCCACCAGTTCTTCCTCACGTCGCTCGAGGGCGGCGCGCAGGACTTCGACGTCTTCGTCGTCGACGTGGTGTGGGTCCCCGAGTTCGCGCGCGCCGGCTGGATCGCCGATCTCTCGGCCGAGCTCCCGCCCGAGCGGGTCCGGCGCGAGCTCTTGCCGGGCGCCGCCGAGGCGGTGATCGTCGACGGTCGCACCTACGCGATGCCGTGGTACCTGGACGTGGGCGTGCTCTACCGGCGCGCCGATCTCGTCCCCGAGCCGCCCTCCACGTTCGAGGAGCTGGCGCTCGCCGCGCTCGCCGCGCGCGCCGCGGGCGCGGTCGAGCACGGCTACGTCTGGCAGGGCCGCCAGTACGAGGGCCTCGTCTGCAACGCGTACGAGGCGATCTGGGGCTTCGGCGGCCGCTCCATCGAGGCCGGCCGCCTCGCGCTCGACAGCGTCGAGGCGCGCGCCGCGCTCGACTTCCTGCGCGGGCTGATCACGCGCGGCGCCTCGCCGCCGTCGGTCACCTCGTACGCCGAGGAGGAGAGCCGGCGCGTCTTCCAGGAAGGGCGCGCCGCGTTCATGCGCAACTGGCCCTACGCGTGGAACGAGGCGCAGCGCGAGGGCTCGCCGGTGCGCGGCAAGGTCGGCCTCTCGCCGCTGCCGACCGCGGGCGGCGAGCCCGGCTACGGCGCGCTCGGCGGCTACCAGCTCGCGCTCAACGCGCACGCGCCGGCGTGGCGCCGGGAGGCGGCGCTCGGGCTCATCGCGCACCTCACCTCGCTCGCGGCGAACACGACGATGGCGCTCGCCTATGGCCGCAGTCCGCCGCGCCGCGCCGCCTACGACGATCCGCGGCTCGCGGCCGAGGCTCCCCTGCTCGCGCGCTTGTTGCCGATGCTGGAGCGGGCCCGGCCGCGCCCGGTGACGCCGTACTACCCGATGATCTCGGACGTCCTGCAGGGCGAGCTCTCGGCGGCCGTCTCCGGCGTGCGCCCGGCGGCCCACGCGCTCCGCCGCGCCCAGGCGCTGGTCGACCACTTGATGGGGAGCGGGCGGTGAGGCGCGCGATCGGCGATCGAGCGCAGGGCTACCTCCTCGCCGCCCCGGCGGTGCTGGTCCTCGCCGGCGTGGCGATTTACCCGATCCTCGCCGCCGTCTGGTTGAGCCTGCGGCGCGTCGTGCTCGTCTTCCACGAGGATCGCTTCGTCGGCCTCGACAACTACGCGTTCCTCGTCCGCGACGCGCGCTTCTGGAGCGCCCTCGGCAACACCGCCTACTTCGCCGTGGTCGCCGTCGGCCTGGAGCTCGCGCTCGGGCTCGGGTTCGCGCTCTTGCTCAGGGCCGCGGCGCCGGGGCGCGGCTTCCTGCGCGCCTCGCTCCTCGTGCCGTGGGCCATCCCCACCGTCGTCTCGGCGAAGCTATGGGGCTGGCTCTACAACCCCGACTACGGCCTCGTCCCGCGCCTCTTGCCCGGCGACGACCCGAGCTTCCTCGGGACGCCCGGCTACGCCATGCACGCGGCGATCGTCGTCGACGTCTGGAAGACGACGCCGTTCGTGGCGCTGCTGCTGCTCGCGGGGCTGACGAGCATCCCCGAGGATCTCTACAAGGCGGCGGAGATCGACGGGGCGTCGGCCTGGAGGAGCTTCCGGTCGATCACCCTGCCGCTGCTCGCCCCGACGATCCTCGTCACCGTGCTCCTGCGGACGCTCGACGCCTTCCGGGTGTTCGACGCGGTGTACGTCCTCACCGAGGGCGGGCCGGCGAACACCACCGAGACGCTGTCCATCTACGCCTACAAGACGCTGATGCGCTCGGGCGACTTCGGGTACGGCTCGGCGCTCTCGGTGGCCACGTTCGTGTGCGTGATGGCGCTCAGCGTCGGCTACATCCGCGTGCTCGGGCGGGCCGGAGGTCGGACGTGAGACGCGCGTGGCTGCTCTTCGCCGTGGTCGCGGCGGCGACGTTCTGCCTCGGCCCCTTCGTCTGGCAGGCGCTCACCTCGCTCCGCCCCGAGGGGGAGCTCACCCGCGTCGGGCTGCCCTCGGCGCTGTCGCTCGAGAGCTACGCCGGCGCGTTCCAGGGTCGCCCCTTCGGCCGCGTGCTCCTGAACAGCTTCGCCGTCGCGGGAGCGACGACGGCGCTCAGCCTGGGCATCGGCGCCTCGGCGGCGTTCGCGCTGGCGAAGCTCGAGCTCCGAGGCGGCCGCACGCTGCTGGCGGCCGCGCTCGCGATCTCGATGTTCCCGCCGATCGCCACGGTGAGCCCGCTCTACCTCGTCATCCGCGCGCTCGGGCTGCGCGATCAGCTCGCGGGGCTGGTCCTGCCGTACACGAGCTTCGCCCTGCCGATGACGCTCTGGATCCTCACCGGCTTCTTCCGCGACATCCCCGACGAGCTCTACCGCGCCGCCCAGATCGACGGCTGCACGCCGCTGCAGGCGTTCCGCCGCGTCCTCCTGCCGCTCGTCGCGCCCGGGCTGGCGACGACCGCGATCCTCGTCTTCATCTTCGCGTACAACGAGTTCCTCTACGCGCTCACCTTCACCTCGTCGCCCGAGAACCGGACCGTCCCCGTGGCCATCAGCCTCTTCGCCGCCGAGCACAAGGAGCCCTGGGGCGAGATCGCCGCCGCGTCGGTGGTGGCGACGCTGCCGCTCGTCGTCGTGACGCTCCTCTTCCAGCGCAAGATCGTCGCCGGCCTCACCGCCGGGGGGGTGAAGGAGTGAGCGCGGCCGCGGTCGAGCTCGCGGCGGTGCGCAAGGCATACCCTGGCGGCGCCGAGGTCGTCCGCGGCCTCGATCTGCGCATCGAGCGCGGCGAGCTCGTGACGCTGATCGGCCCGAGCGGCTGCGGAAAATCGACGACGCTCGCCCTCATCGCTGGGTTCGAGCGCCCCACCTCGGGCGAGGTGCGCCTCGACGGCGAGGTCGTCAACCATCGCCCCCCGCGAGAGCGGGGCGTGGCGATGGTCTTCCAGTCGTACGCGCTCTACCCGCACATGACGGTGCGCAACAACATCGGCTTCCCCCTCGACGTCGCCGGCGCCGACGCCAAGACGATCGCAGCGCGCGTCGCCGAGGTCGCCGAGCGGCTCGAGATCGCCCACCTCCTCGACCGCAAGCCCAAGGAGCTCTCGGGCGGCCAGCGGCAGCGCGTGGCGCTCGGCAGGGCGCTGGTGCGGCGACCGCGCCTCTGCCTCTTCGACGAGCCGCTCTCCAACCTCGACGCCAAGCTGCGCGGCCAGATGCGCGCCGAGATCAAGCGCCTGCACCGGGAGCTCGAGGCGACGTTCGTCTACGTGACGCACGATCAGACCGAGGCGATGACGCTCTCGGACAGGATCGTCGTCCTCGACGGCGGCGTCGCGCAGCAGGTGGCCGCGCCGCGCGACGTCTACGACCGCCCCGCCAACGCCTTCGTCGCCGGCTTCATCGGCGCCCCGCCGATCCATCTGGTAAGGCCGGAGGTCCTCGGCCTCGAGCGCGACGGCGAGATCGCCGGGCTCAGGCCGGAGTGGGCCACGGTCGGCGCCGGCGAGGCGCCCGCCGGCGCGCTCGGCGGGACCGTCTACGTGGTCGAGCCGACCGGCGCCGAGACCTGGGTCACGCTCGAGGTGGCCGGCGAGCGGCTCACCGGCCGCGCTCCCGCGGACTTCTCCGCGCCCCCCGGCGCCCCCGCCTGGATCGCCTTCGATCGCTCCCGCGTTCTCGGCTTCGACGCGCGCACCAAGCAGCGGATCCCGCGCTGACGGGGCGCGCCCGGGCGCCGGCGCGCGCGCCCATGCGATCGCCGGCACCCCGCCGTCGTCTCGTCCGGAGTCGGGCGGGGGGCGATCGCTCCGAAGCCGTTTGACATTGGTTGGAGGTCCAAGCATTTTCATCGAGTGCTGGAGGGACCCTACCGCCCCTGGATCGCGCTCGCCGGCCTCGTGGCCGCGGCGTGGATCGTCGCCAAGATCCTGGGCGCGGCGACGCGCGCGATCGAGGACTTCGTGGGCACGGTCGAGGAGATCGGCCTCCGGACGACGAGGATCCGGACGCTCGACCGCACCGTGATCAGCCTCCCCAACGGCAAGCTCGCCGACATGCGCATCGAATCGTTCAGCGCCCGCGATCGCCTCCGCCTCGCGTGCACGGTCGGGCTGACCTACGGGACGACGTCGGCGCAGATGCGCCGCGTGCTCGAGGGCCTCGAGCGGGTGCTCCGCGAGCACGAGAGGATCTGGCCCGACGCCGTGGTCGTGCGCTTCAAGGAGCTCGGCGCGTCGTCGCTCGACATCGAGGTGATGGCCTGGTTCTCGACCTGCGACTGGGGCGAGTTCCAGCGCATCCGCGAGGAGGTGCTGCTCGCGTTCATGGCCGTCGTGGAGGAGGCCGGGACCTCGTTCGCCTTCCCGACGCGCACCGTCCACGTCGTCGGATCCAACCTCCGCCCTGAGACCGCCGCCCATGCACCCTGAACGCGCACCGGCGGACAGGCGACGCCGCGCCGCTCCGTGCTCTGCTGGAGCTCGGAGCGCATGACCCCCGTCGCCATCTTCCTCCTCTCGGTCGCCAGCATCTTCCTGCTCGGCGCGCTGGGGGAGGTCGTGTTCCGGCGCACCAACATCCCGGACGTGATCTGGCTCATCCTCGCCGGGATCGCGCTCGGTCCGGTGGGCGGCCTGGTCACGCGCGAGCGGCTCGATTTCGTCGCGCCCTACTTCGCCGCGCTCACCCTCGTCGTCGTGCTCTTCGAGGGCGGTAGCAAGCTCGAGCTCGACGAGCTCTTCCGGGCGGCCCCGCGCTCGAGCATCCTCGCGGGTTCGAGCTTCGTGCTCGCCGCCGCCCTCGTCGCGGTCGTCAGCATGGGCGCGGCCGCGGTGGGCTGGCTCCCGGCCTCGTGGACCTGGGTGCACGGCGCCATGCTCGGGACCATCCTGGGCGGATCCAGCTCGATCATCATCATGCCGGCGATGGCCCAGGCCAAGCTCGACGCCAAGATCGCGAACCTGGTGAACATCGAGTCGGCGCTCACCGACGCGCTCTGCGTGGTGGGGACGAGCGCGCTCGTCGACGTGGCCCTCAAAGGTACCGGGGGCGCGAGCGCGCCGGCGCTGAGCTTGGCCAAGTCGTTCGGTATCGGCCTCGCGATCGGCGCCGTCGCCGGCGTGGTGTGGCTGATCGTGCTGCGGTTCCTTCGATCGAGCGAGCACGCCTATCCGGTGACGCTCTCGGGCCTGCTCGCGCTCTACGTGCTGATCGACCGCGCCGGCGGCAGCGCGGCGCTCGGCATCCTCACCGTGGCCGTGCTGCTCGGCAACGCGCCCCGCGTCTCGAAGAAGATCGGGCTCGAGGCGGTGGAGCTCGACCACGAGGTGCGCGGGTTCCACCAGCAGATGGCGTTCATGATCAAGTCGTTCTTCTTCGTGTTCATCGGCGCGATGCTCGGTCCGCCCTGGTCCGCGATCGGGCTCGGGGTGCTGCTCGGCGCCGTCCTCTTCGCCTCGCGCATCCCCGCGGTCTATCTCTCGATGCTCGGCCGCGGCTTCGACGACGCGGAGCGGAGGCTCGTGATCGTGGCGCTGCCGCGCGGCATGGCGGCGGGCGTGCTCGCGACCATGCCGCGGACCGCGGGCGTGCCCGGCACCGAGGACCTGCCTGTCGCCGTGTTCGCCTGCGTCCTCGTGACCATCCTCGTCTTCGCGGCGGGGTTCCCGCTCGCGCGGCGCGCGATGAAGCCGGCTGCGCCGGTCGCGGCGCCGCCGGGCGAGCCACAGCCGGCCGCTCCGCCCGCGCCGCCAGGGGTGCTCCAGCCCGCGGCGCCGGCGGCCGCGGTCCTGGCGTTCGCCGCCACGGGATACGACGCCGCGCCGGCGGGCGCGTCGCCCGGCGCCGCCGCTCCGGCGGGGTCGCCCGAGACCGGGGGCGAGGCGGCCGCGGGCACGGCGCCTCCCGCCGGGCCTGGCGGGGCGTCCGGGACGCCGCCAGACGGCGGCGGCGCGTGAGCAGTGGCCGCAGCGTCGGCGTGATCGCGGAACGGCCCGCGGCGCGCCGGGCCGGCTGGGACGGCGACCGGCCGTCCGCTATCCTTCGCTCTGCGCCATGCGCTGCTCCATCCTCTTCAGGGTCGGGCTCGCGGCGGGCGTCGCCTCGCTCGCCACCTGCGATGGTGCGCCCGAGCCCGGCCCCGCTCCGCCGGGCACCGCGGCGGTCGCGAGCGGCGAAGCCGGCGGCGGCGGCGCGGCGGGCGCCGGCGGCGCGGGCGGCGAGACGCCGGCGGCGGCGCACCTCGTCGGTCCGCAGGTCATAACGCTGCCGTACGTCGTCGCGGGCGCGGGCGGCAGCGCGATCGCGGTCGAGATCGAGAACGATGGCGATCGCGCGGCCGAGCCGCTGCAGTGGCAGCTCACCGGCAGCGCGCGCCTCGCCCTCACAGAGGCGCCCGCGAGCATCGAGGCGGGCGGCAAGGCGGCGCTCGCGATCACCTTCGAGGGCGCGCCCTCCGAGACGATCGAGGCCGCCACGCTGTCGGTGACGACCACCGCCGGCGCCGCGCTCAGCGTGCCCGTGTTCGCCGTCGCGGGCGATCCCGGCCTCGGGTCCGGGACGTGGGAGCCCGTCGAAGGAGGAGGCGGCGTCGCTTGCGGCGAAGGCGTCACCGTCTCGATGCCCGCGGCGCCCTTCCCGCACGCCGGCGCTCCGTATACCGACGACCGCGTCCGCGTGTTCGTCCCCGAGGGTCACCGCGACCTCGGCTCCGGGAGCGGCGCCGCCAAGGGCGGTCCGGGCGCCGAGGACCTCGTCGTCCACTTCCACGGGCACTCGACCACGCTCGCCGAGACGCTGAGCAAGCACCGCTTCGAGGCCCATGTGTGCGCGAGCGGCGCCGACGCGGTGCTCGTCGTGCCGCAGGGGCCCTACGAGGCCGCGAGCTCCGATTTCGGCAAGCTGATGGACCCCGGCGGCCTCGAGGCGCTCCTGCGGGAGGTGCTCGTCCTGCTCTATCGCGACGGCCGCACCCGGAGGCCCGTCGTCGGCGATCTCGTCCTCACCTCGCACTCCGGCGGATACGCCGCGGTCGCCGAGAACCTCGATCCGACCGTCAACGCGGCGCCGGTCGCGCAAGTCGATCTGTTCGACTCGATGTACGGAGACGAGTCCGCGTTCACCGCCTACGTCGCGGGGGGCGGCGTGCTCCGCTCCAACTACACGGCCGGATCCGGCACGGCGGGCCACAACCAGCTCGCCTCCGCCATGATCGAGGCCGCCGGCGTCGCCGTCGCGACCGAGCCGACGCAGTCCGCGCTCCGCGACGGGCGCGCCGTCCTCTACGCCGCCGACACCACCCACGCGGGCGCGACGCGCCTCGACGGTGCCTACGGGGAGCAGCTCCGATGGGGCCTCCGCCACCACCGCCACGGTCCTCGGGTGGAGCTCGTGAGCGCGATCGCATCGGGTGACCTGGCGCTGGTCCGCTGGCGGGCGCCGCGCGACGAGGACACGCTCGGCTTCGCGGTGCAGACCTCGACGGGCGGCGTCTGGTCCACCGTCGCCGCCGCCGGACCGTCCGCCACCGAAGCCACGTTCCCTGCCGGCGCCGGGGCGCGGGTGCGCGTCGTGCCGATCGTCGACGGCCTGCCGGACGACGAGGTCGTCGCGTCCGACGTCTACCGCGTCGATCCCGCCCCCGAGGTGCTCGTCGTGGACGCGTTCAACCGCGTCCTCGACGGCTCGTACGGCGGATCGTCGCACGCGTTCGCGGCCGTCGTCGGCGAGGCGCTCGGACACGTCGCCACCGTCTCCGAGGCGGCCGTCGCCGAGGACGGCCTCGACCTGTCGAGCTGGCCCGCCGTCGTCTGGCTGGCGGGCGACGACTCGACGGCGGATCGCCCCATCGCTCCCGGCGAGCGGGAGGCGCTCTCGGCGTACGTCGCCGGCGGGGGCGCGCTGGTCGTGAGCGGGAGCGAGGTCGCCTACGATCTCGTGGGCACGGCGGAGGGCGGCGCCATGCTCCTCGACGTGTTCGGCGCCGATCTCGCCGCCGACGACTCGGGCTCGCACTCGGTGAGCGGAGCCGGCGCGCTCGCGCCGCTGGGCGACTTCACCTACGCGGGACCCGGCGCGCCCTACGAGGAGGACTACCCGGACGCGCTCGAGCCGATCGGGCAGGGCGAGGTGGTGCTCGCCTACGGCACCGGCACGGCGGCGGCGGTCGGCGTCCCCGGGGCGGCGGTGCTCGTGGGCTTCCCGCTCGAGCTCGTCGACGACGACGCCGACCGGGCGGCGGTCGCGGGAGCGCTGCTCGGGTTCGCGGCCGGGAACTGAAGACGCGTCGGACATTCGGCCGATCGACGCCGCTCGAGGCGCGAGGCCGACGCCTCTTCGGTCCGGGCTCAGCGACGGCGGCCGCTCACCCCAACCAGGCGCTCGCGAGCTCCAGCGTCCGCGCGTTCTCCGGCACGTTCTCGAGGAAGCTCGCGCGCCAGGCCGGATCGCTGATCGCCGCCGCGCGCTCCAGCAGCCGCTCTCGCGCGCGCGCGATCGCCGCGCGCGCATCCTCGTGCGCGCCGGTCGCCTCGAGCGCCTCGGCGTACACCAGGCGGACCAGGGGCTCGGCCTCGTCGATGGTCCCGAGCTCCTCGAGGAGGTCCATCGCCTCGCGCGCGGCGCCGGCGGCGAGCGGGACGTGGCCCTTGGCGAGGTGGACGCGCGCGAGCGTCGCCAGCGCCGCGCACCGGATCGGCCGCGCCGTCGACTCGGAGGCGGAGCGGGCCTCGCGCTCCGCGCCGTCGTGATCGCCCATCGCCGAGAGGATGGCGGCGAGGTACATCCGCGCGCCCGCCTCGAGCCGGCGGTTGCCCTGCTGCGCGAGCGCGTCGGCCATCGCCGCCTCGAGGGCGCGCGCCTCGTCGAGCCGCCCGAGGTGGCCGAGCACCATCCCGAGGTTGTGCCCGGCGCTCACGGCGACGCTGACCAGGCCCATCCGCTCGGCGGCGGCGCGCGCCTCGCGGAGCTTGGCCTCGGCGAGCGCGTACTGGCCGATCTCGGCGTAGGCGAAGCCGACGTTGGCGCGCGCCGAGCAGGCGAGACGCAGATCGCCGATCTTCTCGAGCCCCACGGCGGAGGCCTCGGTCAGCGTCAGGTAGCCGACGGTGTCGCCGGCGAAGCTCGCCCGGAGCGCGCGCGTCTGGTGGACCCGGGTGAGCGCGTACCCGTCGTCGCGCCAGGCCTCGTCGCCGGCCCGCGCCATCCGCTCGAGCAGCTCGTCGGCGGCGTCGTAGCGTCCGGCGAGGAGCAGCCGCTGCGCCACGACCGAGGCGGCGACGACGTCGGTGCCCCGAGGCGCCCGCTCCGCGAGGAGCGCGCCGACGTCGGCGGCGAGCAAGTCGAGCCGCTCGTGGTGGCCGGGCGTTGCGGCGGCGCGCGGGGGGGGGATCACCCCGCCCCCCCCCGGGGCGCCC
>CAYJPW010000062.1:40246-51130 GCA_964372055.1 uncultured Polyangiaceae bacterium
GGCGCGCCGCTGGGGGGCGCCGTGGTGGCGGGCGGCCTGGGCGGCGGGCACCCCCGCGCCCCCCCAGGGGGCGCCGCCGCGCTCGGCGATCGCCAGCGCCTGGAGCGCGCGGACCTCGGCGTCGGCCTGCTCGCCGCGCCACGAGTGCGCCTTCGCGGCGACGAGGTACAGGCTCGCCAGCACCTCGCCCGTCGCCCCGAGGGCGATGCCGCGGCCGGCTCGCTCGAGCGCCGCGGCGAAGTCGTTGCCCTCGAGCGCCTGCTCGGCCGCGCGGCGGAACTGCTCGACGGCGCGGAGCGGGACGCCGCCGCGCTCGAAGTGCTCGGCGAGCACCATCGGATCGGTCTCGCCCGCCTGCGCGAGCCAATCGGCCGCGAGCCCGTGGCCGGTGGCGCGGTCCTGATCGGTGAGCATCGCGTACGCCGCCTCGCGCACCAGCGCGTTGCGGAACGCGAACTCGTCCTCGCCCGGGAAGCGCGCCTCGCCGTGGCGGCTCACGAGCTCGCGGACGACCAGCTCGCCGAGCCAGGCGTCGGCATCGGCGTCGGCCTCCGCGGCGCCGAGCAGCGCGCGGACGCCGCGCCGCCAGAACGCCTGGCCGAAGACGCTGGCGGCGCGGAGCACGCGGCGCGCGTCGGCCTCGAGCGCCTCGAGGCGTGCCTGCACCATCGCGACCACCGTCTCGGGCATGGTGTCGCCCTTGCCCTCGGCGACGGCGCGGAGCAGCTCCTCGAGGTAGAAGGCGTTGCCGGCGGCGCGCTCGATGACGCGGCCCACCGTCTCGCTGCTCGCCTCCTTCCCGAGCACGTGGCGGGCGAGCTTCTCGGCCGCCTTCCGCGACAGCTCGCCGAGCGTCATCTGCGTGACCGCGCGGTCCGCCCAGAGCTTCGGGAAGAGGTCGTGCACCTCGGGCCGCGCCAGCGCCAGCACGAGGAGCGGCTCGTCGGCGAGGCTGCGCAGCGCGGCCTCGATGAACTTCACCGTCGGCAGATCGCCCCAGTGCAGGTCCTCGAGCACCAGCACGACCGGCTGGGCGCGGCACTCGGCGGCGAGGAAGTCCTCGAAGGCGCGTCGCATCTGATCGCCCATGAGCATCGGGTCCTGGCGCGCCGCGCGGAGCTGGAGCGCGGCCGCCCCGAGCCCCGCGCCCTCGAGCCCGATCTCGCCGTCGGCGAACGGCGCGCCGCTGAGCTCGCCGAGGAAGGCGGTCACGCGCGCGACGTCGGCCGCGGGCAGGTGGCGCTCGACGCGGGCCGCGAGCTTGCGCTGGCGCACGGCGAGCGGCTCGCCGTCGAGCACGCCGGCGCTGCGCCGCACCGCCTGGCCGAGCATGCCGAAGGGCGAGCCGGCGCTCATCGGATCGCCGCGCGCGATCCAGACCTCGACCGCGTCCTCCTGCTCGCGGAGCCGCCGGAGGAACTCGTAGCGCAGGCGCGACTTGCCGACGCCGGTCGGCGCCGTGACCAACACCGCGCGCGCCATCGGCTCGCCCCGCACCTCGCCGAAGATCGCGTCGAGCGTGCGCAGATCCACGTCGCGTCCCACGCAGGGCGTCGGCTGGCCGAGCAGCGTGCGCGCTCCCTCGTCGGCCTCGCGCTCGCCGCGCAGGACGAGGCCGCGCGCGTCGCCGCCGACGTCGAAGCGGACGCCGAGCAGCCCGGCGGTGACGTCGTCGATGCGGATGGGGCGGGGCTCTCCGCCCTCGGGCGCGCGGCTCTTCTCGGCGACCCGCAGGAACTTCACGGCGCGCTCGATCACCTCGCCCACCGGCCAGCGCTCGGCCATGACGCCGCGCCCGGTCGCGAGCGAGATGCCGGCGCCGGGCAGGAGCGCGCGCATCGCCAGCGCGCAGCGCGCCGCCTGGGCGACTTGATCGATCGCGCTCCCGCGACCGGTGAGGGTCACGACCACCGAGCCGTCGTGGAGCTGCTCGAGCCGGCCGCCGTGGCGGCCCACCACGGCGCGCAGGTCGCCTTCGCCGCCGCTCTGGCTCTCCGCCATCGTCGGCGCCGTGGCGGTCGCGTCGCAGAGGAGCGTGTCGCGCGCCGCCGTCCCGGCGGTGACCACGCAGAGGAGGCGCTGCTCGCCCGTGGTGAGCGACGAGGCCGGCGCGATCGAGAGCGCCGGCCGGGCGGTGCCGAGCGTGCCCAGCGCCTCGATGGCGGCCGCCACCGCGGCCCCGTCGCGCGGCCGGCGATCGGGGTCTTTGGCGAGCATCGCCGCGCAGAGATCGTCGAGCGCCGGCGTCACCTCGGCGCAGAGCGAGCTCGCCCGCGGCACATCCTCGAGGAGGATCTTGGCGAGCAGCGCCATCACGTGCTCGCCCACGAACGCCGCCCTGCCCGTCAGGCACTCGAAGAGCACGCACCCGAGCGAGAACACGTCGGCGCGCGCGTCGACCAGCGGATCGCCGCGGGCCTGCTCGGGCGCCATGTAGCCCGGCGTGCCCAGGAGCTGCCCGGTCTTGGTGGCGACGCGCGTCCCGCTCGAGGCGCGGGCCACGCCGAAGTCGAGGAGGCGCACCCGCTCGATCTGCCCGCCGACGAGGTAGAGGTTCGAGGGCTTGATGTCGCGGTGGATGATCTTGCGCTGGTGGGCGACGGCGAGCGCCTCGGCGACGCGGGCGGCCAGCGCGACGCTCTCGTCGATCCCGAGCCGCCCTCGCTCGCGCAGCCGATCGGAGAGGTCCTTGCCCTCGAGCCACTCCATGGCGAGGTACTGCTCGCCGGCCGGCGTCGTGCCGTGGGCGATGTAGCGGACGATCGCCGGGTGACGGAGCTCGGCGAGGAGCACGGCCTCGCGCGCGAACCGCTCGCCGCCGTGCGCCTGGTGGAGCGCCTTCAGCGCGACCGGCTCCCCCGTGTGCCGGTCGCGCGCGCGGAACACCTCGCCCATCCCGCCGGTGCCGGCGAGGCGCTCCACCTCGAACCGGTCGGCGACGAGGTCTCCGGGCTGCACCGGGGCGAGTATCCCGAGAGATCGCGGGGGTTGGAAGCTTTTCGGGCCGACACTGAAGCGGTGTCGGACGTGCGCCAGGACAAGGCTGGCCGAAGAGGAAGGGGCGCAGCTCTGCTGGAAGCGCTACGACGCCGGCAACTGGACCTGCCCCGTGGGGAGCTACCCGTCCGGCGCCTCGCCTTCGGCGTGCTCGACATGGCCGGCAGCGTCTCGGAGTGGACGTCGTCGAGCTTCTGCCCGTACCCGAGCGCGGCGTGCTCGAAGAAGGAGGAGCAGGTGTACCGCGGGGGCGACTGGCTCCTCGGTTACCCGGACCTCGTCAGGGCGACGCGGCGCGCCTACGCGTGGCCGAGCTGGGCGGCGATCGCGAGCCGCCTCGGCTCCGGCATCGGCTTCCGCTGCGCGGCCTCGGAGTGACGCGCGCGAATTCGAGCGCCCGTGGGCTGGAAGCGGAGCGCTGGGCTCCGGCTACCATCCCCTGGTGACGCAGGCCCCGCCGCCCGCCTCGAAGCCTCGCTCCCCGGCGCCGGTCGCGCTCGCCGTCGTCGTGGCGGTGGTCGCCACGGAGTACCTCGCGCGCCGCGTCGTCGCGCCCGGACTTCCGACGATGGCAGCGACCAAGGTCAACGACATGGCGGTGTGCGGGGCTGCCTACGTCTTGCTGTCGCTCGTCGTCTGGAGGCTGCTCGGGGGACGCGGCACGGTCCTTCGACCGCTGCGCGGCATCGTGGCCGCGGCGCGCCGCTGGGAGGCGTGGGCCGGCGCGGCCGCCGTCCTCGTGGTGCTCCCGTTCGCGCTGCTCGACCACGCCCTCTGGGGCTCGGTGAAGCTCCCCTCGTTTGCGTTGCCCTGGCGCACCACGGTGCTCGCCCCGACCGCCGCCTGGGCCGCGCCCGCCGCCCTGCTGCTGATGAATGGCCTCGTCGTGCCCGTGGCTGAGGAGTGGCTGTGGCGCGGGGCCATCCAGCCACGGCTGGTCGCGGCGCGGGGCGCCTGGACCGGCGTCGCCGTCACCTCGGCGCTGTTCTCGGTCAAGCACGCGCTCGTGGACGCATCGCTCGGGCGGTTTCTCACGATCATCGCCGGCGGCGCGGCGCTCGGCCTCGTGGCGCGAGCCGCCTCTTGGAAGGCTTCGGCGATCTCGCACATGGCGATGAACAGCGTCGCGACCGCGGCGGTGCTCCTGATGGACACGAGCTGCCTCGATCCCCAGCCGGTCCTCGCGCCCGAGGTCGCCGGCGCGGTGGAGCGCGCGGTGGCGCTCGTCGACTCTCCCGAGCCCGAGGCGATCGAGTCGTTGCTCACGCCGCGCTACCTCGAGCGGTTCCCGACCGGAGAGATGGCCGACTTCTTCCGCGGTGTGCGGCGGCGCTCCGGGCATTGCGCCTGGCAATGCACCGCGGCGATCGACGGGCCACGCCGTGTCACGGGGCTGCTCGCGTGCGAAAGGCGCGCCGCGCTGATGACGATCGGCGTGGAGGAGGGCCCTCCGCACAAGGTCGACTACCTGCGAATCACGCCGACCCTCACGAGGTGATGGAGAACGGGGACGTTCCGCCTTCGCCCACGCGCCGTCGAGCGAGGCGTGTCCTCGTCCCGAAGGCGCGCTTCAGAAGGTCCAGCGGAGCGCACCCCCACCGGGCCCCGCCAGCACCCGCGGCACCACGGCCTGAGCCTGGGTCGCAACGACGGGCACCTCCCGCCGACCGATGAGCCACAGAGGGAGCCCCAAGGCCACGAACGTGCCACCTGTCGCGATGATCACCGCCGCCGTCTCCCGCTGCTCGCACCTGCCGGTGTCTTCGCACCCTCCCCCCCAAACCAGGCCCAACACCCCTGGCGCGGCGATCGCCATGCCCACGCCGAACGAGAGGATCCCGAAGATCATCATCTGCTCGCTCGCACGCTCCATCGGCGGCTCTCCGGGATCCGCCCGCCAGATCGGCCTCGTTGGTGCGATGGTCGGCGCCGGCGCGATGGGCACCGCGTCGGGGCACCCGTCGTCGTCCTGAAAGCCGTTCTTGATCTCCTTGGCGTCCGGGCACTCGTCGATGTCGTCGAAATAGCCGTCGCCGTCCTGATCGGGGCGCGTGGGCGCCGGGGCGGGCGAGCCCTCCCCCGCGGCGACGACTTCGGGGCTCGCCGGCTCCTGGGCGTGCGCGCTCGACGAGCCGAGGGCGATGGCGAATGCCAGGACACCCGAGCGTGCTGTGGAAGAAAGGAGGTCCATCCCTTCGAGGTGTGGATCGGTGGGTCCACGATCCGGTGACGTCGGGAGCGATTGCGTAGGAAACAGACTCCGCCCCGGATTCCGGGAAGCTACGGACCGGCGTCAATCCCGAGTCGAGCCACTCGAAAAAAAACGCATCCCGGCCGGGAAGAGATTCGCGCCGCGATGGGTTGAGAGCGCCGGAGCCCGACGGCCGGCCTGGGGGGGCGGCCGTCGTGCTCTGCCTCCATCAGGTTCTGCCCGACCCTCCGCGCGATCGAGAGAGCGAGCCCGCCACCGCGGCGACCAGCGACGCAGGACGGAACGGCTTGGGCACGTAGAACGTGGCGCCGAGGTCGTCCGCGGCCTCGTACGCCGCCGAGACGACCACGACGCGGATCTCCGGACCGATCCGGAGCCGCACGAGGCGGAGCAACCGCCAAGCATTCGCGCCGTTGAGCACGAGCAGATCGGGCCGCTCCGAGGCGAGCGCCTTCAACAGGGCGTCTTCGCCGTCCGCGCTCACGCAAGTGTATCCCTCGTGCTGCAGGGCGCCGCTGATCGGGCGCGCCGGATCCTCCTCGGCGATCAAGACGACGCTCATCTGCCGCCGCAGGCTAATGCGCGGGCGGCTCAGGCGTGTCCTGGTCACGGCGTCCAGGGCGGCCCGGTCGAACCCGCTCTTTGTGCGGGCGCGCCCGAGGGCGCGACTCCCTCATCGGAGCGCGGGCGATCGTGAAATCGTCGGCGACCGGCTCGCGCTCGGCGATCACCGCCCGAAGGTGTCCTCGAGCCCGCGGAGCAGCCGCTCGCGCTCGGCGGGCATGAGCGAGGCGGCTGGGTGGAGGACGACATAGTGCCAGGGCGGCATCTGGCCCTCGATCACCGTCTCCGCGGCCTCGAGAGCCTCCGGCTGCGGTCGCTGCCACTCCGACACGTTGAAGAGGCGCCTTCCCTCGTCGACGTCGCGCTGGACGAGCCACGAGACGGGCGCCACGTGCGAGTACCACGGCCAGCGCGTCTCGTTGCTGTGGCAGTCGAAGCAGGCCCGCACTGCCAGCGCTCGGATCTCAGGCGTGCTCCAGGGCGGCTCGCGCACGACGGGTGGGTTGTCGTGCCGCCGTCCGTACGGGATGAGCTGGATGGCCACCAGCAGGAGCCCGATCGCGAGCAGGCCGATCCCCACGGGCCACATCCTGCCTCGCGAAACGCTCATGGCTCCTCCGTCGCCTCCTCGAAGGGGGTCGCAACGAGCGTGCCGGCGCCGGGCGCGCACGCGTTTGGTGTCGAGCTCCCGCCCATCCTTGCGTACCCTCGGCCCACCCATGCCGGAGCCCAAGGAGGCCGCTCCCCTCGCGACCGTCGACGTCGAGGATGTCGACGAGGTCATCGGCCTCGCCGCGAAGGCGGCGAGCTCGGCGCCCGAGCGCCTCACGGTGAAGGAGCTGGTCGACGTCGGCGAGCAGATCGGCATCCCGGCGGCGGCCGTCGAGCGCGCCGTGACCGAGCTCGAGGCGCGCCGCCGCGTCGAGGCGGAGGCGCGCGCGCAGAAGACGAAGCGCGTCCGCACCGCGGCTGCTGTCGGCGCGGGGGTGCTCGTGGTGCTCGTCGCGCTCGGGCTCGTCGGGCAGTCGGGGCTCCAATCGAAGCTCACGGTCGTCGAGCAGAAGCGCGCGCAGGTGAGGAACGTCCTCGACCGCAAGGCCGAAGTCGAGGCGCGCCTGCGCGGGGCGCCGCCCTCCCCCGATAGCGACGCCGAGCGCGCCGGCTCGGAGAACCGCGTCGCCATCGAGCGGCGCCGCTACGACGAGGCCGCCGCCGAGTACAACGCGGCATCCGGCTCGTTCCCGGGCAGCGTCTGGCGGCGCCTCTTCGGGCTGCCGGATCGCGCGCCGCTCTCGAACGAGGTGACGTCGTGGTGAGGCCGGCCGCCGCCTGGCTCGCGTTCTGCGCGGCGTTCTTGTGGGCGCTGACGGCTTTGGCGCAGCCCAGCCTGGGGCGGCCGGTCGTCGACGAGGCCGGCGTCCTCTCGCGCGAGGAGCAGGAGACGATCGCCGCGCGCCTGGTGGCGCACCGCGAGGCGACGGGCGTGCAGATGGCCGTCCTCCTCGTCAAGACCACGGGCGGTGAGCCCATCGAGGACTACGCCCTCCGCGCGGCCGAGCGCTGGGCGGGCGGCAGCCGCGAGCGCGACGACGGCGTCCTCTACGTGCTCGCGATCGCCGATCGCCGGATGCGCCTCGAGGTCGGCTACGGCCTCGAGGACCGCATCCCCGACGCCGCCGCCAAGCGGATGATCGACGACACCCGGCCGTCGCTGCGCTCCGAGCGGTACGCCGAGGCGATCCTCGCCGTCGTCGACGGGGTCATCCTGCGGACCATGAGCATCAAGCCCTCGACCCCGCTGGCGAAGCGCAAGCCCCAGGCGTTTCGCTCGGGGCCGGTCTCGAACTACGCGCTCGCCTGGAGCGCTGGCACCGGCCTCGGCTTCGTGCTCGCCTGGATGTGGCGCGCGCGCCGCGCGGCGACGAAGCCCGCCGGCGAGGACGACGAGACGCCCGCCGGACTGCGCCCGCTGCCGGGCCGGCGCCAGCTCGTCGAGGTCGCCGTCGCCATCCTCGCGAGCGCCGTCCCCGCGTACCTCATCGTCGGGTTCACCGCGTTCCTGCCGGGCTACGTCGTGGTCTCGACGGTGGCGATCCTCGGCCTCGTCTGGGCCGACAGCCTCTACCGCAAGGCGAGCGCGTCGCTGTCGGGCTCGAGCCCGGCCCTCGTCGCCGCGATCGGCTTCACCTCGATCGTCGTTGTGCCCTGGTTCGCCGGCCAGGTCGAGAACAACGACGTCGCGGGCGTGGTCCCGGCGCTCGGCGTGCACGCCGTGCTCGCGCTCGGGGTGACCGGTCTCCTCTTCTTCCTTCGCGCGCTGGCGCAGAGCTCGTCGTCGGGCTCGTTCTCGTCGGGCGGCTCGAGCTGGTCGAGCAGCGACAGCTCGAGCTTCTGGACGTCGAGCTCTTCGTCGTCCTCGTCCTCGAGCCTCTGGTCGTCGAGCTCTTCGTCGTCCTCGTCGTCGTGGAGCTCGTCCTCGTCCTCGACCGACTTCTCCTCGAGCTCGTGGGGCGGCGGCGGGGGCTCGTTCGGTGGTGGAGGCGCGAGCTCGTCATGGTGAAACCTCTCTTCACGAAGGCCGAGGACGATCGCCTCGTCGCCGCGATCCGCGCGGCCGAGCAAGGCAGCCGCGGCGAGGTGCGCGTGCACGTGGAGCGGAGCTGCCGCGGGGGCGACGCGCTCGGGCGCGCCAGGGTGCTCTTCCGCGATCTGCGCATGGAGCGGACGCGCACCGACTCCGCCGTTCTGCTCTACGTCTCGACCGCTGATCGCAAGGCCGCGGTCTTCGCCGGCAAGGGCATCCACGGCGCCGCCGAGCCGGCGTTCTGGCAGACCGTGACCGACGCCGTCGCCGAGGGCGCGCGCGGGGGCGACCTCGCCGGCGGCATCGCCCGCGCGCTCGATCGCGTCGGCGATCTCCTGCGCGAGCACGCGCCCGGCGAGGACACGGCGGGCAACGAGCTCCCGGACGTGGTCACGACCGACTGAAGAGGTGTCGGGGCGGCGACCATGACGCGTCCGGCCTCGGAGGGGTCGCGGCCGCCACCCTCGATCCACCTTCCGCCACCCCTGCCGGGCGCGTTTGCCGGCGTTTTCGGGGGGCGCGCGCTGGCACGCGCCGTGCGAAGGCCGGGCGCCATGGCGGCGCCCTCGCGCGGCGATGGTAAGGTGGGCTCATGGTGAGCGCCGCGACCAAGCGCCCGGCCGGCCCCGACCCGACGCACTACCCGGTCGAGGACGAGATGGGGGAGAGCGTCCTCCAGAAGCTCATCGTGGAGCTCTTGCGGCCCCTGCTGGAGCGTTGGCTCGCCGCGCGCGCCGCGCCGAGCTTCGTCGGCGCCAACCAGTTCATCTACTGGGTGCAGTACGAGCCGACGCGATCGGTCGCACCCGACGTCTACGTGCTCCCGGGCGTTCCGCCGGGGGCCGCGTTCAAGACCTGGAAGGTCTGGGAGACGGGCGTCGTTCCGAGCTTCGCGCTCGAGATCGTCTCGGCCGACGTGGAGAAGGACTACGCCGAGGCGCCGCGCCGCCACGACGAGCTCGGCGTCCGCGAGCTCGTCGTCTTCGACCCCGAGTCGGCGGCGGGCGGCGATCGCGTGCGCTGGCAGGTGTTCCGGCGCCGGCCGCGGAAGGGCCTCGTCCTCGAGGAGCGCACCGACGGCGATCGCGTCCGCTCCGAGGTCCTCGGCTGCTGGCTGCGCAGCGTGGGGGAGGGAGCGTCGCTGCGTGTCCGGCTCGCGACCGGAGCGCACGGAGAGACGCTGGTGCCCAGCGAGGCCGAGGCCGAGCGCGCGGCGAAGGAGGCCGAGCGCACGGCCAAGGAGGCCGAGCGCGCGGCGAAGGAGGCCGCCGAGGCAGAGAACCTCCGTTTGCGCGCGGAGATCGAGCGCATGCGCCGCGGTCGCTGAGCGCGCGGCCGCCGACCCGTTACGTCACCCGCGCGGCCACGTGACCACGAAGCGCGCTCCGCCGCCCTCCGGGCGCTCGTGCCGCACCGCTCCCCCGTGGCGCTCCACCCACCTCGCCGCGATCGCCAGCCCGAGCCCCGTCCCCGGGTGGCGCGCGTCCCTCCCTCGCCCGGTGACGAACGGCTTGAACAGGGTCGCCTCGATCTCGCGAGGCACGCCCGGCCCGTCGTCCTCGACCTCGATGACCACGTCGCCGCCGACCACGCGCGCGCGGGCGAGCACGCGCCCCTCGCGCCCGGCGGCGATCGCCGCGTTGTGCAGGAGCGCCGTCGCCACGTCGCCGAGCGCGGCCCGGTCTGCCTCGAGCGCGACGGGGCCTTCGCCGTCGATCTCGATCCGCGCCGCGTCGCCCCCGAGCTCGTGGCGCACCCGCTCGGCGGCGAGCTCGAGCGAGGCGCGGGCGTCGACGCGCTGGAGCGCGAGCGGGCGCGGCTTCGAGTAGAGCAGGAGATCGTCGAGGAAGCGCTTGGCCCGCGCGACCTCGCCGCGGATGCCGTCGACGCTCGCCGCGCTGGCGCCGGCGCGCTCGAGGAGCTTGGCCTGGGCCGCGATGACGCCGAGCGGGTTGCGGATCTCGTGGGCGACGGCGCTGGCCATGGTGCCGATCTCGGCGAGGCGCTCGGCGTGGTCGGCGCGCGCCTCGGTGCGCTCGACCTCGTCCGAGAGATCGCGCACGCCGATCGAGCTGGCGAAGAGGCGCCGGCCCAGCGCCTCGACCACCAGGAGACGGAGCGAGTCCAGCGGGAGCGCGGCGAAGAAGATGACGAACGCGAGCCACGCCGCCGAGCGCCCGCCGCCCGGGGTCATCGCCGGGAGCATGCGGAAGAAGACGAGCAGGCCCGCGGCCGAGAGCGCGGCGGTGATCGCGGCGAAGACGAAGCCCTGGACGACGCGGCCGCGCGCGCGGCCGTGCTCGCGCGCGAGCAGGACCCACGCCGTGCAGACGATCGACGCGAAGATGAGCGGCGCCGCGATCTCGACGTCGGAGAGGCCGAGGACGCGCGCCCCGACGGCGCCGCCGCCGCCGAGCGAGGCGAAGAGGCAGGCGAGGGCGAGCGCGGTGCGCCGCCGCTTCTCTTGCGCGCCGGCGGCCGCGTCGGGCGCGCCGCCGGCGCGCGCGCCCGCGCGCCGCCCCGGGGG
>CAYJPW010000062.1:51140-53893 GCA_964372055.1 uncultured Polyangiaceae bacterium
TTTGGGGCGGGGGTGGGGTCGGGGGGGGCGCCGCCGTTTTTTTTGGGGGCGGGGGGGGGGTGGGGGCGGGCCGCGGGGGCCCGCGCCGGCGAGCAGCCAGGCGATCACCCCGATCGACTCGGCCGCCGAGACGATCGCGATCGGCCAGAAGAGCGGGCCCGCCGGCCGGGCCGCGAACGCGCCGTAGATGAGGCGGGGCGCGAGCGCGGCGGTCGCGGCCACGACGACGCTCCAGCCGTAGGCGGCGGCGAGGAGCGCGCGCCGCCGCGGCGAGTCACCGGTCGCGAGGACGTCGGCGCCCGCGTGCACGAACGCGCCGGCGAGGAGCATGCCCGCGGGCAGCACCCGCTCGCCGAGCGCCTCGGTGCCCGGCGTCTTGAGGAGGACGAGCGCGGTCGCCCACGTGGCGAGGCAGGCCGAGAGCGCGACGAGGCCCCGCCCCGAGGCGCGCCCCAGGCGCAGCGCCGTGGCCGCGACGAGCATCGCGAGCGCCCACTGCGGGTAGAGCGCGAGGGCTGCGAACTCGCTCACCGTCCCAAGATAAGGCGTTCGGGGGACCCGGGGCCAACCGCTGCGCGAGCCGCTGTCGCACCCGCACGGCCTCCGGTAATCTGCTCGTGGGCGCGCTCCCTCTTTCGAGCCGCAACCCCATGACCGATCCGCACGACTCCTCTCAGCGAGCGCTCCTCGAGGAGCTGGCGGTGTTGCGGCGTCGCGTCGCCGACCTGGAGCGCCACGAGGATTTCCTGCGGGCGGTGGTCGAGAACGCGCCCGAGTTCGTCTCGACGATCGAGCCCGACGGCACCATGGTGTCGATCAACCGCATCGTGCCCGGCCTCGGGCTCGACGACGTCGCGGGGACGAGCGTGTTCGACTACATCGAGCCCGAGTACCACGCGTCGGTGCGTGCGTGCTTCGAGCGCGTGTTGCGGACCGGCGAGCCCGACGCCTACGAGATCAGGGGCCTGGCCGCGCACCGCGCCGTCGCGCATTACCACACGCGCGTCGCGCCGGTGAAGCGCGGCGGGCGCGTCGTCGCGCTGACGCTGCTCGCCACCGACGTCACCCGGCTGAAGCACGCCGACCTCGCCCTCCACGCCAGCGAGGAGAAGCTGCGCGTGGCGGTGGCGGCGACGGGCATGGGCCTGTGGAGCTGGGACGCCATCAAGGACGAGGTCGTCTGGGACGACGTCGTCACGGACCTCTTCGGGCTCGCCGAGGGGCAAGCGCCGCAGACCTACGCGGAGTGGTTCGATCTCATCCACCCCGCCGATCGCGCGCGCGTGGCGGCGGCGATGGACCGGAGCCGGCGCAGCGGCACCTTCGAGGACTTCGAGCACCGCAGCAGGGCCGCGGGGGAGCGCCCGCGCTGGGTGCTCTGCAAGGGCACCCTGGTCCACGACGCCGACGGCCGGCTGGTCAAGGTGCTCGGCGGCTGCTTCGACGTCACCGATCGGCGCGAGCTCGAGGAGCAGCTCCGCCAGTCGCAGAAGATGGAGGCCGTCGGGCAGCTGACGGCGGGCATCGCCCACAACTTCAACAACATGCTCACGGTGATCCTGCCCAACCTGGAGCTGTGCGCGCGCAGCGCCGACGGCGAGATGGCGCGGCGGCTGCACGACGCGCGCGACGGCGCCCTCCGCGCGGCCAGCGTGGTCCGGCAGCTGATGGCGTTCGCCGGCAAGGGCAAGCCGGCGGAGCGGCGCCCGGAGGACGTCGCCGGCCTCGTCCGGCGCACCGCCCAGATCTGCGCCGAGACGTTCGAGCGCGAGATCGCGGTGGAGGTCGAGTGCCGGGCGGAGCTACCGCCGCTCGCGGTGGACGCGAGCCAGATCGAGCAGGCGCTCCTGAACCTGTGCCTGAACGCGCGCGACGCGATGCGCGCCTCGGGGCGGGGCTCGCACACGCTCCGGCTCGAGCTCGACGTGGTGGCGCCCGAGGTCGAGGGCGTCGCCGGCCGCCCGGGCGCGCGCCCGGTGCCCCACGCGCGCGTGCGCATCTCGGACACCGGGTGCGGAATGGACGACGAGACGCGGCGCCGCGCGTTCGAGCCCTTCTTCACCACGAAGGACGTGGGGGAGGGGACGGGCCTGGGGTTGCCGGTCTCGTACGCGAGCCTGCGCGCGCACGACGGCTGGATCGACTGCGAGTCGAGGCCGGGCGAAGGCACGACGTTCGCCGTCTACCTGCCGTTCCCCGAGGCTCGCCGGTCACGCGAGCCGGCGGCCGCGCCGGCGCCGGGGCCGCGCGGCCACGAGACGATCCTGCTGGTGGATGACGAGGACCTGGTGCGCCGGGCGGTGGGCAGGGTGCTCCGCTCGGCGGGGTACGAGATCGTGCAAGCTTCGAGCGGCGCGGAGGCGCTCGCGGCGCTCGGCGAGACGGGCGCCGGCGTCGATCTGGTGCTGCTCGACGTGTCGATGCCGCGGATGTCCGGCCCCGCCGTGCTCGAGCAGATCCGGGCCCGCGCGCCGCGGCTGAAGGTGGCGTTCTTCTCGGGGATGGATGCGCCGCCCTCGGCGGCGCTGCGGGTGTCGGGCGTGATTCGCAAGCCCATCGAGGGGGACGCGCTGCTGGCGTCGGTGCGGGGCATTCTCGACGGGGGGTGAGGGGAGCCGCAGGCACCATGTGGCCCAAGAAAGCTGCCCATGCGCCGCACTTTGCCGGCTGCGTCCTTTCAGACAGCGCGTGGACTCACATGGGTGCAGTTCCCGATCTGCGCCTGAAGAACAAAGCAATTCCGATCACTTGGC
>CAYJPW010000063.1:0-53192 GCA_964372055.1 uncultured Polyangiaceae bacterium
GGGCCCCCGGCGGCGCCCCCCCCCCCCCCCCCCCCCCCCGGGGGGGGGGGGGGGGGTTTTTGGGGGGGGGGGGGGGGGGCCGCCCCCCCCATGTTGGGGCGGCAATTGGCCGAGAATTTGGGGGCGACGCCCCGAGCGTTGACCTCCGGCAAGTCCGCCGTGTATCGTCACACGAGTACGCGAACTGCCCGAGAGGTGTCTTGATGATTGGTCGACGCCGCTTCCTCAAGTCCGCTGGGTGCGCCGTGGGATTCACGGGAGCGCTCGTCGCCGCGCCGGCCTTGGCCCTGGCGAACAGCGCACGCTCGGCGGCTGCGCCCGCCGAGCCCGATGCGCCGACCTCGTCCGTGACGTCGACGCAAGACGCACCGGACACGGCCGTGCCCCAGCTGTTCCAGAACCTCGAGGTCACCGGCTGGAAGGTGGTCGAGGCGCGCCCGGTCCTCGGCGGCATGCCGCTCGTCCTCGAGGGCGAGGGCGGCCGGTTCCAGGTGGACGTGCTCCGCCGCGGCGGCGCGATCGCCGGCGTGGCGCAGACCGCGTCCCTCAACCTCTTCCTCCTCAACAACGGCGACGGCAGCACCGACACCCACGGCGACCACGGCCTGGCGGTGATGGAGCTCGCCCGCGTCCTCGCGGCCCGCGAGGCCCGGGGCGTGCCCGTCCCGGAGCTGCTCACGTTCGAAGAGCGCGCCGCCCACCATCCGGACGGCATCTTCTCGATCGACTTCGTGCCCTGCCACCCGCCGATCGCCGGCTGACCGGCGCCGCGCTCAGGGGAGCGTGGCCGCGGACGCGGCCTCGGCGGAGGGGCCGCGTTCGTCGCGCGGTGGCTCGTCGAGCGTGCACGCGCTCGCATCGGCCGCGGGCAGCGGGATGAAGCCCCCGCAGGCGTCGTTCCACTCCGAGAGATCCCCGCGCCGATGTCGTAGTACCAGCCGTGCAGCTCGAGGCGCCCCGACGCGAGCCGCGCGCGCACGAGCGGGAACGTGCGGAGGTGCTCGAGCTGCAGGATCACGTTCGCCATCGCCGCCTCGGCGGGCCCGGCGCCGGCCCGAAGCCTCGCGAGCAACGCGCGGCTCTGACGCAGCCACCGCTCGACGGCGGGCATGCCTGGCGGCGTCTCGCCGAGCAGCGCCTTCATCGCGCCGCAGCCGGAGTGCCCGCACACGACGATCTCGCGCACCGAGAGGACGCGCAGCGCGAACTCCACCGCGGCCGCCTCGGCGGGCGTGTCGTCGGGCCCGAAGGGCGGCACCACGTTGCCGATGTTCCGGAGCTGGAAGAGCTCTCCCGGATCCGTCGACGTGAGCAGAGAGGGGATCACCCGGCTGTCGGCGCAGCTGAGAACAGGGTGTGCGGCGTCTGGGTGGTCGCGAGCTTCGCGAACAACGCGCGCTTGCGCTCGACCTCGGTGCGCTGGAACCTGAAGACGCCGGCGCGGAGCCGCTCGATCGGGCGCGCGGCGTCGCCGGGGTTGAGCACGCGGAGCACGTCGATCTCGCTGTCGGCGAGGACGTCCTCGAGGCGGCGCTCGGGGTCTGCGGCGCGGAGCACCGAGAGGTGCGGCTCGGCGAGCCCGACCAGCGCCACGCCGGAGGCGCGCCCGCGGATGCTCGCGACGAGCTGCGTCAGCATCTCGGCGCCCGAGGCGTCGAGCGCCGAGAGCTCGTGGAGGTCGAAGACGACCGCGCGGCCTGGGGGCAGCCGCTCCACCATCGCGCGCAGACGCTCGATCTTGGCCGAGGAGAGGAACGTGACCGGGCCGCGCAGGGTGACGCGGGCGTGATCGGCGCGCTCTTGCGTGTGCAGATGCGCCTGCACCTGGCCCAGGCGGATCGCCCCGACGAGCAGCGCCGCGGCGAAGCCGGCCTGCACGCCCAGGATCAGGTCGCCGAGCACGATGACCACGAAGGTCACCAGGTAGACCGCCGCCTCGCTGCGCGAGACCCTCCAGAGCATCGCGAGCTCGCGCGGGTGCATCATCCGCAGCGCCACCGCGAGCAGGACGCCGGCGAGAGCGGCCAGCGGGATGCGCGAGATCAGCGGCGCGAGCGCGAAGACCATCGCGAGCAGCGCCAGCGACTGGACCACCGACGCGCGCCGGGTCTTCGCGCCCGCCTGGACGGCGAGCCCCGAGCGCGCGATGACGCCGGTGACGGGGATGCCGCCGAACAGCGCGCACGCGGCGTTCCCCAGGCCCTGCCCGATGAGCTCCTGATCGGGATCGTGCCGCGGTCCGGGCGCGAGCTTGTCGACGACGGTGGAGGAGAGCAGCGTCTCCAGCGACGCGAGCGCGAAGACGATGAAGGTCACGCTCGCCAGGGAGAGGAGGTCGCCCGTGGGCAGCGGCTCGAGGTGCGGCAGGGGCAGCGTGCGCGGGAGCGCTCCGATCGCCGGCGTCTCGAGCCCGAGCGCCGCGACCGCGAGCGCCGGGACCACCACCGCCGCGAGCGGGGCCGGGACGCGGCGCGACACGAGGGGCAACCCGAGGCAGATCGCCAGCGACGACGCACTGAGCGCGAGCGCGACGCCGTCGACGTGCCGCGCGAAGGCGCCGAGGTGGCGCACCACGTCGATCACGTGAGCCTCCGGGGGCGGCTGGAGGCCGAGGGCGCGCGGCAGCTGGCCGATGAAGATGATCGCCCCGATGCCGGCCGTGAACCCGGCGACCACGGGGACGGGGACGAACCGGACGAGCCGGCCCAGCTTGAGCACCCCGTCGCGAGCTGCAGGGCGCCGCAGCCGAGCGTGACGAAGACGAGCCCACCGATGCCTCGCGTCTCGACCACCGAGCCGATGAGGGCGGCCATCGCCGCCGCCGGTCCGCTCACGGCCAGGCGCGTCCCGCCGAACAGCGCGCACACGAATCCTGCGACCACCGCGGTCACCAGGCCGACGGCCGGCGCGACGCCCGACGCGAGCGCGATCGCGAGCGCGCGCGGCCGAGCGAGGCGGGCGGCCGTGCGGGACCGGATTGCTGTACCCTCGGGCCATGAAAACAACGAGCTTGCTTGCGACGATGCTTGGCGTGACGGCGGTGGGTTGGGCCGCCGGCTGCGGATCCGAAGTGAAGATCCCGTCCACGGGAGCAGGGGGCGACGACAGCACGACCTCGGCGACCACCACGAGCACGGGCGTCGGCGCCGGGCAGCCGCCTCCTCCCGGGGGCGGTGGGCCGGGCGACGGCCCGGGCGCGGTCTTCGCGATGAGCCGCCTGTACTTGGGTGATACCGATCGGAATGGCGCGCCGAACCCGCTGAACGGCTGGAAACAATACGGCTACGACCTCGACGGCAAGGTCTCGACGAAGAACTCGACCGATCTCTGTAAGCCCAACGCGGGTGGCAACCTCAACATGAGCTATCCCGACGGCCTGGATGGCATCGACAACGCCTTCGGCAAGAGCATCCTGCCGATCTACCTGGGCTTGGCGCCCGACGTATCATCGCAGCTCAACGAATCGATCGCTCAGGGCGCCTACACCGTTCTCCTCGATGTCCAGACCCTCGGCCCGCAGAGCTCCTACAGCTCGCTGCTCGGGAAGCAGTACGGCGGCGCCAACCTGGGAGGCCCGCCGAGCTTCGACGGATCGGACGTTTGGCCGGTGAGGCCCGAGTACCTCGTGGACGCGAGCGACATCGGCAGCGCCAAGGCGCAGTTCCCCCAGAGCTACCTGACCGGGGACGTGTGGGTGAGCGGCCCGCCGACGGCCGAGGTCGTCGTCGAGCTCCCCGTCGGCGGCTATCGGATGAAGCACCGGATCCACCACGCGATCGTGACCATGCAGCTGACGCCGGATCACACGGCCGCGACGAACGGGACCATCGCCGGAGTCTTCGACACGGAGGAGCTGATCGCCGACATGGCGGATGTCGCCGGCGCGATCGACCTGGGGCTCTGTAGCGGCTCGACGTTCCAGAGCCTCGCCAACCAAATCAGGCAGGGGTCCGACATCATGAAGGACGGCACACAGAACCCGGCCGCTTACTGCGACGGCATGTCGGTGGGATTCGGCTTCGACGCGGAGGGGGTCCACCTCGGCGCGGTGGGCAGCCCCGAGCCGCCGCCGCCGGATCCTTGCGCCGGGTGAACAGGGCCCGCGCCGAAGCGTTCGTCCCCACGAGCGTCGACGTCGCGCCGGGGCGCCAAGCTCGAACGGTGCGCGCGCGCCTCCGGACGAGGTGAAGAGCGGCGCGCGCCCGGCGCGGCGTACTACCATCGGCGCCATGGCCAACGTGGTCCTCGTGACCGGGACCGACACGGGCGTCGGCAAGACCGTCGTCGCCGCGGGTCTCGCGCGCGCCCTGGTGCGGGCCGGTGCGCGCGTCCTCGCGGTGAAGCCCGTCGAGACGGGCTGCGACGATTCGACCCGAGGCCGCGAGGACGGGAACCTCCTGGCCGCGGCGACGGGCCAGGCGCAGCCCATCGAGGCGCTCATCCGCCTGCGCGATCCGCTGACGCCGGCGCTCGCCGCGGACCGGGAGCTGCGGTCGATCGATTTCGACGCGCTCATGGCCGAGCTCTCGCGCCTCGCCCAGGACGCCGACGTCCTCCTCGTCGAGGGCGCGGGCGGCCTACGCTCCCCGATCACCTGGACCGAGGATTGGATCGACGTCGCGCGGCGCCTCGAGGCGCGCGCGCTCGTCGTCGGCGCGGACCGGCTCGGCGTCCTCGGCCACGTCCAGCTCACGGTCGACGCGCTCTACGCCGGCGCGATCGTCCCGCTGGGCGTGGTGCTCTCCGCGCCGGAGCGAGGCGACGCCTCGACGGGCACAAACGTCGACGCGCTGCGGCGCCGGCTCGCGCCGCATCGGCTCGAGGACCGCATCCTCGCCTTTCCTCGGATCGCGGGGGTCGACGGGGCCGCCGAGCACGCGTCTCCGCTGGTCGCCTGGGCCCTCGGCGAGGTCGACCGGCGCCGAGGCGTGGTACCGTCCGCGACATGAGCAGCCGCGACTACCGCCCCCCGCCCAACCAGCTCGACGACGAGGCCAAGGCCGAGCGCGAGCGAGCCCAGGTGGTGGCCGAGAGCCGCGCGAACCTGGGCGACCGGTGCCCCGAGTGCGGCGCGCTCGGCAGCCTCGAGGAGTTCGAGGGCGAGCTCCGCTGCCTCGATTGCGACGAGAAGGTCGGGGCCAAGGTCGCGCTCGGCGGCCTCGGTCGCAAGTAGGTCTCGCCGCCTCGTCCAACCGATCACGCCGCGAACGAGCCAGCAGCGCGGGGCCGCGTGTGATAGCGCTTGGCGGATGCACCCCCTCGTCGGCGCGCTCCGCGGGAGCAGCTACACCCTCGGGATGTCCGCGATGGCGATGGCGCGGACGGCCGTCGGCGCCGACGACGACGTCGTCCGGACGATGACCAAGGAGTGGGCCCTCGGGATGTGCGAGCGCCTCGCGATCGACGTGCGCGTGCACGACGTCGGCGCGGTCGACTGGAACGTGCCCCACGTCGTGATGGCCAACCACCAGAGCTACCTCGACATCCTCGCGCTCTACCGCGCCCTGCCGACCTGCTTCGGCATGGTGGCCAAGCGCGAGCTCTTCTTCGTGCCCTTCTTCCGCGGCGTCATGCTCGCGCTCGGCTGCGTCTCGATCGATCGCAACAAGGGCAGCTCGGCGCATCGCTCGCTCCAGGAGGCGGCGGAGCGGGTGCGGGGCGGCTCGACCATCGTCGTGTTCCCCGAGGGCACGCGCAGCATGGGGGACCGCATCCAGCCGCTGAAGAAGGGACCGTTCCACCTGGTCACCCAGGCCGGCGCGCCCATCGTGCCCGTCGGGATCCGCGGGAGCGCGCGCCTCATGTCGCGCGAGGGCTTCGGCATCACCTCGGGCGTGATCGAGGTGCACGTCGGCGCGCCCATCCCCGTCGAGGGCAGCGGCGGCGCCGCGCGCGCCGCGCTGATGGGACGCGTCCGCGAGGAGCTCTCGCGCCTCGCGGCCGTGCCCATGATCGGCGGCGAGCCGAGGGCCGAGCGGGCCGCCGGCGCGCGCTCCGAGCCGCCGGCCCGGGCGTCGTCACCGCCGGCCTGACGCAGCCCGGGGGTCGTCGTCCTCGAGCTCGGCGAGCGCCTCGGCGAGGGCCTCGTCGTCGTCGGCCTCGGTCACGCGCGTGAGCGCGACGCGGAGCGCCGGCGAGGCCGAGGTCGCGGCGGCGACGCGCACCCGCCTCCGCGCCTCGGCGGGCAGCTGCGGGATCGCCGCGACCGCCGCGCCGACGCGCGCCGCCGGTGACGCGGTCGCGTCCTCGACGACCGAGAGCAGCTTCTCGGGCGGCAGCGCCGCGGTCCGCGCGTCGGCGTTGGCGCCCGCGCCGATGGCGCGGAGGCGGGCGATCCACTCGGTCACGCTCCGCTCGCCGCGCGCGAGCAGCGCCGGATCGATTTCGCTCGGGCCGTTGCGATGCAGCTCCAGCACCTCGCGGACCCGCTCCTCGATCTCGCGCGGGTCGACCCGGCTCCAGCCCTTCTGGCCGCCGGGGATCTTCGCCCGCCCTCCGCCCGCCAGCGCGAGCTCGACGCCGACGTACGTCTTGCCGCCGACGTTCTCCTCGTATCGCTGCGCGCTCTCGACCTCGGACAGCGGGTAGAACCGATCGCGCCCCAGCCAGCGCGTCGCGATCCCGTCCACGCCGAAGCGCACGCGCGTGGGCGCGAAGATCAGGCCAAAGACCCAGGCGAGGATCATCGTCACCAGGATGGGGACGCCGACGATCGCCGCGACGCCGCCGATGCCGATGGCGAGCGCCTGGATGAGGCCGACGCCGACGAAGATCGACGGGAGCAGCACCGCGAGCTGCTTCCCGAGCGACCAGGCGAAGAGCTGCGAGGCCACGTCGAGCGTGCCGGCGGTCTGCGTCGCGTCGAGCCCGAGCGCGCGCAGCGCCGCCCGCCCCTCGTCCGCGTCGCGGACGCGGGCGAGGATCGAGGGCCTGGCCCCGCGGCGCTCGAGCCGCAGGTACATCCCGTCGTCGCGAGGCAGGAGGAAGCCGCCCTTGATCTCGTCGCGACGCGCGAGGAGCCGGCCGGCGTGGCGCACGCCCTCCTCGTCGACGGCGATGCCTCCGGGCACGTGCGACGGGTTGCGGTTGTTGCGATAGGTCCACGAGAGCCCGAGCGCGCCGAAGAGCGAGAGGTGGAAGCAGGGGAACGCGATCGGCCACATCCCCGTGACGATGGCCGCGACCAGGAGCCCGAAGGCGGCGAGGAAGGGGCTCGCCCCGAGCGCGAGCCACCTGCGGTTGCGCTTCACGAGCGCGGCCCCCGGCGCGTCGAAGCGCTTCGCCGCCGCGCCGGAGCCCGATCCCTCGAAGCGCCGATCCGAGGTCACGCACCGAGTGTAGCCGGCCGGGGGCTCGCCGGGTCCGCGATCACCCCGCTCGGTCGTGGGCCGGGGCCGGCGTCACCGGGGCGCGCCCGCGCGCGCGAGGATCTGCTCGATCACCTCGGTCTTGGCGTCGGCGTAGTGTTGCACGTGCTTCCACGCGCGCGCCGCGAGCTCGCGCTTGGTGCGCTCGTAGAGCGCGCGGTCGACGTCGTGGGCGCGGAGCCGGTCGCGGAAGCGGAGCATGCGGTCGATCTCGACGCAGCCCGGTGACAAGACGTGGAGGTTCACGTCGGTGTCGGGCCCCTTGAGCACCCGGTGCTGGTGCCAGTCGGGCTCGCGGATCCGGAGCACGTAGCCCTCCGCCTCGAGCGCGGGGACGTAGGCGGGCTCGTCGGACGAGTCGGGGACGACCAAGAGGACGTCGATGCGCGGCTTGGCGGCGAGGCCGGGCACCGAGGTGGAGCCGACGTGCTCGAGCGCGGCGACGCGATCGCCCAGCGCGCGCCGGATCCGCTCCGCCTCGCGCTCGAAGAGGGCGGGCCACGCCGGATCGTAGTCGGCGATGAGGATCGGCTCGGTGAGCGGGTGAAGCTCGCCGACGGTGTAGGCGGCGATCTCCTCCTCGGTCCTCGCCATCGCGACGAGGGTACGGTGAACCCGGACGCTGCGCCCATGGCCAAACGGGAGGGCAGCCAACACGAAGAGCCGCCGCGGGAAGTAGTGCCGGGCCACGAGCTCGGCGACGGCCAGGGCGGCCAAGATGTAGATGAGGATCATCGTCATGGCGCCGATGACGGAGGATATCGGATCCCTCGCGCATCGCTCGCGCCCACGTGGATCCCGCCGCCGAACTCCGTTACCACCGTGGCATGACCTCCCGCGACGCCGGAGCCGACGCCCTGCGCGATTGGCTCCTCCGGCGAGAGGAGGCGACGACGCCCGAGGTCCTGATCGCCGAGCTCTGCGCGCGCCTCGAGGCCATCGGCTTCCCGGTGTGGCGCGCCGCGACCAGCTTGCGCACGCTGCACCCCGAGCTCTTCGTCACCAACGTCGTCTGGCAGCGTGGCGTCGGCACACGCACCAGCGCGCGCCACCACGACATCACCGAGAGCCCCGGGTACCGCGTGAGCCCGGTGGCGGTGATCCACGGCGGCGTCGACCGCATCCGTCAGCGGCTCGACGTCCCACCCGAGACGCTTCCGTACCCGCTCCTGGTCGATTTCGCCCGGCAGGGAGGCACCGACTACGTCATCGAGGCGCTCACGCTCGCCGACGGCCGGCGGAGCTTCGTCTCGTTCACGACCGATCACCCCGGCGGCTTCGCCCCCGAGCACCTCGACGCGCTCGCGGCGATCCGGCCCGCGCTGAACCTCCGCCTCGAGCTCGAGTCGGCCTACCTCGCGACCCGGAGCCTGCTCGAGGTCTACCTCGGGCCGAACGCGGCGCGCAGGGTGCTCGCCGGCGCGTTCAAGCGCGGCGGCGGCGAGTCGATCCGCGCGGCCATCTGGTTCTGCGATCTGCGGGGCTTCACCGAGCTGGGCGATCGCCTCCACGTCGAGGAGGTCGTGGAACTGCTCGATCGCTACTTCGAGCACGTCGCCGGCCCGGTGAACGACGCGGGCGGCGAGGTGCTCAAGTTCATCGGCGACGCGATGCTCGCGATCCTGCCGGTGGACGACGCCGGGCCCGCCGAGCCCTGCGCGCGGGCGCTCGCCGCCGCCGAGGCCGCCCTCGCCGGGCTCGAGGCGCTCAACCGCGAGCTCGCCGCCGAGGGCAGGCCCTGCCTCGGCGTCGGCATCGCGCTCCACCTGGGCGAGGTGATGTACGGCAACATCGGCGCGCGCGGTCGCCTCGACTTCACCGTCATCGGCGCGCCCGTGAACGAGGCCTGCCGCGTGGAGTCGCTGTGCAAGCCGCTCGGGACGCCGCTCCTCTGCACCGCCGCCTTCGCCGCGGCCGTTCCCTCGGCCGCGCTCGTGTCGCTCGGGGCCCACGCGCTCAAGGGCGTGCGCGATCCCGTCGAGGTGTTCACGCTCCGGCGCTGACGCCCAGAAAGAAGGAGCCTCGGGTGCCGAGCGGCCGCAGGCCGTCTACTTGTTCAGGCGGGGCTCTCGACCTGGGGCGGATCGGCCACCGCCATCAGCATGCCGCCGCAGTCGGGGCAGTGAGCGGACTCGGGCGCCGAGACGCCGGCGGGGAGCATGATCATCCGCTCGTGCCCGGCCGAGCAGCGGTAGAGGACCTTCGACGCCGCCGCGAACGGCGGCGCATCCCCTTGGAGCTGCGCGCCGGGGCAGCGCTCGCACTCGAGCGACTGAACGCACACCGGGCAGGTCGCCCACTGCGGGGGCGTGCCGTCGACGGCGAGGGTCATCGGGCCGCCGCCCTCGCACAGGTAGAGGTGAGTACCCATCCCGCGAACGTAACACGACGCGCCGCCACCGGCGTTCGCTCCGCCTGGGCCGAGCCGCGCTCCGGTTGCTCCGCGCGACGCCCCGCCGCGAGCGCCGGAGTGGACTCCTACAGCAGAGGCGTACCGGTGGCCGTCGTGCGGAGGCTGGGCGGGCCCTGGCACCCCCGGCTCACGGCTCGCGCCCCTCGCGGCGGAACGTGACCTGGCCTCCTTCACGCTGCCCTGTCCAAGGAACCGCTGGAGGACCGCGCGCCCATCATGTAATCCCTGTACTGGAGGACGAGTGAAGCCGACCGACGCAAGGGCCCCGGACTACTTTCATAAGGTCGTCGACTGCCAGTGGGCCTGCCCGGCCCACACGAACGTCCCGGAGTACATCCGGCTGATCGCGCAGGGCCGCTATTCGGACGCCTACCTCCTCAATCGGGAGTCCAACGTCTTTCCGGGCATCCTGGGCCGCACCTGCGACCGGCCCTGCGAGCCCGCCTGCCGGCGATCGCGCCTCGACGAGAAGCCGGTCGCGATCTGCCGCCTCAAGCGCGTCGCCGCCGACCTCAAGGACGACGTCTCGGAGCGCCTCCCCAAGGCGCCCGCGCAGAAGAACGGCAAGCGCATCGCCTGCATCGGCGCCGGTCCGGCCTCGCTCACCGTCGCGAACGACCTCGCCCCCCTCGGCTACGAGATCGTGATGTTCGAGAAGTTCGAGCGCGCCGGCGGTCTGATGCGCACGAACATCCCCGCGTTCCGCCTGCCGCCCAGCGTGCTCGACGAAGAGATCGACATGATCCTCGGGATGGGCGTCGACATCCGGTACAACACGCCCATCACCAGCCTCAAGGACCTGCTCGCCGAGGGCTACGACGCGGTCTTCGTCGGCACCGGCGCCCCCAAGGGCAAGAACCTCGAGCTGCCCGGTCGCTACGACAGCGACAAGATCCACATCGGCATCGAATGGCTCGAGTCGGTCGCGTTCGGGCACGTCGATTCGATCGAGGAGCGCGTCCTGATCATCGGCGTCGGCAACACCGCGATGGATTGCTGCCGCACCGCCCGGCGGCTCGGCGGCACCGACATCAAGGTGATGGCGCGCAAGCCGCGCCAGTACTTCAAGGCGTCGGAGTGGGAGCTCGAGGACGCCGAAGAGGAGATGGTCGAGATCGTCGTCAACCACGCCCCCAAGGACTTCGTCGTCGTCGAGGGCCGGCTCAAGGGCATGACGTTCGAGAAGGTGGAGTGGCACGAGGACGCGAACGGACGCCTCACCTCCACGAGCCTCGGCGACGTCTTCATCCCCTGCGACGCGGTGATCCTCGCCATCGGGCAGGACAACGCCTTCCCCTGGATCGAGCGCGACATCGGCATGAAGTTCGACAAATGGGGCATGCCGGTCGTCGACAAGGTGACGCACGAGTCGACGATCCCGGGTGTCTTCTTCGGCGGCGACGCGGCGTGGGGCCCGGAGAACATCATCTGGGCGGTGGCGCACGGCCACCAAGCGGCCATTTCGATCCACAACCGTTGCAACGACGTTCCGCTCACCGAGCGCCCGCCCCAGGGGATGACGCTCACCACGCAGAAGATGGGCTTCAACGAGTGGAGCTACAGCAACGACTACGATCCGGCGAAGCGCTCGAAGATGCAGCACGTCGATCTCGCCGAGCGCTTCAATGCGATCAACATCGAGGTCGAGCTCGGGTTCGACGCCGAGCAGACGGCGCGCGAGGTGGAGCGCTGCTTCAACTGCGACGTCCAGACCGTGTTCACCGAGCGGGCCTGCATCGAGTGCGACGCCTGCGTCGACATCTGCCCGCTCCAGTGCCTCACCATCGCGCCCGACGCGCCCGACGAGAGCGAGCTCCGCGCGAGGCTGACCGCCCCGGCGAAGAACCTGAAGCAGCCCCTCTTCGCCTCGGGTGGGCTCCCGCAGACCGGTAGGCTGATGGTGAAGGACGAAGACGTCTGCGTGCACTGCGGGCTGTGCGCGGAGCGATGCCCGACCGCGGCCTGGGACATGCAGAAGTTCGACCTCCTCATCCCTTACGCAGGACGACCAGCGTGCAAGCAAGGCTAGACAGGACCAACGACTTCGCCATCAAGCTCGCCAACGTCAACGGGACGGGGTCGGCGAGCGCGAACGGGCTGCTCATGCAGGCCATCTTCCGCATGGGCATCCCCGTGTCGGGCAAGAACCTGTTCCCCTCGAACATCCAGGGGCTGCCGACCTGGTACGAGGTGCGCGTCAACAAGCAAGGCCACACGGCGCGCACGCCCGACTTCGATCTGATGGTCGCGATGAACGCCGAGACGTACGCGCGCGACATCAAGGAGGTCCGGACGGGCGGCTGGGTGCTCTACGACTCGACGTGGCCGCTCGACAAGGAGCTGTTCCGCGAGGACGTGACGTTCCTCGGCGTCCCGCTCGCCGGCATGTGCAACGAGATGTTCAAGGACGGCCGCGAGCGCATCCTGATGAAGAACATCGCCTACCTCGGCGCGCTCGTGGCCCTGCTCGGCGTCGACATGGAGCTGCTCGAGCAGATGCTGACCGAGCGCTTCGCCAAGAAGAAGAGCCTGTGGGACTCGAACCACAAGGCCATCCGCCTCGGGCGCGAGTACGCGCTCGAGCACTTCGCCTGCCCGCTCCCCATCCGCCTCGAGAAGATGGACGCGAACGCCGACAAGGTCCTCATCGATGGAAACACGGCCACGGGCCTCGGCTGCGTGTACGCGGGCGCGACGGTCGCCGCGTGGTATCCAATCACGCCTGCGACCTCGGTGATGGACGCGTTCAAGGCGTACTGCGCCAAATACCGGCGCGATCCCGACGGCAAGAACAACTACTGCATCCTCCAGGCCGAGGACGAGCTCGCCGCGATCGGCATGGTCATCGGGGCGAGCTGGAACGGCGCGCGCTCGTTCACGTCCACGGCCGGTCCAGGCGTCTCGCTGATGGCCGAGCTCGTCGGCCTCGCCTATTACGCCGAGATCCCGGCCGTGATCATCGACGTGCAGCGCACCGGGCCGTCGACCGGGATGCCGACGCGAACCCAGCAGGGCGACCTCTTGCTCTGCGCCTACCTGTCGCACGGCGACACCAAGCACATCCTCCTCTTCCCCGGCAGTCCGGCCGAGTGCTTCTCCTTCGCCGTCGCGTCGTTCGATCTGGCCGAGCGCTTCCAGACGCCGGTGTTCATGCTGAGCGACCTCGACATCGGGATGAACGACTGGGTCGTCCCCCGCCTCGCCTGGGACGACGCGTACCAGCCGGATCGCGGCGCCGTGCTCACGGCCGCCGAGCTCGAGAAGATGGGCAAGTACTTCCGCTACTCGCCCGAGAACGCCGACCACGTCGCCGCGCGCACCCTGCCCGGCGTGCACCCGAAGGGCGCCTTCTTCACGCGGGGCTCGGGGCACAACAAGCTCGGCGGCTACACCGAGATGCCCGACGAGTACCAGGACGTCATGGACCGGCTCGCCCTGAAGCACAAGGCGGCGGCGAAGGCGGTGCCGGCGCCGGTCATCGTCGAGCGCGAGGGCGCGTCGATCGGCGTCATCTCCATCGGCGGCTGCGATCTGGCGGTGCGCGAGGCGCTGATCGAGCTCGCCAAGCGCGGCATCCTCGCCGACTACATGCGGGTGCGCGGCTTCCCCTTCGACGAGCGCGTCGAGGCCTTCCTCGAGTCGCACGAGCACTGCTTCGTCGTGGAGCAGAACCGCGACGCCCAGCTGAAGACGCTCTTGACGATGGAGACCAGGACGTCGAAGGACAAACTCTCCTCGGTCCTCGTGTACGGCGGGTTCCCGCTGAGCGCCCACAGCGTCGTCGAGGGCATCGTGAAGCAGCTCGGCGCCGCCCCGCGCGCCCTGAACCAGGTGGAGGGCTGAGCCATGCCGTCGATCCAGAAGCCTGCGATCGTCCACCCGAGCGTCGCGAGGAACGCGATCGGCCTCACGGTCCGCGACTACGAGGGCGCGATGTCGACGCTCTGCGCCGGCTGCGGCCACGACTCGGTGACGGCCGCCATCGTGCGGGCCTTCTTCGAGCTGTCGATCCCGCCGCACATGATCGCCAAGCTGAGCGGCATCGGCTGCTCCTCCAAGACGCCGACGTACTTCGTCAAGGGCGCGCACGGCTTCAACTCGGCGCACGGGCGCATGCCGGCCATCGTGACCGGCGCGGCCGCGGCCAACCGCGATCTCGTCTACATCGGCATCTCGGGGGACGGCGACTCGCTGTCGATCGGCCTCGGGCAGCTCTGCCACGCCATCCGACGCAACGTGAACATGCTGTACGTGATCGAGAACAACGGCGTCTACGGGCTGACCAAGGGGCAATTCTCGGCCTCGGCCGACGTCGGCTCGCGCAGCAAGCGCGGCGAGGCCAACCAGCAGAGCCCGATCGACCCCGTGCTCCTGGCGCTGAACCTCGGCGCGACGTTCATCGCGCGGAGCTTCTCGGGCGACAAGGCCCAGCTCGTGCCGATCCTCGAGGCCGGGATCAAGCACAAGGGCTTCGCGCTCGTCGACGTCATCTCGCCCTGCGTCACGTTCAACGACCACGAGGGCTCGACGAAGAGCTATCTCCACACCCGCAAGCACCGCCTCGAGGTGCTGAACGCCGGCTTCGTCCCGCCCGCGTCCGAGATCAGCGCCGACTACGCCGACGGCACCTCCAAGAGCGTGACGATGCACGACGGCAGCGTGGTGCGCTTCACCAAGGTGCCGAAGGACTACGATCCGGCCGACCGCGGCGCCGTCTACGGCTACCTGCAGGAGCACCAGAGCCGGGGCGAGATCCCGACGGGCCTGCTCTACCTCGACGCGAGCCGCGGCGACATGCACGACGAGGCGGCGACGCGCGCCGTGCCGCTCACGCAGGTGCCGTACTCGAAGCTCTGTCCGGGCAAGGCGGCGCTCGACGCGCTGATGAACGACTTCCGCTGAAGAGGTGACCGAGCCGGTGCGCGCTCGGGCGAAGCCCGAGTGCTCCTCGGCGCCGCGGCGGTGTGCCGCGAAGGCGCGTCACCACCGCGGCGCACTCGCGTACGCGGCGGAGTCTTGCGCTTGCAGAATTGGCAGCGAACGACGTCGCTGCGCCGTGGCCTCGCGATTGCTTCGTCGGGCGGCAGGCGCGCCCTCCGCGCTCTCGGCCCCTGACGCAGCAACGACCGGTTCGCACGCCGTCCGCCCGGCGGCGCGCCGGGAGGAGGACCCTTGCATCCGAAGCCGCACCGCCGTCGATCCTTGCTCGCCGCGTGCGTGGCCTCGTCCGTCGTCCTCTCGATGGGCTGCGGCGCCCCCACCCTGGTCGAGCAGCGCTCGAGCGCGACACCCGCCGTCGAGGCGCTCCGCAAGGGAAGCTTCGAGGACGCGGAGCGGCGCGCCGGCGACGTGCTCGGCGCCGATCCCGAGAACCCCGACGCGCTCTTGGTGCGCGCGATCGCCCGCTATCGCAAGACGCAGCAGCAGCTCGTCCTCGATGGCCGGACCGTGTTCCTCGGCGGCGTGGCCGGCGGAATCAACGAGAAGTATCTGCGCGCGGCTGCCGACCAGGCCGAGCGCGATCTCGCGGCCGTCGAGGCCGATCTCGCCGTGGTGGCCGAGACGCGCGGCGTGTCGCTCGAGCTGTGCCTCGCGTGCTGGCAGAACGTCGACTGGACCGGCGACGGTCGCGTCGATCGGCGCGACCGCCTGCTCCTCCAGATCGAGCGCGACGCGAAGGGCGAGCCCATCCCGGAGGACGATCCGCGCCGCAGCCCGACCTTCCGCTTCGACGACGGCGACGTGGCGTGGGCCCGCGCGTTCGTCGGCTTCGAGCGCGCCGCGCTCGACCTGGTCCTCGCCTACGACTGGAGCGGCATCGACGAGGCCCGCGGCGACTCGCGCGATGGGCCGATCGTCGTCCGGCTCACCGACGCGGGTCGCGTCGCGGCGGCCAAGGAGCGCATCCTCGAGGCGCTCGCTCGGTCCGACGCCGCGCGGCGCGCCTACCTCGCCGAGACCGACGACGACCGCGAGTGGGTGCCGAGCCCGCGGCAGAAGAGCCACCCCATGCCGCTGCCCGTGGACCAGGCCCTCTACGACACGTGGGAGGGCGTCGTCGGGGATGTGCAGCGCCTGGTCCGCGGGGAAGAGGGGATCGCCGTGGCCGACGTCGCCGCGCTGCTCGACGAGCGCGAGCTCGCCGGAGCCCGCGGATTCATCGACGTCGGCGCCATGCTGTCGAGGCCGCGCGACATCACCCTCGACGAGCGCGCGCTGCGCCGCCTCGGTCGAGGCGCCGACGCGGCGGTCGCGCTGCGGTCGATCTTCGGCGACTACTACGTCGATCGGATGCGACCGTCGCCGCTCCCGCGGCGCCTCGCGCGCATGAAGGGCGAGATCGACGCCCACGAGGAGGAGATCGAGCACAAGCTGAGGTACTTGTTCTGGCTCAATTGAGCGCGAGCGGTCCGAGAGCTCGTGCGTCCCCGAGAATGGCCGCTGTCCTGCCGGCATGCACGTGAACGGGAAGGAATGCGTGCCCGACGGGTCGCCCTGACCGACGTCGCGGCAGCGGACTGCTGCCGTCATTCAGGAACGGGCTCGGTCAGCGACGGGCGGCGCGGCTCGACACACCGCTCTTGAGCGGGCGAGGCACCGGCGCGGGGACAGGGCGGTTGGGCGTGCCGGCGCTTCGCCGCACGCAACGCGACCACGTCGCGAGCGCGGCGGCGTCCTTGTCGCCGAGCGGGACCAGCAGCGCCGCCGCGGCGCCCACTGGAGCGGCCCCGGTCGGGAGCGGCACGACCTCCGCGACAGCCCTGCAGATGTGAACGGCGACCCGCAGGACCCGCGGCGTGTGGAGCGGCGGAGGAATCAGCGCAGGCAGCGGCCTCGTCCGCGCGACAGGCGGTGGCAGCGTGCGCGGGACCGGGGTCGGCCGCGGAGGAGGCGGAGGAGGTGGCGGCGTGCTCCCGGCTCCGTCGGCCCGAGCCACCGGTGGCACCAACGAGAGCGGTGGTGAAACCGATCGGACGACCGACGCCGCGACGGGCCTGAGGGTGGATGCGTGTGCGGCCGCCTTCAGGAGCTCGAGGCTCCGCTCCTCGTCATCGACGTCCACGGCCGCTTCCACCGCGCGCAGCAGCCATCGTAGCGACTCGTCCCACTCGCCGTTCGTCCAGAGCGCCGCCGCAGTCGACAGCGCCCAGCGGATGTCGTCGCTGTCGTTCGCGCGCGAGGCGGGGATGGCCGGCACCAGCGGGGCAGTGGTCATGGCGTCCTCCTTGAGCGACTGGGCCTAGAGAGTGCTGGGAGCATCAATATGCAGCCGACGTGCCGTCTTCGCGCCCGCGCTGGAATGAACGCGCCTCGCCGCCGTGCCTCGAGCCGCTTGCGGCGTTCCGCCACAACCGAGGGCGATCTGCCTCGCCGAACCGGCGCTCCATGGGAGATCGGCCGTCGTCAGCACTCGATGCACCTCTTGACCTTCTGCAGCAGATCGTCCGGATCGAGCGGCTTCGTCGCATAGCAACGCGCACCTGCGTTGAGGCCGGCGATCGCCTCGCCGGGCGTGATCTTCTCCGTGAGCACCAACACCGGGATCCGCGCATACCTTGGTTCCGCATGCATCGCCGCCAGCAGCGCCAAGCCGTCCATGCGAGGCATGACCAGGTCGCTGAGGATCAAATCGGGGAGCGGCCCTCGCGCGAGGACCTCGAGCGTATGAGCGCCGTCCACGGCGTGCGACAGGTCGACCTCCGCCGAGAGGATCTGCGCGAGAAGGCGCGTGACGTCCGGATCGTCCGTCACGATCAGGACGCGAGCCTTCGTCCTCGCCCTCGAACCCCTCCACCAGCTCTCGCTCGAGTCGATGAAGCTGTCGGTTCGCATCTCCTGCCGCCCAGCACTCGTCGTGCCAAGCGAGCATCGACGAGACCGGGCACGCTCAGCCGCTCGCTTCGCCGCGCCCGCGGCGAGCAACAGGACGAAGGCTGCCCGGCCTCCATGCCCACCGGGCGGGCCACGGCCCCACGATGCTCGGCGGCTTCGCTGCTTCGTCAGAAGAGAAGGGCCGCTCCGCCCATCAGCGACCAGCCGGTGTAGGGCGAACCGATCGGCGCTTCGACCATCGGCGGCGGTGGACGGTCGCCCGAGTACCCGAACGCGGGCCGAACCGCGAAGTGGGCTCCGATCTCGGCGACGTGCCCGAAGTCGTACGCGAGCCCGGCGCCGACGGGCGTCTCGAAGAAGTGCGCGTGCCGCGGAAGCGAGGGCGCTTCTTCGAACACGCCGAGGGGCTCGCTGTCGCCGTATTCCACGAACGTGATGCCGAGGCCGGCGAGGGCGTAGGGCTTGAGCCCTGCCTTCGGGAGCGTCAGCCGGACTCTGCCTCCGAACGTGTTGAAGGCGCTGCTCGGGCTGGTGTCGGGCTCGATCGCATCGTGCAGGAAGTAGGGCCCGACGAAGAGGAAGGGGAGAAGCGCGCCCTCCACGCCGACGCCGACGGCGAGCCCCGGATCGTAGCCCGGGGTCGCAATGCCGCGGCGCGCGACGCCTACGTCGGCTCCGATCTCAAGCACGGGATCCCCGGCGGCGGCGGCGGATCGCGGAGCGCAACATGCAATCGACGCGGCCGTGGCGAGAGCGGCGGCTGCGCAGGTTCTCTTGCCTCGGGTCTTCACGTTCGACTCCTTTCTTCTCCTGCGCGACGGGGGAGAAGCGGCAATGGCCGTGCCAACTGGATCGCCGCAGCGGCCGCGGCTCCGCCTCCCATGTCGGCGCTCGCTTGCCCCGTGACTGCCGATCGTGGCAGTCGGACCGTCGACGGCGTCATGCGGGATCGACATCAGCGGCAGACGTGCTTCGTCGCGAACGCACTGGCCCTCGCCCTCACGGCCCCCATCTCGGCGACGTGGTCGATCGTGACCCAGCGGAGCATCGCCTCCCTCGCGCGCGGCACGTTGGTGATCTGGAACGCTCCCCAGAACGCGCCTGCGACCAGGAGCGAGCCGAGCAGGCGAACCGCGACGCGACGAGGTCGCCGGCGGCGCCACGTCGCATCGGCCTTCTCGGTGCACAGCGGCAACGCGAAGACGCTGCTGTCGGGGAGCTCCATCGTCCAACGGAGCGGCTCGGTGGTCGATTGTCCCATGCCGGTCTCGTGGCGCGGAGAGCAAGCGCCGCGCCACCCGATGGCCGAGGTCCGTAGCCAGTCTCATCTCGGAGGCATCGAGTGGCGCTTTGCCGCACGGCCTGGGTGCGGCCGTGTCGTCCCGCCCCGCGAGCGCCGACGACAGCGCGCCCCCCGACCGATCTCCGGGCATTCCCTGAGCTGGCGCGGCATACACCTTGCGGAGCCCGACGGCGGGCGGCAGCGCTCGGATGGGCGCTGCTGCGCATGGACACTCATGTCCGGGAGGCGAGAACCCGATGAGCAGCTTCAGCAACCGGGTGGAGGGCACCGCCGAGAAGATCGTCGGATCCATCGAGCAGAGGATCGGACGGCTTCTCGGCAACGAGCAGATGGAGTCTGAAGGCGCCGCGGAGCGGCGCCGAGGCGAGGCGCTCCTCGAGGCTGTCAGGGCGGCCGATGCCGCGAAGGAGCTGGCTCACCAGGCCGTGAGCCTCACGGTCTTTGGCCGGACCGACGTCGGCCGAGTGCGCAAGACCAACGAGGACGCATTCGTCATTGCCGATCTGATGGCGCCGATCCCGATCCACGCGATGGCGCAGCCGATCAGTCTGTCGGTCCGCGAGCGCGGGATCTTGCTCGCCGTCTCCGATGGCATGGGCGGCGCACAGGCCGGCGAGGTCGCCAGCGCCATGGCGCTGCACTCGCTGCGCCGGGGGATGAACGCCGGGGGGACGAACGCTGGAGAGGCAAACGGTGCCGAGGCGGCGCTCCAGGCCAGCGTCGAGAGGGCCAACTGGAAGGTCTGGCAGGCGGCGAACGACACGGGGAGGAGGGGGATGGGCGCCACCCTGACCGCCGTGCTCATCCATGGACGCCGAGCCTACATCGCGGAAGTCGGCGACTCCCGGGCCTATGTGTCGCGCGGGGCGAACCTCGTGCAGCTGACGCACGACCAAAGCTGCGTCCAGCTCTTGATGGACGTGGGGACGCTCACCCGCGAGCAGGCCGAGACGTTCCAGTACAAGAACGTCATCCTGCAAGCGATTGGAACGAAGCCCGACGTCGTCGTCGCGTTGAATCGAATCGCGCTGTGCCGAGGCGACCGGCTCCTCCTTTGCTCGGATGGGCTCTCGAGCATCGTGACGGACAGCGAGATCCAGAGCGTCGTGGCCACGGCCGCCACCCTGGATGCCGCGTGCGCGACGCTGATCCAGACGGCGAACGCGCGCGGTGGCGAGGACAACATCACCGTGGTCCTGGCCGAGATGGGCGGCGAGGGGTTGCCCGCCCCGGCGGGACACGAGCCCGTATCGCTGGAGAAGCTGCGGGGTTTCGACGGCTGAGATCGACGGATCCATCTCCCCATCCGGCTCCTGCCCGATCGTCCTCCGTTCGTGGCTCGCGCGCGCGAGCTCTGCTGCGGAGCTCTGCCAGCCCGGGCACGCGCCCTGACGGATCTGGCACCCCGCTGCCGAGAGCGTCCGCGGAGCGGCGCCGTCGTCCCACGCCCGCGACGCGATCCTTCAACGATCACCGCCGGATGGCGCGACGCGAGCGGCCCTGGCACGCGCGCTGCTCCCCTGCGGCTCGGAGGCGATGATGAGCTACACCATCCATACCCTGTTCGCGATGGCGCTCGTGGTGGGCTGCGGAGGCACGAGCGACGAGAGCACCGGACGAGCACGGCTCGCGCTGGAGATGCGGGGGACCTCGTCGACCGAGGCCGAGGAAAGCGCCGATCCGAAGGAGGACGTGATCTTCTCCAAGGTCGTCGTCTGGATCGATTCGGTGTCGGTGCACTCGAGCGGTGCCGGCTGGGTCGACATCACGACCGACCCGTTCACGCTGGAGCTGTTCGGGCCTTCGTCCAAGCCGATCGCGCTCCACGCCACGACCATCCCGCCGGGGCAGATCACGCAGCTCCGGCTCACCACGCCGACGGACCACGCGGGCTACGTCGTGGCCAAGGATGGCAGCGTGCATCCGCTCGTCGTGCCGTCGTCCGACGCGACCGGAATCAAGATCGACGGGCCGTGGCATGTCGGCGCCTGCAAGACGCTCCTGCTGCGGCTCGACTTCGATGCAGCGGCCTCGATTCACCTCCACGCCGGCGACGACGGCGTGAAGTGGATCATGAGCCCGGTGGTCGACGTCTCGGGCGAGGATCACGGCGACATCGTGGGCTGCCAGCTCGTAGAGGCCGCGCCGCGCCCCGGGCTGGGCGGCTGACCGAATCGCAGGAGCCGCCCGCAGGTGGGGCTCTTTGCCACGTGGCGAATTGGCTCCCGTCGGCTTCCTGGCGGCGAGCGCACTCCCAATCCCAGCACCTCTGCCCTGCCCGCCGTGGCATGCGCGTTGCTGCGCTCCCTCCCCGCACCGCGTCCGCTGGCCCAGCGGGATCGGCGGAGGAAGAAGAGGAGCCCCCTTGTACGTCGAACGCATCGAGCCGATCGCTGCAGCCGTGCCGTTCCTGACCCAGCTCCAGCGCGTGGCGGCCGGGAGCGCGCCCGCGTTCGCCGGCCTGCTCGGCGATTCGCCGGCGATGATGGAGGTAGAGCGGCTGGTCGAGAGGATCGGCCCGACGGACCTCAGCGTGCTCATCCTCGGAGAGACCGGGACGGGCAAGGAGCTCACCGCCAAGGCCATCCACGACCTCAGCCTGCGTGCGGCCCGTCCGCTGGTCGCCACCAACTGCTCGGCGATGGCCGAGGGGCTCCTCGAAGCCGAGTTGTTCGGGTGCAAGAAGGGCGCCTTCACCGGCGCCGTGGCGGACCGCGAGGGGAGGATCGAGGCAGCCAGCGGCTCGACCCTCTTCCTCGACGAGGTCGGCGACATGCCGCTCGCCATGCAGGCTGCGCTCCTGCGCGTCCTGCAGGAGAGGGAGGTCGTGCGCCTCGGCGAGAACTGCCCCCGCCCCGTCGACATCCGGCTCGTCGCGGCGACGAACAAGGACCTGGACGCCGAGGTCGCGGCCGGGCGCTTCCGCGAGGACCTCCTGTTCCGGGTGCGCGAGATCGTGGTGGCGATGCCTCCGCTCCGGGCGCGCGGGGACGACGTCCTCGTGCTCGCGCGGTCGTTCCTGCGCGAGTGCGAGAGCCAGCTCGCGCTGCCCGTGCACTCGGTGAGCCCGGCCGCCGAGCGCGCGCTCCGCGAGCATGCCTGGCCCGGCAACGTGCGCGAGCTGCGCTCCACCATGCGGCGAGCCGCGGTGCTCTGCGATGGCCTCGAGCTCAGGCCCGAGCACCTCGAGCTGCCGTGCGCCGCGGCGGTCGAGCCTCCCGACTCGGTCGAGGCGCCCGTCGCGACCGTCGACGGAGGCTGCCCCGAAGTCGCCTCGCGCTGCCCGCCGGCCGCCCTCGGGGACCTGAATCGGACGCTGGCGGATGCGCGTGACGACTTCGTCTCCCGCTTCATCGAAGCGGTGCTCGAGCGGCACGGCGGCAATCGCGAATCGGCCGCTGCCGCGCTGAAAATCAGCGTGCGATCGCTCTATCGCCACCTCTCCCGGCCCGCCGAGCGCCGGTGCCTCGAAGTGATCGGCGCGGCGACGGCGGGGAGAGGCAGGACAGAGACGAGGATACGGATCAGCGGACGCGGATGACGAGCGCCGCTTCCTCGGCGCGCTCGTCCTCGCCGGCGCCGATCACGCGGACCGTCCCGCCGCCGAGCCCGGGATCGCGGGCCAGCGCCGCGGCCACCGGGACGATGACCTTCTCCTCGATGACCCGCTTCAGCGGCCGCGCCCCGCGCGTCGGGTGATAGCCGAGCCGCGCGAGGACGCGGCGCGCCTCGTCGGAGGCGGCGAGGCGGAGGCGGCGGCGCGCCAGGCCCTCGCGGTCGGCGAGGGCGGCGAGCTCGAGGTCGGCGATGCGCATCACGTCGTCCTCGGAGAGCGCGCGGAACGCGACGACGCGGTCGATGCGGCCGACGAGCTCGGGGCGGAAGTGCTCGCGCACGGCGCGCTCGAAGTCGCTGGCGGCGCCGGCGCCGAAGCCGACGGAGGACTGCTCGCGCACGCCCAGGTTCGAGGTCATCACCACGATGGCGTTGCGGAAGTCGACGAGGCGGCCGCTCGCGTCGGTGAGGCGGCCCTCGCCGAGGACGCCGAGGAGGAGGTCGAAGACCTCGGGGTGCGCCTTCTCGATCTCGTCGAGGAGCACGACGCTGAGGGGCTGCTCGGCGACGCTGCGGGCGAGGCTCGTCTGGCCGGGCGAGACGTCGGGCAGGCGCGCGGCCGATCCCCAGGTCGCGTACTCGCTCATGTCGAGGCGCACCATCCGGCGCTCGTCGCCGAACATGACGCGGGTGAGCTGCTTGGCGAGCTCGGTCTTGCCCACGCCCGTGGGGCCGACGAAGAGGAGCGTGCCCGTCGGGCGCTCGGGATCGCTCATGCCCGCCTTGAAGCGCGCGAGCACGCGGGCGCAGGCGGCGCAGGCGTGGTCCTGGCCGATGACGCGGGCGGAGAGGCGCGCGGCGAGATCGTCGAGGCTCGCCCCGGTGTCGTCCGAGAGCAGATCGACCGGGATGCCCGAGGAGCGCGAGTAGAGCGCGGCGATGTCGCGCGGGCCGAGCTGCGGCGCCGCCTCGCCCTCGGCGCGCGCCGGCTCGCCGCGACGGCGCTCGGCGCGGTCCTGCACCAGCCAGTCGACGAACCGGAGCGCCTTGCCGGGGAAGGCGAGGGTACGCGAGAAGACGGTGAGGAGCTGGACGAGGCGCTTGAGCGCGGCGGGGTGGAAGCGCGGGGCGCCGCGCCGCTCGGCGTAGGCCGCGACGAGCTCGATGGTCGCCGTGGGCGACGGCTCCTCGAGGCGCACCGGGCGGAGCCGCGCCACGAAGGCCGGATAGGCGCGCTGCGCGCGTTCGAGCTCGGCGGCGGTGCACTCGGCGATGAGGCTGATCCGCTCGGCGGCGAGCGCCGGCTCGAGCATCTCGGCGATCGAGGCGCCGTCGGGCTGGGGCCGGAGCAGCGGCAGGAGCGGGCCGACGAAGAGGTAGTCGCCCTCGCCGTCGAGCTCGTCGACGAGCTTCATGCAGCGCTCCTGCCACATGCCGAGGTAGACCATGCCGGCGATGATGCGGTCCGCCGACGTGGACCAGAGCCGTCGCGCCGTCTCGCGCTCGCCGCTCTTCCGCTCGGCGACGAACGCGCGCGCGAGGCGGCGCACGAACGTCGTCTTGCCGACCGACGGCGGGCCCACGATCACCAGCGACGGCGGGATGGGGCGGCGGAGCCGCGGCAGGAGCCGGTCGACCTCCGCGCTCGCGCCGACGATCGCCGGGAGCTTGCCCCGGGCCGCGCGCGCGGTGAGGTCCTCGCCGACCTGCGCCAGCGTGGGGAAGCGCGCGGCGTCTTCGCCCTCCTTCGAAGGGGCCGTGAGCCGGTCGAGGAGCGGCGGCGCCCAGGCGCGCACGTACTCTGGCCCCTCGTAGCGGAAGTCGTAGGCGTTCTTGGGCTTCTCGCCGAGCATCCAGGTCGCGATCGCGTGGCGGAGGATCTCGGGCGCGAGCGCGTGGTCCTCGACGATGAACCAGCCGCCGAAGCGCGGGAGCATGACGCGGTGCCCGCCGCCCGGCATCGGGCAGTGGGCGTAGGCGATCCGCAGCGGAATGCTCTTCTTGCCGATGACCGCGCGCTTGGCGACGCTCGAGAGCGGGTGGACGTCGACGCGGATCTCGCGGACCGAGAAGCTCTCCTCCCAGAGGTACCGATCGATCCGGTCCTCGCCGGTCGCGGCGCGCGCGAGGAGCTGGCGCTCGAGATCGGCGAGGACCTCGTCCTCGGAGGCGCCGAAGGCCGCGGGCGGCGGCGCGTCGAAGACGGCGTCCCAGGTGCGCATGAGGATGCCGGTGGTGCGGCGGCGTCCGCGCTCGCCGTGCGGCACGAAGTAGACGCGCAGCGACTTGGTCACGATCGCGCTCTGCCGCGGCGGCCGAAGCGCTGCGCCGCACTTCGAGCCGGGCGCGTCCGCCGCTTCTCGGCCATCGACCGCGAGCTTCTCACGCGAGGGCCTGCGCAGCAACGTGTCCGCGGGCTTGGTCCGACCATCACGTCGCGACGTCGCGCGCGGCCCGAGGCCCCGTCGATCAACCTCTCCATGGCCGTCGCGCCTCCTCGCCGACGCGTTCGCAGGCGCGGCGGACGGCCTCGAGCAACTCGGGGAGCTCCACCGGCTTCTTCAGGTAACCATCCGCGCGGATGGCGTGGGCCTTCTGCGCCGCGTTCCCGTCTCCGGTCAGGACGATCACCGGCACCATGGCCAGAGCGGGATCGGCGGTCTGCGCCTCCCGGAACTGCCAGCCGTCCATGGTGGGCATCATCATGTCGAGCAGGATCAGCGAAGGCGCCGAGCCGTGGCGGAGGACGTCGAGGGCCTGCGCGCCGTCGGCCGCGGTGAGCACCTGGTAACCCTCGCCGGCGAGGATCATGGCCACGATCTCGAGGATGTCGGCGTCGTCGTCCACGACGAGGACCGAGCGGGGCGCGTGCGGCGCGGCCGTCATGCGGCGCTCCGAGGGACGGCATCCGCACTCGGCGGTGTGCGCGGCAGCGCGACGACGAACCTGGCACCGTCGCCTGGCGCCGTGTCGGCGCGGATGGTACCGCCATGCGCCTCCACGATCGAGCGCGCGACGTAGAGGCCCAGGCCGAGGCCCCCGTAGGAGCGCGCCGAGACCCCCCTCTCGAAGCGCTGGAAGATGTCCTCCAGGCGATCGGCGGAGATGCCGATGCCGTGGTCGCGGATGACCAGCGTCGCCGTGCCGTTCGTCTGCCCGATCTCGATTTCGATGGGCTTGCCGGCCCCGAATTTGAGCGCGTTGGAGAGGAGGTTCTGGACCACCTGCTCCAGGCGGAGGCGATCCCATCGACCGCTGACCTCCTGCTCCGCGGACAGCACGATGGGGCAGGCGGCGCGCGTGAGCTCCTCTTCCATGCGCGCGGCGACGTCGCGCACGACCGCCGCCAAGTCGAGCTCCTCCCGCTCGAGGTGGAGGCGGCCGGCGACGATCCGCGAGACGCCGAGCAGCTCCTCGACGAGGCGCGCGAGCTTGCGCGTCTGGCGACCCACCAGCGCGAGGGACCGCCTCAGCGCGTCGGGTGACGCCGCGATGCCCTGCTCGATCGACTGTACCGACAGCTGCAGGGAGGTGATGGGGGTGTTCAGCTCGTGCGAGGCCACCGAGAGGAACTCGTCGCGCAGGCGGATCGCCTCCTGCGCGTCGCGGTAGAGGCGCGCGTTGTCGATCGCGGCGGCCGCTCGGCCCGCAAGCTCCTGGGCCAGCGCCAGATCCGCCGGGCCGTAGCGGCGGCCGCGACGCCCCGAGGCGAGCGTGATGGCGCCGATGGGCGTGCCGCGCACCACGAGCGGCACCGCCATGGCGGTGGCGGTGCCGAGCTCCGCGACGAGCCGCGCGTGCCCCTCGTCGACCGCGTAGCCCTCGAGGATCGAGTCGGTCACCTCCGGGATGAGGAGCGGCTCGCCGCGGCGGACGGCGTGGACGCCGGGCTGCGCCGAGCGCCACGCCGGCGCGTAGCGGCGTTGCAGCTCGCGGACCAGCTCCTCCTTCGAGGGGTCCGCGTGCGCGCTCCCGACCCGCCGGATCTCTCCGCCTTCGACGACGTCGACGACGCACCACTCGGCCAGCGATCGCACGCAGAGCCGCGCCAGCGCGCGCAGCCGCTCGTCGTAATCGAGCGAGCTTGCCATGAGCGCCGTCGCCTCGGCGAGGAACGCGGAGCGGCGCTCGGCCGCCTGCGCCGCGGCGCGCGCCTCGCGCTCCTCTACCACCGCCGTGGCCAGCATGAGGGAGAAGAGGCCCATGACCGCGACGTACACCTGCAGGTCGAGCAGGCTCGCCGCCTCGGTTGCGTGCAGCGACGCGAACGGGCCGCGCCCTCGCGCGGTGTACGCGACCGCAAGGCAATCGAGAATCACCGTCGCCATGGCGGCCCCGCGCTTGCCGAAGCGAACGGCCGCCCAGGCGACGACAGGGAGGAGGACGTACGGCAGCGTGGCCACGATGGCGCCCGGCGGTGCTTCGGCGCCGAAGACGGTCCAGGTGCCGAGGACCAGCACGATCGTGAGGATCGCCGCTTCGAGCGCGCCGCCGGGCGGGCGCGGCTCCTCGCTGAGCGAGGTGAGCACGAGCGGCGCCACCAGCAACGCTCCCAGCGCGTCGCTGCTCCACCAAGAGGCGACCGTCGTCGGGAGCGGCGCGCCGAGCCAGGCGTTCGCGGCCGCGGCGGCGACGAGGGCCCCGGGGACCGCACCGGCGGCCGCCCCGAACGCGAGCAGCGCCACCTCGCGGACGTTGCGGAGACCGAACGGGGCGCCGCTGATGTGGCAGAGCAGCGATGCGCTCGTGAGGGGGAACAGAGCATTGGCGAGCGCCCACGAGACCGCCAGGGCCGCCGGCTGCCCGTGCCGGAACACCTGGGCGAGCTCGGCGACGAAGATGACGGCCAGCCAGACCGGCCAGCGCTCCCGCTTCGTGCGGAGGAGCAGCGCCAGCGTGAAGCCGCTCGGCAGCCAGAAGAGCGCGTTCGTGCCGGGCGTGAAGACGAAGAGGTAGCTCGCCTCCGCGAGCACCGTGTAGACGGCGAACGCCAGCGCCGTCTCCACCACGGGGCGCGCAGGGAATCGAGACCAACCCAACACGTGGCGTATCTAAGGACCCTCGCCGGCAACTGGAGCCGCCAGCTGCCGGCGAGCGGTCGCGTCGGGCGGGTCGGCGCCGCCGAGAGGGGCGCTCGATGCCGGGCCGGGTGGCCCGGGCTGCAATGGGCTGGTGCAGCCCACCGATCTCACCCTCGCGATCCTCCAGGGCAGCAGGAGCTTCGAGCCCTGCGTGAGGACGTCGGCCAGACGAGCTCCGGGTCGACCAGACGAACGCGCGGCTCGACGAGACGAGCACCCGGCTCGATCCGATGCGCGATGTCCCGACGCCTGCCGGGGCCCGCCCGACGTCTGATACGATCGAATCGTGCGTACCGTCGTCTGGCCTCTCGTCCTGGCCGCCGTGGCAGCCACCGGTTGTCTGGATCCCACCCAGATCACCTTGACGTTGGGCACCAACGCCGCATGTGACGATGTCGAGGGTACGGCGATCGTCGTCGGAGAGCCCGGTCAGCTCGAGCAATCCGATCCGGCAACGACCACGACCCGCTGCACTTCCGGCGCCGACGGCGGGCAGATCGGATCGATCGTGCTCATCCCGAGCGGTGCCGACGACGCCCCGGTGGGTGTGCGGGTGGCGATGTCGTTGGGCGGCAGTCTCGATGGCTGCATCAACCCGCCCTATGCAGACCATTGCATCATCGCGAGGCGATCGCTGAGCTTCATCCCGCAGACCCCGCTCACGCTGCCGATCGAGCTCGACGTCGACTGTGCGGGCACCTTCTGCACCGAGCTCACGACCTGCGTCGACGGAGACTGCGTCGACGCCACGGTCGATCCCGACGACTGCGTCGGACCGGCGGGATGCGTGCTGCAGGGCACCGGCGGCGGGGGCGGTGCCGGCGGCGGATCCGCCGGCTGCGGCCCGCCGGTCACCCTCCCCGCGGTGGCCCTCACCGGTGCCGCGGTCGAACGCGACGACGTCGCGATCGCGGTCGATGCCGGCGACTGCAGCTGGGCGATCGCCTGGAGCGAGGTCGGCACCGAGGTCTGCACCCGGCTCGTCCGACCGGACGGGCAGCCTTCCGCCGCGGCCTGCGATGCGCGCCCCGCCGTCGCCGATGTCGACGTGGCTCCTCTCGGCAACGGGATCTTCGCGCTCGCCGACTGGGGCAGCGAGGCGCACCTGTCGACCGCCACCGCCGACGGCATCCTCGCGCAAGGCACCCTCGGCGCAGCGGTGGGCGGTGCGATCGCGACGCGCGACGACGCGCTTCTCATGGTGTTCGAACAGAGCGGCGGCGCGCTCGGGTACGCCACCTACCTCTGGGACGGCTCGTCGCTGTCGCCACCGACGCAGCAAACACCCATGGGGGGCCACACCGGAACCGGCCTCGACGTGGCCTGGGGCGCGAGCGATGCCGTCGTCAGCTGGATCTCGGCGGCTGCGGGGGGCCAGATCGCGCGCTTTCCGATCGGCACCAACCAAGTCGTCGGGCCGGTCGACGTGCCCGCGACCACGAACATCGCGCTCGCCGACCACCCACCGAGCGGCGTGACGGGGATCATCTTCAACGACTCCGGCGGCAACGGCGAGCTCGCCACCTGGAGCCCCTCGGGCAACTACACCTCGGGCGGTTACTCCGCCACGGACTACTCCGGCACCGCGACCGGCTTCGCCGTCACCGGCACGGCGAGCGGTTGGGTCGTGGCCTACATCGATGGCGGCCGAGGCCTGCTCACCAGCTTCGACAGCGAGGCGAAGTACATCCTCACCGTCCGCGAGGTGGCCGCCGACGCGACCGCGATCGCGATCGCCGCCGCGGGCGATCAGCTGGGCGTCGCCTGGCTCGATTCGCAAGGAGGCGCCTGGTTCCGCCGCGTCGCCTTCGATCTGAGCACGCTCTGATGGAGAATCCGTCGGCCAGCTCTCTTCGCCCGTCGGGGCGAGCATGCTGCCGCTGAGCCGTCGCGGCCGGATCGAGGCGCGACCGCACGCGCGTCGAGGCTGACCCCGGAGCCGCCCTGATGGCCGTCGGCGTCTGCGTCTGGTCGGCGGCGCCGATGGACGCGTCGGACGGCGGGGTCCACGGTCGACCCGGGCGCCGACCTCGGTCGGCCCGCCGCGTGCTCGCAGCGCTCTCTGCAACTCGGAGGGAGGGCTCTCGATGGTACGGAATGCGCTCGTGGTCACTGCGGCGATCGCGCTCTTCGCGTGCGGAGGCGATGCCACCGACTCGTCGGGCTCGGCCGAGACGGAGGCCCTCACCGGCGTCGACGGGATCGACGAGGCGCCCGCCGGCATGCACGGGACCCTGCGCGCCGCGGGCCTCAAGCGGCCGAAGGGTTCGGGCATCTACTACCACGGCGGCCCGATCATGCTCGGGACGGTGCGCTTCTACTACATTTGGTACGGAGACTGGACCGGCAACACCGCGACCACGATCCTCGCCGATTTCGCCTCGAACCTCGGCGGTTCACCGTACTGGAACATCCAGTCGACCTACTACGACGGCAACGACGCCCACGCCGCGAATGTGGCCGAGTACGCGGGGAGCACGACCGACGCGTACTCGCGGGGCCCGAGCCTCTCGGACTCCGACGTGCTCGGTGTGGTCGCCGACGCGATCGGCGGCGGAGCCTTGCCGGCCGACCCGAGCGGCGTCTACTTCGTGCTCACCTCGGCCGACGTCGCCGAGACGTCCGGGTTCTGCTCGCGCTATTGCGGGTGGCACACGCACGCGACGGTCGCCGGGAACGACATCAAGTACGCGTTCATCGGCAACCCCGACCGCTGCCCCTCGAGCTGCGCGGCCCAGTCCACGGGCCCCAACGGCAACGCCGGCGCGGACGGCATGGCGAGCATCATCGCGCACGAGGCCGAGGAGGCCGTCACCGATCCCGATCTGGACGCCTGGTACGACCGCCGCGGCTACGAGAATGCCGACAAGTGCGCCTGGACGTTCGGTGCGACGTACTCGGTCGACGGCGCGCAGGCGAACGTGAAGCTCGGCGCCCGCGATTACCTCATCCAGCAGAACTGGGTCAACGCGGGGCGGGGTTACTGCGCGATGAGCTACTGAGCATCCGCCTCGACCTCGAACGCCACGCGCCGCGGCTCGTCCCCGATGCGTCTCGGGGAATCCAGCCGCTGGGCGGCGCCGTCGCGCCCTCGGCGCTCAGGACGCCGCGGCCGCAGCGCCGAGCCGGCCGTCCGCCATTTCGTGCACGGTGTCGAAGACGTCGAGCGTGCGGTGATCGTGCGTGACGACGACCACGGCCGCCCCTTGCTCGCGCGCGACGCGCCGGAGCAGCTCCATCACGTGCCGGCCGCGCGTGCTGTCGAGCGCCGCCGTCGGCTCGTCGGCGAGGACGACCGCAGGGGAGGTCGCGAGCGCTCTCGCGATCGCGACGCGCTGCTGCTGGCCGCCGGACAGCTGGCTCGGGTAGTTGTCGACGCGGTCGCCGAGGTCGAGGTACGCGAGCAGCTCGCGCGCCCTGTCGCGGGCGGCGCGCCCTTTCTGGTCGTTGATCTCGAGCGCGACCAGCACGTTCTCGAGCGCCGTCAAGAAGGGGATGAGGTTCGACTTCTGGAACACGAAGCCGAGCCGCCGGCGCCGCACGGCGGCGAGATCGCCGACCGGCCGCCCGTCGCGCACGACGTGCCGTCCCTCGAGCCACACATCGCCGCGATCCGGCAGCGCGATGAGCCCGAGCGCCGTGAGCAGCGTCGACTTGCCCGAGCCGCTCGGCCCGAGCAGCGCGGCGATCTCGCCCTTGTCCACCGCGATGGACACGTTGTCGAGGGCGCGGACGGAGATGTCCCCCGTTCCGTAGGTCTTCTCGAGGCCCGTGGCGAGGATGCTCTGCACGAGGTCAGCCCGAGAGGATGGTGGTCGGCGGGATCCTGAGCGCCCGCGCGATCGCGGCGGCGCTCGCGACCACCGCGAGGACGAGCGCGGCGACCCAACCGCCGGCGAGGTCGGCGGCGGTGACGACCACGCGCCGCGGGAACGAATCGAAGGTGAGCCACGCGACGCCTAGGGCCATGGCGTAGCCCCCGCCGGCGAGCATCAGCGACTGCTGGAGCACGAGCGACACGACGACGCTCGTGCGCGCGCCCATCAGCTTGAGGAGCGCGATCTCGCGCGTCTTCGCCGTCGTCATCGCGTACACGATGAGCGCGACGAGGATGCCCGAGACGACCGCGAGCAGCCCGCGGAAGAGGCCGATCTGGCGGCGCGCCTTGTCGACGACGCCGGTGAGCAAGAGGCTGCGCTGCTCGTCCGCGGTCCACACGGTCACGTCGGGCCACGCCGAGATCGCGCGGCGCACCTCGTCGACGGACCGTCCTGGTGCGACGCCGACCAGCACCGCCTGCACGCCGGGCGAGGCGAGCCCGGGCAGCGCGCCGGCGTCGTCCTTCGCCGCGCGGATCGCGAGCGGTCCGGCGAGGCGCGAGCGGCCGATGCTCGCGGCTCGCGCCTCGCGCTCGAGCCGCAGCGCCTCCGGGGGCACGTAGGTCTGGATGCGGATGCAGTCGGCGTTCGAGACGAAGGCCACCCCGTCGCCGCTCGACGCGACGACGCCGCGCGTGGTGCCCACGACGCGGTACTCGTCGTCGCCGAGCGCGACGCGCTCGCCGATCCGGAGCCCGAGGCTCGCGTCGGCGATGAGCTCACCGTGGCCCGCCGCGAGGGCGCGCCCTTGGGCGAGGCGAACGGCGGGCGCGCGCTCCTCGGGCCACGCGAGCCCGACGACCGTCGCGCGGAGCTGCACGCCCCCGTGCGTGCGCTGGATGGTCGCGGTCGTGAACGCTCGCGACCACGCGACGCCGGGCACGACGCGGGCGCGGTCCTCGACGGACCCGGCGATCGAGGAGCGTTCGGCGAACGGCCCTCGCGTGTCGCGCTGCACGAGCCAGAGATCGGCGCCGGCGCGGTCGACGAGCACCGTCGCGTCCTCGACCATGCCCCGGTAGATGCCGCCCATCGCGAGGACGATCGCGAAGAGCAGCCCGAGCCCGGTGGCCGTCGCCACGAAGCGGAGCTTCTGGTGGGCGATGTCCTTCCAGGCGAGGTTCATGGCGCGTCGGCGTGCCGAAGGGGGCGGTGCGCGGGGATCGCCTCGCCGGGCCGGAGCGAGGCGACGACGACGTCACCCGCGTCGAGCCCGCGCTTCGCCTCGAAGAAGCGTGCGCCGACGAGCCCGGGCTCGACGGACACGCGGGCGGCGGTGCCGGCGCGCTCGACGAAGCAGCTCCTGTCCGCGAGAGAGCAGAGCTCCACCGGCACGCGGACCGCCTGGTCGACGGTCGCCGTCGCGATGTAGACGTCGGCGCGCTGGCCGACGGCGAAGCGCTGGAGCGGCTCGACGAGAGCGACGTCGACGAGCACCTCGTGCGTCTGTCGGTCGACTTCCCGTCCGATCCGCTCGACCTCGCCGGCGATCGACCGGTCGGGATCGCTGCGCAGCACCACGCGCGCGACCTGACCGGTCTCGAGGTGCGAGAGCTCGGCCTCGTCCACCCACGCGCGCACGCGCAGCCGCCGCGGATCGACGACGCGAAAGACGGGCTGCCCCGGCTGGAGGAACGCGCCGACGTCCTGCTCTCGCCGCACGACCACTCCTCCCATCGGACTCCTGATGTGGACGCGGCCGGCGATGATCTCGGCGACGCCGCGCGTGCGGCGGGCGACGTCGATCGACTGCGCCGCCTGCGATCGCGACGCGACCGCGGCCCGGTGCTCGGCGTCGGCCGTGGCGGCGCGCGTCGCGGCGACGTCGAGCTCGGCGCGCGCGATCGCTCCCGACGCGAAGAGCCTCTCGGCGCGCGCGAGATCGGCGCGGGCGCTCTCGTGAAGCGTGCGCGTCCGCTCGACGTCGACGGCGGACCGCGCCGCCGTCTGCTCGGCGAGGCGCCGGTTGGCCTCGGCGACCGCGAGCTGCCCCTCCAGATCGGCCGCGTCGATCGAGCCGAGGACCTGGCCCGGGCGCACCTCGTCGCCTTCGTCGACCGAGAGCTCGACGACGCGGCCCGGCAGATCGAAGCCGACGTCGACGGACGTGGCGCTCTCGAGCAAGCCGGTGCCGAACGCCTCGCGCTGGACGGGCCCGCGGTCCACGACGTGCGCGCGCACGAGGACCGGCGAGCGGCGCCATCGCCACACGCCGCCAGCGGCGGCAGCGAGGAGCAGGATTGCGAGCGTCCCGCGCACGAGGGCACGCCGTCCCCGCCCGGCGCTCACGACGACCTCCGCTTGCCCGGCGCGGGCGCGAGGAGCTTGCGGAGCGCCCCGATGGCGCGATCGGTTCGCTGCTCGGAGCTCGCCAGAGGCGCCACGCCGTGGAGGAACGCGAGCATCTGGGTCGTGCCCATCGCGATGACGACGAGCTCCTCCGGGGCGATGTCGGAGCGGAAGCTCCCGTCCGCCGCCCCTTCGCGGATCGTCTGGACCAGGAACGCGTGCGTCGTCGCGATCGCCCGGCGCAGCCGGGCCACCGCCGTCTCCGGCAGCGCGAGCGTGAACTGCTCGGAGAGCAGCAGGCGCAGCACGCCGGCTTGGCCGCCGGCCGTCGACGCGCGCTGCCGGATGAAGCGCTCGAGCCGCTCGGCGGGAGGCAGCTCCGGCGGCGGGATGTTGGCGGCGAGGATCTCCTCGACGCGCGCGGCGACCTCCTCGAGGATCGCCTCGCGCGAGGCGAAGTGCCGAAACAGCGCGCCGCTCGTGAGGCCGAGCTCCGCGGCGACGGCCGTCGTCGTCAGCGCCGCGACCCCGCGGGTGGCGATGATCCGCAAGGCCGCCTCGGCGATGTCCGCCTTGCGGTCTCCGCGGCGACGCGTCGAGTTGTCCTCTGCCATGTGATGGAAGTAAGTAAGTTCTTACTTGCATCGAGTCAACCCCGATTCGCGCCCCGGCAGGAGGCCGCGAGAGCGGTGCCCACCGGGTGCGGTGGGCGATCTCGCGTGCGATTGGCCCCTTCACGACGTCGCTGGTGGGGGCGGAAACGCCTGGTTGGAGGAGACGAGCCGAACGCGCTCGGTGAGCTCGCGGCGGCGCGCACCGACGGCGCTCGCGCGTCGGGCGAGCGCAGCGCGCGTCGAGCACGAGCGCGTTCACGGTCGACGCGACGGCGGACGAAGCGGCGCGTCAGGTCCGATCAGAGGCAGAGCCCGCTGTCCTGATCGCACTGCACGGCGCCGCAGCAGTCGGCCGTCGTGGCGCAGGGCTGGAAGTCGCCCGAGCACGCGCAGGCGCCGCCCAGACAGTTGCCGCTGCAGCAATCGGACGGCACGTTGCAGCTGTCGCCGGCGGCGGTGCAGGCGTCGACGCAGGTCTGGTTCACGCAGAAGCCGCCGCAGCAGCCGATGGTCGGGTTGCACGCCTCGCCTGCGGAGGAGCAGGCCGGCAGGCCGTCGATCCACGCGGAGACCTGCTGGAGACCGGTGTCGTCGACGAGCTCGCTCGCGAGCGGCGGCATCTGCGCCGAGCTGCCGCGGACGCCCATGCGCTGGACGATCGCGCTCGCCGCCGCGTCGCCCGCCTCGATCCGGTTGCAGCCGTTGCACATGAAATTCGTGGCCGGCTTGCCGACCGCGGTGAGCCAGGCGTCGGTCTGCTCCACCGTGGCGTCCGAGGTGCGGAGGCGCAGGTGCATGTCGACGAGGAGCACGCCGGTCTCGTGGTGGCAGTTGCCGCAGTTCGCGTGCAGGTAGCCGAGCGCCGCCTGCGCCGTCGCGTCTCCCGGCACGACGAAGGGGCTCGCCACGGGCGTGGTGAGCCGGCCCTCGGCGCCGAGCGAGGTGATGCTCGCGTCACCTGCCTGCACGCCGTAGCTGAGCTGGATCGCGCCGAAGCCGAGGATGCGCTCGGGGAGCTTCGCGTGGCAGTTCCCGCACGCGCCCTCGGCCGGGATGTCGTGGGGCGTTCCGTTGGCGTCGGGGACACCGCTCGGGACGCGGACCGCGTCGGTCAGCTGGGCGTCCCACTGGTAGGCTGCGAACACCCAGTCGCCGGGGTTGGGGCCGTAGCGGTGGATGAAGCGCGTCTCGACCCGCACGCCGTCGCGCGTGAACTGCTTCCAGAACCGCGCGCCCACCGGCATCTGCCAGTGATCCATGTCGGTCGTGTCGATCTGCGTGCACTTGGGCAGGTAGGCCCAGCGCTCCTTGTTCGCGCCGTCGGACCAGAGCGGGAACTGCGGCGCGAAGTGCTGCACGTAGGGCGCCGGCGATCCGCCGACGTAGAGCCCCGTCTCGCTGAGCAGGTCCGGCGGCGTGGGCTGGAGCGGGAGGCCGACGTCGTCGACGCAGCCCCCTCCTGCTCCGCCGCTGCCTCCGGTGCCGCTCGCCGTCGTCGCCCCGCCCACACCGCCCCCTGCGCCGCCGCTGCCCGGACCGCCACCCGCGCCGCCCCCGGAGCTGCTCGAGCTCGCGCCTCCCTGCCCCGACGACGCCGCCGTGCCGGTGGTGCTCGCGGCCCCGCCGCCGTCCGACGAGCAGCCCCACACGCCGGCGACCACCGACAGGACCAGCAGGCACACCGACCCGGAAGTGCGAACGTTCATCCGATTCTCCTCGGCCGCGGCTGCGGCAAAGCTCGTGCCCCGGGCGCCGCGGCCCGCGCACGCGAGCGGCAGGCGCGCGGCGTGGACCACGCGTCGGCTCCGGGGTGGAAGGGCGGTCCACTCGTCCACGCGCCGCGCAGACGGCTGGCGGCGGAGGCGCGGCGGGCCACGGGTCGAGTGTCGTGGAGGACGGCTCCGAGCGCAAGCCGGCGGCGTCCACCGCTCCGGGCCTGCTCAGGATGCGTCGCCGCGACCGATCGAGCGCCGCGACGCGCGCAGCCAGAGGAGCCGCTCCAGCGCGGTGGTCGCCCCGGTCACCGGCCACTCCGCCGAGAAGCCCATCGCGTAGTCCTCGAGCTCGAGCGCGGCGGTGGCGCCGTCGCGCGGCGGATCGAAGCGCAGCTTGCGCACCATCGGGAGGAGGCGCGAAGGGTTCTCGGGGGGCGCGCCGCCCGACGCCTCGCCGGCGGCGCGGAGGAAGCGGCGCCGCGCGTCGGCGAAGCGGGCCGCGACCTCGCGCGGACGCTCGGCGCCGTCGAGGACGCGCACCCGGACGATCTCGGGGCTCGTGGCCAAAGGCTGCCACACATGGCAGCCCTCCTCGAGCGCGAACGCGTCGCGGACGCCGAGCCCGGCGAGCGAGAGCACCAGGAGATCGGGCCCGGCGCGCGCGGCCTCGAGCACGGCGGTCTCGCCGCGGAGCTCGCGCACGTCGCCGCTCGGTGCGAGCGCTGCGCCGGCGTCGAGGACCGAGCCCTGGCCGGCCGCGAGGCCCTTCGCCCAGCCGAGGTACGCCTCGCAGAGCCAGCGCATGAGGCTCGCGGGGGCGGCGCCGGCCGGGGCGGCGAGGCCGTCGGCGAAGCGCGCGCGCTTCGGCGAGGCGACGCGCACGATCTCGAGGACGACGGCGTGGGCGCCGGCCTCCGCGACGCGCGGGGCCACGCGCCCGAGGTGCTCCATCCGCGCGAAGCAGGCGAGCAGCTCGGCGCGGCTCGCGGGCGGCCCCCCCCCCCCCCCCGGACACCCGCGGGGGCCCCCCCCGCCCCGCCGGTGGACGAGCCCCTTGCCCGACTCGAACGTCCCCCAGCGGGGCCCCGAGTCGGGCGCGCTCGAGCGGCGGAGGCCGGGGACGTGCTCCTCGATCCGCGCGCCGAGCGCGTCGAGCGCCTCGTCGAGCGCCTCGGCCCAGTAGTGCGCGCCGGCGTCGGCGACGTCGATGGGGCCGCGCCGCGCCGCGGCCGCCGCGTGGCGCGCCTCGTCGATCCCCGGCAGGAGCCCGGCGAGGCGGGCGCGGAGCTCCTCGACCGTCGCGCCCTCGAGCTGCTCGAGCGCGTACACGACGCCGTCGAGCGGCGCCGCCTCGGAGAGCGGCTCGTCGCAGAGGACGAACGGCTCGCGCGCGGAGGCGGCGTCGAAGAGGTAGAGCATCCGGAACACGGCCGCCGGGGCGCGGGCGATCGCCTCGGCGAGCGCCGCGCCGACGCGGTCCTCGAGCACGCGCTTCAGCGATCGAGCGCCGTCGCGCGTCCCGAACGCCTCCTCGGCGACGCGGGCGACGACGGCCCGGTTCGCCTGGACGAAGACGTTGCGCGCCTCGAGGCCCTGGCGCGAGGTGAGCTTGGCGAGCTCCTTCTCGGTGACCTCGATCGCGACCTCGGGATCGAGCGGCCGGAAGGGCACCACCGCGTCGATGCGGTTGAACAGCTCCGGCGGGAAGAACTCGCGCACGGCGCGCGCGACGTCGGAGAGCAGGGCGTCGGGCGCGGTGCCCCAGCCGATCGGCTCGCGCCGTCGCGCGCCGAGGTTCGAGGTCATGATCACGACGGTGCCCTCGAACCGGGCGGTGCTGCCGGCGGCGTCGGTGAGCCGCCCGTCCTCGAAGAGCTGCAGGAGCAGGTTCAGGACCGAAGGGTGCGCCTTGTCGATCTCGTCGAGCAGCACCACCGAGAGGGGCTGCTCGAGCACGGCGCGCGTGAGCTGCCCCTCCGGCGAGGCCGCGTCGCCGACGAGGCGGGGCGCGGCGTCGGGCCCGCCGAGCTCGCTCATGTCGAAGCGCACCAGGCGCGCCCCGCCGCCGAAGACGAGCTCGGCGATGCACTTGGCGAGCTCGGTCTTCCCGGTGCCCGTGGGCCCGGTGAAGAGGTAGACCGCGGCGGGCCGGCGCGGATCGGTGAGCCCGGCTTTGAGCCGGAGGACGAGATCGGCGGCGGCGCGGACCGCCTCGGGCTGGCCGAGGACCTGCGCCGCGAGCTGCCGCTCCACCTCGGCGCGCGTCACCACCGCCTCGCGCGTGAGCAGGGCGCGCGGCACGCCGGCGCGCGACGAGAGGCAGGCGACGACCTCGGCGGGACCGATCGGGGATCTGGCGGGTGAGTCCCCCGGCGGGATCGCGCGCGAGGCCTCGGCGCGCTCCTCGCCTGCGCCGTCGTGCTCGACGACGCTGCGAAGGAGCTCGACGGCGCGCCCCGGCAGCGCCCGCGACGGGCCCACGGCAGCGCCGAGCTCGATGACCGCCCGGAGCGCGAGCGGCGAGATCTCGACCTTGCGATCGGCCTCGAGCGCGCGCGCCTCGTGGACGAGCACGCGGAACGCCTCGGCGGGCGTCGCCTCGGCGACCGGGAGGCGGACGAGGAGCCCGGCGAACGCCGGCGCGTCCTCCTCAAGCCGGAAGAGCTGCTCGCTCGTCGCCTCCCCGACGAGGGCCAGCTCGCCGCGGGCGACGGGGCCGCGGAAGAAGTCGGCGAGGGAGCGATCGCTCCCGCGCGCGCGCCCGAGGCGGCCGAAGCGGAAGAGGTCGGGGACGAAGAGCACGATCCGCTTCCCGCGCACGTCCTCGAGCAGGTCCATGCAGCGCTGCTCCCAGTCGCCCACGTACGACATGCCGGCGATGAGGCGCTTCCCCGAGACCGACCAGACGTGGGTGAGGCGGTCGAGGTTATGGTGCGCCGCGAACCCCTCGGCCTCGGCGAGGTCGGCGATCCATTGCCGCAGCAACGTCGTCTTGCCGACGCCGGGAGCGCCGACGACGCACACCGGCGGCCGCTTCGGCGCCGAGAGGAGCGCCTCGAGCTCGGCGCGGTAGGGCGCGCGGGGCATTCCGGCCGGCGCGCCCCCGACGATCTCGGCGGTGAGGTCGATCCCGAGGCCGGGCAGCACCTGGAGGCCCCGCGAGGCGCGCTTCGGTTTGCTCCGCGCCGGATCGGCGCGCAGGTCGGCCCAGAGGTCGCGCTCGGCCGCGCCGAGCTCGTCGAGCAGCGTGCGCGGCGTCGCCGAGAACGCGACCACGCGCAACAGGTCCTTGCCGTTCGAGGCCAGCCGCTCGATCGCCGCGTCGTCGAGCCCCGACCACGCCTTGCCGTACCAGCTCTCCGCCTGCATCTCGAGCGGGAGCTCGTCCTTGATCGGGAACCACTCGCCCTGGCGCGCCGGGTGGTAGGCGATGGTCACCCGGCGATCCGAGCCGAGCTCGCGCGGCTCGAGCACGAGCGGGTAGAGCCCCGAGACGCGGCGCCGCGCCCCGGCCGAGGCGAGGGTGAGCTCGAGGCGGACGCGGACGAGGCGCGTCCCGCGCCTGGAGAGCAGCGGGACGACCTCGCGCGACAGGGCCGCCTCGATCGCCTTGCGGAGATCGGCGACGAGCAGCTCGCGGACCTTGGCCGGCACCGTGCCGCTGCGGCTCCGCGTGAACGGCCCGAGCCCCACGGTGGTCCACTCCACGGTGGCGCCGCGCTTCTGCTGGAAGACCGGGACGGAGAAGTTCATCCGCTTGGCTAGACGCCCTCGCGCATGGCCGTGACCGCGTCGCGCGCGTCGGCGAGGCTCGAGCCGGTGCGCTCGCGGTACATCTTGATGGCCTGGATGACCTGCCCCGCCGCGGCGAGCTCGCGCACCGCCTGGAGGCCTTCGGCGAGCGCGCCGGTGAAGAGGGACCCGCGATCGATGCGATCGGAGCGCTCGGCGAGGAGCAGGTGCTCGAGCGCGATCTCGTCGAACCGAGGCCAGTAGTCGGCGAGGGCGACGTCGAGGACGACGTCCTTGTCGACGATGGTGAGACGGTCCTCGGCGACGTCGAGATCGCGGACCGGCGGCGCGCGCCGGAGGAGGTCGGCCTGCTGGGGCAGGAGCGGGGCGACGCGCTCGTCGTGCCACTCGCGGTCTCCGAGGCTCGGGCGCAGGACGAGCCTCTCCACGTGGAGGCGGGTCTCGTCGGCGCGCGCCGAGAGCTTCTCGAACCGGTGCAGCCCGCCCTCGAGGGCGAGGAGGACGCCGGCGAGATCGCCGCGCACCGCCACGACCGCGCTGCGCGGCCGATCGCGCCCGCCGAGCCGCTCCAGCACCTCGTCGTGGGAGCGCGCGGGGCCGAAGCGGCGGTCCGCCGGCCAGCCCGGCCCCGCGTCGCCGGCGAGGTGGACGTCGGCGCTCCAGCCGCGCAGCGGCAGGTGGTGCAGGAAGGGGACGAGATAGCAGTCGAGCGCGCGTCCGCCGTCGAGCTCGTGCAGGAGGAGCACGATGCCGTCGCGGTTCGGCTCGAGCGCGACGAGCGCCCGCGCGAGCGCGCCCCGGAAGCGCCGGCGGACCGCGCGCGCCTCGGTGGCGAGGCCGCCGAGCGACTCGCCGTCGAAGAGCGCGCCCATCGCCAGCTCCTCGAGGTCCTTGATCTCGGCCCAGGGCCCGTCGATCGCGCCCATCGCCGCCGCGAGCCGGTGGTGCTCGGCGAGCATGTGCCCGAGATCGGCGCCGCTGCGCTGCGGCGCCTCGCCGCGGCGCGGGCGTTCGCGCTTGGCGGCGCGCTTCGCCTGTGCCTCGTGCTCGGCGGCGAGCTGCGTCACCAGGAGCTGCACCTGCTCGCGGAGCGCCTCGACGGGGTCGAGGCGGAGCGCCGCGCCGATCTCGCGGCGCACCACGGCGACGGCCGCCATCCCGTCGAGATCGCGCAGCGCCGCGGCCCGCAGCCGCCGGTCGAGGCGGACGGCGACGCCGCCCGACTCCACCTCGGCGAGCGCGACGAACCCCGGCGCGACGGCGTGCGCCTCGCCGGAGGCGCGCGCCTCGCCCGGCATCGTCAGGTGCACCCGGCCGCGCTGCGCCGCCTCGCCGTGCTCGGCGATCATGGCGGCGATCGGCGTGACGACGTGCGCCTCGACGTGGCGCCGCACCGAGCGCGCGCCGTACGCCTCGGAGAACCCCGTCGCCGCGAGGTGATCGAGGGCCGCGTCGCTGGCGACGAGCTCGAGCCCGGCCTCGGTGAAGCCGCGGCGCGTGCGGACGCGCTCCACCGCGAGCCGCACCACGCCGCGCGCCTCGACCGGGGTGAGGCTGCGGAAGACGACGATGCGATCGAGGCGGTTCACGAGCTCGGGCCGGAAGGCCTGCGTGACCGCCTGGACGAAATGCGCCTCGTCGTCGGGCGGCGTCGCGGCGAGCCCCAGCGCGGCCCGCGGGCGGTGCCTGGCGCCGAGGTTCGAGGTCATCACCAGGATGGCGTTGTGGAAGTACGCGGTCTTGCCGCGCGCGTCGGTGAGCCGGCCCTCGCCCGAGACCTGGAGGAGGAGGTCGAACACCGCCGGGTGCGCCTTCTCGATCTCGTCGAGGAGCACCACGCAGAACGGCTGCTCGCGCACCCGGCGGGTCAGGTAGCCCTCGCGGCGATCGGCGCCGCCGAAGAGGCGCTCGGCGGCGTACGGATCGGTGTACTCGCTCATGTCGACGCGCACGAGGCGCGTCTCGCTCCCGAAGAGGTACGACGCGAGGCCGCGCGCGAGCTCGGTCTTGCCCACCCCGGTCGGCCCGACGAAGAGGAGCGAGGCGAGCGGCTTGCCCGGCGGCTGCAGGCGCGCCTTCACCACGCAGAGGGTCTCGGCGACGCGGCGCACCGCCTCGTCCTGCCCGAGCAGCCGCGCGCCGAGGGCGCGGACCACCTCGTCGAGGTCGAGGCCGCGGTCGTCCGAGAGGAGGAACACCGGCACGCCGGTCCGCAGGCTCACCGCCTCGAACACGTCGCGCGCGCCGATGGGCCGATCGGCGCCGCCGGCCTCGAGGGCCCGCGCCGTCACGAGCTCGCGGTAGAGGCCGACGGCCTTCCCGGGGAACGCGTGGTAGGGCAGGTACCGCGCGGCCAGATCGACGAGCGGCTCGACGCCGTCGGGCGCGAGCGCCGGACGATCGGGGTGGCGCCCCCGATCGAAGGCGACGTGGGCGCGGAGGATCGCCGCGCTCTCCTGCAGGCCGAGCGGCTCCAGCCGGACGCGGCCGAGGCAGGCGAAGAACGCGGCGTTGCGCGCCTCGACCCAGTCGACGCGCTCGGGGTGGAGCTCGCCGACGAGGCGGACGCGGCGGTCCTCGAGCCAGGGCTTCATCGCGCTCGCCATGTCGACCGTGCTCGGCCCGTGCTCGGCGAAGAGATCGCCGAGGTCGTCGAAGAGGAGGATGGCGTCGAGGGTCTCGGCCGCGTCCATCACGCGTCGCACGCGCTCCTGCCATTGGCCGAGCCCGCTCATGCCGGCGATGAGCTGCGCGCCCGAGGTGGCGTAGACCAGGCGGGTGCGCCCCGCCGCCTGCTCGCGCTCCCAGAACGCGCGGAAGAGCGCCGTCTTGCCCACGCGCGGCGCGCCCACGAGCATCGCCGACATCCGCTCCTCGCCGCCGAGGAGGCTCGCGAGCAGCTCGAGCTCGGCAGCGCGCGCCAGCATGGGGCGGTTGGCGTCGCGATCGTTCTCCCAGGCCGCGTGCAGCGGGGTGCCGACCGACGCGAGCACCTGCGCCGCCGCCTTGCGCTTCTCGTGCGCGGCGAGCGCCTTGCGGAGCGAGGCCGCGCGCCCGGTGGGCCCGGCGTCGCCGCGCTGGACGACGATCTCGACGGGCTCGAGCCGATCGCCCTCGAACGGCAGGAGATCGAGGTACGCCGCCGGCGATCGCTCCTCGGCGGCGACGAGCCGCAGCACCTCGGAGCGCACCGCCTCGTCGAGGTCCTCGCCGCCGCGCAGGAAGAAGGTGTGCGCCAGCGGGAGCACGACGATCCACGCGTCGCCGCGATCGGTCAGGCCCTCGGGGACGAAGGCCGGCAGGACGACGCTGGAGATCGCGATCGGCGCCTCGATCCGGTTGAGCCGCGGCAGATCCGGCCTGGGGACGAGCACGTCGGTCGCGTGCAGCCGGGTCTGCTCGGGGACGGCGAACCGCGCCACGACCTCGGGCGAGGAGCGCGCCAAGTGATCCGCGAGGAACGCGCGCTGCTCGAGCTCGGCGGCGTCCTCCTCGCCGAGGCAGGCGAGGGCGACATCGCCGACGGGCAGCGCGAGCACGTCGCCGCTGGAGAGATCGCGGACGACGAGCAGGGTCTCGAGGACGACGGAGGACATCGCGAGCGGGGCCGGCCGGGAGCGTATCAGAGCGCGCGGCGGCCTCGCTCCGCCGAGGCGGGCCGCGGCTTCAGCGGAGCGCAGCGGCGGTCGAGCCCACGCGCAGCGTCCCCGCCGCGTACGCGGCCTTGAGCTCGTTGATGCCCGCCGCGAGCTCCGCCGCGTCGTGCGGGGTCGTGCGGCCGATCCGCTCCATCATCGCCGGGGCGGCCTCGCTCACGGTGCCGTGGACCTTGAGCTTGAACCGGTACGCCGTGATGAGGTTATAGGCGGAGAAGAAGCTGCGGATCGACGCGGCGACGAAGCCCTTGCCCTCGATGACGACGGCGCCGGCCATGGCGTTCGCCGAGCAACCTTCGAAGAAGCCCGCCACACGCGTGCGGGTGTCGTCGTTCGGCGGCGGCGCCTCCGAGCGCAGCACGATCATGAAGCCGCAGCCCGACGGATACTCGGCGGCGAGCCGCTTCGTCCACGCGATGCCATGCCCTGGAAGCGTCGGTCCGGGCCGATCGCGGCCGATGATGACGGCGACCGGGCCGACGACGCCGCCGCAGTAATCGTCGCCGACGTACAGCGCCTCGAACCTGGGAGCGTTGGGGGCCATCACGCTACCTCATCCGCGGGTGAGCGCCTCGAGGTCGGCGCGCACCTGCTCGCCCTTCTGTGGGCTCGTGAAGCGCGCGACGCTGGAGACCAGGAACGGCAGCACTTCCTTCAACGACGCAGGTGTGAGCGCGGCCGGATCGACGCGGCAACGCTTGCATTGCGACATCATGATCGGCCACGGAAATGCGGTGGCCTTCGACAAGGTGTCGAATACGCGCCCGGAGAACGGGCTCAGCGTCACGTCGGAGGGGTGGCGGGCTAGCGAGTCGACCATTCCGCGCGAACCTGCCGTTCATGGTCATCGAGGGCCTGCGAGGGGCACATGATGAACTCGCAAGTGGGATCCCCCTTGACCACGCAGCGGAGCTCGCGCGCGTGAATTTCGGTCTGGAATGCGTCGCTGACCCAGCCGGCCGAGTAGCCTGCGCTGAACAGGCAGGTGCAGCCCGACGCCGTCTTGCCTTTCCCGCGCGCCACCTCCGATTCGAACGTGTTCGGATGGTAGTAGTGGAAGTAGCAGGCGGCCGGGTCGCTGTCGTCGAGGATCTCGACCAATGCCCATCCGGCGTGCGCGAAATGGGGCGGCCCCGAAGCGACGCGATCGAGCGCCTCGGTGAGCGCGAGCCGCTTGGAGAACGAGGCGGAGTCGCTGCGCCCAATCTCGCGGGCGGTGTTGTAGATGAATTCGCCGGCCGCTTCCTCGCCGAAGGTGTCGGCGAGCGCCTCGAACCACGTGACGTAGAGGCTCTCGGCGCGCACCATGATGTATCGCTCGCCGCTCACGTGAATGCTGCCGCGCTCGGGCTGGCGCTCGAGCTGCGAGAATAGCTTCTCGACGAACGTCTCTGCGCGCGCGAATGGCGGCTCGAACCGGGGCGGAACACGGACGCTCTTGAGCAAGAGGCTCCTCCTGTCGTTGAGCGTCGAGCTTACGGAGGCGCGCCGCTGCCGGTCAAGACCTCGACCGCGGCGCCGGCACACCGACCGATCGCGCGCCGCGGCGCGATCCGCGCTCGCGGGGCCCCGGCGCGTTCCGCGTTTGCGTCGCTCCTGTTGGATATGCAGCAGGTGCTGCATATCAGACAGTGTCGCCCGCCGCCGGTCGCGGGAAACCCGGAGAAATCGCGGGGCGCGCCGCTGGCACGCCGTTCGCTACGGCAACTCCGCCCTGCATCCACCGATCGGCGATAGGCCGCTCAGGTTCGAAAGGAGTCGACATGATTCGGTTCACCCGGCGGGCCCGCACGATCTTCGCCCTTCCTCTCCTCGGCGGCGCGGTCCTGGCGACCAGCAGCGCCAGCGCCACCGAGAGCTACGCGCTGTTCGAGGGGGGCCAAGCGCATCCCCTCGCGCTCTCCCCGAGCGGCAAACTGCTCTTCGCCCTCAACACCCCCGACAACCGCCTCGAGGTCTTCAAGGTCACCCACACGGGCCTGCAGCACCAGAGCTCGATCCCGGTCGGGCTCGAGCCCGTCGCGGTCGCGGCTCGCAGCGAGCACGAGGTCTGGGTGGTGAACCAGGTCTCGGACAGCGTGAGCGTCGTCGACGTCCGGCCCAACCACGCGCGCGTCAAGCGCACGCTCCTCGTCGGCGACGAGCCGCGCGACATCGTCTTCGGCGGCCCGGGCCGCGACCGCGCGTTCATCACCGCCGCCCACCGCGGCCAGAACATCCCGTTCGATCCTCAGCTGACCACGCCCGGCGTCGGGCGCGCCGACGTCTGGGTCTACGACGCCAACGCCCTCACCAACGATCTCAACGGCGGCCCCATCAACATCATCACCCTGTTCACCGACACGCCGCGCGCGCTGGCGGTGACGCCGGACGGCTCGACCGTGTACGCGGCGGGCTTCAACACCGGCAACCGCACCACCGTCGTCACCGAGTTCGTGTCGCCGCCGCTGCCGGCGCCGACGACGAACTTCGAGGGGATCCCCATGCCCCAGGTCGGGCTCATCGTGAAGTACGACGGCACGCACTGGGTCGACGAGCTCCAGCGACCGTGGGACTTCTTCGTCCAGTTCAACCTGCCGGACACGGACGTGTTCACGATCGACGCCACCAGCGACCCTCCGCAGGCGGTGCCGGGCGGCAGCTTCGCCGGCGTCGGCACGGTCCTCTACAACATGGCGGTGAACCCGGTGAACGGGAACGTGTACGTGTCGAACACCGAGGCGCGCAACGACTCGCGCTTCGAGGGCCCGGGCGTGTTCGCGGGTCACACCGTGCGCGGCCATCACAACCTCAACCGCATCACGGTGCTCGGCTCCGGCGGCGTCGAGCCGCGGCACCTCAACAAGCACATCGACTTCTCCACCTGCTGCGCCTCCATCCCGAACTCGCAGGCCGACCTCAGCTTGGCCCTCCCGACCGACATGGCGGTGAGCGCGGACGGGAGCCGGCTCTATGTGGCGGCGATGGGCTCGAGCAAGGTGGCCGTCTACGACACGGCCGAGCTCGAGTCCGACTCGTTCTACCCGAGCCTCGACGATCAGATCACGGTCTCGGGCGGCGGCCCCACCGGCGTGGTCATCGACGAGAAGAAGGACCGGATCTACGTGCTCACCCGGTTCGACAACGCGATCTCGATCCTCGACCCGGAGTCGAAGGTCGAGATCGGCCACGTGCCGATGTTCAACCCGGAACCTCCGAGCGTGGTCGACGGCCGGCGCTTCCTCTACGACGCGACCCTGAGCTCGCTCGGGGACTCCGCGTGCGCGACGTGCCACGTGTTCGGCGACAAGGATGATCTCGCCTGGGACCTCGGCAACCCCGACGGCCAGATGGAGACCAACAACAACCCGATCAAGGTCAGCCTCAAGCCGACGCCGATCGATCCCTCGTTCGCTCCGATGAAGGGCCCGCTCACGACCCAGAGCCTCCGCGGCATGGCGAACCACGGCCCGATGCACTGGCGCGGCGATCGCACCGGCAGCCTCGTCGAGCCGAACGCGCAGCCGAACAGCGGCGCGTACAACGAGCGCGAGGGTTTCCGCCAGTTCCAGGCCGGCTTCACCGGCCTGCTCGGGCGCCCCACCGACCTGCCCGAGGCGGACATGGAGGCGTTCACCGACTTCATCCTCCAGCTCAGGTACCCGCCGAACCCCATCCGCAACCTCGACAACTCGCTCACCGAGGATCAGGAGGCGGGGCGCGACTTCTTCTTCAACAGGACGAGCGACTCGGGCGTCATCTCCTGCGAGGGCTGCCACCGCACCGATCCCGACGCGAACGCCGAGTTCGGCGAGCCGCTGCCCGGCTTCTTCGGGACCGACGGCCAGCAGGCGCGCGAGGTGTTCCCGCAGCTCTTCAAGATCCCGCACCTCCGCAACGTCTACACGAAGGTCGGCATGTTCGGCATGTTCCCGCTGATGCCTCTGATCGAGGAGGCGCCGGGGTTCATGGGCTTCACCGGAGACCAGGTCCGCGGCTTCGGCGTCTCGCGCGCCGGTGACATCGACACGGCGTTCCGCTTCACGCACGCGACGAACTTCAGCACCAACTTCGTCTTCGGACCGAACCCGGGCGGCTTCCCCTCGGGCACCGAGGAGGGGGAGCATCAGCGCCGTCAGGTGGAGTCGTTCCTGCTCGCGTTCGACAGCAACATGAAGCCGATCGTCGGCCAGCAGATCACGCTGGCGAAGACGAGCTCCGCCGCGATCTCGGACCGCATCGATCTGCTCGTCGAGCGCGCCGACGCCGGCGACTGCGACCTGGTCGTCAAGGGCAGGGTCGACGGCGACTCCCGCGGGTTCCTGTATCTGGGAGGCGGGCAGTTCCAGAGCGACCGGTCCTGCGAGAGCACGATCGCCGACGCCGCCCTGCGCGCTTCGGTGAACAAGTCGGACGAGGGGCTCACCTTCACCTGCGTCCCGCCCGGCACCGGGTACCGGGTCGCGATCGATCGCGACGACGACAACGTGCTCGACGGCGACGACGCCGATCTCGACTGAAGAGGTGTCGGACGTCCGACCGATGCCTCGGCGGAGGTTGACGAGATCGGTCGGGTCCTGCGAAACGTAGGACCCTTCGCGGAGGGAACGCGCGTGGTCGGATCGAAATCCAAGAACATGGTGGCGAGGGCGCTCGGCGGCTTCATCCTGTGCGTGCACACGGCCGAGGCGCCCTCGGACGCCGAGTGGGATCGGATCCTGGCCTTGTTCCGAGCGGCACCCGACCTCCGCCAGACGCGCGTCCTGGTCTACACGCCGGGGGGCGCTCCCGACGCACGCCAGCGAAGCAAGCTGAGCGCCATCGTCGGAGCGGCCAAGCCGCGCATCGCCGTGCTCACGCCGTCCGCGATGGCGCGGGCGGCGGGCACGGCGATCAGCTGGTTCATCCCGAGCATCAAGATGTACGAGCCCGACGCCCTCGACCGCGCCCTCGATCACCTCGACGCGACTCGAGCCGAGCGCGACGTCTTGACGCGCGCGCTCGCCGATCTGCGTCGCGAGCTCGAAACCTAGCGTCGCCGAAGCGCCGGGTGTGGGCGCTCGGCGTGTCCGCGCCGCGCGCCGGGGCCAGGCTCGCCGGACGGGGCTCGCGGGCGCGCTCCCGAGGTCCGGACGTTGCACCTCCGCGGCCGGAGGTCCCATGATCTGGCTACGAAACGCGCTGGACCGCGTCATCGGCTTCCTGCCCGACCTGATCGCCGGGCTGGTGATCCTGCTCGTCGGCTACATCGTCGCGCGCGTGCTCGCGGCGATTACCCACCGGCTGCTTCCGCGCCTCGGGTTCGACCGCCTCATGGCCCGCATCGGGGTGCTCGGAGCCGAGCCGGTGAAACACCGCCGCGGGTCGGCCGCCGCGGCCTCGGTGGTCTTCTGGGTCGTCATGCTGGTGGCGGTGATGCAGGCCTCCGCCGCCTGGCGCCTGACGGCCGTGGCCGCCGGGCTCGCGGCCGTCCTCGCGTACCTGCCGCACGTGCTCGCCGCGGCGGCCATCCTCGCGGCCGGCCTCCTGGTGGGCAACTGGGTGCACGATCGCATGGTGTACCGCGAGGTGACGGTCGGCGGCGTCACCACGAGCCAGCGGAGCATCGTCGCGGGCGGGGTACGCGCCTTCATCCTCGCGATCGCCTCGTTCATGGCGCTGCGGGAGCTCCGCATCGCGCCGAACATCGTGACGATTGCGTTCACGGCGGCGGTCGCGGCCATTGCCGTCGCCACCGCGCTGGCGTTCGGCCTCGGCGCGCGCAGCGTGGCCGAGCGCGTCGCCCGCGACTGGTACGAGCGCCGCCGGGCCGAGGCGGACGGTGAGGCCGAGCGCGCGCCCGTGAGCGCACCCCGTCCGACCGAGCCGCTCACGGCCGAGACCCGGACGCGCGCCGGCTGACCTCGCGTCGGGCGTTCGTCGCGGTCGGGCGGCGCCTGTCCGAGCCGCCCCGCCCTCCTCGATCTCCGCCGGGCGGCGAGCGCAGAGCTCAGCGGTAGGGCCGGTCCGGCACGAGCGCCGCGAGGTGCAACCGGGTCCTGGCGTGGTTGGCGTCGCCTCCGTCACGCGTCGACACGACCGCGCCGAGGGCCCGGCCTTCGACCGAGCCCTTCACGCGCCACCCCGAGCCGAGCGCCGCTACCGGATCCTCGGCGGGCACGGCGAGGACCAGGGCCTCCAGCAACAGCCGCCAGTAGACGTGATCCGCGTAGAGAATCTGCGCCGTGCGGTCGAGCACGCATTCGGCCGCGTCGTCGTCGAAGAAGCCCGCGCGGGGCTGCTCGAGCTGGAGCACGGCGACCTCGTGGCCCGCCGGGACCGCGGCGACGAAGTCGAGATCGACGATGACGAACGCGTCCTGCTGGTGGATCCGCACGCGCCGAGGATATCCGACGAACGCTCGGCGGCGCCTCGGACGTGGCGCTACGCCGCGCGGCGCGCCTCGCGGTCGGTGACGCGCTGCAGCGTCTCGACGGCTCGATCCCCCTCCCACCGCGCGATGTCCGAGAGGCTGAGGACGCCGACGATGCGCCCGAGGTCGTCGACGCAGACGACGCGCGACTTCTGCTTCTGGGCCATCAGGTCCTCGGCGTGGTGGAGGCTGTCGGTCGGACGGCAGGCGACGACCTCGTTCGTCATGAGGGCGCGCACGTGCGTCTGCGCGGGCAGGTCCTCGCACACGAGCCTCACCGTGATGTCGCGGTCGGTGATGGCGCCGACGACCGTCCCGTCGCGCTCGCACACGGGCAAGAAGCCGATGTTCCTCTTTCTCATCTTGTCGGCCGCGATCAGCGCCGAGTCCTCGGGCGCGACCGTCTCGACCCGACGCTGCATGATCTCCTCGCAGAGCATCGCTCCACCTCCTGGCGCTTCGATCGGGCGGCCCGTCGCGGCCGGCTCCGCGTGCGGCTCGGCCTCGGCCAGCGGCTCGATCGGCAGGTTCGCGAGCTTCCACGCCCGATAGCCGCCGAGCAGCATCGAGGCGTCCCCCAGGCCGAGCTCGCGCGCGCGCCGCGCCACGCGGGCGCTCGCGGCCTCGTGCGGCTCGTTGCAGTACACGATGAGCAGCAGCTCGCGCGGCAGCTCGCCGAGCGTCGCGTCGATCTCCGCCGCCGATCCGGGATCGACGTGGCGCGCGCCGGGGATCCGGTCGCGGCTCCGCCGGTACTCGGCCGCCGGGCGCGCATCGAGGAACGTCGCGCGGCCCTCGACGAAGTACTCGTGCGCAGCCTCGACATCGATGGGTTCGGGGCGACCGCTCATGCCCGGGGATCAGGCATGACCCGTGCCCGGCGACGCGATCGAAGCGGCGCTCCAACCGCGCGTCGCTGCGGCCGGTCGTCGGGCGGACTCGCTCGACGGCGCCTCGCGTCGAGGTGATCGCCGTGCGATGTCGAGCGCGCCCTCCACGCGAGCTGTCTCTGCGGTCACGTCCGCTGGGAGGTGGACGGCCCGCCCGCGCGCCGCTCGACCCGGACACCGGCGCGCCCCGCGGCGGCTGCCTCTACCGCCAGGTGACCTACCTCGTCGAGCAAGAGCCCATCCGCTGCCGCGCCTGCCACTCGACGATCCGGGCGTTCGGCCCGAGCGCCACATCTTCGTCGCGTCGAAGGCGCCCTGGGACGCGATCCTCGACGGGTGCCGCAGGACGCCGACCAGCCGTCGCAATCGAGCTCGATTCGGCCTCTGGCCGCGCGGAGGTGGCCGGTCAGGGCACGCAGGTACCCGGCGCGTCGGGCGCGTCGCAATCGGCCGCGCAGGGACAGACGCTCTCTCCCTCGCACGTTTGGCCGGGTTGGCACTCGGCGTCGGACCAGCAGCCACCCGGCACCGGCGTCTTGCAGACGTGGTCGACGCAAGGGACGTAGACGGCGTCGCCGCAGTCCCAGTCCTCGTTGCAGCAACCCGGGGCGAGCTCGCACGCGTACTGCCCGACGGCATCGCACGAGCACGCGCACGCGCCGAAGATCGCGACGCCGCCCTGCGCCGGGCACTCGAGGCAGACGAGGCCGTCGCAGCTGCCGGCGCACGCTTCGCTCGGCTCGCAGGTCCAGCCTTGGCCCGGCGGGCAGGTCTCGCAGGGGAGCGGCAGCCCGAAGCAGCTCCCGGGCGGGCAGTCGGACATCTTCACCCACCCCGGCTCGCACTGCCACGCCCCGCCGACGCACTCCGCCTGGCCGATGACGTCGCCTCCACAGGAGGGGACGCACTCGAACAGCGAGCCGGGGCAGGCGCCGCCCGATCCGGTGGTGCCGGTCGCGGTGGTCGTGGTGGTGCTCGTGCTGGACGAGCCGCCGCCGGAGCCGGAGCCCGAGGCGGGCTCTTGCTCGACGGTCGATCCGCAGCCGGAGGCCACCAGCGCGGCCAGGGTCGTCGAGGCGAGAAGGGCGGCGATGCGCATGATGGCCGTGCGCCTTGCAGTCGGCGTGCCGCAGCTCCGTCGTCGCGTCCGCGCGAGCGCGCACGTGGCCGCCCTGTCGCGCTGGCACACTCTGGGTCGGCGGCCCTCCCGGCGAGCCGGCGCGATCACCACTTGGCGAAGCGCGAGATACGGCGCACGCGGCCGTAGTTGGTGCCGTCGCCGGCGAGGCCGAGCGCGCTGAGGACACCCGAGTACACGTGCGGACCGACGCCGCTGTCGTAGAGCGGGAGGTCGGCGTCCGAACCGAGATTGTAGTTCCAGCAGGCGCTGTAGTGCTGCGTGACGTTGGTGTAGGCGGTCGCGCAGTTCTGGCCGGCCGCCGTGTCGTTGTCGAAATCCGCCGAGGACCACCCGCCGGCGAAGTGCGCCGAGAAGATCGAGCCGTTCCCCGAGACCAGCACCGGCGAGACGAACGCCATCGTCGCGGTGTTGAAGCCGGAGGACGAGGCCACCATGGCGACGACCTGCTTGCCGCGGAGGTCCTCGATCACGTCCATGAACTGCATCGACGCCGCCGCGCCGTAGAGCGATCCGTCGTAGTAGTTGGCGTCGAGCGACGGCCGGCCGAAGCGGGCGAGCCGCTGCGCGTAGGGGATCTGCCAGAACTCGGTCGAGCTCGCGGCGAGCACGCTGTTGTAGACGAGCGCCCATCCGCCGCCGTTGAGCTCCTGCTCGCAATAGGCCTGGTAGGTGCTCGCGCCGACGGTGAGCCACGCGGTGCCGGAGCGAGCGAGGCCGCCGGCGAGCGCGGCGCTGCAGCTCGCGACCGGCGAGGCCGCCGTGAAGCCCGGGAAGCTGGGCCCGGCCGGGCCCGTGGCCCCCGTCGCGCCGGCGGGCCCCGCAGGCCCCATCGGGCCAACGGCTCCGGCGGGCCCCGTCGCGCCGGTCGCGCCGGTCGCGCCCATGGGACCCTGAGGTCCGATCGGACCCGCGGGTCCCATCGCGCCCGTCGGGCCCTGAGGTCCAGCAGGGCCCGCGGGTCCCATCGCGCCGGTCGCGCCGGCGGGACCTTGAGGTCCGATCGGACCCGCGGGCCCCATCGCGCCGGTCGCGCCCACCGGACCCTGAGGTCCGACCGGACCCGCAGGCCCGGTCGCACCCGTGGGGCCGTCGGCGCCTGCGGGACCCTGCGGACCTGCAGGCCCCGCGGGACCCGCGGGGCCCATCGCGCCGGTCGGGCCTGCGGGTGGTCCGATGGGTGCGGACACCGGGGACAGACAAGGCACTGACGCTGGAGGTCAATGGCCGCCGCCTCTACGCCGGCGGAGCGAGCTGGTCTTCCGGCGACCGGACGATGGCATTCCAGCCCGAGCGTTACCGCTGGATCCTCGCCC
>CAYJPW010000064.1:0-52229 GCA_964372055.1 uncultured Polyangiaceae bacterium
GGCGGCGCCTGCCCGCGCGCCCGGCCCGCCGGCCGGCAAGGCGGGCAAGGCGAGCAAGCCGAGCGCGGCGGCGCGCCACGAGAACGGAGCGCCCATCGAGGTGTCGCGCGGTGAGGCGCCGCGCTCCGCACCGCCGCAGAAGGGCGCTCGCGCGGCGGCACGTCCGAGCCAGGCGGCGGCCCCCGCGCCGCGCCGCGAGCCGCCCCGCGAGCCCCCGCGCACGCCCCCGCAGATCGTCACCCTGCCGATCCCGGCGTTGGCCGCGCCCAAGCGCCCCAGCATCGAGGAGCGATCGGCCTCGATCGATGCGCGCCTCAACGCGCAGAGCGAGGACTTCCGCCGCCGCTACATCGAGAGCTTCGACATGTCGTGGATTTATCACGACAGCGCGCTCGAGGGCGTCGTCTACACCTCGGAGGAGCTCCGCGCCGCGCTCCAGGCCCCGCCGGGGATGGTGCCGCAGCCCGTCGCCGACTCGACCATCCAGCCGACGTGCGACGACATCCGCCGCCACAAGGAGGCCATCGACTTCGTCCGCGACTTCGCCACGAAGAAGCGGCTGCCGGTCACCCTCGACGTGGTGAAGAAGATCTACCTCATCCTCCGGCCGGAGGAGGGCGACGTGAAGACGGTCAAGTACCGGAAGGACGTCCCCCAGCACCGCCTCTACTTCCACGAGTACGCCCCGCCCGACAAGATCGCCTACAAGGTCCGGCAGATCGTCGACTGGCTCAACGATCCCGAGACCCGCAAGACGCGCAACGGGATCCGCATCGCCGCGCGCGCGCACTACGATCTCCTGCGCGTGTTCCCCTTCCCGACCGAGAGCGGCAAGGTGGCCCGCCTCTTCATGAACCTGCTCCTGCTCCGCTCGGGGCTCCCGCCGTCGATCATCCACTCGACCGAGCGCCAGCGCTACTACGAGGCGCTCAAGGGCTCGGCGACGACGGTCCTCCAGATGGTGCAGGAGTCGGTGGAGAACGCGCTCTCGAGCGTGGAGAAGCTGCTCGACGAGCACGAGACACGGACGCGCGCGTTCGTGTCCTGACCTCGCCCACGATGGGGGCTCCGCCCCCAAACCTCTTCAACATGGGGCTCCACCCCCAAACGCCCCTTCAACATGGGGGCTCCGCCCCCAAACCCCCGCCAACATGGGGGCTCCGCCCCCAAACCCCCGCCCGATGCCCAGGAAGACGAAGGCGCAGCTCGCCGCGCCCGCCACGTTCGAGACGCTGAGGGAGACGTACCCCGACGCGCATTGCGAGCTCGTCCACGAGGGGCCGTTCCAGCTGCTCGTCGCGACGGTGCTCTCGGCGCAGACGACCGACGTGCTCGTCAACAAGGTGACGCCGCACCTCTTCCGCCGCTGGCCCGACGCCGCCTCGCTGGCCAAGGCCGATCCCGAAGCGGCGATGGAGCTGCTCCAGTCGCTCGGCATGGGGATGTACCGGCAGAAGTCGAAGAGCATCATCGGCCTGTCGCGCATGCTCGTCGACCGGCACGGCGGCGAGGTCCCGCGGACGCTCGCCGAGCTCGTCGAGCTGCCCGGCGTCGGCCGCAAGACGGCCAACGTGGTGCTCGGCGTCGCGTTCGGCACGCCCGAGGGCGTCGTCGTCGACACCCACGTCCAGCGGCTCGCGCAGCGGCTCGGCTGGACCAAGGAGACGACGCCCGAGGGCATCGAGGCGGACCTCTGCAGCCTGTTCCCGCGCGGGGACTGGGACATGCTCTCGCACACGCTCATCTTCCACGGGCGGCGCACCTGCTTCGCCCGCTCCCCCGCCTGCTCCGCCTGCAGCGTCAGCGGCGTGTGCCCGAGCGCGTTCAAGGCCGAGAACGTCGGCCGCAAGCCGAAGCGGGTCCGGGCGTAGCTCGTTCGCCTCGCCGGAGGTCCTGCCGGACCTCGGAGGTGCGGCGCTGGGCGCGCACGCCGCGTTCGGGGTTAGCCCGGAGGGCGAGGAGACGAGCCGCGGAACTGCGCGACGAGCCGCTCGGCGGCCGTGTAGGGATCGATCTCGCGCCGCGCCACGGCCGCGACGGTGCGATCGAGCTCCGGCCCGAGCGCGGCGAGGGCCTCGTCGACGAGCGCCTCGCGGAGCTGGCCGTGCATCGCCTCGCGCAGCCGCGCCTCGCGCCGGAGGGCGCCCTCCGGCGTGCCGAAGAGGAAGGCGCGGTGCTGCTCGAGCTTGCCGACGAGATCGGCGACGCCCTCGTTGCGCGTCGCGACCGTCTTGCCGATGAGCGGGACCCAGCGGCCGGCGGCGTGCGCGACCGTCTGCTGCTGGACGTCGAGCTGCCCGGCGGCGTGGCCGCGCGAGTGGACGCCCGCCTTGGTCACCTCGCCGCCGAGGGCGATCATCAGCTCGAGATCGCGCATGGTGGAGTCGGCGCCGTCGCGGTCCGCCTTGTTCACCGCGAAGACGTCGGCGCACTCGAGGATGCCGGCCTTGATCGCCTGCACGTCGTCGCCCATCCCGGGCGCCATGACCACCAGCGTGGTGTGAGCCGTCCGGGTGATCTCGAGCTCGTCCTGACCGACGCCCACGGTCTCGATCAGGATCACGTCGGCGCCCCACGCGTCGAGGACCCGGACGACGTCGGACGCCGAACGCGAGAGCCCGCCCAAGGCGCCGCGCGTCGCGAGCGAGCGGATGAACACCTCCGGATCGCTGAAGTGGCGCTGCATCCGGATGCGATCGCCGAGGATCGCCCCGCCCGAAAAGGGGCTCGTCGGATCGATGGCGACGACGGCGACCCGCTTCTCTTGGCCGCGGAAGGCCTCGATGAGGCGGTCGGTGAGCGTGCTCTTGCCCGAGCCGGGGTTGCCGGTGACGCCGATGGTCCAGGCGCGCCCGGTGTGGGGGAAGAGGTCCTTGAGGATGGCGACGTGGTCCCCGACGCGATCGTCGACGAGGCGGCAGACGCGCGCGGTGGCGCGCACCTCGCCCTGGACGACCTTCTCCGCCAGCGGGTGCACGCCAGTTCCCCTCGTCGACAATCTGCCGGACGGCGCCGGGCGCTAGACGCGCCTGAGATCGGGCGCCTTGGCGAGGAGGCGATCGAGCCAGGCGTTCGAGAGCTTCTCCTGCACCGTGTTGGCGCGGAGGCGCGCCGCCAGGTTCTTGAAGTCGACGTGGTCGATCGGCTGATCCTGGTTGTAACAGGAGAAGATGATCGTCTCCTTCTTGGTCACCGGGTCGACGTGCTTCTGGAGGCACTGCGCGCAGACCTCCTTCATCATGCACTGCATCGGCGAGTTGATGCTGGCGATGCCGACGTGCTTCGGGTCGAGGTGCGGCGCGAGCACGCCGTGGCGGGCGTCCTTCACCGCGGCCATCATCCGGTCGGAGCCGATGGCGATGATCCGGCGCACCTCGGAGAGCTTGAAGAGCTCGCCGCCGAGCTTGCCCTCGGCGTAGGCCACCATCGCCTGGACGATGTTGCCGCGGACGTGCCGGTCCTGCGGGCGGCGCGGCGTGACCTCGGCGCCCATGTCGGTGCACCAGATGACCTGGTCGGTCGCGACCTCGATGTCGTCCTGCTTGAAGAGGTCCTCGCCCTTCTTGTACCCGGCGAAGTAGACGACGTTGTCGCCGCGGGCCCGGAGGGCCTTGGCGATCGAGAAGAGCACGGCGTTGCCGAGCCCGCCGCCGGCGAGGAGCACCGTCTCGGCGTCGGGGATCTCGGTGGGCGTGCCCGTCGGGCCCATCACGACCACCCGCTGCCCCGGCTCGAGCGAGGCGAGCAGCCGCGTGGAGACGCCCATCTCCAGCGCGATGAGCGAGAGCAGGCCCTTCTCCTTGTCGACCCAGGCGCCGGTGAGGGCGATGCCTTCCATGGCGAGGCGCGTGCCCTCGATCACCCGCGAGCCGACCTCGTAGTTCTGGAGGCGGTAGAACTGCCCCGGGCTGAACTGGCGCGCCGCCGCCGGCGCGCGGACCACGACCTCGACGATCGTCGGGGTGAGGCGCGCGACCGACTCGACGCGCGCGACCCACTCGTCGTCGAGCTTGCGGAAGAGCGCCTTGCGCTTCGCCTCGCGCAGCTCCTCGGGGTACGCCGCGAGGCGGGCGAGGTCGTGGCGGAAGAGCGCGACCACGTGCGGGAACGCGTCCTTGGCGCTGGCCATCGCCTTGACGACGCTGCCGGCGTAGTGCGGGTGGTTGTCGCCGTAGAAGCTGACCGTGTGCTGCCCGTCGTCGTAGCTCGTGAAGAAGCCTTGGCGCGCGTCGGCGACCTCCTCGACGTGGAGCTTGCCGGCGTCGTCGACCCAGGCCTTGTGCGCCTGGAAGAACTGGCGGCGCTTGTCGAACTTGAAGGAGCCGGGGCGCTCCTTCTCGTAGGTGATGTTGGGGCTCGTGCCGGCGGCGACGCACACGGTGCGGGCGGGCAGCTCGACGATCTCGCCGCTCGCCGCCCACTTGCCGTCCTTCAGCACGTGGCGCTCGAAGGTGACGGCGCGCACGCAGCCCCGCTCGTCGAGCTTGGCCTCGGCCGGGGAGAGGTTCTCGATGTAGCGCACACCCTCCTCGAGGCTCTTGATGACCTCCTCGTGGTTCAAGCGGTACGCCGGCGAGTCGATGACGCTCTTGCGGTAGACGAGGGAGACCCCGCCCCAGGCGTCGACGAGGCGCTGCAGGTTGGGCGCGCGGCCCTCGCGCGCCGCCTCATGGCGCTCCTTCTTGATGGCGGCGGCGTGCTCGCGCTGCTCGGCGAGGAACTCGCGCTCCTCCTCGTCGAACATCGCCATGACGGCGGCCTCGCCGCGCTCGGCGCAGAGGACGTCGTAGCGCTCGGCCGTCTTCTCGGCCTGGACCACGTAGTAGGCGATGAGCTCGGTGGCCGTGTCGATCGCGGTCAGCCCGCCGCCGACCACGATCGCGGGCAGGCGGACCTGGAGGTTCGCGAGCGCCGAGCGCTTGTAGGCGCCGGTGAGCTGCAGGGCCATGAGGAAGTCGCTCGCCTTGCGGATGCCGCGGGCGAGGTTGTTCTTGAGCGGGATGATCGTCGGTCGCCCGGCGCCGGCGGCGATGGCGACGTGATCGAAGCCCATGCGCCAGGCCTCGTCGAGATCGACCGTGCCGCCGAAGCGGACGCCGCCGTAGATGCGCAGGAGGCGCTGCCGCGCCAGGGTGATGTAGAGGACGGTGAGGAAGTTCTTGTCCCAGCGCACGGTGATGCCGTACTCGCTCACCCCGCCGAACCCGAGGAGCACCCGCTCGTCGAGCTCGAGGTACATCTTGGCGAAGTCCTTGATCGGCCGGGGCGCGTGCGTCTCGTCGCCGGTGAGCTCGACCGGGAGCGGCTCGATCTTGAGGCCGTCGACGGCGGCGCAGGCGAAGCCCTCGGCCGTGAGGTGGTGGGCCAGCGTGTAGCCCGCGGGCCCGAGGCCGACGACGAGCACGTTCTTGCCGTTGTAAGGCAGGGCGTGGGGCCGCTTCACGTTGAGCGGGTTCCACCGCGTGAGCAGGCCGTAGATCTCGAAGCCCCAGGGCAGCGCGAGCACGTCGGTGAGCACCGCCGTCTCGATCTCGGGGATGTTGACCGGGTCCTGCTTCTGGAAGACGCAGGCCTTCATGCAGTCGTTGCAGATGCGGTGCCCGGTGCCGGGGAGCATCGGGTTGTCGACGCACACCAGCGCGAGCGCGGCGATCGAGTCGCCCTTCTGCCGCATCAGGTGCATCTCGCTGATCTTCTCGTCGAGCGGGCAGCCGTTGAGGTCGACGCCGAGCGGGTTCTGCTTGATCGCGCCCGTCTTGTTGTCGCGCAGCCCCTTCGAGCACGAGTCCTTGTCGCGGTCGTGGCAGTAGAGGCAGTAGTCGACCTCGGACTCGATCGCGCGCACGCCCATGCGCCGGTCGGTGAGGGAGAAGCCGTCGCGCATGCGCCGCTCGCCCTCGGGGCCGACGAAGAGCTCGGGCAGCTCGGGGTTGGCCCGGCGGAGCTGGACGAGGTGCTGGTAGTCGAGGTTGCCGGGCGCGTGCAGCGTGGGCCAGCGGTGCGCCGGATCCGCGTGCGCGTGGCGGCGCGCCGTGAGCCAGGCCTCGAGGGCGTCGAGCGCGAAGGCGACCACGGCGCCGTCCTCGGCGTCGCTCGGCGCGGCGCCCGCGACCGCGGAGGCCGCCGCGGCGGCGTCGCGCACCGCCGCGTCGCTCGAGAGCGCGGCGCGCACCGCGGCGGCGCGGCGGTGCAGCTCGTCCGTCCACTTGGCCCCGCCCGCCTTGGCCGCCTTGCGCGCGACGTCGTCGACCTCGACGAGCAGCATCGCCGCGCGCGCGACGGCCGTCTCCTCGTCGTCCGAGCCGGCTCCGAAGAGCGCGGCCGGCGCCCCCATGGCCGCGAGCGCCCTTCGCGCCACGTCGGCGGCGATCGCCGGCGAGCCCGTCCAGGCCTTGCCCGCCGAGGCCTTGAAGAGGCGCTTCTTCGAGAACTCCTTCTTGAACGCCCAGAGGACGCCGCGCTCGCTCGCCTGCGCGGCGAGGTGGCCCGTCTCGCGCTCGACGCGGAACAAGCTCGCCACGAACCGCGACAGGTGCGGCGCCGCCGCGAGGAGCGCCGTCGAGACCTCCTCCGGGGTCATCCCCTCGCCCCGCGAGGCGCGGTAGGCGTCGAACACGGCGTAGGCGGCCGCGTCGCGCTCCTTGAAGTCGAGGAAGAACCGCTCGGTCAGCTCGGCGAGCTTGGTCGGCGCGAAGAGGTCCGCGTACGACATCCCCTCGATCGCGAGCGACAGCTCGCCGGGATCGCTGCTGGCCCGGACCCACGACGAGAAGTCGGTCTGCAGGGCGGGCGAAGGGCCCTTGGGAGAGCCGTCGGCGCGGGGGCGAAGGTCGTGTTCGGTCGGTTCCATTCGGTGCTCGGCTGCTTGGTAGGGCGCGGATTTCGCCGGGGGTTTGGGGGCGGAGCCCCCGTGCTGGGTGACGACAGGTTACGCCCAAGCCCGTGCTGGCGCTTGGTCTAGGTCATGAGCGAGCGACCAGGCGCTCGATGGTGCGCGTCGACATCTTACCGGCGACCACATCGGCGTCGGTGAGCAGAGCCTGGTGGAGCGGGATGTTGGTTCGGATCCCGCTGATGATGAACTCGCTCAGGGCGCAGCGCATCTTGGCGATCGCCTCGGGGCGGGTGGCGGCGTGCACGATCACCTTGGCGACGAGCGAGTCGTAGCAGCTCGGGACGCGCCAGCCGCCGTACACGCCCGAGTCGACGCGTACGCCGCCCCCGCCGGGCGGGTGATACTCGGTGATCGCGCCCGGCCAGGGGGCGAACGTCTTCGGATCCTCGGCGTTGACGCGGCACTCGATGGCGTGGCCGCGGAAGCTCCAGGGCCGCGTGTCGGGGAGCGTGAGCTCTTCGCCGTAGGCGGCGCGGATCTGCTGCTCGACGAGGTCGACGCCGGTGACCATCTCGGTCACCGGGTGCTCGACCTGCACGCGCGTGTTCATCTCCATGAAGTAGAGGTTCTGCTTCTCGTCCATGAGGAACTCGAGGGTGCCGAGCGTGTGGTAGCCCGTCTCGCGGATCGCCTTGCGGATGATCTCGCCGATCTCGTTCCTCTTCTCGTTGGTCATCGCCGGGCTCGGCGACTCCTCCATCACCTTCTGGTGGCGGCGCTGCAGAGAGCATTCGCGCTCGCCCAGCGTCCACACCCCGCCGTGCTGATCGGCGAGGATCTGGAACTCGATGTGGCGCGGCTCCTCGACGAACCGCTCGAGGTAGATGTCCGGGTTCTTGAAGCCGGTCATCGCCTCGTGCGTCGCCGTCTCGTACGCCTTCTGCACCTCGGCGGCCTCGCGGACGATGCGCATGCCGCGCCCGCCGCCGCCGCCGGACGCCTTGAGGATGACCGGGAAGCCGATGCGCTTGGCCTCGGCGAGGGCGTGGGCGGCGTCGCGGAGGACCTGGGTGCCGGGCAGGAGCGGCAGGCCGTAGCGCATCGCCACCTCGCGCGAGCTGACCTTGTCGCCCCAGAGCCGCATCGCCTCCGGCGTCGGGCCGATGAAGGTGAGGCGGCACTTCTTGCAGAGCTCGGCGAACTTGGCGTTCTCGGAGAGGAAGCCGTAGCCGGGGTGGATCGCGTCGGCGCCGGTGATCTCGGCGGCGGCGATGATCGCCGGGATGTTGAGGTAGCTCTTCGACGCCTCGGCCGGGCCCACGCACACCGCCTCGTCGGCGAAGCGGACGTGCAGCGCGCCGGCGTCGACCTCGGAGTGGATGGCCACGGTGCGGATGCCCATCGCGCGGCACGCCCTGAGGACGCGCATCGCGATCTCGCCGCGGTTGGCGATGATGATCTTCTTGAACACTGCGGCCCCGGACGCGCTAGCCCTTCTTCACCTTGAAGAGCTTCTGGCCGAACTCGACGGGCTTGCCGTTCTCGACGAGGACCTCGACGATGGTGCCCGAGCAGTCGGCTTCGATCTCGTTCATCAGCTTCATGGCCTCGACGATGCAGAGCGCCTGGCCCTCGCGGATCGAGGAGCCCACCTCGACGAACGGCGGAGCGTCCGGCGAGGGCGATCGGTAGAAGGTGCCCACGAACGGGGACGTCACGTAGACCACGCTCTCGTCGTGCGCCACGTCGACCGCGCGGGCGGGCGAGCCGGCCGGTGCGGCGGCCGCCGCAGCGGGCGGCGGGAGCTCGGCCAGGGCGCGGACGATCTGCCCGCGGGTGAGCCGGATGCGGATCTTCTCGTCCTCGAACTCGAACTCGCCGACGTTTCCCTCCGCGAGGGTGCGGAGGAGCGAGCGCAGCTGCTTCAGGTCGATGTCCATATGGCCTACGGAGCCCGCACCCTAGTCAAAAACGGCGGGCTACGTCACCCGTTTGTGCGCGAGAACGGAAAGAAGCCCGTACAGGCCGAGCACGTACGACCGCGCGCCGAAGCCCGAGACCTTGCCGACGCAGGCGGCGGCGATGCGCGAGCGGCGCCGGAAGGGCTCGCGCGCCTCGGGGTTCGAGAGGTGGACCTCGACGGCCGGCAGCCCCGAGGCGCGGATGGCGTCGAGGATCGCGATCGAGGTGTGCGTGTACGCGCCGGCGTTGAGCACGATCCCGTCGAAGCCCTCGTCGCCCGCCCGCGCGATGGCGGTGACCAGCTCGCCCTCGTGGTTCGACTGGCGGCACTCGACCGTGGCGCCCTCGGCCGCGGCGGCGGTCGCGACCTCCGCGTGGATCGCGGCGAGGGTCGCGGTGCCGTAGAGCTCGGGCTCGCGCGTGCCCAGCCGGTCGAGGTTGGGCCCCGACAGGACGAGGACGCGCGGCAACGCTCGCCCCCGTCCTACGCGAGATCCTTGAGCAGCACCGGGACGCGCGTGCGCAGCATGTAGCGGGCTTTCCCGATGTTGGCGTCGGGCGCCATCGAGAAGGCCACGAAGTAGGAGTCGTTCACCACGCGGATCAGCGTGGTCATCTTCTCCGCTTGGATCGCGACCTCGGCCGTCTCGCCCGCCTCGAGCATCTGCCCGGCGCGCTGGATCGACTTGAGGACCACGCTGAACTCGGCGCCGATGGTGGTGATGTCGAAGGGCGCGTTCGGCTTCGAGTAGCTGTCGACGGCGATGCCTTCGAAATCCATGAGCAGGGTGGCGATCCCGCCCTCGGTGTTCTCGACGACCTCCTTCAGAATGGTCTGGAACATGCGGGCAGGTTAGCGAAACGCGCGTCCCTTGGGAAAGGAAGTGTCTCGAGTCGCGCGACGAAGGTGACGTCGGCGAGGAGCGCGCTCGAGCGGGCTCGGCGGGGCGGCGTGGTCCTCCGAACGCTTGCTTTTTGACCCTTGCATCCGGGCGGCCGCCGGGGCATCCCCGGCCCCAAGCTCCCGCTCGTCGACACGCCTTGACCCCCCTCAGGGCGAACGGCTAACGTGCGGCCGGTTCGAGCTGCTCCGCGCAAACCGCGGGCGGCGACCCTCTCTCATTTATTCAAGAAGGACGACCGAAGCCCTATGCGCGCACGAGCAGGGGACCCGCCCCGCACGATGCCCCAGAAGATCCTCGCCGGACGCGCGGCGGATCCCCAACTGCGTGGCGACCTCGTCCAGGTGAAGGTCGACCAGGTGATCCTCGCCCGCGCGCCGGGGCGCGCGCTCGCCGAGGCGCTCGCGGCCGGTCTGAAGAAGACGACCGTCGAGGTCGCCGTCGCCTACGACGGCACCTGCGTCACCGACGCCGCCTCGATCGCCGAGGTCGACGCCGCCGGCCCTCGCGCCGTCTCGCCCGAGCTGCCGAGCTTCAACGTGCCCGTGGCGCGGCCCGGCATCGGCTTCCCCGGGCCTGTTCACCTCGAGCGCTTCGCGGCCCCGGCGCGCCTCGCGCTCACCGACGATCCGCGGCTCGCCACCGTCGGCGGCATCGGGATGCTCTCGCTCGTCGTCTCGCCGAGCCAGCTCGGCCAGGCCCTCGCGACGGGCTCGGTCTGGGTCCGCCCGCCCCGCAGCGTGCAGATCCACCTCTCCGGCCGCGTCCGGCCGTTCGTGTGCGCGCGCGACGTCGCGCTCGAGCTGCTCCGCCGCGGCATCGCCGAGGTCGTGCAGCGCATCGAGGCCGAGCACCACGCCCCGGTGATCCTCGAGTTCGCCGGCCCGAGCGCGCGGCTGCTCTCGGTGTCGGAGCGCGCGGTGCTCTGCGGCATCGCGCCGCAGCTCGGCGCCGCCGCGGCCCTCTTCGTCAGCGACGAGAAGACCGAGGTCTTCCTCCGCGATCAGCGGCGCTCCAAGGCGCACCGCGCCCTCGTGCCCGATCCGGGCGCGCCCTGCGAGGAGGTGATCTCGGTCGATCTCTCGGCCGTCGATCCGCTGCTCATGGACGAGGCGGGCGTGGTGCGGCCGGTCCGCGATCTCGCCGGCAAGCCCGTCGCGCAGGTCGTCCTCGGCGGCGACTCGGGCGTGACGTTGCGCGACATGCTCGCGGCGGCGCTGCTCCTCAAGTCCAAGCGGGTGCCGTCGCGCCTCGATCTCCTGGTGGCGCCGCCCTCGCGCCAGGTGCTCGAGGTGCTCGCGCAGTCGGGCGCGCTGGTCGATCTCGTGGCGACGGGCGCGCGGATCATCGAGCCGGATCGGCGCGTCGTCACCGGCGAGATCTACCCTCCCCCGCCCGGCGCCCTCTCGCTGCGCACCGCCGATCCCGAGCCGCGCCTCGAGGGCGCGCCCTCGTTCGTCGTGGCCTCGGCCGAGACGCTCGCCTACGCGGTCGCCACCGGCGTGGTCGGCGATCCGCGATCGTTCAAGCGCCCCGTCCGGGTGACGGTCCCGCGCGCGCTGCCGACCGACGACGTCCTCGTCCTCCGCGACAAGAAGGGGGAGACGGCCGCGGCGAGGAAGGCGCCGGTCGCGCCGACGGCGGTGCCGTGGAAGGGCCCGCTCACGCTCGAGGTGATCGAGCACGTGCCCGGCCCCTGGCAGGCGAACGGCCACGCAGGTCCTCGCGTGGGCGCCGAAGGGACGGCGGGCTGCGCCCTGCTCCTCTCGACGCTCGACGAGGTTCGCGCCGCCGTGGAGCGCTCGAGCGATCTGGCCGACGTCCGGGTCGTCGTGGCGCCGTTCGTGCCGAGCGGGGCGGTCGCCGCGCTGGCGAGCGAGGGCATCGCGACGTTCGCGGTCGAGCCGGGCGCGCTCAAGACGATCAAGGGCCAGAAGAGCCTCGCGCTCCCCGCCCCCACGCAGTGGGGCGACACCGTGCCGGCGACGTTCGGCAAGTCGAAGGTCAACGTCGCCTGGCTGGCCACGGGCGCCGAGCGGACGTGGACGCACGCGGGAAGCGCGCGCGCGGCGAAGGCGCGGTGAACCAACCTCACCCCCCGGCCCCCTCTCCCTAAAGGGAGAGGGGGTGAACCGTGTTGCGACGCGTTCCCCCTCTCCCTTTAGGGAGAGGGGGTCAGGGGGTGAGGTCCGCGACGGGCGCGCGCGACGCCTGCCGCCAGTCGGTGGGCAGATCGAGGAAGCCCTCGTTGCAGAGGAACTCGTAGAGGCCGTCGCAGAGCTCGCCCACGATCATGCTGAAGATGTGCGGATCGGTGACGAACTTGATCGTCTCCTCGCGCGCGGCGCCGGCCGTGTCGGCGAGCCGGGCGATGAGGGCGTCCTCGGCGAAGCCGACGAGCCGCACCATGAAGCGGCGCTCGAACACCGAGCGGAAGCGCGAGAACGCCTCGGACGAGATCTTGTAGGCGAAGGCGCGCCCCTCGGCGCTGCCGGACTGCTGGATGACCTCGTGCGACAGCTCGGGGATCGAGGCGGGCATCTGCTTGCAGAAGAAGTCGACGAGCACCGCGTTGAAGATGGCCACGATGCGTTTGAGCTCGCTCGAACGCCGCGAGAGGAAGGCGTCCTGCATGTCCTTCGCGAACTTGGCGAGCAGCCCGAAGGCGCGCTCTTTCACCTCGTCGGAGGCGTAGTCGAAGCCGCCGAGCTCGTTCTTCATCCGGTGCTCGTAGCGGACGAGGAGGTAATAGAGGGCCTGCTCGCCGTGCTGGATCACCTTGGTGGTGCCGTCCTGGCCGCGGGTCTTCTCGTGGAGCTCGGACTGGAAGAAGAGGCGCGCGAGCTTGCGGTGCATGTCCTTGAGCCGCTTCTCGACGAGCAGCGAGAGGACGTCGGGGCGGAAGACGCGCTCGAGCAGCCCGCGCAGGATCTTCTCCTGCGAGTGGGCGACCGTCTCCCGCGACGAGGGCCCCTTGTCGCCGACGACGACCGACTCCTGCATCTGCTTGAGCTGGGCGACGACCGAGGCGGTGATGGCGTCGAGCTCGGGGTTGGTCTCGAGATCGGCCTTGTAGTGGACGATGCGGGCCTGGACCTGCTCCTCGAGCAGGCCGAGCGCCATCTCGGCGATCGCGTCCTTCGAGGCCTGGCTCATCTGCTCGCCCTGGCGCGGCGCCTGGATCGCGGGCGGCGGGAGCGGGCGCGCCCCCGGGGGCGGCGGCGGCGGCGGCCGGTTCGGGAGCGGGGGCGGCGGAGGCTTGGGAGGTCCGGCGGTCATGGCCGCGACGGAGCATACCCGGTAAGGGCGCGTGCATGTAGCCCGGCGCCGCGCCCGCGCGCGCGCCGCGCGACTTCTTCGAGGGCCGGGCTGCCGTTTTCGAGGCCAAGCGTTCGGAATGAAGGTAAACACCTGCCCGAGGCGGGCGCCCGGCGCCCGGGATCGATGAACGGACTACGACTCTCCCCCCTTCTCCTCTCGCTCGCGGCCATCGCCGCGGCCGGATGCGCCAAGGATGGCGACGCGCGCCCTCAGAACCCCGTCGGCGGAACCGCCGCGCCCCTCGCGACCAACGCGGCCCAACCCGAGGCGACCGCGGCGGCCTCCGCGCGCGCGCCGGCGAGCGCGACCGGCCCGGCGGCGAGCGCCGCGCCCGCCCCGCCGGGCCCTGCGACGGGGCTGCCCCCGGATCTCAACGTGCTCGTGATCAGCATCGACAGCCTCCGGTCCGACACGGGCCCCTGGGGCGGCTACGCGCGCGAGATCGCGCCCGTGATCACGAAGTTCGAGAAAGAGGCGGTCAGCTACACGCGCTCGTACGCGATCTCGTCGTACACGGCGATGAGCCTCGGCGGCTTCTTGGCGGGGCGCTATCCGAGCGAGCTCGAGCGCAGCGGCTACTTCTTCGGCAACTACCCGGACAGCGTCCTCATGTTCCCGGAGCTGTTGCAGAAGGCGGGCGTGCGCACCCTCACCGCCCACGCGCACTTCTACTTCGACCAGAAGGCCGGGTTCCGCCAGGGGTTCGACGTCTACAAGATCGTGCCCGACCTCACCAGCGACAACACGACCGACAAGAACGTCACGAGCCCGAAGCACGAGAAGCTCGCCGAGGAGATCCTCTCGGACAAGGCCAACACGGGCAAGCGCTTCTTCGCCTGGTTCCACTTCCTCGATCCGCACGACCAGTACATGCCCCACGAGGGCGTGAGCTACGGCAAGAGCACGCGCGACAAGTACGACGCCGAGGTGACGTTCACCGATCAGCACGTCGGCAAGCTGCTCGACTTCGTCGCGGCGCAGGAGTGGGGCAAGCGCACGGCGGTCATCATCACGGCGGACCACGGCGACGCCTTCGGCGAGCACAAGATGTACCGCCACGGCTTCGAGGTCTGGGACGTGCTCACCCACGTGCCGCTGATGATCCGGGCGCCCGGCGTCACGCCGCGCCGCATCGAGACGCCGCGCAGCGCCATCGATCTCGCCCCGACGATCCTCGAGATGCTGGGCGCGCCGGCCGAGCCGACGTTCCAGGGCACGAGCCTGGTGCCCGAGCTCTACGGCAAGACGCCCGAGGAGCGCGAGGTGATCGTCGATCTGCCGCGGACCAGCGACAACGATCGCCGGCGCGCGCTCGTTTGGGGCAAGCACAAGCTCACCGCGTACGGCGACGACTACGGCTACGATCTCTTCGATCTCGCGGCCGATCCCGGCGAGACCAAGGACATCAAGCGCGACCAGAAGGAAGCGTTCGAGGAGATGAAGGCCCGCTACAAGAAGCGGGTCGAGTCGATCAAGGACGTGTGCCCGAAGAACACCGAGAAGCTCAAGGGCAAGGGGAAGGGCAAGCGCTGCTGAGCGGCGCCGCGCCTCAGGTGTCGCCCGGATCGTAGAGGCCGCGCTTCTTGAGCAGGGCGCGGAGGTGGTTGCGGGCGATGTCCGCCTGGCGCGATGCCTTGGAGAGGTTGCCGCCGCAGCGGCGGACGAGGGCGTCGAGGTAGGCGCGCTCGAAGCGGTCGATGGCGCGCTCCTTCGCTTCGGCGAAGGTGCCGGCGAGGTCCATGGGCTCGCGCTCGGCGACCGAGCCGCGGAAGCCGAAGCCCTCGCCGGCGAGGTCCTCCTCGCGGATGACGCCGTCGTGGCAGAGGGCGGCGGCGCGGGCGATGACGTTGCGGAGCTCGCGCACGTTGCCGGGCCAGCGGCGGCTCTCGAGGCTGCGCAGCGCCTCGGGGCTGATGGTGACCGCGGGGCCGGGCTCGTCCCCGGCGCCCGCCGCGCCGGGGCGCGCGAGCTCGGCGAGGAAATGATTCGCCAGGAGCCCGATGTCGGCGGGCCGGGCGCGCAGCGGGGGGAGGACGACGCGCGCCTCGGCGAGGCGGAAGTAGAGGTCCTCGCGGAAGCGCTGCGACTCGATCTCGGCGCGGAGATCGCGGTGCGTCGCGGCGACGAGGCGGAAGTCGACCGGGATCTCCTCGGTGCCGCCGACGCGCGCGATCTGGCGCGTCTCGAGGACGCGGAGGAGCTTGGGCTGGAGCTCGAGGGGGAGCTCGCCGATCTCGTCGAGGAAGAGCGTCCCGCCGTGGGCGCGCTCGAAGGTGCCGACGTGGCGGGCGTCGGCGCCGGTGAAGGCGCCGCGCTCGTGGCCGAAGAGCACCGACTCGGCGAGCGTCGAGGGGACGGTCGCGGCGTCGAGGACGACGAAGGGGCCGTTCTTCCGGGCGGAGCGGGCGTGGACGGCGCGCGCGAGCTCCTCCTTGCCGGTGCCCGTCTCGCCCTGGGCGAGGACGGCGAGCGAGGTGGGGGCGACGCGCTCGAGGGCGGCGAAGAGCTCGCGCATCTCGGGCGAGGCGCCGAGGAGGCCGCCGAAGCGCGACTCGGCGCTGCCGGGCTCGGGCTCGGCGCGGTCGTCGACCTCGACGCGGAGCGAGGTGTCGCCGATGCGGAGGAGCGCGCCGGGGGCGAGCTCGATCTCGAGGACGCGATGGGGGCCGATCCAGGTGCCGTTGGTGGTGTCGAGGTCGCGCACCACGACGCGGCCCTCGTCGCGCCGCTCGATCTCGAGGTGCGTCGCCGAGACGCGGGGATCGGCGATGGTGAGGTCGTTCGTCTGGTGGCGGCCGACGGTCGCGCGCGCGCGGGTCAGCACCAGCTTGGCGCCGGCGTTGGCTCCCTGGGTGACGACGAGGCGGGCGACGCCGCCGCCCGCGCGCTTGGGGCGCGGCGACGACTCGGTGGCGGGGAGCTTGGGCGAGCTCGGTTCGGTCACGGAGTTGCCCCGGAGGTACCACAGTCGCGCTCTACGCGGGCTAGAAACCCGCGTCGTCGATGCCGGTCACGCGCGGGCGCGGGCGGCGATCGCCGTGCGCGGCGGGGGTGCTGGAGGGCGCCGTGGACGCGCGCGGCGCGGCGGCGCTCGCGGGCGCTATGGGGAGCGGGGCCCCGGCGGCGGTCGACGCGGGGGGCGCCTCGGCGGTGGGCGCGGTCGCGGCAGTCACCCGGGGCGCCGCCGAGGGCGCCGCGGTTGGTGAGCCGGCGTCCGAGCCGGCGGCAGCGTCGTCGCCGAGGGTGACCGCGCCCACCGCGACGAGGGCGGCGAGGACGGTGGCCCCGGCAACGATTGCGACGAGCGCGCGGGGCCGCGCCCTCGGAGGTCGTTTGCGTTCGCGGCCGCTCGCGTCGTCGGGCAGGGCGAGCGCGGCCTCGAGCGCGCCGGCGAGCGCGGCGGCGTCGGTCCAGCGGCGCTCGCGGTCGCGCTCGAGGCAGCGCGCGACGAGGTCGCAGAGGGCGCGCGGCGCGGCGGGCGCGAGCGCGGCGAGATCGGGCAGATCGCCGCGCCGGATCGCGGCGAGGGTGGCGTTCACGTTGGGCGCCTCGAAGGGGAGCCTCCCGGCGCAGAGCTCGAAGAGGACGATGCCGAGCGACCAGAGATCGCTGCGCGCGTCGATGTCGCGCTCGCCGAGCGCCTGCTCGTAGCTCATGTACTGCGGGGTCCCGAGCACCTGGCCGGTGGCGGTGAGCGTGGCGAAGAGGACCGGATCGGCGGCGGCGGCGCGGGCCTTGCCGATGCCGAGATCGATGATCTTGGGGACGGGCTCGGGCGCGTCGGCGCCCTGCGCGAGGATGACGTTGGCCGGCTTGAGATCGCGGTGGACGATGCCGCGGGCGTGGAGCGCCTCGAGGCCGCGCGCCACGCCGAGGGCGATGCGGGCCGCCTCGCGCCAGCCCGGGCGGGGCGGTCGGGCGAGGCGCTCGGCCAGGGTCTCGCCGTGCAGGAGCTCGAGGACGAGGAAGAGCCAGCCGTCGTCGGTCTCGCCGTGGCCGTGGACGCCGACGAGGTTCGGGTGCGGGGTCATCTCGAGCAGGCGCGCCTCCTGGACGAGGCGATCGCGGACCTCGGCGCGCCAGCCGGCCTCCTCCATCGAGACCGCCTTGATGGCGACCTCGAGGCCGCGCTCGCGGTCGAGGGCCGCCCATACGGTGCCCGAGGCGCCGGTCGCGACGGCGCGGGTGATCTCGTAGCGATCCGCGAGGACGCGGCCGGGCTCCACGGCGGTAAGCGTACACCCGCGGACGGGAGCACGGCGCCGGGGGGCGTCATTCGCGTCGTTCGCCGCCCTGCCTCAGCTTGCTGCGCGAGCGAACGGGGGGCTGACCGGCAGACGGCTCACGCGGTGCACGACGGGGATCGCCGCCGGTGTGGTCCGGCGCGAGCTCGGCGTAGAGCCGTGGAGCTTCCGGTGGAAGAAGAGGAGGTCGATGGCGAAGTCCTGATGGCCGACGTCCTCGAGCTCGTCGATGGCCGTCGGGTGGTTTGTGTCACCACTGGTGACACTTTCTTCGTGCGCACCTGGCCCCGGAGCGCGGCGCCCGTCTGGATCTGCCGCTCGACCTCCCGCTTCGTCCACCCAGCAGCGCAGGGCGCCGGAGTCGAGCAAGGCGCATGTCTGCCAACCGGCCGCGGCGATCTTGACGATCTTTCCGCCCACCTGGACGTCGGCCGCCGGCATCTCGCCGTCGCTGTTCCCGATGTTCGACGTGTTGCCGTAGCCGAGCTGGCCGACCTCGTTGTAGCCCCAGCTCAGCACGCCGGTATCGAGCAGGGCGCAGTTGTGACTCCCGGCAGCCGCGAGCTGGACGGCCTTGCCTCCGAGCTGGATGTCGGGTCGCGGCATGTCGGCTCCGCTCAGACCGAGGTCGTTCGTGTGGCCGTACCCGAGGCATCCCCCGTAGTTCTCGAGCCATCTCTTCCTCCTCCGCTCTCGAGCCGGAGAGGAGGAAGGTGCTAAGGCATTTCGATCGACGTCAGACGCTCATCAACTGGCGCGCTGGACAGGTTCTCGCCGAGCCGCGAGGAGCGGGCGTTTCGCGACGCAGGTCAGCTCAGCGAGCGACGCGGCGAACGCGCGCATCCCCCCTGGGCAACGTGCGCCGCGTCGTGCGTGGCGCGCAGCGGCGGTTGCCGCTTCACAGTCGCTTCGCCACCGAGATGCTGTGGAGCGCCGCCGCCGATGTGCCGGCGACGAGGACCGCCGCCGCGAGGGCCGCTGCCGCAGCGGGCGACAGGTGGTCCCCGGCTGCCGCGACCGCGCACGCGGACAAGACCACCCCGGCGCCGGCGAGGAGCAGATCGCGTCCGCCGACTCGATTGGCGGCGTACCACACGCGCTCGTTGGAGAGCGTCTTCCTGGTGCGCAAGCCGTAGTGCCGGTTCGGCGGCACGCGCTCGAGGATCAGCGGAATGCTGACGGCGCAGAGCAGCGCACCGGTCATCATGAAGGCGAGCCCCACTTGCCCCGTGGTCACGAAGCAGATCTGCCACGGGCCCTGGCACGGTGCACGGCGCCCCGCTCGGGCACGTCCGCGACAACCGGCGCACACCAAACTCGGCTTGCTGAGCAGATCGCCAACCCGAAGGGCTGATCCTGCGCGGGCGACCGGTCGAAAGGTGGAGAGCCGCGGCGCACGGAGAGCGTCCTCATCGCGCCGGGCGCCTGTCGTCGGGAGCCGTTGCCCCGTGGCGGTCGGCCGCGGTAGAAACGCCGCCCGTGTGCATCTTGGACGCCGAGGAGCTCGCCGCATTTCTGCCAGCTCCGTCGCCGGGCTCGACCTTCGAAACAGACCTGCTCGACATTTCCCGAGCGCGATTTCGGATCGTGGAGCTCTTGCCCGGCGGCGGTGCGAAGGTGAAGCGCGTCGCATGGGTCGAGCGCCCGTCCGGGCGCGACGACAGACGGTAGCGCGGCAGTCCGTCCTGCCCTCGGCCCGTCCGCGAGCGCCAGCAACGACACGGCGCCCGGCCGTCGCGCGCGGCACGCTTCACGGTGCCGAGCCCCAGGCCGAGGCCCGGCTGCCGCGTGTTCGGGGCGCGAGCACGCCTGGAAGAGCATGGGAAGCCCGCTCGCCCGAATCCCGGGTTACCCCGGATCGGTCGGAGGAACCCGCGAGCGGGTCCATCCCGTCGCGGTGACCAGGGCGCGCGTGATCGACGGCGCGATGGCATGGATCCCGAGCAGAAGCCGCATGGTACGCGGCACGCACACCACGGCGCGACGCGTCTCGATGGCGCGCACGACCGCACGCGCGACTTGAGCCGGCTGAAGCGTCGGGACGATCCGCGTGATCGCGGGCATGCGCTCGACCACGCCGGGGTAATGCTCGAACCCCGGCGTGTCGACGATCCCGGCCGCGAGCAGCGTCACGTCGACGCCGGTCCGGTGAAGCTCGAGCCGCAGCGCTTCGCTGAAGCCGCGAACCGCCCAGCACGCCGTGTCGTAGGCGGTCGCCCCCGGTATCGGACAGAACGCCGCCGCCGAGGTGACGTTGACCACGTGGCCGCTCCGCCGGGCGAGCATCGCGGGCAAGAAGGCGCGCGTGAGATTGAACGCGGCCAGGTAAGGCACGGCCCTCATCGCGGCGGCCTCGCCCGCGGACGTCTCGTCGGTGAACGCGAAGCGGCCTCCACCCGCGTTGTTCACGAGGATGTCGGGCGGGCCCACCTGCCGACGCACCGCTTCGGCGCCGGCGGCGGTCTGATCGGCATCGGCGAGATCGAGCGCCAGCACCAGGCACGGAGCGCCGAGACCGCGCACCTGCTCGGCGACGGCCTCGAGCTTCTCGCGAGTCCGAGCCATCAGCACCACGCGGGCTCCGCGGCGCGCCAGCGCGAGGGCGATCGCCGCTCCGATGCCGCGGGAGCCGCCCGTCACGAGCGCGAGCTTTCCGCCGACGTCCACGCTCGCACGGTAACACGCGCCCCTCCGCCCTCTCGCGACCCTCCCGTGGTCGAGCTGCCGCGGTCCCCCGCTTTGCCCGAGAGTGACGTTCTGCGGACGGTCCGCCTTCTAGGCGGCGCGCGGCAACTCGAACCAGAAGGTCGACCCCGAGCCCTCCGTCGAGACGACGCCGACGTCCCCGCCGTGCGCCTGCGCCAAACGCTTCACGGTGGCGAGCCCCAGGCCGAGCCCCGGCTGCGGCGTGTTCGGGGCGCGCGAGTACGGCTGGAACAGCGTGGGAATGACGCTCGCCGGAATCCCCGGTCCGGTGTCCTCCACCTCGACGCGGGCGCGCGAGGCGGACGCCGACGACCGAACCACCACCCTCCGCACCGGTGCTTTCCCGAGGTACTTGAACGAATCCTGGACGAGGTTCGCGCGCATGCTGGTCATCACGCCCAGCTACAGGGCACCTCCGCGTCGGTCCCGCCGGCGCGCTCCATCGCGACCCCGGCCGCGGCGGCGACGGGCTCCAGATCGGCGTTGAAGCGCGACGCCCGAACGAGCGCCCGGTCGAGCCGGGCGGCGGCCGTGTCGAGCTCCGTACGCAGGTCGATCCCGCCGCTCGGACGACGCTCGACGGGCCCCACCTCGACGATCCGGTCCACCACGCGCTGGAGGTCCTCCGTCCTCCTCTCGACATCACCGACGAGGACCATCTCCCCGGGCGAGCGCGGCAACGCCGCGTACGCGGCCGTGTGCTCGGCGAGGGCGCGGCGCGCGCGGTCGATGCGGTCGAGCTCGAGGGACCGATCGACCGTATCGCCTGCGATCAGGGTCGCCAGCTCCGGCACGAGCGCCCGCAGCTCCGCTCCCGCGGACTGCAGCTCCACTTCGCTCGGGATCGCGTCCTGGTCGAGCTCGCGCGTCGCGTCAGCGATGACCGACGACGTGCGGGTCACGGCGACGAGCAGCGCGGTCAGCCCCACCGCGATCGCCAGGGCGGCGGCCAGCGTGAACCGGCGATCGTCCCTGCGCTGCCCGCCAGATCGCCGCGGCGCCGAAGCCGAAGGGCGCTCGATCGCCCGGGTCGGCGCCGCGGGCACCGAGTAGCCGCCCGCCGCTTGAGGCGCCGAGCTGCGAGAAACGAGAGGCTCGATCATGGTCCCTCATCGTCGGCTGCAAGATGAGAGGCAACGCAGGTCTCGGCCCACGCTGCATTGGGGTCCTGCCCCGCGTGGACGGGCAAGAGCGATGCCGCGGCACGGCGGTCGGCGTCGCGATCGGTGTGGCACCCGACCGCGAGCGTCGCGCAAGCGGCCCGTCGAGCGGTTGGAAGCGCTGGGGGTTGCGAAGGCGCGGTGCGGCGCAACGGAGACCCGAGGAGGTGACCTCATGACGCGACGAGCGATCCTGTTCTCGATGGCGGCGTGCATGGGTTTGGCCGGAGTAGCGAGCGCCCCGGCTCACGCACAAGGCGAACAGCAGGAGGACCCGGCCCCTTCGAAGGAGGGCATCGCGTTGGGCCAAGTCCCCGACGCGCCCCGCAAGACGATCGAGGAGCAGGCGAAGGGCGGAACGGTCGAGAAGGTCGAGCGCATGGTCTCGAAGGACGGCACCGTCACGTTCCGCGCCGAGATCAAGCACGGCAAGAGGACGCGGACCGTGGACGTGGACTCGGCCGGGAAGTTGCTCCGGAAGTAGCTCGTGCGCGAGCGGCGGCTGCCGTCGAGCTCAGGCCCCCGCGCGATGGGTCCCGCGCGGGGCCCGGGCTCGCGCACCGACCGCTCGGAAGAATCGTCGTCCCGACAGCCCCAGGAGCAGGAGGCCGTAGCGTCGATGGTCTTCCCTCGTGACCGTATCTCGGCTCAGCCTCATGAAGCCGTCCGTCGATCAGGCCGTGGCCTCGTCCAGACGGTGAACGGCCGGGTGCGGCTTCGCACCTCGGCCACGCTCTGCGGCGCGACCGCAGACGCGGGGGCGGTCGCATGACCGCGGTCCTCGAAGTGAAGGACCTCTTCGTGACCCTCGGAAAGACCGAGGTCTTGCGGGGCATCACGTTCAGCGTCGAGGAACGGAGCTGTCTCGCCGTCATCGGACCCAACGGATCGGGCAAGACCGTCCTCTTCAATGCGCTGGTGGGATCCGTGCCGTACCGAGGCGAGATCCGATGGCGCCGCGGCGTGCGGATCGGATACGTGCCGCAGAAGCTCGACCTCGAGCGGGACCTGCCGCTCACGGGATTGGACCTGCTTCGGGCGAAGGCCGAGGTGACGAGCAGCGGCGAGGACGTCACCGCCGCTGCCCGAATGGTCGGCCTCGCCAACGAGATCGCGAAGCCCATCGGCTCCCTCTCGGGCGGCCAGTTCCAGCGGCTCCTCGTCGCCCTCGCACTCGTCGGGCGCCCCGACGTGCTGCTGCTCGACGAGCCCACCGCTGGCGTCGACGCGCCGGGTCAGGAGAAGCTCCACGAGCTCATCCGTCGGCTCCAGGTCGAGCAGCGTCTGACCGTGCTCCTGATCTCGCACGATCTCAGCGTCGTGTACCGCTACGCCACGAACGTCCTCTGCCTCTCGGACGGCAGGACCTTCTTCGGCCCGCCCAGGAGCATCCTGACGCCGTCGCTCATGAACGAGCTGTATGGCGCGCCGGTGGAGTACCACGTCCATGAGCTCCACGAGCACTGAGCTCACGAGGATCGCGCTGTCGATCGCGATGGCCGTTGCGGCGGGCCTGGTGGGCTCCTTCGTGATCATGCGACGGATGGCGCTCGCCGCGGACGCGCTCTCCCACGTCGCCCTGCCGGGCATCGGCGTGGCCCTCGCCCTGGGCATCCACCCGTTGTTCGGCGCAGCGGCGATGCTCTTCTTCGGGGCGCTCGCCGTCTGGGCGCTCGAGCGCCGGACCAGAATCGCCACCGAGACGATCATCGGGGTCGTCTTCTCCGCCGCGCTGGCGACGGGGAGCCTGATGAGCTCCGGCGAGGAGCTCCTCGAAGCGCTCTTCGGCGGCCCGGGCAAGCTCACGCCCGGCGAGATGGCGTTCGGCATCGTCGCCGCGGCGGCCGTGGTGCTCTTCGTCCTCGCCCGGAAGAGCAGACTCGTGCTCGCGCTCGTATCGCCCGAGATCGGCCGCGCCGCGGGGATCGACGTCGCGCGGCTCGAGCTCGTCTTCCTCCAGACGTTCGCCCTCACCGTGGCGCTCGGGCTCCGGTATCTCGGAGTGCTGCTCATGGGCTCACTGATCATCATTCCGGCGGCCACCGCCAAGCGCCTGGCGCGAAGCCTGACCGTGATGCTCGTCTCCGCGGTCGTCCTCGCCGTCCTGGCCACCGTCACCGGCACGCTCCTCGCGGACCTCTTCCACCGTCCCACGGGCCCCGTGATCATCAGCGTCGCGGCGGCGCTGTTCGTCGCGAGCCTGCTTCGCCGCACGACCTGACCCGCCCGCCCGCGCTGCCGCCGGTCCCAAGAAGCGCATCAACAAGCGGTGCTTGACCACCTCCACCAGCGCCAGGTAGGTGGCGACGATCCCGGCGAGGAAGAGGAAGTAGCGGGCCGGCAGCGCGCGGAGCCCGAGCGGCGCGGCGAGCGGCGAGTACGGGAGCGCCACGCCGACGAGGACGACGAGCAGCGTCGTCACCGTGAGCGGCAGGCTCGGGCGATTGCGCCAGGGTCGCTGCACCGTCCGGATGACGAAGAGGACGAGCGTCTGGGTGGCCAGCGACTCCACGAACCAGCCGGTGTGGAACTGCGACTCGCCGAGCCGCAGCACCTCGAGCAGCACGTAGAACGTCAGAAAATCGTAGATCGAGCTGACCGGGCCGATGGCCAGCATGAAGTTGCGGATGAGACGCACGTCCCACCGCTGCGGTCCGCGGACGAAGACAGGGTCGACCTCGTCGGTCGGGATCGTGACCTGGGCGAGGTCGTAGAGGAAATTGTTGAGGAGGATTTGCGTCGGCAGCATGGGGAGGAACGGGAGGAAGAGCACCGCGCCCGCCATGCTGAACATGTTGCCGAAGTTCGAGCTCGTGCCCATCAAGAGGTACTTCAGGACGTTGCCGAAGGACCGCCGGCCCGCGACGATCCCCGCATGCAGGACGTCGAGCCGGCGCTCCATGAGGATGATGTCGGAGGCCTCCTTGGCGACGTCGACGGCACCGGCGACCGAGATGCCGACGTCGGCGCCGTGGAGCGACGGCGCGTCGTTGATGCCGTCACCGAGGAACCCGACGACGTGACCGCGGCTCTTGAGGGCGCGCAGGATGCGGTGCTTCTGCGCGGGTGACACGCGCGCGAACACGCGCGTGCGCTGGGCGAGGTGCCCGAGGGCCGCCTCGTCCATGCGATCGATCTCGCTGCCGAGCACGATGCGACCGCCGTCGATGCCTGCCTGGGCGCACACGTGGCGGCTGACGAGCTCGTTGTCGCCGGTCAGGATCTTGACCTCGACCCCGTCGCGGCGGAGGCCTTCGACCGCCTCCGCGACCCCCGGCAGCAGGTGGTCGGCGAACGTGAGAAACCCGACCAGCGTGAGCTCGCGCTCGTCGGCGCGCGTGAAGCCCGACGGCCGCCCGACGACGCGGTAGGCGACGGCGAGCACGCGGAAGCCGCGCGAGCTCCAGGACCGATGGACCTCGGCGCAGAGCGCGCGCTGCGCCGCGTCGAGGGGCCGGCCGACCGCGTCGATCTCGAAGCTCGTACAGCGCTCCAGGACGCTCTCCGGGGCTCCTTTGGTGACCATGAGAAAGGCGCCTTCGCGCTCGACGACGACCGAGAGCCGCCGACGCTCGAAGTCGAAGGGGATCTCGTCGGTCTTGGTGTAGCCCTCGAGGCCCGAGGTCGAGGTCTCGAGGATGGCGGCGTCGAGCGGGCTCTTGATGCCGGTCTCGAACCCGCTGTTCAGGCGCGCCAGGACGAGGGGCCGCTCCGCGCGGCGGCCGAGGGGATCGAGCGTCTGATCCAGCGACATGGTCCCGGCGGTCACGGTGCCCGTCTTGTCGCTGCAGAGGACGTCGATGCTGCCCAGGTTCTGGATGGCGGAGAGGTGCTTCACGATGACCTTGACGCGGGCCATCCGCACCGCCCCCTGCGCCAGGGTGACCGTGGTGATCATCGGCAGGAACTCCGGCGTCAGCCCCACGGCGAGCGCGACGGCGAAGAGCAGCGACGTGAGCGGATCGCGCCCCATTCCCAGGCTGACGATGAGGATGAAGAGCACGAGGAACAGCACCGTCTGCAGGATGAGCATCCCGAACCGCCGCGAGCCGCGCTCGAACTCGGTCTCCTCGGGGCGCGCGGCGAGCCGGGCGACGATGTCGCCGAACGCGGTGGCGGTGCCGATCGCGAAGACGACCGCGGTCGCGGTGCCGCTCACGACCGACGTGCCGAGGAAGACCAGATCGGGGGACTCGGGACCGGTCGACGCGAGCTCTTCGGTGACCGCCTTCTCCGCCGGCAGCGACTCCCCCGTGAGCGCGGCCTGCTGGACGTGGAGATCGGCGCTGTCGATGAGGCGCGAGTCGGCGGGCACCATGTCGCCGGCCGAGAGCCTGGTGACGTCTCCGACGACCAACTCCCGCCGGGGGACCTCCCGCCACCTCCCGTCGCGGCGGACCGTCGCGGTGGGGGTGATGCGCTCCTGCAGGCGCCGCACGGCCCGGTCGGAGCGGAACTTCTGGGCGAAGTTCACCAACGCGCTCATGAGCACGATCGCCACGATGATGGCCGCATCGACGATCTCGCCGACGAGCGCGGACGCCGCGCTCGCCACGAGGAGAATGACCGCGAGCGGGTTCGCCGAGACGCGCAGAAACTCGAACAGCCTCGAGCGAAGGTGGGTCGGAGCAGGCTCGTTCGGACCGCTCACGGCGAGCCGCCGCGCCGCCTCGCCCGAGGCGAGGCCCGACTCGGAGGTGCCGAGCCTGACGAGGAGCTCGTCGAGCGACTCTCCGCGCCTCGGCCCATCATGGGTCCTCGTCGACCGGTGGCGCTGTCCGGGTGGACGCATCCCGTGTCAGCCCTCTTGCCGGCTGGCGCGGCGGGCCAGCCATGCACCAGGCACCATCGGAAGCCAGAAGCTGAAGCCTCGGAGGAGGAGCGTCCCGGCCGCAGCCGCTTCGACCGGGATCCCGAGCAGCGCGAGCAACGCGATCGAGGCGGCCTCGAAGCCACCGAGGCCCCCAGGCAGGAAGCTCACGCTGGCCACCGCCGAGGCGAGGACGAAGACGGCGACGACCAGATCCAGCTCGACCGTCTGCCCGGTCGACGCGAGGGCGGCGGCGAGGCTCGTCCCGTCGAGCAGCATGATGGCGAGACGTGCGCCGATCGCTTCGCCGACCAGCGCCGGGCGCCTGCGCAGATCGCGCGGCGCCCGATCGATGACGCTCCGCGCCCTCGCCACGATCCCGAGGCGCATGACGGCGCGCGGCAGCCTGCCCCGAGCCTGGTGCGAGAGGAGGTACGCGAGCGTCGGGGTCAGGAGGGCGACGGCAGTCGCGACCGCCGCGACCACGACGACGTGTCGATTGACGTCTCGGTGCAAGGCGAGCACCAGGAACGCGCTCGGGACCGCGACGGCTTGCGCGCCGTAGAACCCGACGAGGCTCACCGTCACCGCGGCGGCCGCGGCCCTGGGCGCGAGCCCGCGCCGCTCGAGCACGCGAACGACGAGGACCGTGCCGCTCAGCCCGCCGGACGGGACCGCCTGGTCCACGAAGAGCTCGGCGAGGGCGAGGTCGATCAGCGAACCGAGCGAGGGTGGGCGCGCCCCGTAGCGCGCGGCGGCTCGCCGCCAGATCCAGGCGAGCGTCGCGTACGTCGCCACTTGAAGCGCCGCCACGACGAGCAGCCATGCTGGATGGGCCCGGTGGACGAGCTCGGCGAACCGGCGCTCCTCACCCAGACCGCCGACGGCGATGACGACGCCGGCCAGAACGACGAGACCCGGCAGCCAGCGGCGGAGCGCCTTCGAGCGGCCGACGGACATCCCCGGCCCCTCGATCCTCTCGGGCTTGTCGCATGTGGATTCAACCCGCGTTCTTCGTTCGGCGCGCATCGCCACGGATCCGTGCGTGATCCGTGGACCGAGGGCTGCAACCGCCGCGCCAGCCGCGCTCGTCGCGTGCTGCGGGCCCAGGCGGCGAGCACCCCCGCGTCCGAGCCCAGGCCGCCGGCGGGGGGCCGCGCCCCGCCCGGGCTTGGCGCTTGACGCGCGCCGCTCCGCCGGGCGACCGTCGGCCGACGTACCCATGGGGAGCGCGAAGCACCTGGAGGAGGAGATCGAATCGCTGCGCCGCAAGCTGGCCGAGGCGGAGCGGCGGCTCGCCGCGAGCAGGGCGGAGGACGACTGCCGGCGGCTCATCGACGCGAACCTCTTCGGCTTCGCGGTCTGGGACCTCCACGGCGCCGTCCTCGAGGCGAACGACGCGTTCCTCGACATCGTGGGCTACACGCGCGACGACCTCGCGAACGGCCGACTCGACTGGCGCGCGATCACGCCGCCCGAGCACGCCGCGAAAGACGAGGCGGCCCAGCTCGAGATCGCGAGCACGGGGCGGTGCGCCCCCTACGAGAAGGAGTACGTCCGCAAGGATGGCCGCCGCGTGCCGGTCGTGGGGGCCGGGGGGAGGGTGGCCGCCCCGGCCCACCGCGGGGGGGGGTTGGGGGGGGGGGGGGCGTGGGCCGCGCCCCGCCACGACCGAGGCGTGTGCTTCGTGCTCGATATCGGCGAACGCAAGCGCGCCCTCGAGGCGCTCAGGATCAGCAACGAGCGCTTCGAGCTGGTCGCGCGGGCCACGAACGAGTCGATCTGGGATTGGGATCTCGAAACCGACATCGCGACCCTCAACCCGGGCTATCAGAAGACGTTCGAGCGGGAAGACAGCGCGCAGAGCTTGGCCGAGTGGGAGGCGCAGATCCACCCGAGCGACCGCGAACGCGTGCTGTCCAGCATCCGTCGCGCGATCGCCGGCGAGGCGGAGCTCTGGGAGCAGGTCTACCGCCACCGCGAGCCCGGGGGGTCGTACGCGGTCGTCCTCGACCGCGGCTTGGTCCTGCGTGGATCGGACGGCAAGCCCCTGCGAATGATCGGGGCGATGGTCGACATCACCGAGCGCTGCGAGCTGGCGGCGCGGCTGGAGCTCGCCGAGCGGGTGGCGTCGATGGGCATGGTCGCGGCAGGCGTCGCCCACGACATCAGCACCCCGCTCATGCATGTCCTCCTGCACGTCGAGAAGGCCGTCGCGGAGCTCGGCGACGCTCCCGGGACATCGCCGCGCGACGCCCGGCTCGTGGAGCTGCTCCGAACCGCCCTCGAGGGGGTCGACCGCGTTCGCAGCATCGTCAAGGACCTGAAGACGCTCTCCAGGCCGACGACCGGCCGGCGCGAGCCGGTGCGCCTCGAGAGGGTGATCGACACCGCGTCGAACCTCGCGCACGCCGAGATCGCGAGCTGCGCTCGCCTCGCGGTCAGCAACGCCCCGCCGTTTCCGGAGGTGCTCGGCGACGACTCGCGGCTGGTGCAGCTGTTCTTGAACCTGCTGCTCAATGCCGCGCAGTCGATCCGCAAGGCCCACTCGGACCAGGGCGAGATCCGCGTCGTGGTGTCGAGGGCCGATGACTCGCGCGTGCGAGTCGACGTCATCGATGACGGGGCAGGCATGGAGGCCGAGGTCGTGGACCGCGCCTTCGACGCCTTCTTCACCACGAAGGGCAGCGAGGGGACCGGGCTCGGCCTCGCGATCTGCCAGCGCATCGTCTCGGAGCACGAAGGCGCGATCACGGTGAAGAGCGCGCCGGGCGCCGGGGCGACCTTCACCGTGATCCTCCCGGCTGCGCCTGGGCCCACGTCGTAGCCTCGCCGGGGCGCTGGCGACCGGGGGTCTCCGGACGAATGGGCCGACGCCCTCGCCGTCCAGGCTCATCCGCTGCCGAGCTCCGAACGATCGGCCGCGCGCCGATCGAGAACGCACCGAGCGCGCCGGCGCCACGGACGAGCGCGGCACGACCCGAACCGAGGGCTTGGTGGCGTGCCCCTGGCTCCCCACCGGGAGCATGCGAGCATGAGGAGCCAGGGGCCGCCGAGCGCCCGCGGGAGGTGGCGCGGTCCCCAGTCCACCATCGCGCTCGCGAGGCTGGCAGGCGTGCGCTTCCTGGACAGCGTGTGCGGGCGGCCCCTCCCGGTACCACGGACGGCGCACGCCCATCCTCAAGTCGCCGCTCCTACCGCCGATGAGCAGCCCATGGACAGCGACCTCGACCCGACCCCGCAGCTCGACTTCCCAACACTCCTCGTTGTCGACGCCACACCCCAGCTCTTGGCGACTTGCCGGGACGTCGCCGCGCACGCCGGGCTCCTGGTGCGGCGCGCCGACCCCGTGTCCGCCCACGCGCTCGCGAAGGGCAGGCGCACCGTCGCCATCGTCGTTCCGGAGAGCGCCTTTTGGCCCGCGGCTGTGGAGCTGGACTTGCTCGCGGCCGAGACGAACGCGTGCCTCATCCCCGTCGCGAACGGCGTCAGCAAGCACGACCTCGAAGACCTCGTGGCGGCCGCTTGCCGATGACCCCAGCGCCTGGCGGCGGGCGACACGCTCAAGAACGGCCGTGGGGCGACTTCCGGTCGTGCCCGATGGGAGCGCGGCGCCGACCCTGCGAGGCTGGCGCGCATGAGCTCCACCGGTTTGCAGCCGGCCCCGCGCCTCGACCCCGCGCCCACCTCGAGGCCTCGGACCGTGCTCGTCGTCGACGATGACGCGGACATCCGCGACGCGATCGCCGAGCTGTTGCTCCAGCAAGGCCTTCACGTCCGGACGGCCGGCGGCGGCACCGAGGCGCTCGGGATCCTCGGCGAGGAGCCCCCGCCCGACGCGATCGTCCTCGACCTGATGATGCCTCTCGTCTCCGGCCTGCACGTGCTCGCGGCGATGGCGTGCCGGGAGGACCTGCGCCGCGTGCCGCGCGTGATCGTCTCCGCCATGCCCGTCCCGACGCACGTCTCGGCCGACCCGCGGATCTGGCTGCTCCCCAAGCCGTTCGACGGCGACCGCCTCGTCGCCGTGATTCGCGAGGTGCTCGAGTACGCGCCGCAGCGCTAGGCGTCGGTGCCTGGGGAGGGTTTCGCGCCCGTCACCGCCCCGCCACGGCCTCGCGTTGGATGACGACGACGTCGTCCGCCGCCCCCTCCCCCGCCCTCGCCGTCACGTGCCAGCCGTCGCACGCGAGATCGAGCACGACCGGCGCGACCACCGGGCGCTTGCAGCTCGCGGGGAGCGAACCGCGCCGCCCGAGCTCGCCGGTGACGAGGCCGATCGCCCCCGCGACGGCGGCGATCCCGGCGCCGGCGTCCGCCGCGGCGACGGGCTTGTTCGAGCGCGCCTCCTCGAGCCGGGCGAAGAGCTCGGGGCCGCCGAGCGTCACCTCGAGCGGCCTCCCGGCCCCGTCCTCGACGATCGCGATCTCGAGCGTGACCTCGCGCGGCTCGGCCACGCCGCCGACCGGGATCGAGTACGGCAGCTCCACGAGCTTGGCGCAGCGGCGGGCGGCGCCGGCCGGCGCGGCGCCCTCGGCGGGGGCGCAGACGGGCGCGGGCAGCTTCAGGCTCCACTCGACCACCAGCTCGCCCGGCGCCTCCGAGATCGGCCCGCGCCAGAGCGGGGGATCGAGCAGCCACCCGAGCCACCGCCGCATCGAGTCGCCGACGGCGGCGCGCCCGGCGGCGGCGCGCTGCATCCGGCGCTCGAGCGCGTCGGCGATCCCGCCCGTGCCGTCCGCCCCCTGCGCCTGGCGGGCGCGCAGCTCGCCGAGGCGGCGCACCGCCTCCGACGCGTGCGGCCCGCGCGGGAGCGCCCGCAGGTACGCCTCGAGCCCGGCGACGCTGCCGCGCTTGGACGCGAAGAACACCGGCTCGGCGCGGTCGAACCAGCGATCCACGTCCGCCGCCCAGAGCCCGTCGGCGTGCTCGTCGAGGTAGCGCGACGCCGCCGCGAGCCGCGCGTCGAGCGTGGGCGCCACCCGCGTCGCCCGGAACGCGGCGTAGTCGGCCGGCGCCGCCATGAGCGGCCGCGCCCCCGCGCAGCCCGTCGCCGCGAGCGCGAGGACCCCCGCGATCAACGCCGCCGCGCCGGCGCGGGTGGCCATCACCGCGCCTCCGGCGGGCAGAAGTTGCACTCGGTCGGGACCGAGCCGGCGTCGGCCATGAACAGGGCGTAGTCGTCGCAGCTCGCCGCCTCGAGCGCGTTCAGGCACGCCTCCCCGTCGTGGACGAGCGGGTAGCAACCGGGCAGAAACTCGGTCTTCTGCCCGGGCGCGCAGGCGTCGTCGCAGGCCTTGGTGAGCACGCCGCACTCCTCGCACCTGCGGCAGTCGATCTCGGCTTTGGCGGAGAAGAACTTCACCGGATCGAGATCCTCGGCCTCCTGGCCGCAGCTCCCGATGTCGCCGGCGACGGGCGCGGCGGTGAAGAGGAGCGCCACCACCGCGACGCGGAGCACGTCGGCGCCCGAGGCCGTGCTCTTCGTGAACCCCCGCCGGCGGCTCACGGCAGCACCTCGTAGTCGACGACGAGCCCGAGCTGGCCGGAGAGGATCGGGTAGACCGCCGTCTTCACCTCGTTCGTGCCCGCGCCGTAGAAGAGATCGCCGACGAGCTCGGCCGAGACGCCGACGCCCGCCGTGAGGAAGTACGCCGCCCCGACGCCGAGCTCGGCGCCGAGGTTCTCGTCGGGCGAGATCACGTAGGCGACGCCGAGGCGGCCGAAGCCCATGAGCCGGTGCTCGCCGCGGTACGCGAGGAGGTAGGTCGGCGCGATCACCTGCTGCGGCACGCCCGAGAGGGCGAGCGAGAGCCGCAGCGCCGCGCCGTGCTGGAACCCGTCGGGCGGGCCGAACGCCATGGCGGCGCCGAGGTCGACGTAGCCCGAGGTCAGCGAGAGCGACTCGGCCGAGTCGCCGAGCTGCGTCTCGAGCCGGTAGGGGTTGTTGAAGCGGATGCCGTCGCCGAACGCGATCCCGCCGAGCAGCCGCAGGTAGGATCCCGGCGGGCGCGCCAGGCGGCGCAGCTCACCCGTGTCGGCGTCGCCCGCCGCCGCCGCCGGCTCCGGCTCGGCGGCCGCCTGGGGCTCGGCCGCGCGCGCCGAGCCCGGGAGGGCGAGCGCGGTTACGAGCGCCGCCGAGGCGAGCGAGGGAGCGCGCATCGGCTCTGACGTTTAGCGCGATGTGGCGGCCGGCCGCACCTGCAAAAGAGGAGGAGGCCACCCGGCGGCGCGGACCGGGGCATGCATCCCGTCGGCCGCGAGGGGCCCCGCCCCTGAGAAGGAGAGATGGAGTGAGCAATCGACGCTCCCGCGCGCGGCGCGGCGCGGTCGAGCCGCCGCCCCGTACCGAGGCGCCGAACGAGGCGGAGCGGCTCGAGGTCGGCGGCGACGACCGCGAGGAGTTCGTCGCGCCCCCGCTGCCCGCCAAGCAGCACCCCGCGGCCGAGATGGGGTTCGTCGTCCCGACGAGCGACGACGACGTGCGCCAGCACCCTCATCACCCGAACGAGGGCGCGACGATGGAGTTCGACGTCGATCCCGAGGCGGCGGACGCGGCCGCCGATCTGGCCGGCGATCTCGGCGCGCAGTACCTCGAGGGGGCGACCTTCGGGGAAGACGTGAGCGAGCGCGCGATCGAGGACACCGAGGCCGAGGAGGCCGAGCTCCCCCTCCTGCTCGAGGAGGAGGCGCTCGACACCACGGCCGAGCCCGAGGAAGAGGAGGCGGAGCCGGCGGCGTCCGGCGTCCGAGCGCGGACGCCCGCCGCGGCCGCTCGAGCGCGATCCGCTCCCGCTCGACCCGAGCCGAGAGCGGCCGAGGCGCGATCCGCGTCGGGGCAGAGGGGCGCTCGAGCCGAGCCCGCGCCTCGTCCTCCGCCGCGATCCTCGAAGCGCAAGCGTTAGCGCGCCGCCGCCAGCACCTTGCGCGCGAGCGTCGAGACGCCGAGCGCGGCGTCGGGCGCGAGCCAGGCGGCCCGCTCGTACGCGGCCGCGTCGAGGCGTCGGTCGCGCCACGCCCGCTCGACGGATCCGGCGACGACGAGCACCTGCAGCGCGCGGTGGCTGAGGACGTGCTTCACCTCGCCTGCCCTCCGGACGCGCACGTCGGCGGCGATGCCGGCGCCGGCGAGCGCGGCGCGCGCCGCCGCGATCGAGCGCGCTTCGACCATCGGGGGCTCCCAGAGGCCGCCGAAGAGGCCCGACTCGACGCGGCGCGCCAGCCAGACCCTCCCGCCGTGGCGGATGACCGCCGCCACGACGCGGACCGCGCGCGGGGCCCGCTTCGGCGAGACCACCGGCAGAGCGTCCTGGCGGCCCTCCTCGGCCGCGACGCAGCGCGCGCGCACCGGGCAGGCCTCGCAGCGCGGCGCCCGCGGCGAGCACACGGTCGCGCCGAGCTCCATCAGCGCCTGGTTGAAGCGGCCGGGCCGGTCCTCGGGGACGAGCCGCGCCGCGGCCTCCCAGAGGCGCCTGGCGCCCTCGGCGCCGCGCACGTCGTCGTCGATGCCCTCGAGCCGCGCCAGGACGCGCGCCACGTTGCCGTCGACGAGCGGCTCGCGCCGGTCGAAGGCGATGCTCGCCACCGCCCCCGCGGTGTACGCGCCGACGCCGCTCAGGGTCCGGAGCTCGGCGGCGCTCGCGGGGAGCGCGCCGCCCCAGCGCTCGGTGACCTCGCGCGCCGCGGCGTGGAGCTGGCGCGCCCGCCGGTAGTAGCCGAGCCCGCTCCAGAGCCCGAGGACGTCGTCGAGCGGCGCGGCAGCGAGCGAGCCGACGTCGGGGAAGCGCGCCAGAAATCGCTCGAAGTAGGGCACCACCGTCTCGACGCGCGTCTGCTGGAGCATGATCTCGCTCAGCCAGACGGCGTAGGGATCGCGGGTTCGCCGCCACGGCAGATCGCGCGCGACCTCGTCGTACCAGGCGCCGAGATCGCGGACGACGGCGGCGTCGCGCGCCTCCGCGTCCGTCGCCCGACCGGCCCGCGCCGGCGCGGCGCGCTCCGCCGAGCCGCGCCGCGCCTCGGGCCGCTCAGCCGCCACAGGCGCGCTCGACGTCGCGGACCGTCTTCGGGATCGCGGCGGTGAGCTCGAGGTGCCCGTCCTCGGTCACGAGCACGTCGTCCTCGATCCTGACGCCGACGCCGCGGTACTCGGGCGGCGCCGAGGTGTCGCCCTGCCCCACGTAGATGCCCGGCTCGATGGTGAGGACCATGCCCGGCTCGAGCGGCCGCGGCGCGCCGCCCCGGTAGTAGGCCCCGACGTCGTGCACGTCCATGCCGAGCCAGTGGCTGGTCCGGTGCATGTAGTAGGCGCGGTACTTCTGGTGCGTGAGGATGTCGGCGCGGTCGCCGCGGAGCAGGCCGATGGCGAGCATGCCGTCGACGATCGCCTCGACGGTGAGCTCGTGGATCGCGTCGACGGTCGCGCCCGGCCGGACCGCCGCGACGGCGGCCACCTGGGCGGCGAGGACCGCCTCGTAGACCTTGCGCTGCGGCGGCGTGAACGTGCCGCTCGCCGGGAACGTCCGGGTCACGTCGGACGCGTAGTAGTCGTACTCGCACCCGGCATCGACGAGCACGAGATCGCCGTCCTCGATGCGCCGGCGGCTCTCGCGGTAGTGGAGCACGGTCGCGTTCGGGCCCGAGCCGACGATCGGTCCGTAGGCCGGGCGCTCGGCGCCGTTCTTGCGGAACACGTCCCGGAGGTGGGCCTCGAGCTCGTACTCGTAGCGGCCCGGCGCGGCGAGCCGCATCACGCCGAGGTGCGCCTCGCGCGTGATCTCGGCGGCGCGGCGCATGCGGGCCACCTCCTCTTCGCCCTTCCGCGCTCGCATCTCGTGGAGGACGGTGGCGGGATCGACGATCTCGGTCGGCCAGAGGTGCGTCGCGCGCCCGCGCCCGCGCGCGCGCTCGATCGAGGCGAGGACGAGATCGTCGACGTCGCGGCGGCGCCCGAGGCGGTAGTAGAGGCGCGAGGCGCCCGCCAGGTAGTCGGGCAGGCGCTGCGCGAGCTCGGCGATGGGGAAGGCGGCGTCGGCGCCGAAGCGCTCGATCGCGCCCTCGACGCCGGCGCGGTGGCCGTCCCAGATCTCGCGCTCCGGATCGCGCGGCCGCACGAAGAGGACGGCGCGGTGCTTGGCGTGCTTGGTGGTGAGCACGAGCAGGCTCTCGGGCTCCTCGAACCCCGAGAGGTAGAAGAGGTCCGAGTCCTGCCGGTACTCGTGCTCGACGTCGTTGTTGCGGAGCGCCACCGCCGCCGCCGGGAGCACGGCCACCCCGTCGATCGCTTCGAGCAGCCGCGTGCGGCGGGCGGCGAAGTCGGGGCGGTCGAGGACGGCGATGCCGGTGGCGGCCGGGCGGGCTGCGCCGTCCGAGGAGCCGAGCGCGAGCGTCATCGGGGTCACTCTAGTCGCCCGCCGGACGCGCGACGTACTACAAACGCGACCTCGAGATGCTGGCGAGGGCCCGATCCCGAGCGCTCAGGAGGCGCGTGTTCGTCCGGCTCGGCACGGTGGCCGTCCTCGCGGTCGCGGCCGGCGCCTGCGAGCCGCGCGTCCGCCCCTGGGACGGCGGCGACGCCGCCCCGGACGCGCCCGCGGTCGTGCTCGCCCCCCGCCCTCCTTCCGCCGACGCGTCCGGTGGCGGCTCGCCCAGCGCCGCCGGCGCGGGCGGCGCCGCGCCCGAGGGCCCCGCCGCGCCGGACGAGCCCGCCCCGCCCGCGCGCGTCGGGGGCCCCTGGGTCCGCTGCTACGGCAACTTCCGGGCGAGCGGCCAGCCGGTCAAGGACGTCACCCGCCTCGCGCTCCTCTGCGGCCCCGAGAACGGCATGGTCCGCCTCTCGAAGGAGCCCCTCGAAGGCGCCGTGACCGAGGGCGGCCCTCCGATCACGACCCGCTTCGCGGCCGTGCGCGGCGAGTGCTACCGCGTCTTCGCCGTCGCCGACGCCGGGGTCTCCGACCTCGACGTGGTCGTCCGCTCGAGCCGCGGGACCGCCGTGGCGGCCGACCACGGCGAGGACGCCTGGCCCATCGTCCAGCCCGATCGCCCGCTGTGCGCGCTCGAGGACGACAAGCTCGACGTGGAGGTCACCGCCCGCCGCGGCTCGGGCCGCTTCGCCGCCGAGATCTGGCGCCTGCCCGCCGCCTCCCCGCGGGGCAAGTGACCGCGGCGGGGCCGAAGCGGGCGGGCGTTTCTCGGCCCGGATGGGAGGCCGTGCCCCGATCGTCATTTGACGTACGCGGCCCGTCCCGCTACGTGTCGCCCCGAGCGCATGTCCGACGAGCACGAGCCGCCGCCGTTCGACGACGCCCCGGAGGGGGACAGGAAGCGGCTGTTCGAGCGGGCCATCCCCCAGCTCATCAAGCGCCTCGTCGAGCGAGCGGTCGAGAGCGGGGTCGAGAAGCTCCAGGAAGGGCCGGAGAACCTCCGCAACTTCGTCGACGACATCAAGCTGCCGAAGGAAGCGCTCAGCTACATCTACACCCAGATCGACGACACCAAGAATGGCCTGTACAGGGTGGTCGCCAAGGAGATCCGCGACGTCCTCGAGCAGACCCAGTTCGCCGACGAGATCACCAAGGTCCTGACCAAGCTCTCCTTCGAGATCAAGACCGAGATCCGGTTCGTGCCGAACAAGGCCCGCTCCGACGAGGAGGACGAGCAGCTCGGCGACGAAGAGGCAGAGGACGAGGGCGCGGCGAGGCTGCCGAAGCCCGAGGTGACGGCGCAGGTGTCGGTGAAGGACAGGACCAAGGAGCCGAGGCGCGAGCGCCGTCGGCGCGAGGGCACGTGACGACGACGACGAAGAAGCCGAAGACGGGCGGGGAGATCGACGCCTGGTGCACCAAGTGCAAGCTCGACCTCGGGCACCGCATCATCGCGATGGTCGGCGACGTCGTGAAGCGGGTCGAGTGCCGCACCTGCAACTCGCACCACAACTACCACAAGCCCAAGAGCGAGCGCGCGGCCGCGCCGGCCAAGCGCGCCGCCGGGGCAGCGCCCGCGGCGGGCGTCGCCAAGGAGCCGCGAGCCAAGGCGCCCGGGCGCGAGACGGCGGCCCAGCGCGCCGAGCGCGAGCTCGTGCAGGCGTGGGAGCACGCCATCGCGGGCAAGCCGCCGGCGGCCTTCAAGCCCTACCGCATCAGCCAGACGTTCGGCGCCGGGGAGCTCATCAAGCACCCCAAGTTCGGCGACGGCGTCGTCCAGCGCGTCATCGACCGCGGCAAGGTCGAGGTCCTGTTCCAGGACGGCGCGCGCACGATGGCGCACGGCCAGGCGTAGACGTCAGCCCCGGCCTTCTCTCCTAGCTCACCACCTCACCACCTCACCACCTCACCCCCCGGCCCCCTCTCCCTGGCGGGAGAGGGGGTGCACCATGAGGCGGGGCCTCAGGCGGGACTGGCCTCGCGGAAGGCGTTGGCGGTCAGGTCGCCGAGCACGCCGTGCCACATGTGCTTCGGGTTCTGCTCGACCTCGCGCACCTTGGCGCGCATCTCGGTCAGGACGGGCAGCTCGCCCTCCTCGTAGACGTCGCCCTGGAGGAGCTTGAGGACGTCGAGGCGGTACTTCGGGTTCGAGACGAAGTGCGAGAAGAGCACGTTGAGTCGGTAGTAGACGGTGATGAAGTCGTACCAGTTCTTCACGCCGCGCCGCATCGTGCTCTCGAACGTCTGGTAGGCGTCTTTGCGGAGCGTGCCGCGCTCGAGCGCCGGGATCACGTCGCGGCTCGCGAAGCGCGCGCTGTTGAGGGCGATGGAGACGCCCGTCGAGAAGATGGGATCGACGAACCGCGCCGCGTCGCCGAGGAGCAGGAAGCGGTCGCCGGTGAACTCGGTCATCGCGTAGCTGTAGTCGCCCTCCTCCTTGAGGGGGCGCATCTGGCGGGCGCGATCGAGCTTGTGGGCGATGTCCTCCCGCGTGCGGAGGCACTTCCAGAAGAACTCCTCGCGCGCCTGCTTCGAGCCGATGAAGTTCTTCTTCTGGGTCACCACGCCGACGCTGGTCACGCCGTCGCGGATCGGGATCTGCCAGACCCAGGTGTTCACCAGCGGCAGGAAGTGGATGTGGATGTAGCCCGCCTCCGGCCCGTCGCCGCGATCGAAGCCCTCGAACCAGGTGTGGAGCGCGTACTGGTCGAAGACCGGGTCCTTGATCTTCAGCTTGAGCTGGTTGCCGAGCATCGTCCGGCGGCCGCTGGCGTCGACGACGAGGCGCACCCGGGCGCCGAGCTCGCGCTTGCCCATGCGGAAGCGGATCTCGGGATCGGCGCCGTCGAAGTCGACGTGGCGGACGTCGATGCCCTGGTGGATCGCCGCGCCCGCCTCGCTCGCGTGCTGGAGGAGCGCCAGGTCGAACTCGCCGCGATCGACGTGGTAGGTGTAGTTCTGGTCGACGCCGGGCTGCTGCCGCTCCTCGAAGCGGATGTCGGCGCGGCAGTCGACCTCGAGCCCCTCCCAGTCCATCTTGTACGCGCGCGTCAGCGGGCTGCTCGTCCACGAGGCGCCGTACTTGCGAGGGAAGCGCCGGGCCTCCATCACCTTGAGGAAGTCGAGCTCCTTGAAGATGCGGGTCGACGAGGGGACCAGCGACTCGCCCACGTGCTCGCGCGGGAAGTTCTCGCGCTCGAAGACGGCGCAGCGCACCCCGGCGCGCGCGAGATAGCAAGCCATCGAGCTCCCGGCGGGGCCGCCGCCGATGATGCCCACGTCGAAGTCCACGTCGCTCATCGGCGCGGACTCTACACCCGGGGACCGGCTACGGCACGCCTGGGCGACCCCACGTGCTCGCGCCCGGAGGTCGGGTTGACGCGGCCGGGGAGAACAAGGACGATCGTGGCGTGACCGGCCGATCCGTCCTGCGCCTCGGCCTGCTCCTCGCGTGCGCCGCGCCGCTCTCCTGCCAGGTCATCTACGGGCTCGACGCGTTCGAGACCGGGCTCGGCGACGGAGCCGGCGGCGGGGCCACGGCCAGCGGGAGCGGCGGCGCGACGACGGCGGCGAGCTCGACCACGACGACGACCAGCGGCGATCCGACCGAGTGCGGCGCGTCGGCGGCCTGCGTCGAGCCGATCCCGGCGGGCTGGGACGGCTACTTCCAGCTGCTCACCACGGCCTCCGATCAGCCGCCGGCCGAGTGCGCCGACATGTCCGCGCCGGTGACCTACCTCTCGGGGCCGCCCTCGGCGCCCGCCTCCTGCTCGGCCTGCACCTGCGGCAACCTCGCCGCCTCGTGCCCGAGCGCGACGCTCGAGTGCTTCTTCAACAACAGCTGCACCATCGGCTCCGGCGGGATCACCTACAACGACGGCGACTGCGGCACCGTCCCGATCGGGTCGTCCCACTGCAAGCAGGGCCCGCAGCCCCCGGCGACGGCGAGCTGCCCGCCCTCGGCGGTGACCCCCACCATCGACACGGCGTGGGAGGCGGCGCAGAGCCTCTGCCCGGCGCAGGCCGGCGAGCCGCGGTGCGGGAGCGATGGCCAGTGCGTGCCGAGCGCGAGCCTCGTCTGCATCCGGCGAGCGGCCGACGTCGCCGCCTGCCCGACCGGCTGGGAGTCGGCGCAGCGGATCACCGCCTACACCGGGGCCACCGACACGCGCGGCTGCTCCGCCTGCTCCTGCGCGCCGCCGGCGGTGAGCTGCAGCGGCGGCGGCTACCACTTCCACGGCGGGATCCTCTGCACCGGCGGCATCACCGATCTCGTCGAGGGCGCCTGCACCGGCGTGGGCACGGGCATCGTCAGCTACAGCGGCGCGGTGCCGGGGGGCGGCTCGTGCACGCCGGAGGGCGGGCAGCCCGAGGGCGCGCTCACGCCCGAGGGCGCGGTGACGCTCTGCTGCAAGGCGCCCGGCTGATCGCCGTCGCCCGACCTAGAACGCGAACGCCGCCGAGGCGCCGCCCGCGTGCGGACCGACGACCGGCGCGATGCGGAGGCGTGAGACCGCGGGGGCCGGGTCCGGATCGGCCGAGAAGAACAGATACCCACCGACGAGGAGCGCGACCGCGCCCACGCCGAACCCGATGTTCGAGACCCAGGCGTCGGTGCGGCCCGCGGCCACCGCCTCGTCGCCGGCGGCGTTGCAGCGGTTGTTCGGGCACTCGGTCTCGGCGATCGACGCCTGGTTGGCGGTGAGCACGCCGAAGACGGCGCCGACGCCGATCGCCGCGATCCCCACGCCGCCGAGGACGAGGGCGACCGTGCGCTGCCCGCTTCCTCCTCCTCCTCCGCCGGGCGGCGCGGCGTCCGGCGGCGGCGTCGCCGCGCTCGGCGGCGCAGTCGCCTCGGGCGCCTCGGGCTTCGGCGCGAGCGGCGGCACCCGCACCTCGGTGCGCCCGCGGGGGCCGACCTCGATCGTCGTCGACCAGCTCTCGCGGCCGGCGGCCGACGCGGTGACCTCGTGCCTGCCGGGATCGATCGGGAGCTCCACGCCGAGCGACGCCGCGCCGAGCGCGACGCCGTCGCGCGTGACGACGAGGTCCGGCGGCGGCTCCACGGCGCGGATGACGAGCCTGGGCAGGCGCGGCTCGAGCGCCTTGGCGTGATCGGCGGCGAACTTCTCGCGCTTGTCCCCGGCGCGGCGCGCCTGCTGCTCGGCGTCGCTGTACTCGCCCCACGCGGTCGCGAGCTTGCCCTCGAGCTCGTGGCAGCTCGCCATGTTGAGCAGGGTGCCGATGGCGGGATCGAGCCGGTAGCTCTCGACGAACTTGGGGCAGGCCTCGTGGATCTTGCCGGCGGCGCGGAGCTTCCGGCCCTCGTTCCAGAGCACCTCGGCGGCCGCGGCGTCGCTCGCCTTCGCCGACTGCGCGCTCGCGGGCGCGGCGGCGAGCAGGAGCGCGCTCGCGAGGATCGCGCGCGACCCGATGCTCATTTGCGCGTCTCCAGCGGGTCGAGGGCGCCGGCCGGGCGGGCCGCCGGGCGGCCACGCGGGGCGCGCGCCGGCGGGAGCTCGTCGACGGTGATCGGCGTGGCCGTCGCCCCGGCCTCCGGCGAAGCTGCGGCGCCGACGCGCGCCGCCGTGAGCACGACCGCGAAGCGAACGGCGCTCGAGGCGCCCACGCCCTTCTGCGCCGGCGCGCTCACGGCGATGGCCCCGCCCTGCCGGTACGTCCGCACCACGGCGACGCCGAGCCCGAGCGCCACCACCGCGAGCGCCGCCACCGCGACACGGAGCAGGCGATCGCGCTTGTGGACGAAGCGCAGCGTGGTCGCGGCCTCGGAGTGCGCGTGGTTCGTGGGCCCGGGCCGCACCGAGGGGATGGGGCCGGTGACCGCGCCGAGCCCGTCGCCGCGCGCGATGCGGAGCGCGCGCTCGGCGTGCGCCGCGCCCGTCGGTCCCGCGAACGGCGCGAGCGCCGCGGCGAGCGCGCCCACGTCCGAGTAGCGGTGCTCGGGGCGCTTCGCGAGCGCCTTCTGCACGACCTTGTCGAGCTTGGGCGGCACGCCGGGGCGGACCATCGGCAGCGCCGCCGGCGTCGCCTCGAGCACCTGGGCCGAGATGTTGGCGACGCTGTTGCCGCCGAACGCCGGCAGGCCCGACAACAGCTCGTAGAGGATGGCGCCGAGCGCCCAGACGTCCGAGCGGTTGTCGACGGTCTTCGAGCAGCGCACCTGCTCGGGCGACATGTAGAGCGGCGTCCCCAGGCTCACGAGCGTCATGGTGATCGCGGGCTCGAGCGCGTCGGCCGGCGAGGCGCTCTTGGCGATGCCGAAATCGAGGACCTTCACGAGCGGCGAGCCGTCGGGGCGCCGGGTGAGGAACAGGTTCCCCGGCTTGAGATCGCGGTGGACGATGCCGTGCGCGTGCACCTCGGCCATCCCTTCGCACGCCTGGATGACGTAGAGCACCGCCTCCTCGACCGGGAGCGGCCCCTCCTTCAGCAGCGTGGCGAGATCGCAGCCGAGGAGCAGCTCCATCACGATGAACGGCGCGCCGGCTTCGGTGGTGCCGACGTCGAGGATGCGCGCGCTGTTCTCGCCGCGGATCTTCACCGCGGCGCGCGCCTCCTGCTGGAAGCGCGCCATCGCCTCGGCGTTCGAGGTGTACCGGTCGTGCATGACCTTGACGGCGACGCGCTCGCCGAGATCGCGCCGGACCGCCTCGACGACGACGCCCATGCCGCCGGTGCCGAGCACGCGCTCGACCAGGTACTTGCCGCCGAGCACGTCGCCGGGCGCGACGCCGGGGGACGTGCTCCCCCGAGCGTCCCGCGCCATGGGCGGGGGCGGGGTGACCGGCAGCGCTTTGGGCATGGCCGCCCGGTATCCTATCACCGCGGCGCCGCTCCTCCGCCCAGCTCGTCAGTTCGTCGTGAGGGCGCCGGTCTCCTTGGCGATGTCGCCCTTCCAGGTCTCGGCGTCGCGGTTGCTCGCGCCGGCGCGCTCGGCCTTCGCCGCCTTCTGCCGCGCGACCAGGTCGGCGTGCGTCGTGAAGTACGGCAGGCTCTTGCCGACGAAATCGGTGACGTGCTCGAACTTGTGGTCGACCATGAACTTGGAGAGGTCGGCCTTGAGCTCGTCGATGATCTCGTAACCGCGCAGCATCGCGCCGGTGCAGACCTGGACGGTGTGCGAGCCGAGCAGGAAGAACTGCACCGCGTCGAGCCCCGTCTCGATCCCGCCCATGCCCGAGATCGGGACGCCGGGGTGGGCGCGGGCGATCTCCATCACGTGGCGGAGCGCGATCGGACGCACCGCCTGGCCCGAGTAGCCGCCCGGCACGGTGTAGCCCTCGACCGTGGGGAGCGGGCGGAGCGTCGCCAGATCGATCCCGATGATCGAGAGGATGGTGTTGATGGCGCTGATGCCGTCGGCGCCGCCCTTGATCGCCGCCGCCGCGGGCTCGGCGATGTGGGCGACGTTGGGCGTCATCTTCGCCCAGACGGGGATCTTCGCCACCTCCTTGACCCAACCGCACACCTCCTCGACGAGGGACGGGTCCTCGCCCATGGCCATGCCCATCTTGCGCTCGGGCAGGCCGTGGGGGCAGGAGAGGTTGAGCTCGAAGCCGTCGACGCCGGTCTCCTGCGTGCGACGGACGATCTCGTGCCACGCCTCGCGGCGGTACTCCTCCATGATCGAGGCGATGAGGATCTTGTTCGGGTAGCTCTTCTTCAGCTGGCGCAGCTCGTCGAGCCAGGTGTCGAAGGGGCGGTCCGAGATGAGCTCGATGTTCTCGAAGCCGACGACCTCGCCCTTCTCGCGCGAGCGGAGCTTGCCGTAGCGCGGCGCGGTGTTGATCACCTTGCTCGAGTCGAGGCTGATGGTCTTGATGACCATCCCGCCCCAGCCGAGGTCGTAGCTCTTGGCGATGACCCGCGCGTTGGTCCCCGGGGGGCCGGAGCCCAGCACGAACGGGTTACTGAACTTCATCCCGTTGACCACGATCCCGAGATCGACGCTCATGCAGAAACCTCCGGAAACCCGCGGTGATCGCGCGTTCTCGGCCATCGGCGGCCGAGCGACGGAGGGTCGCAGACCTCAGGCGACGTGTCTAGAGGCCCTCCGGAGGAGCTTGCCCTTCGTCAGCTCGTGCGGGGGAACGTCGAGGCGGGCGAGCAGGACACGGTGGTTGGTCACGACCAGCATGGTCACGCGCGCGTCGTCCCGATACCGGATCAGGAGGTCCCCTACGACCGCGGCGTTGTCGGCGTCGAGGCCGGCGTCGGGATCGTCGAAGAAGAGGAAGTTCGGCTCGAGCGCGAGCGCCCGCGCCATGGCCACGCGCTTGCGCACGCCCATCGAGAGGTGGGCCGGGAGCGCGTGCAGGTCGGCGCGGTCGACCTCGAGCTCGTCGAGCGCGGCGCGGGCGCGCTCCTCGCAACCGTCCTCCGTCAGGCCGAGCACGTCCGCGTGGTAGCGGAGCGCGAGGGCGACGTTGGCGAACGCCGAGAGGTTCGCGAGCAGCCCGCCCTGCTGGAAGACGACGCCGCGGCGCACGCCCTGGCGGAAGAGCGTGCTCGGGTGGAGGACGTCGGGCCGGTGGCCGTCGAGCGTGACCACGCCGGCCGAGGCGGCGAGCAGCCCGGCGCAGAGGTAGAGCAGGGTCGACTTCCCCACCCCGTTCTCGCCGGTGACGACGAGCGTGCCCCCCACCGGCACGTGGTGCGACTCGTCGTCGACGACGGTGAGGTCGCCGTACCGGAGCGAGACGTCGACGAGGCGGAGGCCCTCGGGCACGGCTCAATATCGCACGGGGTTCGAGCCGACGGCCGCGTAGAACACCGCCGTCACCGCGGTGTTGAAGACGACGCAGCCGAGGAGCGACATCACCACGGCGCGGCTCGCCTTCTGCGGCACCTCGGTCGGCGATCCCATGACCTCGAGGCCGTAGTGGCTGGAGAGCCACCCGACCATCGTGCCGAGGCCGACGCCCTTGATGAGGAAGAGCGCGAGGTCCGCCGGCGAGAGCGCCTGGGCGAAGCCGGAGCGGAGGGCGTCGAAGCTCGGCGCGATGATGAGGAGGCTCACCAGGTAGCCGCCCAGGATCGCGACCACGCTGAAGTAGACGATGAGCACGAGGACGCTCACCACCGCCCCCACGAGGCGCGGCAGCACGACGTAACGCAGAGGATCGATCCCGAGCGAGGAGAGGGCGAGCACCTCCGAGTTGACCTTCATGTTGCCGAGCTCGGTGGCGATCGCCGTCCCCGATCGCCCGGCGATCACGATCGCGGTCCCGAGCGGCGCGAGCTCGCGCACGACCACCGCGACCAGGATCTGGCCGAGCATCTCGCCGGTCGTCGCCGGCGCCATGATCCCGGTCTGGATGATGATCGTCGCCCCGATGAAGAGCGCGACGACGCTCACGAGCCCGAGCGCCTGCACGCCGGTGAACAGGATCTGCAGCAGCACCACCCGCTTCACCACCTCCCGCGCGGCGACCCCAGGCCAGAGCGCCGAGCCGAGCGCGCCGGTGAGCGTGGCGACGAGCCCGCGCAGGAAGCGGTACCGGGCGATCGCCCCCGCGCCGAGGCGCGCCACCCACCCGCGCTGGGCCACGCGCGAGCGCGGGTCGTGGATGACCGAGGGGCGCACCGCGCGAGGATAGTGGCCCTGGCCCCGCGCTCGCGGGCGAAGTTGGCGCCCTCTCGAGGCGGGCTGGCGAGGAGCACGTCCACTTCTTGGGGCCGGCGCGGCGTTCGGGTAGGATGGCGCCCGGTGTCGACGAAGGCGAAGGCTCCGCGGCGGGGGCGGTGGCGGAGGCGCGCCCTCATGGGCCTGGGCGCGGTCGCCGTCGCGGTGCCGGCCCTCTGGATCGCGATCCACGAGATCCCGGGCTTCGGCCCGGCCCTCGCCGACGGCGTGCGCGCCGTGGTGGGCCCCGGTCCGGTCGCGTGGGCCGAGGACGTCGCCTACGGCGTCGCCGACAAGTGGAACTGCTGGCGCTACCAGGACGCCGCGCCCAAGACCTTCTGGGACGCGCCCTCGGGGGCGGTCGCCGCCGGGCCCGCGGCGGTCCCGGTCGCCGCGTCGGGGGCCGCCCCGGCCGGCCCGGCGCCGCCGCGCGATCCCGCCGAGGTGTTCCCGCCGGCGCCCTTCGAGCCGCCCTACCGGAACGTGGCGGGCGCCGGCGACGGCCAGTGGCTCCCGATGCCGGACGCGGTCCGCCCCGGCGAGCCGATCATGTTCAAGGCGGTGGTCCACCCCGACCCCAAGCGCTCGTTCGCCGCGATCGCCGTGGTGGCGATCGATCTCCGCAAGATGGACCTCGTCCTCGTCGCCGGCACGAGCGAGCCGCAGTCGATGACGGTGCCGAAGGAGCACCGGCCGGGCCTCGTCCCCGCCGACCGCGCCGCCGATCTCGTCGCCGTGTTCAACGGCGGCTTCAAGGCGATGCACGGGCACTACGGCATGATGATCGACGGCGAGACCTTCGTGGTCCCGCGCGACATCGCCTGCACCTTCGCGTTCTACCAGGGCGGCGGGCTCAAGATCGGGACCTGGTCCGGCCTCAAGGCGCGCGAGGCCGAGATGCGCGCCTACCGCCAGACGCCGCCCTGCCTCGTCGAGGACGGCGAGATCAACAAGGCGCTCCACTGGGACGAGTACAACAAGAACTGGGGCGCCGCCGTCGGGGGCGAGACCATCATCCGCCGCTCGGCGATCGCGCTCGACGCCTCGGGTCAGGTGCTCTTCTACGGGCTCGGCGAGGCGATGACGGCGCAGGCGCTGGCGCGGGGGATGAAGGCCGTCGGCGCGTACGGCGCCGCGCAGCTCGACGTCAACTACTCGTACCCGCGCTTCCTCACGTACGAGCGCAAGACGCCCGGCGAGCCGCCGCGCGCGACCGCCGCGCTCATCCCCGACATCAAGTTCACGAGCTACGAGTACGCGGTCGAGCCGTCGCCGCGCGACTTCTTCTATCTGGCACGGCGCCGCGAGAAGTCGGCCCTGAACCCCTGAGCGGCGCGCGGTGCCGGCGCGGGCACCCGTCGGGTCCGCGCGCGAGCACCCGTCATTTGATCGCCGACGCGAGCCCCGTCTTCAAATCGACGGCCCACACCGGGGCGCCCTTCGCCGGGCCCTCGCCCTGCGGACCGGCGGTGACCTCGACGCGAGCGGGGCCGACGGCGCGCAGGTAGACGCGCTGGCCGACCGCGTCGACGCCGAGCGAGCACACGCTCCGCATCACCCGCGGATCGTCGGCGGCGACCTCGGCGTCCTCGGCGGCGAGCATGAAGAGCACGTCCACGTCGGGCTTCTGGCACGGGCCCATCTCGCGCCACTCGTCGTACTCCACCGCCGGATCGACGACGTCCATGAACTGGCCGTGGCGCGCGCGGCCGACGCGGTAGCGGAAGGCGTCGCGCTTCTCGGCGCGCGGGACGGCGCCGAGCCGGTCGAAGCGCATGGAGAGGATCCCGAGCGCCGTGGCCGTCTTCACCGTCGGGGCGGCGAGGTTGGTCTTGTCCGGCTCCTTGAAGCGGTGGATCTTCACGTTGCTCGGGAGCTGGCCGGCGAGCCGCTCGTAGAGGTACGGGTGCATCCCGAGGCGGCCGCCGAGGAAGACGTGCAGCCCGTCGTGCGGATCGGGATCGCGGCCGATCTTGGTGAGCGCGGCGCCAAGCGCCTGCAGGAACGCCGTGACCCCGTCGGCCATCCAGCCCTGCAGCGTGGTGGTCAGGGCGGCGCGGTCGATCGAGAGCGGCACGTCGACGGCCGCACCGCCCTCGCCGAGGAGCTTGATCGCGGTCGGGATCTTCGACGCGGCGTCGCCCTCGAGGATCGGGCGGATGGCGTCCTTGAGCAGGAGCGTGTTGGCGCGCGCCTCGGGGGACGGGGCGAAGAGCTCCTCGGCGCCGGCGAGCGGCGTCTCCTCCTCGGGGACCTCGAAGGCGATGCGCGCCTCGCGCACCGCCGCCTCGCTGGCCTTGTACACGCCGTACGCCATGCGGTGGAGCATCCGCTCGCCGGCGAGCCAGGGGATGGCGCTCGGCTCGAGGAACTCGATGACGCGTTCGAAGCCCTGGTTGCTCCGCTCCTCCGGCTTGGCGTCGCGGTAGAGGCCGAAGACGATCCCGGTCTCGCTCGCGCCGGCGTCGAGGACGGCGAAGGGGATGACCTCGCCCTTCGGCTGGATCGCGAAGGCCCGGAACGCGTGCGCGACGAACGGGATCGCGGCGGGGCCGGCGTCGACGACCTCGAGCCCCTCGAGATCGTCGTAGGCGACGAGCCCGGCGGGGAGGCTGCGGTAGAGGCCGCGCCGGAAGGCGCAGAGGATGCTCTGCCGGCGCGCGTCGGCCCAGCCGGTGGGCATCGAGATGGCGTAGTGGGTGCAGAGCCCCCGGTGGCGCTGGTTGATGGTGAGCCCGACGTAGTAGGCGTAGAGCTCGACCGGATCGAAGGGATCGTGCGCGCCGATGCCCTCCTCGTCGATGATCGGCGGCGCCGGCTTCTTCAGGACCTCGGCCGTCTCCGGATCGGTGCGGCCGCGGAGCTTGACGGCCTCCTTGCGGTCGATCCGATCGCGCAGGAGCGGCAGGGCGGTGAGCGTGGCCGCGGCGCGCGGCAGGAGGTCCTTGTTCGCGGCGGCGGGGCCCGCCCGGAGCGCGCGGGCCGCCTGCCCGACGACCAGGTCCTCCCAGCGCGTCAGCGGGAAGATGACCCGATCGCGCCAGGCCTTGACGGTGCGGCCCAGGTTCTCGAAGGCGATCTCGGTGGGGCTCTCGTAGTCGGCCGGGACGACCGCCGCCGCCGTGGTCCCGATGCGCAGGAGCTCCGGCGTCGCCCGCTCGCCGCGGAGCGCCACCACCGTCGACGAGGTGCCCACGTCGATCGCGGCCCAGGCCTTGATGACGTCGAGCTTGGGGTCGCGCTTCTTGACCTCGGGCGGGAGCGCGTCCTTGTCGGTGCGGCCGACGCGGCGGTGGATCCCGACCACCTTGCCCTGCCGCTTGATCGCGATCATCGCGGTGCCCATGTAGCGGGCGCCGTTCCAGAAGCCGCGCGCCGGATCGGTGAGGACCGTGCCCTTGACCGGCTCGAGGTTGGCGACGATCGCCGGGAACGCGTCGGCGATCTGGTCCGGCCCGACGACGCCGTCATAGCGCTCGACCTTGATCGGGGGCGAGTAGTAGTCCTGCGGGCCGTTGCCGTAGATGCGGGGCGTCGCCTGGATGAGCTTCAGGTACGGGACGGGGCAGCTCTGCTCCTCGAGGCGGAACTCCTGGTAGAGCTTCGCCGGCCCGATGCGGTTCTCCATCTCGGGGGCGACGCGGGGCACGTCGCTCGTCATCTCGGTGCCGAAGTAGAGGAACTTGGTCGGCGCGCCGCCGACGTATGCGGCGATCATCACCTCGTTGAAGGTGGCCTGGCCGAGCATCAGCGGCGGCAGCGCGATGAGGTAGTCGAGGACGATCGTGGTCGTCCAGACCTGGTCGAAGAGGCGCGACTCCCACTGCATGACCAGCGTGGGAAAGCCGCGGCCCTCGAGCGACACCACCTTCTCGGCTTCGCGGACGGCACTGGCGTCGATCGAGAGCTCGTACAACGGCATAGGCAACGGCCCGACGTTACCACGAGGATCGTGGCTGCGAGGAGCCCGTTTGCTCGGCAGGACGGGGCGCCGCCGGAGCCGCGCGCCAAGCGCGCGATCCGCTTTGCGGTCGCTCGGACCGGGCGCGATCCGCTTCACGGTCGCTCGAGCCGGGCGCGATCCGCTTCGCGGTCGCTCGGGCCGGGCGCGATCCGCTTCGCGGTCGCTCGGGCCGGGCGCGATCCGCTTCGCGGTCGCTCGGGCCGGGCGCGATCCGCTTCGCGGTCGCTCGAGCGGCCGCCGCGCTCGTCCGCCTCCGACCGAGCGGCCGGCGCGGTGCACGGTCGGGCTCGGCACGGCGCTCGCAAGCGCGAAGATGGTGCTGTCGGACGCGAAGGCTCGCATCACGGTCGTGAGCGCACGGGCCCCATTCGTCGAGACGAGCCGCGGGGCCGCGCGCGCGCCCGGCGGCCTCGTGTCGGCGCTGCTCCCGGTCGTGCGGCGCACCCACGGGCTCTGGTTCGCGGCCGGCGCCGACTCCAACGCCGAGCCGAAGTCGGCGCTCGGCGTCGAGGTGTGCTCGATCGCGTTGCCGCGCGAGGCGCGCAACCGCTGGTACGGCGGGCTCGCGAACGGCGCGCTCTGGCCTCTCGCCCACGGCTTCCTCGAGCGCTGTAGGCTCGACAGCCGCGACTGGGACGCGTACCGCGAGGTGAACCGCATCGTCGCGCAGGCGGTGGCGCACCACACCGCGCCGGGATCGTCGGTCTGGGTCCACGACTACCAGCTCGGCCTCGTGCCCGCGTTGCTCCGGGAGCGCCGCCCGGATCTCAGGATCGGCTTCTTCTGGCACATCCCCTGGCCGCCGGCGGAGCTCCTCCGCATCGCGCCGTGGGCGGGCGAGCTGGTGCGCGGCATCCTCGGCGCCGACCTCGTCGGTCTGCACCTGCCCCGCTACGTGCGGGCGTTCCGCGACGCGCTCGCCGAGCTCGGCCTGGAGCACGCGGTCGTGAGCCGCGCCGGCGTCGCCGGCGTGGGGCCGTCGAACGGCGGGTGGGCGGCGATCGCCAAGGGCGCCGACGGCCGCGCCATCGAAGCGGCGGAGCCCCGGTCCGCCGCGCGCAGGCCGGCGCTGGGCTCGCCGAGCGCGTCCGTGCCGACGTCGAGCTTCGCCGACGAGCTCGTGGTCGACCTCGGCCCCCGCTCCTCGCGCGTCATCCCCGCGCCGATAGGGGCCGACGTCGCCCAGTGGTCGGCCCTCGGCGACAGCGACGGCGTCCGCGAAGATGCCGCCGCGCTCCGGCGCGCGCTCGGCGGCGGGCGCGTGCTCGTCGCCGTCGATCGCCTCGACTACTCCAAGGGCGTCGTCGAGCGGCTCGAGGCGTTCGAGCGCGCCCTCGCCGCGTCGCCCGAGCTCGGGATGTCGGCGACCCTGATCCAGATCGGCGTGCCCAGCCGCGAGTCGGTCGTCGAGTACCGCCGCCTGCGCGAGCGCGTCGAGGCGGCGGTGGGCCGCATCCAGGGCAGGTTCGGGACCATCGCCCACACGCCGGTGCGCCTCATCGCCCGCGGCCTCTCGGCCCGCGAGCTCGCCTCGTACTACGTCGCCGCCGACGTCGCCCTGGTCACTCCGCTCCGCGACGGGATGAACCTGGTCGCGTTCGAGTACGTCGCCGCGCGGCCCGCCGCGACCGGCCGGCTGCTGCTGAGCACCACCGCCGGCGCCGCCGACATCCTCCGCGATGCCCACTTCGTCAACCCGTACGACGCGGACGCGATGACGCGGGCGATCACGCGCGCGGCCCTTCTGCCGGAGACGTCCCTCGACGCGGCGCGGATGGCCTCGCTCCAGTCCACGGTGCGGGCCCACCCGGTCGAGGCGTGGACCGATCAGTTCCTCGCGGAGCTCGAATCGGGCGCGGCGGTGCCGCCCGCGCCGAGGCTCCGCGGCGATCGCGCCCAGGGCGGCTGACGTTCGTCCGGGCAACGCCTCTCGATGCCCGAGGTCACGCCTGCGCCGGACCGCGACGGGACGGCCCGGCCAGCTCCGGGCGCGGAGCGCGTGAGCCGCCGCCGGCGCCTCGAATCGCCTTCGCGCCGCAACGCGAAGGCGCCTGTGAAACCGCCGCACGTCGCGCGTGGCATCGCTTCTGCTCACCGGCCGGTCCATGCGTCGTCCCGGGCCCGTTGCGCTCCCTTCGGGCGCAGCCCCTCCGTCCACCTGCCGAACGCTCGAGGGGCGCGTCCTCGCCGGGCGGTACCGCGTGGGCAAGAGCCTCGGCCACGGCGCGATGGGGCGAGTCTACGCCGCGGAGCACATCGACCTCGGGCGCACGTGCGCGGTGAAGGTGATCCGCGACCGCGACCAGGATGTCCTCCTCGGCGTCACGTCCTCGGCGGGCCCGGCCACGTACGAGGACGCCGTGGCCCGCTTTCGCGTCGAGGCGCTCGCCGCGAGCCGCCTCGACCACCCGAACCTCTTGAGGGTGCTCGATTTCGGCCGTGACGCCGAGGGGCTCTGGTTCCTGGTCACCGAGCACCTCGAGGGCGCCGATCTCGTCGACGTCCTCGCGGCCGAGGGACCGCTGCCGACGGGCCGCGCGGTCTCGATCGCGCGCCAGCTCTGCTCGGGGCTCGCCCACGCCCACGAGCGCGGCGTCGTGCACCGCGACGTCAAGCCGGAGAACATCCGCCTCTTCCGCTCGCCGAGCGACGACGGCGGCGTGATCGAGCGGGTGAAGCTGCTCGATTTCGGGACGGCGCAGATCGCGAGCGGCGCCGCCGATCGCGACGCCGAGGGCGGGGTGGTGATCGGGACGCCGGCCTACATGAGCCCCGAGCAGGCCTCGGGCGAGGCCGTCGATCGCCGCGCCGATCTCTACGCGAGCGGGGTCGTGCTCTTCGAGATGGCGACGGGACGCCTCCCGTTCGAGCGGGCGACGCCGATCGAGCTCGCCGCCGCGCATGTGGAGTGCAGGCCGCCGTCGCCGAGGTCGTTGCGGCGCGACGTCGACCCCGAGCTCGAGTCGATCATCCTCTGGTGCTTGCGCAAGCGGCGGTCGGAGCGGCCCCAGACCGCGCGCGAGCTGCGCGACGCGCTCGATCGCATCGCGGCGCGGTCCGACCCCCGCCGGCCGCGGGACGTCGTCTCGACGCTGCGATCGGCCCGCGCGCCGGCGCCCGAGCCTGCGCGCGCGTCCCGACCGCCCGAGCCGCGGCGCACGACGACGCGCCGCGAGCGCTGGGCTCCATCGAGCGACGTCGGCAGCGGACGCCGGCCCGAGGCGCCGAGGCGGCGCTCGGCGCCGGCGCTGCTCACG
>CAYJPW010000065.1:0-21309 GCA_964372055.1 uncultured Polyangiaceae bacterium
CGCGGCGCCGACCGCGAGCCCCGCCGCCCCGAGCGCGAGCGCCGCTCCCGCCGCGCCGGCGCCGAGCGCTGCTCCGACGGCCCCCGCCGCGACGAGCGCGCCGACGTCCTCGCCGCCGCCCAGCGGCGCCGGGCTCGACAAAGCAGTCGTCTTGAAGGTCATGGCCACCACGAGGGGTCCTGCAGAGGCGTGCTACCGGCGCGCCGCCACGAGGAACCCGAGCCTGGCCGGTGCCGTGAAGGCGCGCGTCACCGTGGGGCCGACCGGGATCGTGGAGCTCGTCTCGAGCGAGGGCTCGTCGATGCCGGACGCCGGCGTCCAGAGCTGCGTCCTCTCGGAGGTGCGGAAGCTCGTCTTCCCGGCGACCCCGGACGGCAAGAGCTTCACCTTCACCTACCCGTACTCGTTCGGCGCCGGACACTGACCGGATCGGCCCGATCCCCAAGGAGCGCTACCCTGCCCCAAGTCCTCGCCTACCACGGCCAACCGCGACGAGGGGCCGCCTCACCACCCTGCACCACGACAAGCCGCGCCCCGTGGTCCTCCGCCCTCCACCGCCGGAGCGTGCTAGTTTGAGTCGGTGCGAACGCCTCCGATTCCGTCTGACTTCGTCGAGGATCCGCGCCTGGACGGCACCTACGACGCGGACGGGGTCGATCGGTCGCTCTGCCGCTGGATGCTGAGCCTCACGCCCACGGAGCGGCTCGAGGTCGCGCAGGGAGCGATCGACGTCGTGGCGAGCGTGCGCGCGCTGCCGGATGAGCCTCGCTGAGATCCTCCGGACCCTCGCTCGGCACGAGGTCGAGTTCATCGTGGTCGGCGGCATGGCCGGCGTGCTCCAGGGAGCTCCCGTGCAGACGCTGGATCTCGATGTGGTCTACGCCCGCACCGACGCGAACATCGCGAAGCTGCTCGCGGCGCTCGCCGAGCTCGAGGCCGTCTTTCGGACCGACGCACGCCGCCTGGTACCGAACGAGTCGCACCTTCGGTCGCCCGGCCACAAGCTGCTCCAGACCAGAGAAGGCGTCCTCGACGTTCTGGGTACCATCGAGGACAGCACTTCCTACGAGGACCTCGTCCCGGATTCGACGTGGCTCGAGGTGGCCGGGAATCCCGTCCGGGTCCTCGGGCTCGAGCGGCTCATCGCGGTGAAGGAGAAGCTCGGGCGCCCGAAGGACCAGGCGATGCTGGTCGTGCTGCGAGCCACGCTCGAGGAGAAGCGGCGCCGCGAATAGGGCATCCGCCCCGCGCGGCGCTACTCGCCCCGCCAGCGCAGCTGCAGCTCGAGCTCGTGATCGCCGCCGTCGGCCTCGTGCTCCACCGAGAGCTCGGCGTCGGCCGGAACGGTGAAGCGCCGCTGCGCGACCTGGACGCGGAACGCCTCGCCGCGCTCCAGGCTGTCGGCGAGGCGGCGGAGCAAGGCGATGAACTCGTCCTTCGACTGGATGCGGGTGACGTCGCGATCGGCCATCTCGGCATTCTACCGCCGAGCAACGCGCGCTCCGATGCTCGCGATCGATCTCGCTGCGCGTCCACCGGGGCGCCGTCAGGATCCCGCCCGTCGCGCGTCCGCTCAGCGGAGTGGTCCCATGCGCCTCGCTCCGTTGCCTGCGTCCCGCTTCTGCCTGACCTGCCGCACCGTGCTCGGCGAGGGGGAGCCGTGCGACGCGGGCGCCGCGCACGTCACGGTCGACCTCCGCGAGCCCGCGGGCTGGAGCCACGCCGTCGAGGTCGCGTGGTTGCGCTGCACGTCGCCGCTCCGCCCGGCGCCGGCGGCGCGATCGCGGCTGCTCCTCCCGGCGATGCTCGCGTGGCTGTGGCTCGTCTGGGTGCTCTGCTCTCCGTGGCGCGAGATCGCGCTCCTCGTGACGCCGGCGTCGGTGCTCCTCGGGGTGTGGAGCGTGCGGCGGCGGCCCCGGCCTCCACGCCTCCGTCCGCGCGCGGGAGCGGGCCGGCCCGCGGCGCCACGGGCCGGGAGCGTCGGCACCGTCGTCGCGCCGGAGTCGAGCGATCCGTGCGCCGCGGCGCTCGTGCTCGCCCTCGGGCCGCAGCACGGCGGAGGGCTGACGCTGCAGCACGCGTGGGGTTCCGGCTTCGTCGTGATGCTCGACGACGGCTCGCAGGTCCGCGTTCCTGCGGGCCGGCTCCGGATCGTCTCGGTCCCATCGATGCGGCGCGGGCTGTCGCGCGCTGCGGTGGAGCACGCGCTCGCGCACCTCGGCCTCACGCGCGGCCGCCGGGAGGGCCCTGGAACGCACCCGTTCCCGTTCGGCGATGCCCACGTCGTCGAGGTTCGTCCCGGCGATCGGATCCAGGTCCTCGGCCCGCTGTCGCTCGACGCCGCGCGCGGTCGCGGCGTCTACCGCACCGCGGCCAGTCGCGAGCTGGTGACCGTCGGCATCCCGGCGCTGCGGGTGCTCACGCGAACGCACCGGCGCGGCCGGCATTCGCACGCGGCGTGATGGGCGAGGCGGCCCCCGTCTTCCCCAGCGGAGCCCAGGCCCTCACTTGGGCGTGGGAGGAGTGCAGTCGCCCCCGCCCTCGATCTGGGCGTTGGTGCGGAAGGTGTTGAGCAGCTGCCACGCCTTCTTCTGCACCTTGGGGATCGTGCCGTCCTCGCGCACGTTGGTCACGTGGTACGCGTGCTGGTTCCAGATGCGGCGCGCCTGGATCCACCGGTCCTGGCTGTCGCGCAGCGCGGTCACGGTCGGGCCGGAGCCGCCGGTGAAGTAGTTCGACACGTAGACGACCTCGGCGGAGCCGTCGTTGTCGATGTCGGCGACGACGGGGTACTCGATGAGCGTGCCGCTCTGGCGCTGGGCCGTCATCTCCTGGGCGCCCGTCGCGCCGTCGAACACGTAGACCTGGTTCTCGTCGGCGTAGATCGCGTCGGCGACGCCGTCGCCGAGGAAGTCGAACGCCGTCCCGGTGGCGAGGCCGCTCGTGTCGGACACCGCGGCGCTCCACATCGGCGTCGGGGCGCTCGGGCCGACGGAGTAGACGGAGTAATCCGAGCAGGTGCCGGTGGCGAGGTTCGCCTTCCCGTCGCCGTCGAAGTCGTGGATGACGCCCGGCTTGCCCCAGCAGTTCGCCGACGGCGTCGGATCGGTCGGTCGCATCTGCTGGAACCCGATGGTCCCGTCGTGCTGGACGAGGGTCAGCCCGTCGGCCGTCGTGAGGATGACCTCGGGCTCGGGATCCGCGTCGAAGTTGCCGACGTGGAAGTGGCCCGGCCGGCCGGGCACCTGCCAGTACATCGTGCCGTCGGAGTGGTAGGCCGCGCGCTCGAAGAGCACCTCGAGCTTGCCGTCGCCGTCGAGGTCGGCGGCCGTCGACGTCGGGCACCAGTAGTCGGCGATCGCCCAGCTCGCGCCGTTGCCCGGCACGCCCCAGAGCCGCTGGCCCGCTGCGTCGAACACCTCGAACGCGGCGAGGATCTCGACGTTGCCGTCGCCCTCGAGGTCGTAGAGCGAGATCGCCGTGCAGTACGAGTTCATGGTCTCGGTCCAGCCGCCGAGGGCTCCGGTCCACTTCAGCGATCCGTCGTTCTCGAACGCGACGAGGTGGCCGGTGGGATCGGCGGCCACGACCTCGGGCAGCCCATCGCCGTCGATGTCGCCGAAGGCCGGGTTGATGTTGGGATCGATCGAGGCCGAGAACTTGAGGATCTGCGCGCCGGTGTCGCCCGAGAGCAGGTACATGCTGCCGGACGAGGTCACCTTCACGCCGTCGAACTGCATGTCGTCGATCGCGGTGACGACGACGTCGGGCACGTCGCAGAGGTCGACGGCGCCGTCGGCGTTGTCGTCGGTGAAGTTGCCGACGAGCGGCGTGGTGATGCTGCCCGACGCCATCGCCGTCGGCGCCGGCGGGGGCGCCGTCCAGGTCCATTGCTCGACCGGCGCGAACGCGTCGGGGGGCGCCTTCTCGGTGCACTCGGGGACGGCGTTGTCGTCGGTCTCGCTCACCTTGCACGAGGGCGTGCCTGCGCCGGTCGAGAAGCCGCCGCCGCTGCCGACGCTGATGTCGCCGCCGCCGCTCCCGGTGCCGCCGGTCGGCCCGGCGCCCGCCCCCTCGGTGAAGCGGTTGGGATCGCCGGTCGCCGAGCAGCCGAGGAACACGCCGAACGCGACGACCGCGGAGATGCTTGCCAGAGCTCGGTTCATGAGACCCCCTGCCAAAGGAAGCGTGGTCGCCCCAGTGTACGCGTCGCGGCTACCTTCGTCGCCCGACGCCTCCGCGCCATTCAGGCGGCGCTCACTTCGCCGCGCCTCGGGGGCAGGGCCGGTCTAGCATGGGCTGACAAGGAGCTTGCTCATGTCCCCTCGCACCCTCGCCGCCGGCTGGCTCGGTCTCTTCATCCTCGGAGGCGCGTACGCGTGCGGGAGCGGCGACGGCGACACCGGCGGCACGGGCGCGTCCACCGGCTCGGGCACGTCCACGTCGGGCACCGCGTCGGGCGGCGCCGACGCGGGCGACGACGGGCTCTTCCAGGATCACGGCCCCATCGCCTCGCTGGCGATCGATCCGCCGACGGCCACGATCGACGTCGTCAATGGCACCGCGGCCCCCGTGACGTTCCAGGCGATCGCGACCTACTCCGACCAGTTCACCGAGGGCGTCACCGCGACGTGGACCTTCGACCGCCTCGATCTCGGCAGCGTCACGGCCGGCGCCGGTGTCTTCACCGCCTCGGGACAGCTCGGCGGCCAGGGCACGCTCACCGCGACGGTGGGATCGCTCTCGGCCACCGCGGTCGTCAAGGTCGCGCTCCACGTCAGCGACAACCCGGCCGGGCTCTCCCCCGCCGAGCAGGCCGGCTTCGACACGCCCGACGCCGAGCCCTCCGGCGCGCTCGTCTACCCCTACGACAAGACCGTGTTCGCGCGCGGCATCCTCGCGCCCGAGCTGATGTGGAACGGCGGCGCCGCCGGCGACGTCTACCGCATCCGCCTCACCGAGGACCTCTTCGAGGCGACGATCTACACGAGCGCCGATCCGCCGAGCGGCTTCCTGATGTCGGACGACGTCTGGACCAAGCTCACCTCGACCAACGCCGGCGAGGACGTGAAGGTCGACATCCGCCGCATGACCGGCGGCCAGGCGCACGCGCCCATGGCAGAGACGTGGACCATCGCGCAGGGCAGCCTCCGCGGCACCATCTACTACTGGGCCGTCAACACCGGCCAGCTCATGAAGATCGCACCCGGCGCCGCGAGCCCCGACGTGGTCTTCGACTCGGGCCCCGCCGATCAGCTCGGCTCGCCCGCGCCCGCCAACTACGACGGCTTCCAACCGCCCTGGAGCATCGGCGTCAACGGCAAGCGCTGCGTCGCCTGCCACACCGTCGCCAAGGACGGGAGCCGCATCGCCGGCGTCTTCGAGCGCAAGGGGACCGCGCCGAGCCCGTGGGGCACCATCGATCTCACCGCCAACCCGCCCGGTGTCATCCAGATGTCCGCGTACGACGCCCAGACGCTCTACCTCGCGCTCACGCCCGACGGGAAGCTCGCGGTCCACAACGACGTCGATCTCTCGATGCACCTCGCCGACTCCGGCTCCGGCGCCGCGATCCCCAGCGCGCTCGACGCCATCGCCGACAAGGTCGCGGATCCGGCGTTCTCGCCCGACGGCAAGCTGCTCGCCTTCTCGAGCAACGTCACCGGCAGCTACCCGGTCGAGTTCTGGCGCGCCGATCTCGACGTCTTCGACTTCGACCAGGCCACGCAGTCGTTCACCAACCGCCGCCAGATCGTGGCGGCCGGCAACGAGACCATCGCCTTCCCGAGCTTCTCGCCCGACTCGAAGTGGGTGGTCTACCAGCGCGGCGACTTCAGCCGCGCCAAGTACGGGAACAACCAGGTCGGCCACGACAACCTGCGCATCGCCGACGTGGCCCAGCAGGTGGGCGAGCTCCCGCTCGACGCGGCGAGCGGCGTCGGCCTCGTCGACGCCAAGAACTTGCAGCTCAGCTACCAGCCCACGGTGAACCCGATCGCCGTCGGCGGGTACATGTGGGTCGTGTTCGTGAGCCCGCGCGACTACGGCAACAAGATGGTCTCGGCCGCCGATCCGACCTACGAGAACCGCAAGCAGCTCTGGGTCGCCGCGGTCGACGTGAACCCGCAGCCCGGCAAGGATCCGAGCCACCCCGCCTTCTGGCTCCGCGGGCAGGACTTCGCCACGACGAACATGAGCGGCTACTGGGCGCTCGAGCCCTGCAAGCAGGAGGGCCTCTCGTGCGACCAGGGCTTCGAGTGCTGCACCGGCTTCTGCCAGCCCGACAATAACGGAGGCTACGCCTGCGTCCCGCCCAGCGGCGGCTGCTCGCAGATCGGCGAGAAGTGCGAGACGAGCGCCGACTGCTGCGGCGACCCCGAGATCACCTGCATCGGCGGGTTCTGCGCGCAGGGGCAGCCCAACTGAGCTCGAGAGGACCGGCCCCTCCGAGCCGCGGCGCGCGTGCTAGGCTCGGCGGCATGACGAAGTCGATGACGGCCGTCACGATCGCGCTGCTCGCCGGCGCGCTCGCGGCCAGCGGCTGCAAGAAGGACCCGGCGGCGGCCTCCGCGGCGGGCTCGGGGAGCGCGGCGCCGGCGCACGCGTTCGGCGAGCTCACGGTGGACCAGGTGGCCGCCAAGATGGAGCAGGCCAAGAGCGGCGCGCTCAAGCTCGCCCTCGTCGACAACAACCAGAAGGACCGCTGGGCCAAGGGCCACCTGCCCGGCGCGAAGTGGGTGCAGTTCGACGCCGTCACCGCCGCCGATCTCCCCGCGGACAAGGACACGACGCTCGTCTTCTACTGCGCGAACGAGCATTGAACGGCCTGCCACCACGGCGCCGTGAGCGCCGTAGAGCTGGGCTACAAGAACGTGTTCGTGATGCCGGCGGGGATCCGCGGCTGGGAGAAGGCGGGCAAGCCGATCGAGACGAGCTGAGCGCGCGCTCGCGCCGAGGTCAGCCTCGCTGCACGATCAAATTTCACAGGGAGACGGGGAGTCGGGGAGTTTTCATTCCGTGGATTGGCGTCCACGCCAAGCATGGCGTTCACGCCGATCCACCGAATGAAATCCTCCCCGTCTCCCCGTCTCCCTGTGAATTCTTCCGCTGCACCCCGCGGAGGCGCCGACGTCAAGTACCGCCGCGCGGGGCGATCTTGAGCGGCGCCCCGAGCTCTTTCACCTCGTCGCCGGTCGGCTTGAAGGGCGGCGGCGGCGGGGCGGTGGGGACGGCGGCCTTCTCGTTCGCCTTCTTGCGCTCCTCGAGCGACATCACGGTGAGCGAGTAGCCGCCCTGGGTCGGGTCCTTGGTGTTGAAGAGGCGGCCGTTGATCTCGGCGACGTGGAACTCGGTGCGCCGGTTCTCGGCGCGGCCCTCGTTGCGGTCGTTGGGGGCGATGGGCTTCGACTCGCCGAAGCCGACCGCGAGCAGGCGCGTGTTGTCGACGCCGTGATCGACCAGCCAGTCGCAGACCGCGAGCGATCGCCGCGCCGAGAGCTCCTGGTTGTGCTCCTCGCTGGCGAGGTTGTCGGTGTGGCCCTCGACGCGCATGAGCGAGACCTCGGGGTGCTCCTGCAGGAACTTGAGGAGCGTGTTCAGCACCTTCTCGCTGCCGGGCCGGATGATCGCCTTGTCGGTGTCGAAGACGATCTTGCCCTCGATGAGCACGCGGCTCGAGCCCTCGCTCGCGCTCCAGGGCCTCTCCGGGTACCAGGCCGGAGGGGGCTTGGGGGGATCGGGGCCGGGGACCGGGTTCGGCGGGAGGCGGTTGGAGCCGCAGGCCACCGCCAGCGAGGCGGCGACGAGCAGGCCGCCCATCCCGACGAGCGCGGGGGCCGGCCTCGGCGTCCTGTTTCGTTTCATCGGCCGATAGCGTGACTTATTTGGGCCTCGGACCGCAAGTTACTCGGCGGCCGCGCCTGTGGGCCCCGTCGCTCGACCCGGGAGCCTGTGGTAAGGAAGTCGGCATGGCGGAAGTGCCCCCCCTCGCGCTCCTCGCCGAGCTCCGCGCGCGGCTGCGGGAGCTCGGCTCGGTCCTCGTCTGCTACTCGGGCGGGATCGACAGCGCCTTCGTCCTCGCGGTGGCGCACCAGGAGCTCGGCCCCGGCGCCGTCGGGATGACGGCGGTCTCCCCGAGCTTGGCCCCCGCCGAGCGCGACGAGGCCGTCGAGGTCGCCCGCCTCATCGGCGCCGACCACCGCCTCGTCGAGTCGCACGAGATCGACGATCCGGGCTACGCCGCCAACAACCCCGACCGCTGCTTCCACTGCAAGAGCGAGCTCTACCGCATCGCCGCCGCGAAGCGCGCCGAGTGGGGCCTCGCGGCGATCGCCAACGGCACCAACCAGGACGACCTCGGCGACTACCGCCCCGGCCTCGAGGCGGCGAAGCAGGCCGGCGTGGTGAGCCCGCTCCTCGACGCCGGCTTCACCAAGGCCGACGTCCGCGCCGCCGCCGCCGCCATCGGGTTGCCCATCTGGGACAAGCCCGCCGCCGCGTGCCTCTCGAGCCGCATCCCCTTCGGCACCTCGGTCACGCGCGAGCGGCTCTCGCAGATCGGCAGCTTCGAGGCGGCGCTCAAGGCGCTCGGCTTCCGGCAGGTGCGCGTCCGCTACCACGATCAGATCGCCCGCATCGAGCTCGACGGCGCCGAGCTCGCGCGCGCCGCCGAGCCCGGCGTCCGCGACGAGATCGTCCGCGCCGGCAAGCGCCTCGGCTTCCGCTACGTGACGCTCGACCTCGGCGGCTACCGCGTGGGCAGCCACAACGAGGTGCTCGTCGGTCGCGCCCTCAAGATCGTCAGCTAGAGATCCGGCGTGGGGCGCTTCGAGCACCTGGCGTCGATCCCGCGGCGCGGCCCCGGCGACATCCTCCGCTGGAAGGTCGTCGACGCCGTCCTCGGCAAGAACCGCAAGGACCCGGGCGGCTTCGTCACGCCGGTTCGGCCCTTCGATCCGGCGATCGCGCTCGGCGACGCGCCGAGCCTGACCTGGATCGGCCACGCGACGTTCCTCCTCCGCCTCGGCGGCGCGCGCCTCCTCGTCGATCCCATCTTCAGCGAGCGGCTCGGCCCGGTCCGGCGCGTCGTCCCGCCCGGCATCCCCGCCGAGGCGATCGGCCCCGTCGACGCGGTGCTCATCACCCACAACCACCGCGATCACCTCGACGCGCCGAGCGTCGAGCGCCTCGGCCCCGGCCCGCGCTACTTCTGCCCGCTCGGCAACGCGCCCTTCCTCGCCAAGGCGGGGGCGCGCGACATCGTCGAGCTCGACTGGTGGCAGGCCGGCCGCGTCGCCGATCTCGAGGTCACGCTGGTGCCGTCGCGCCACTGGTCGATGCGCTTCCCCTGGGACCGGAACGACGCGCTCTGGGGCGGCTACGTGCTGCGCGCGCCCGAGGGCACCGCGTACCACTCGGGCGACACCGCCTTCTTCGACGGCTTCGCCGAGATCGGCCGCCGCGCCGGCCCCATCGACTGGGCGATGCTCCCCATCGGCGCCTACGAGCCGCGCTGGTTCATGGAGCCGCAGCACCTCTGCCCGGAGGAGGCGGTCGAGGCGTCCGTGGCCCTCGGCGCGCGCCACATGGTCGCGATGCACTGGGGCACCTTTCGCCTCACCGACGAGCCGCTCGCCGAGCCGCCGGAGCGCGCCCGAAGCGCCTGGGCCGAGCGTGGGCTCGACGAGCGCGCGCTCTGGATCCTCGACGTGGGCGAGTCGCGGCTGCTCTGATTTTGCGCCGGCTCGGGGGCGGAGCCCCATCGTGAGTTGACGTCGGGCACGCCCCGGGCCGCGGCCCGCCGTGCTAGCTTCGACGTCGAGGACAGACCGATGCTTCGCTTCCCGAAAGCCGCGCCTGCGCTGCTCGCCCTCGCCGCCCTTGCGCTCGCGCCGGCGGCGCGCGCCGGCGAGCACGACGCCGTTCCGGGTGTCGGCGCTCCCGGCGCCGACACGGTGACCGAGCCCACCGACGCCGAGAAGCGCTGGGTCGGCGTCGAGCGCCCCTGGCTCTACCAGGCCGATCCCACCGCCCCGCCGCCCCTGCACGCGGTCGCGGGGCTCTCGGTCGGGTACGCGTCGATCGATCGCGGCGCCGCGCGCCCCTTCGCGGCCGACGTCGCGCGCGCCGGCGCGGTCTACTCGGCGAGCGTGGAAGTCGGCCTCCACCGCTACGTCTCGGTCCTCGGCGAGGGGCTCCTCGCCGGCCAGGGCTCGTCCTCGTCGGTGAGCGGCGGGGCCCTCGCCGGCGTCGGCCTCTATCCGCTCGGCCCGACGAGCCCGGTCGACGTGGCCATCACCGGCGGCTACCTCCGCGAGCTCGGCGGCTCGAACGGCGTCTGGGGCCGCGCCGCCATCGCCGGCGATCTCGGCCGCGCCCGCCTCGCGCTCACCGCCCTCGGCGAGCACGTCTTCGAGCCCGGCCGCGACGGCGTCGACGTCCTCGTCACGACGGGCGTGAGCTACGCCGTGGTGGATGTCCTCCGCCTCGGCGCCGAGTACGTGGTCCAGGACCTCGAGGGCGCCTGGGATCCCGAGGAGGCCGACGGCGGCATCCGCCACTTCGTCGGCCCGAACCTCGCCCTCGAGCTGATGAAGCACCGCGCCCGCATCGTCGCCGGCCCCGCGATCGGGCTGAGCGAGGCCTCCCCGCGGCTGCTCGGCCGCGTCGCTGCGCTTTATTCGTTCTGACTGCACGGCGGGAGCGCCCGACCCAGCAGGGGCTCGCGCCGCGGCGCCCACCGTGTATGTTCGCGCGATGAGCTCCACCGCTTACCGTTCGCTCGCCGGCGCGCTCTCGCTCGCCGCCGCCGCGGCGCTCGCCGCCAACGCCTGCTCCTCGGACGACGCCGTCACCTCGAACGCCGCAGGCTCGACCACCGGCTCGGGCTCCGGCGGCGGCGCGACGAGCGGCACCGGGTCGACCGCGACCGGCTCCACGACGACGACCTCGACGAGCACCTCGAGCGGGACGAGCGGCAGCACCGGCACCGCGACGAGCAGCTCGGGCTCCGGCGGCGCGGGCGGAGGCGGCCCCGTCGTCCGCTTCGCCGCGTTCGGCGACTCCGGCAAGGGCAACCAGGGCCAGCTCGACGTCGCCGCCGCCGTCGCCGCCAAGTGCGCGGCCGACGGCTGCGACTTCGTCCAGCTCCTCGGCGACAACATCTACGACAGCGGCGTCACCTCGGTCGACGATCCGCAGTGGCAGACCAAGTTCGAACAGCCCTACGCCGGCGTCGACCTGCCCTTCTGGGTCGTCCTCGGCAACCACGACTACGGCGGCAACGGCGCCGGAACCGAGCCGGGCAAGGGCCAGTTCGAGGTCGACTACACCGCGGTCTCGACGAAGTGGAAGCTCCCGTCGGCGTACTACCAGCGCACCGACCAGCACGTCGCCTTCTTCGGCCTCGATACCAACCCGGCGATGTTCTACCTGGCAGGCCAGCAGCAGACCGACGTCACCGGCTGGATCGCCTCGTCGCCGTCGACGTGGAAGATCGCCTTCGGCCACCACCCGTACCTCTCGAACGGGCCGCACGGCAACGCCGGCTCCTACGACGGCGTCCCCTTCCTCGGCGGCGGCGTGAAGGACCTGCTCGACGCGGCGGTGTGCGGCGCCGCCGACGTCTACATCTCGGGCCACGACCACAGCCGGCAGTGGCTCGTCGACACGTGCGGCGGCTCGACCGAGCTCATCGTCTCCGGCGGCGGCGCCGCGGTGACCGATCTCGGAGGCAGCAACCCGGCGCACTTCGAGGCGGCGACGCTGGGCTTCCTCTACGTGCGCATCGACGGGAACACGTTCACGGGCGAGTTCATCGACACGGCGGGCAACGTGGAGTTCACGCGCACGCTGACGAAGTAACCTCCCCCGCCCCTACCTCATCGCCAGTCCCCCGTCGCCGTAGCCCGATACAAAGCCTGTCCTCGAGTGGTCCGACGAGATGAGCCTCGGACAGATCAATCAATTCAATCGATTCGTGACATTCAGTGGCAAGACAATCTCAGAACGGCACGTCTGGTGTGAACCCCGGACCGTTCGTCGGCGCAAGCTGTGCCCCATTGGGCGTCGCATCCGCGAAGTCTCCGTCTAGGTGCCACGCGGCGACCAACCCCGCCTCGGTGCCCAGCACCTCGACGAAGCGCAGGCTCTGAACCTCCACGGCGGTGCGAGCCGTTTGCCAGATTCGCACCTCGTCGACGGAGCCGTCCCAATAGGTCGACGGATTGTTCGCGTCGGCGAAGCGGCCGACGGTAACGCCCACGTCGGCGACGTTGAGCGTGCTCGGGCCGCCGCTCACGAAGCCAGCCGAGATGCCGTCGACGAAGAACTCGGCGGTGCCGGTGCTCGCCTGGTACGCCACCGCGACGTGCTGCCAGACGCCGAGCGCTAGGGCATACGGCAGTTGCAGGTAGCTGAAGTTGATCCCGTCCGCTGAAGGCGCGAATCCAAGCGCGAGCGTGCCGGTGGTGTTCGTGTACGTGAGTATGTAGCAGCGCTGCCCATCGACCCGCGCGTATTTGCCTACGATCGGATAGTCCGCGCCCGCGACTGGCGGCGACGCGGGCTTGACCCACGCTTCGAGCGTGAGATCGCCGGTCAGCGACAGCGCCAGCGTGCTCGGTCCTACCGCTCCTTGCTCGCTCGTGAGTGCAAGCGTCAGGGAGTGCGAGTTCGGGCTCGAGCCCCCGCTGGCTCCAGCTCCCCCCGTCCCCGAGGCGGCGCCGCCAAGGCCGTCGCCGCCTGCGCCGCCGACGCCGGTTGCGCTGGCGCTCGAACTACCGCTCGTGGTCATGCCGCCGGCGCCGCCGGACGCGCCCCCACTGCCGCTCGTCGCTCCGCTGGTTGCGCCAATATCCGTCACCGTGCTGCCGCACGCCTGGACCGCCAAGAGCGCACCGGCGAGCAACAAGAAGCGGGCCGCGATACCCATGTCGTCTCCGGGGGGAGATCGGATCGTCGCACCACCGCGTGCGGAACCGCAACCGTCCTACGCTCGGCGACCGGGCGGGGGATGAGCCCGCGCGCCTCGCTCTCGAGCCGCGTCCGGGTGTCGAGCCCCTGTGCTGGTCACCGAGGTGCGTGCGGTTGGGGCAACCCGTCGAGGTGATGACCGTCCACTACGCGGTCGAGGGATCGCCGGGGTGTGCTCCGAGCGAGCCCCCCAGCAGGCGCGAAATACCACGCCATGGGGCTGACCCTCCAAACCCGTCCCCAGTCGTCGGCGAGATCGTCGACCAGGCGGGTACGACGAGAGGATGCTCGGTCGGTTGATACCGCCCCGACTGGAGCGGACGCGGACGGTCGACCGGCAACCGGTGATCATGACAAACAGGCTGCAGGCACAGGCAACCGGCGGTGATCGACGCCTTGGAGCGCTCCATGCCTGTCAGCGCGGGTTCGGCGGGATCACGACCTCGTTGATCGGCTGCACGTTCATCCCGCCCGGGTACCCGTAGGAGACGTTCGCCGTGAAGATGGTGGTGTTCGGCGTTCCCCACCCCCACACCCAGAGCCCGAAGGGCCCGTCGCTGGTGATGCTGTGACGCCCCGTCGAGCAGTTGCCCACGTTCTGGAAGTTGCCGGTGATGAGGTCGACGCGCGTCCACTCGTAGTCGCCCACCGGCTGCCAGCCCGAGAGCACGCCGGCACAATCGAGGTTCACGTCCTTGAACGCGCCGTTGGCCTTCGCGCGGACGAGGACGAGGTTGGTCTCGGGGTAGGTCGGATCGGCGAAGAAGGTGTACTGCGGCATGTACTGCTGCGGCGGCACGCTGAGCACGCAGTCGGGATCGCCGTGCCCGCTCTGGTCCTGGAGCATCTGCCAGCCCGAGCCGCTCATGTACGTGAGCAGAATGAACGGGTGATCGGCGTCCTGGCTCTTCACCACGAACGGCGTGCCGGTGATGAACTCGGCCGCCTCGCCCTGGTTGATCGCCGCGGGCCCGCCCACGGCCGTCGAGTAGGTGAGCGTGGTGCCGTCGATGGCGCCGATGACGCGCCAGATGGCCGGCTCGCCCGAGCGCGGCCGGTGCATGACGCCGACGTACTCGCTGCCGAGCGCGCGCACCGGCGGGATCATCTGCTCGCCGTGATCGCAGTAGAAGACCCCGGTCGGCTTGCGCATGCACTGCTGCCCGGCCATGAAGCCCACCGGCTTGTCCGACTGGATGATGCTGCCGGTCAGCTCCAGGTTCTGGCTGAACTGCGCGTGCTGTCCCTTGTTCAGGGTGAAGGTCATCGGCGTGTTCGCCGGGCTCGACGGCAGCCCGCCGCCGCCCGACACGGCCTGCTTGGGCACCATGGTGACGCTGGTGTTGTCGCTCATCGCCACGATGTTCATCGAGGGGAAAGCGATGTCGTTCTCGCTGATGTTCACCGCGACGTAGTTCGTGTCCCAGGCGCTCGTGGGGAGCAGGAGCGAGCCGGCGGTGACCGCCGCACTGCCGCCGCCGTAGGGGTTGATCTCGTAGGCCACGACCGGCACGTCGCTCTGGATCTCGAACGAGCTGGCGATGCCCGTCTGCCCCGCGAGCATGACGCCGCTCTGGACCGCCGAGGGCACCGGGCAGAACGCCTGGCCCGGCCCGGGCTGCCCCTGCGTCCCGGAGAGGAAGAGGATGACGACCTCGTTGGGCGGGATGCCGGCGGCCGGATCGAACGGCTGGTAGGTCAGCGACGGCCCGGAGCCCTGAGGGATCCTGGCGAAATTCGCGAGCGGGAGCGACTGCCCCTGGTAGTTGACGGTGATGTGCGCCGGCGTGTTCCAGGTGTTGGCCACGAACGCGGCGAAGCACGCGCCCGGGTTGTACTGGTCCATGAACGTCGCGTAGTACTGGCACCCGACCGACGCCTTGTTGTTCACCGCCGCGTCGCAGGCGTTGATGCAGGCCCCGCTCTGGTAGTCGCAGCCCTGCGTCCCGGTGCACTCCTGCTTGAGGTTGCCGTTGCAGTCGACGACGCTGTGCAGGTCCGTCGAGCAGGTGTTGCCGCAGACCGTGACGTCGGGCCCGCCGTCGAACCCGATGTCGCCGCCGAGCCCGGTGCCGGTGCTCGCGCCGCCGGTCCCGGTCCCGGTCCCCGTCGGCGAGCCGTTGCCGGTACCGCCGAACTCGGTGGGATCGCTGCTGGCCGAGCAAGCGCCCATCGCCGCCGTCCCGAGGGCCACGCCGGCCGCGGCCGCAAGCATCAGAGAAGAAAGCTTCACGAGGGACCTCCGCGAGCAGCGTAACGCCTGGCGGGCGCTAGCGTCGAGCGCGGCGCGTCCGGTGGGGCGAACCGGAGAGCGGGGGTCCATCTTGACCCTTCGCACCGGCTAGGCTCTCCTCTCGACCCATGGCCGGAGAGTGGAAGCAAATCGGGGGCGAGTGCGAGTGGAAGAACACGCAGGCGTGCGTGGGCCAGGCGGGAGCGCTCTACGCGATCTCGAGCGGCGTCGTCTACCGCCTCTACACCCATGACGGCTCGTGGCAGAAGGTCGGCGAGTCGAGCGGCTGGGCGCCGCGGTTCCTGCTCGGCGGGCTCGCCAAGCTCTACAGCCTCGAGGAGAGCGGCACGGTCTTCGAGATCGATCCCTTCACCGGCGCCTACGTCAAGGTGAGCGAGGACGGCCAGTGGGGCTCGACGCTCTCGGCGACGACCGTCCGCGACTCGGTCATCACGTGCGATCAGGACGGCTCGCTGTACCGCTACATGCCGCGCCGCCGCACGCACGAGAAGCTCCCGGTCGACGGCACCTGGCGCTCGCGCCTCCTCGCCGCCACGAACGGCGGGCTCTTCACCAACGAGAACGCCGTCGTCACCGTCGAGGAGAGCGGCTCGATGTACGCCGTCGACCTCGCCACCAACCAGTACGGCCAGGTCGACGGCGACTGGGCCGGAACGCGCACCCTCGTCGGCTGCGGCCACAGGGTCTACGCGTTCACCGAGGCGGGCTTCCTCTACGCGATCGATCCGCGCGCCCACACCTGGTCGCAGGTCGGCGAGACGAGCACCTGGAAGAGCCGCATCGCCTGCACCGTGGGCGGCCGCCTCTACACGCTCGAGGAGAGCGGCACCTTCTACGAAGTCATCGTCTGAGAGGAACCGACCATGGCGATCCCCGATCCCGACACCATCCTCGCGCACATCTCCTACGACGGCCTCGCCGCGGCCGTGCTCGCCGGCGTCGCCGTCGGCTGCTCCGACGGCAAGCTCACCACCAACGAGCTCGGCGAGATCACCGCCACCATCCAGCAGATGGTCGGCGGCCGCCTCGGCTACGACGAGATCTGGACCCTGGTCAACGCCTCGTGGACCTACGTCTCGCAGTACGGCACCGACGCCGGCGTCGCGCGCGCATCGACGCAGCTCTGGGCCGACCCGGTCGTGGGCGGGACGGTGATCTCGCTCGCCGCCGCCGTCGCGCAGAAGAGCGGCGGCATCGGCACCTCCGAGGGGCTCGCGATCCGTAAGCTCGCCTCGTACGTCGGAGTCCAGCCCGACTCGAACGAGTACTTCCAGCTCCTCGCCGCCGGCCAGCAGCTCGGGCGCGCCTGAGCCGCCGGCACCGATCGGTCCCCACCGTTCACTTCGTGCCGGCGTCATCGGCCTGGCGCACCTGCCCAGGGAGGCCGATCGCCATGCTGCCGAGCCCCTGCCTCTGGAAAGGCTGCTGCCACACCGGATCGCCCGCGAGCGAGTAGCAGGCCAGCTCGCCGTTGCGCCCCACCAGGATCTGGCCCTGATCGAGCAGCATCGTGGGCCGGCGCGGGTAATCCCCCAAGAGCTCCACCTGCCGCAGCACCTCGCCGGTCGCGTAACGGAGGAAGGTGAGCTTCTTGCGGGTGCACGCGACGACCACACCCGACTCGATGGCGAGCTCGACCTCTCCGCCATAATCCTCGATGACGGCGCCCCAGCGCACGGCCCCGGTCGCGCGGTCGACGCCGAACACCTTCCCGCCGAACGCCGCCACGACGACGCTCCGGTCCTCTCCCTCGTGAGCTCGGTACATTCCCGGAGCATACCGATCGGCGGCGGGAGCAGGCGCACGCCGGAGACGCGAGCGGGCGGGAGCTCGAGCCCAAGCGCCGTCCGCGTTCGCGGCGGCTCGAGCGAGCGCGCATCGCGGGCCGCATCCGCGTAGGCTCGTCGCATGACCGATCCGCCGGAGGCCGATCTCGCGAAGGCCCACGCGATCTTGCGCAAGGCGCTCCGCGCGGTGGCGCCCGAGCACCGCCCGCCGCCGCCGTGGCACGCGGGCGGGCCGCTCCTCACGTGCCCGGCGATCGACCAGATCGGGATCTCGCTCTGGTGCTCCGAGCTCCTGGCCGATCGGGCGGCCGCGTCGGAGAAGAAGGAGATCGCCCGGCTCCGCAAGATGGTCCGCGCCTTCCTCGACGCACCCGCGATGATCCCCGTGAAGGAGTGGGCGAAGCACGCGCACGGCGGCAAGATGAAGGGACGCGAGGCGGACCTCTACCGCGCGCTCGAGGCGGCCGGAGAGATCGGCAAGGCCGACTCCGCCGCGCTCGCCTGCCTCCGCCGCGCCGCGAGCGGCGCCGCGACGTACTGCCGGAGCAAGCCCGATCTCGTCTTCTCGAGCGCGACCGCGGCCGTGTCGCGCGTCGTCAAGGAGCTCGCGAGCGATCCGCGGCCGATGACCGTCCGGGCGTTCCTCGAGGAGCTCGACGGGCGCCTGATGCGCAGCGAGCTCGCGGGCGCCTGCCGCGCCCGCACCAAGAAGGAGCCGCCGCCGCTCGGCGCCGTCCTGTTCCGGTCCGCCGACGACGACGGGAGGGTGGCGTACTGGATCGCGCGCCTCGCCTCGGGCGGGTACGTCTCGCTCGGACGTGCCGGCGCCGGCGCGCGGGCGACGTGGTCGTGGGTCGAGGGTTCGCGCGACGACGTGCTCGCGAGCGTCCCGGATGCGCTCTTCGCGGAGGCGACCCGGCGCGTCGTCGGGTGACCTGCGCGGCCGGCGCTCGCCGCGCCGGCGCACGCGTGCAAGCCATTGTCGCCTCGGTGCAAGCGCGGCTCGCGCCGGCGGTGATACCAGGTGCACCACGCCGCGCGCGGGGCCGGATGGTAGGATGAACGCTGCCCTGCCGCTGGGAGGCACCATGTTTCGCTCTCTTCTCGTTGCTTCGATCGCCGCCGCGGTCCTCGCCTCGTGTGGAGGCGACGGCGAGGTCACCACCTCCGGTCCGAGCGGCACCGGCAGCAGCACCACCGGCGCCGGCGGCGCGGGCGACGGCGGCTCGGGCTTCGGCGCCGGCTTCGGCACCAGCACCGGCGCGAGCCAGACGGTGGTCGCCCTCGCCTTCGATCCGCCGAGCGCGACGCTCTCCCTCGACGGGGTGACGCCCGGCACCGCCTCCTTCGTCCTCAAGGCGACCTACCAGGGCGGCGCCACCGCGGAGGTCACCGCCGAGTCGCTGCAGTTCGACCGCCCCGATCTCGCCGCGCTCACCGCCGGACCGCCGGTCGTGCTCGACGCCGCGGGCCACTACGCCGGCACCGGCGTGCTCCACGGGATCTTCGCGGGCGTCGAGGCGACGGCGACCCTCACCGTCCAGGTCCACGTGAAGGACGTCGGACCGGGCGTCGATCCCGGCGTCGTGACCAAGCTCGACGCGGGCGGCCTCGGCCAGGACCCGGCGCTGAGCTCGCTCCTCTACCCGTACGACGCCACCGTCTTCCCGCAGGGGCTCGCCTCGCCTCTCCTGATGTGGAACGCGCCGGGCGCCGCGGACGTCTACCGCGTCCATTACGAGGAGCAGAACTACTCGTACGACGGCTACTTCACCGTCGGGCTCCCGGCGAGCGCGCGCGCGCCGCAGGGCATCTGGGACAAGATGGTGGCCTCGAACCCGGGCGCGCCGCTCGCGCTCGAGCTGTCGCGCTGGGACGCGGCCACCGACACCGCGTACTCGTCGGCGAAGCAGACGTGGACGATCGCGCCGGCGAGCCTGCGCGGCGCCATCTACTACTGGACGACCAGCGGCACCGGGCAGATGGCGCGGATCCAGCCCGGAGGGACGTGGGAGTCGCTCAACGGCGGCGCCTGCATGGGCTGCCACGCGGTCAGCGCCGACGGCTCGACGCTGGTCGCCGCCTGGGAGGGCCAGCCGACCAACGACGGCTCGAACGACAACCGCGCCTGGGTCTCGTTCGATCTGCCCGGCGCCACGGTGCGCGCCATCTCGACCTCGTTCGCCGGCAACGTCGCCGTGAACAACGACGGCAAGTACGTCGTCTTCGGATCGCAGACGCTGAAGCTCGGCGAGACCGCGACCGGCCAGACGATCCCGAACAGCGGCCTCGAGGCGCTCCCGCTCCTGCCCGGCTCGAGCGGGCTGATGACGCCGGCCTTCTCGCCCGACGGCCTGCACCTCGCCGCGATCGAGGGGACCGGCGGCTGGTACCACAACCTCGTCGGCGGCCGCCTGGTCACGATGGACTTCGATCCGGCGACGCAGTCGTTCACGAACTTCACCGGGCTCGCGCCGGCCTCCGGCTTCCCCGCCGGGCAGCAGGCGCTCGCGTACCCGACGTTCACGCCCGACTCGGCGTGGATCGCGTTCCACGTCGGCGACTACGCGACCGGCTGCGACGTGCAGGGCTGCGACGACTTCGCCACCCAGATCGGCACCATCGCGCTGCAGTCGGTGAGCGGGACGCCGCCGGTGGTGCTCTCGATGCTCGCCGACGGTCCGCCCGATCCCGCCGACCGGAACCGCGCCTTCGAGCCGACGTTCAACCCAATCGAGCGCGGCGGCTACTTCTGGGTCGTCTTCACGAGCATGCGCAACTACGGCCACCGGATCACCGGCGTGCCCAACAACGGCAAGAAGCGCCTCTGGGTCGCCGCGATCGACAAGGACCCGTCCGGCTCGGCGGATCCGTCGCACCCGGCGTTCTTCCTCGAGGGTCAGGACGAGACGACCACCAACATGCGCGGCTTCTGGGCGCTGTCGGCGTGCATTCCGACCGAAGGGGGCGGAGCGTGCACCGCCGGCTTCGAGTGCTGCTCCGGCTTCTGCGACATGGGCGTCTGCGTGACGCCGCAGGACTTCGCCTGCGCGGGGCTGGGCGGGAGCTGCACGACCGACGGCGATTGCTGCAACAGCAACGTCGTCAGCTGCAAGAACGGGGTCTGTACCGCCGACGTGCCGCAGTAGCGGGGGCGCAATCAGTAGTTGCACCGCACGTGCTGCGTGTAGCCGTTGTCCTGGAACGTCCCCCAGACGTGGTTGAACCAGGTCGCGCGCGCCGTCGTCGAGCTGCACACGTAGTAGACCTCGAAGCTCGCCGAGCCGGTGAGCGACTGGCAGAACCCCTGCGTGTTCGAATAGAGCGAGTTGACGGTGCTCCACGCCGGCCCGCAGGTGATGCCGTTCGGCATGTAGAGACCGCCGGCCTTGAGGTCGTTGCACTGGGTGTAGGTGCCGGTGTTGACGACGCTCGAGCAGGTCACGGTCATCCCGTCGATCTGCTGGGTGAGCTGGAACTGGAAGCCTCCGCAGGCGCCGTTCACGCACGCCTCGCCGGGGGCGCAGGCGTTGCCGCACTGGCCGCAGTGCGCCGGGTTGGTGAGGACGTTCGCCTCGCAGCCGTTGGCGGTGGAGCCGTCGCAATTCGCGTACGGTGCGTTGCAGGACCCGATGGCGCACACGCCGCCGGCGCAGGCCGCGCTCCCGTTGGCGACGGGCGCGCATGCGACACCGCAGCCGCCGCACGCGGAGAGGTCGTTCGAGGTGTTGGTCTCGCAGCCGTCGGCGGCGGAGCCGTTGCAGTCGTCGAACGAGCCCGCGCAGAAGTAGCCGCAGGCACCGCCGGCGCAGGTGGCCGTGGCGTTGGGCGCGCCCGCGCAGGCGGCGCCGCACATGCCGCAGTTCTGGGGATCGAACGAGGTGTTGGTGCAGGCGCCGCCGCATTCGGTCGTGCCGCCCGCGCAGCTCAGCGCGCAGGCGCCGCCGCTGCACACCTCCCCCGGGGCGCAGGCCTGCCCGCATCCCCCGCAGTGCGCCGGATCGACGTCGGTGTCGACGCAGTCCGCGCCGCACAGCGTGGTGCCGCCCGCGCAGCTCACCCCGCACTGGCCGGCGGAGCAGACCTCGCCCTGGGCGCACGGCTGATCGCACCCGCCGCAGTGGGCCGGGTCCAGATCGGTGTCGACGCAGGCGTCGCCGCATTTCGTCGTCCCGCCCGCGCAGGTGAGGCCGCACTGCCCCGCCGAGCAGACCTCGGCCGGGGCGCAGGCCGTGTCGCAGCCGCCGCAGTGGGCCGGGTCCAGATCGGTGTCGACGCAGGCGTCGCCGCATTTCG
>CAYJPW010000065.1:21409-52183 GCA_964372055.1 uncultured Polyangiaceae bacterium
TCGTCCCGCCCCCGCAGCTCAGGCCGCATTGCCCTGCCGAGCAGACCTCGCCCGGCGCGCACGCCGTGTCGCAGCCGCCGCAGTGGCCGGGATCGCTCGCGGTGTCGACGCAGGCTTCGCCGCACTTGGTGGTGCCGCCGGCGCAGGAGAGGCCGCACTGGCCGCCGGAGCACACCTCACCGGGCGCGCACGCGACGTCGCAGCCTCCGCAGTGGGCCGGGTCGACGTCCACCACCACGCACTCGCCCGCGCAGAGCGTGACGCCGGGCCCGCACGGCGCGCTGCCGCCGCCGCCGCCCGTGGCGCCGGTCGTCGTCGAGCCCGTCGAGCCGCCCGCGCCCGTGGTCGCTGCGCTGGTCGTGCCCGTCGTCGTGTCGGTGGTCGCCGGCGCATCGGACCCGCAGCCGGCCCACGCCAGCACCGCGCAGCACGAGAGGACGGCGGCGCTTCGCGCACCGAAGGCGGACCTGGACTGCAGCTCACGCATGATGGCTCCTGGGCAAGTGAAGCGCGCGATGCGCGTGGCTCGAGACGGGATGCTCCGGTCTCGCCTGCGAAGCGCGAGCGGCCAGCCTACCATCCCTGTGCGCCTCGAAGAGCCTCCACGCGCGCTCGCGGCCGACCAGGGCTCGCCTGAAGGCGCCGCGCGCGCGGGCGCGCGCCTCCCATGTTCGGGGGATGGCGCACCACCCTCGCACTGCCGACGATGCAGGCGCGGTCGGCGGGAGACTCGGTTGCGGGGTGCGCGCTCGGTGCGGCACGCCGCCTCGTCGTCGGCGGCGGACAGGAGATCACGGATGAAGAGGCGCGCGCTGTGCTTGTCGGGTCTGCTCGTGGCGGTGCTCGGGTCGGCCCACTGCAAGAACCCACCGACGGACGTCGACGGCTCGCCGTTCTGTCCGGACAACTGCGACGACGGCAACGCTTGCACGAACGACGTGTGCGGCGAAGACGGCAGCTGCGTGCACGGCTCCAACGAGAACCCGGAGTGCGACTGCTTCGACGAATACGACTGCGACGACGGCGACGCGTGCACCACCGACGAGTGCGGCTTCGTGTCGGGCGGCTCCCACTGCGTCAACACCGTCATTCAGGGCTGCGGCGGAGGCGGCATGGGTGGCCAGGGGGGCTCCGGCGGCGAGGGTGGATCCGGCGGGCAGGGCGGGGCCGGCGGCGGCCAGGGCGGGGCCGGCGGCGGCCAGGGCGGGGCCGGCTCCACGGCCGCCGCCGGGGGAGCGGGTGGCGCCGGAGGAAGCGGCAGCGGCGGCTCGGGCGGCTCGGGCGGTGGCTCGCCGCTCTGCCAGGCCGTCACGAGCTCGGCGTGCGCGCAGGATCCGAACGCGCTCGGCTACTACCAATGCTCGGGCAACCCGAACCTCGGCGGCGCCGCGCCGGACGCGCTCGGCGTCTTTCTGTCGGGCTCGTTCACCGTGGGCACCGACAGCTGCTCCACCCCCGCGAACCTCGCCGACTGCGGGGGACCGAGCAACTGCATCCTCTACGTGGTCGACTCGTCGACCCCGAACGAGCAGTACTACCTCGCAACGTCGTGCACGATCGAGCTGACGAGCGACGCGCCGCCGATCGGCACGGCCACGAACATCCAGCTCGTCGAGGTGACGATCAACCCGGACTACACCTGGAGCCCCGTCGCCGGCGGCGCATGCCTCGAGTGCGCGTTCGCCGATCTGCCCGCGCCCCCGTGAGCCGGGCAGCGGACCCTCTCGGCGGAGGGCAGCGTCAGATGAGCGACGACTGCACGGCCCGCGCGCGCTCGTCGCGCTCCTTGATCGTCTCGAGGATGATCACCGCCGTCTCCTCGATGGCGCGCCCCGTCACGTCGACCACCGGCCACTCCGGGTGCGCCCGGAAGAGCTGGTTGGCGAACTCGAGCTCCTGCCGCACGTGCTCGCGCATCGCGTAGTTCGTCTCCTGCGGCATCCCGAGCTGGCGGAGGCGGGCCTGGCGGATGGCGCAGAGCTGCTCGATCCCGATGGTGAGGCCGACGACGCGGTCCTGCGGCGCCTCCTCGAGCTCGAAGGGCGGCTGGACGCCGAGCACGAGCGGGAGGTTCGCGACCTTGAGGCCGCGCTGGGCGAGGATCGTCGAGAGCGGCGTCTTCGACGTGCGCGAGACGCCGACGAGGATGAGATCGGCCTTCTTGAAGTTGCGCGGCTCCTTGCCGTCGTCGCTCTTCACGGCGAACTCGACGGCCTCGATCCGGCGGAAGTACTCCTCCGAGAGCGGGAGCATCGCGCTCGGCAGGTTGATCGGCTCGCGATCGAGGAAGGTCCCGAGCTTGCCGATCAGCGAGCCGATGACGTCGAGGGCCTCGATCTTCATCTCGGCGGTCATCGCGTGGACGAACTCGCGGAGCTCGGGGCTCACCACGGTGAAGACCACCAGCGCGCCCTCGCGCGCGGCGCGCTCGAGGACCGGGCGGGCGACGTCCTTGGTCCGCACCCGCGTGTGGAGGCGGATCTGCGCGCCGGCCTGGGGGAACTGCAACAGCGCCGCGCGCACCACCTTCTCGGCCGTCTCGCCGGTGGAGTCGCTGAGCACGTCGATGTAGCGGGGGTTGGCCATCGTCATCCGAACAGGCTCTTGAGCTTCTCCATGAACGTGGCCTGCTGCGGCTGCACGTTCTCGCCGAGCTCCTGCGCGAGCTGCGCGATGAGCTCCTTCTGCGACGAGGTGAGCTGCGTCGGCACCTCGATGGTCACCTCGACGAGCTGATCCCCGCGCCCGCCCATCACCCGCCGCGGGATGCCCTTGCCCTTGACGCGCAGGATGGTCCCCGGCTGCGTGCCGGGCGGGATGCGCATCCGGCCCTTGCCCTCGAGCGTCGGGATCTCGAGCTCCCCGCCGAGCGCGGCCTGGGCGAACGAGATGGGCAGATGGCAGACGATGTCGTCGCCGGCGCGCTTGAAGAAGGCGTGCGGCGTCACGCGGATGACGAGCTCGAGATCGCCGGGCGCCCGATCGGGGCGGGTCATGTTGCCGCCGCGCTCGACGAGACGCGTCGCCCCGTTCTCCACGCCGGCGGGGACGGTGACCTCGATCGTGCGCGGCTTGGCGACGAGGCCGGCGCCGCGGCAGCCCTTGCACGGGTTCAACACGATCTTGCCCGAGCCGTGGCAGCGCGAGCACGGCCGCTCGATCGCGATGGGCAAGACGCCCTGCTGGTAGCGGACGCGGCCGCGTCCGTTGCAGACGCCGCAGCGCTCGGAGGTGGAGCCGGGGGCCGAGCCCGAGCCCGAGCAGTCGCCGCAGACCTCGACCCGCTCGTAGGTGACCTCCTTCTCGCAGCCGAAGGCGGCCTCCTCGAAGGTGATCTTGAGCTCCTTCTGGAGCGTGCCCCGATCGCCGACCTTGATCCCCAGGGCGCCGAGCAGGTCGCCGAAGATCCCGTCGATGTTCAGGTCGCTCATGTCGAACGGGACGCCGCCGAAGCCGACCCCGCCGCCGCCGGGCGCGCCCATCCCTGCCGCGCCGAAGCGATCGAACGCGGCGCGCTTCTGGGGATCGCTCAGGATCTGGTAGGCGGCGTTGAGCTCCTTGAACCGCTGCTGCGCGCCGTCGTCGCCCGGGTTCTTGTCCGGGTGGTGCTGCGAGGCGAGCTTGCGGAAGGCGCTCTTGATCTCCTCCTGGGTCGCGGACCGGTCCACGCCGAGGACGTCATACGGATCCCGCACGAGAGCGAGATAGCATCGATCGCCTGAGGGGCCTAGGGTGGCTGCCGCCCGGCCCGGCGGTCCGCGGGGGCTGCCCGTTGCGCCCGCCCGCGGGCTCTGGTCTCTTGTGCGCTGATGCGCTCCGAGGCCCCGCGCCACTCGTCGACGCCGCCGCCCATCGAGCCGTCGACGTTCTCGTACACCGACGCGCTGCTCACCGGACGAATGACCCCGGCCGAGCTCGCCAAGGTGCGCGCCGAGATCCTGGGCGAGCCCGAGGAGCCGATCGAGCAAGCCTGGGAGCCGCCGGCGCCGAGCGCGCCGCCGGAGCCTCCCGCCGCGAGCCATCCGCCGCCGGTCATCTCCGGCTTCGTCACCTTCGGCGATCCGGGCGACGTCCCCGTCGTGGTGATGGCCCACCACGAGCTCCGCGCTCGCTCGCTCGAGCGGAACGCGGCCTTCGTGCTCGCCTGCATCGACGGCTCGAGTTCCATCGAGGAGATCATCGACATCGCCGGCCTCCCCGCCGACCAGACGCGCCGCGCCCTGTCGAGGCTCGTCCGCGAAGGCATCGTGCAGATCCGGCGCCGCTCGGCGGCAGCGCTCTGATCCGGGTCCCCCGCGGGCTCCGCGTTCGGGCCCTGGTGCGGCGACCGGCCGGGTGGCAGACTCGCGCTCGATGACGTCGCCGGTCCACCGACTCAGCTCCTTCGAGGAGTACCTCGCGCTCGAAGAGATCAGCAACGTCAAGCACGAGTACGTCGACGGCCTCATCCTCGCGATGGCCGGGGGCACGCCGGAGCACGCGGCGCTCGCGGCGAGCGTGATTGGCATCCTCTTCTCGGCGCTGCGAGGCGGCCGGTGCCGCGTCTACGATTCGGACCTGCGCGTCCGCATCCCGGCGACCGGCCTCGCGACCTACCCCGACGTCACCGTCGTGTGCGGACCGCGGGAGCACGATCCGGCGGACGCCAACACGGTGGTCAACCCGACGGTGGTAGTCGAGGTGCTGAGCCGCGGCACCGAGACGTACGACCGAGGCGAGAAGCTCGAGCACTACAAGAAGCTCGCGTCGCTGCGCGAGATCGTCTTCGTGGCCTGGGACGCTCGCCGCATCGAGGTGGTCCGGCACCTGGCGGACGGCACCTGGGCCGCCCCGCTGGCGGCGAGCGCAGGCGGACACGTCGCGCTCGCGTCGCTCGGGTGCTCGCTCGACGTCGACGAGGTCTACGCCTCCGCCGCCGATCCAACGGGCCCTTGATCGATCCAGCACGTTGTAGCCGCGCTCGAGCTACCGGCGCGGATGACGCAGAGACGGGAGCAGGAGCCTTCACTCCGTCGATCAGCGCCGGCACGCCGCACGGCGTGAGCGGGGATCGACCGAATGAAAGACTCCCCGTCTCCCCGTCTCCCTGTAAAAAAATACCGCCCCCCACTCAGCGATGGAGCAGCCCATCCCAGCGCGCCCCCGAGGGCGCCGGCGCGCGGGCGAGATCGATGACCAGGTCGGCCATCGCCTCCACGACCCAGGCGAAGTAGCGCTCGCCCAGCGACGAGATGTCGAAGTCGGGCGCCGAGTTCATGAAGTCGATCGCGTAGGGGACGCCGTCGGCGATGCCGAACTCGACGGTGTTCATGTCGTAGCCGAGCGCGCGGCAGAGCGTGCGCGCGTCGGCGACGACGCGGGCCTCGAGGGCGGGCGAGAGCGGGGCCATCGACTCGGCGGCCTTCACGTAGCGATCGAAGTGCTGCTGGCGCGGGTCCCAGAGCGCCGGCAAGACGTTCTCCTTGCCGATGACGATGCAGCGCACGTACTGGCTCCACTCGATCCCCTGCTGGAGGATCATGGTGAGCCGGCCCGAGCGATCGTAGGCCGCGTGCAGATCGGCCATCGATCCGATGCGGTGCACGTCGCGCCACCCGCCGCCCCAGTGCGGCTTCATGAACATCGGGAAGCCGAGCTCCTTGGCGATGGCGTCCCAGTCGACCCAGCGCAGGTTGCGGAGCGTCTCGCTCGAGGTGTCCTCGCCGTAGGCCTTCGACGGCAGCACCACGGTGCGCGGGACGGCGACGCCGAGGCGCTGCGCCAATGCCGTGTTGAAGAGCTTGTCGTCGGCGATGCGCCAGAACGGGTTGTTGACGACGCGGGTGCCGGCCAGCGCCGCGAGCTTGAGGACGGGCTGGTAGCAGGTGACCTCGTGCGAGATGCGGTCGACGAGGACGTCGTACGGCGGCGGCCGGTCGATGCGCGTCGCCTCGATCTCGGCGTACGAGGCCACGACGCCGCCGTCGCGCCGCGCGACCTCGGCGATGAGCGCGTCGGGGAACGATCGCTCCCGCCCGACCAAGAGCCCGACCTTGAGCGTCACGTCGCCTCCTTCACCACGTCGTGGTTGCGCAGATCGCGCTTGAGCACCTTGCCGGTGGGGTTGCGCGGCAGCGCGTCGAGGAACACGAAATCGCGCGGAACCTTCGCCCCCGAGAGGCGCGAGCGGCAGTGCGCCTTGAGCGTGCTCTCGTCGAGCTCGGCGCCGGGCTTGAGCGCCACGAAGGCGCGCACGCGCTCGCCCCACTCGCGGTCGGGCACGCCCACGACCGCGACCTCGGCGATCGCGGGGTGCGCCTCGATCGCCGCCTCGACCTCGGCCGGGTACACGTTGACGCCGCCCGAGATGATCATGTCGCGCTTGCGGCCCTCGATGTGGAAGCACCCGCTCGCGTCCTGGCGGCAGAGATCGCCGACCGAGAAGTAGCCGTCCCACATCGATTGGGCCGTCGCCTCGGGATCGGCGTGGTAGCCGGCGACGAGCATCGCGCTCCGGACCCAGAGCTCGCCCACCTCGTCGGTGCCGCAGACCTTACCGTGGTCGTCGCGGAGGAGGATCTCGTTGCCGGGGATGGCGCGCCCGATGGTGCCGGGCGAGCGGCGCAGATCGTCGGGCTTGGCCACGGTGACGATGCCGGTCTCGGTGGCGCCGTAGAAGTTGTAGAGGACGTCGCCGAGGACGCTCATCACGTCGAGCGCGAGCGGGCCCGGCAGCGGCGCCCCGCCCGAGAAGATGGCGCGCAGCGACGACGTGTCCCGGGCGCGGATGCGATCGACGCCGTGCTCGAGCAAGCGGTGGAGCATCGTCGGGACCATCGCCGTCGTGGTGACGCGGTAGCGCTCGACGGCGTCGAGGAAGGCCTCGGGCTTGAACTCGTCGAGCAGGACGACGGTCGCGCCGAGCAGGTACGACATGCCCACGAAGCCGAACGCGGTCGCGTGGTAGAGCGGGCACACGGCGAGGTGGACGTCGCCGCTGCGCATCGGCGTCTCGCCCACGAACGCCATCACCGCGGCGAGCGCGTCGCGCGTCACCTTGCGCACGGCGCCCTTGGGCTTGCCCGTCGTGCCCGAGGTGTAGGTGACGACGGCGGCGTCGTCGCCGGCCTCGGCGGGCGGCGCGCCCTTGGCGTCGGCGAGGAGCTCTGCGAACGTGGTGAAGCCCTCGATCTTGTCCGCGCCGGGGCCGACGACGAAGTAGTTCTCGCGCGGGATGCCGCCGAGCTTCGGGATCGCCTCGCGCACCACGTCGGCGACGTCGGCGTCGAAGAAGACCGCCTTCGAGCCCGAGTGGTTGCCGAGGTACTCGAGCTCCGCCGGGGTCGACCGCCAGGAGACGGTGACCGCGGCGCAGCCGATGCGCCCCAATCCCGCCTGCAAGAGGATGAGCTCGGGCCGGTTCTTGAGGACGAGCAGCGCGCCCGATCCCTTGCCGAGGCCGCGGCGGGTCATGGCCACGCCGATGCGGTCCATGATCGCGTTCATCTCGTGGAACGAGTAGGCCCGGTCACGGTAGACGAGGCCGATCCGGTGGGGATCGTTCTTCGCGTGGAACTTGAAGATGAGGGAGGCGTTGGTGCCCTTGGGCAGCTCGCGCGCGAGGAGCACGGCGCCGGGCAGCCGCATGGCGCGGTGAAGCCCCGTCTGGACCGCGACGCGGGCCACGGTTCGGACGCGGAAGAGCGCCCCGCGGGCGCCCTGGCGGAGGGCGGAGATCCTGTCGTCCACGCGCATGGCGCACGAGCCTAGCCGAAATAGGGGCCTCGGGCGCGCCCGTGCTACCGTAGCTCTCGTGACCGAACGCGACCGACGATCGAGCCTGCGGGCGGCGATCGAGCTGAACGTCGAGTACAAGCGGCTCAACACCTTCTTCGCCGACTACACCCGCAACATCTCCAAGGGCGGCACCTTCATCCGCACCGACCGCCCGCTCGACAAGGAGACCGAGTTCGTGTTCGCGCTGTCGATCCGCGGCCTCGCCGAGCCTCTGCGCCTGCGCGGGCGGGTGAAGTGGATCGTGAAGACCACCGACGCCACGCCCGACTCGCCCGCGGGCATGGGCATCGAGTTCCAGTACGCCGACGACGCCGAGCGCGAGGCGACCGAGGCGATCGTCGAGAAGCTCATGGCCAGCGAGCTGGGAGAGGGCCTCTCGGCGAAGCTCCTCGGCAAAAAGCCCGCCGACGAGAGCTAGGTCGGCTGGCGGTGCGGGTGCCGACGTGGCATGGATGATCGCTCCAGGATGACCAGGCCGCCTTCGTCGTTCCCTCTGACTCGCGGTCCGGCTTCGCCGGATGCGCTGCGAATTCCGCAGCCGCACCGCGCCTTCGCCCTCGGTCGGATCGGCCTCTTGGCCTTGGCCCTCGGGCTCGCACCCGCGACGCTCGGGTGCGCGAGCTCGCCGGGCGGCCGCCCCGCCGCCCCGCACATCGAGGGCACGGTGACGCCGGTCGCCGTCCCGGACGCGAGCTTCGGGCAGAGCGTCCACCAGCTCCTCCGCGACGGCTCGTTCACGCCGGCGCGCCTCGGGCTCCTGGTCGGCGTGGTGCGCCGCCAGATGGCGCACGCCGGCGAGCGCTTCGCCCGCGGCAACGAGGAGCACGGCACCGACAGCGTCCTCGGCGCCCTCACCCTCGTCCGGCGCGGCGAGGGCCGGGCCGAGATGATCGACCCCGCCGGCGAGCGCGCCCTCGCGGGCGCGGTGGCCCGCGTCTCGCAGCGCGGCGACGAGGGCCGGGCGCAGGCGCTGATGCGGATGCGCGCCGCCGCCCTGGCGGCCGGCACGCGCGAGCGCGCCGACGTCGACGAGCACATCGCGGTCCTCGACCGCTGGATGAAGGAGACGCGCACCGGGGGCCCGATGCAGCGCCTCTACGCCGAGCAGCGCGCCACCATCGCGCGCGCCATCGTCGACGCCACCGAGCCCTCGCACGCCGCCGCCGTCAACGCGGTGGCGGGCTGGATCGACCGGGCCATCGAGTACAACATCCAGTTCCGGCAGACGGGCGAGCGGCCCGAGCGCGAGGAGGCGGTCGAGGCCTCGCGCGCCCTCGAGACGGGCGGGGCGACGATGGCGGCCCTCTACCTCCGCCACGGCGACGCCAAGGGCGCGCTCGACGAGATCGAGCGCTCGGGCGCGCGCCGCATCATCAAGCCCTCCTTCTTCGAGCGGCTGCGCGCCGCGGCGGCCGAGGACGGGCCGCGCGAGTGGCAGGCGCTCACCGCCACGCTGGTGCACCGCGACTACCGCGAGGCCGACGACAACTTCGACCTCGATCCCGAGCTCTTCGAGGCGGCGCTCTGGGGCGCGGCGCTCGAGTCCTACCGCCGCGACGCGACCCACCTGGGCAGCGCCGTGGTCGTGGCGCGGATGCTCACCTCGTTCGGGATGTCGGAGGCGGCGCCGCTCGTGCTCGCCGACGCCGTGGGCCCGAAGCCCAACGTCGAGGCGGTGACCACGGCGATGAGCCTCTTCATGGGCGCGCTCGCCGAGGACGACCGGGCCGACGATCTCGCCTCGGCGCGGCGCACCTACGCCTCGGGCGCGGCGCTCCTCGCGGCCGTCGAGCGGCCCGACCTGAAGGGCAAGGTCGAGCCCAGCGCGGCGCGGGCGCGCTTCGTGATGGCCTCGCTCGAGGTCCGCGCCGGCGATCTCGCCGCGGCGCGGCCGCTGCTCCAGGCCGCGGTCGCCGCCGAGCCGCGCGTCTCCGGGTACACCTCGCTGGCGCTGCTCGAGCGCCAGGCGGGCGACGCGAACGCCGCGCTCGCCCAGATCGAGCGCGCGCTCGCCGCGCCCGACGCCCGCCTCGAGCCGCTCGAGGTCGCCGAGGCGGCCATCGTCTCGTACGAGATCCACCGCGAGGCGAGCCGGGCCGCCGAGGCGCAGGCTGCCCTCGATCTCGCGCTCCAGTCGGTGCTCTCGGCGCGCCAGCTCCGCGGCAACGCCGCCCAGAAGGCGCGCGCCGAGCGGCTGCTCGGGCGCGTGCTCGACGGCTACGGCGACGCCAAGGGCGCGGTGCGGGCGCTCGAGCGCGCCATGCAGCTCGCCGCCGACGACCGCCCCGTCCTCGGGGCGACGGTCCTCGACGCCGTGGGCCGCGCGCTGGTGCGGCGCGACGTCGGCTCCGCGCGCGCCGCGCTCAAGCGCGGCCTCGACGGCGAGGTCGACGAGGAGGACCTCGTCTACGCCGGCCTCTGGCTGTTGCTCCTGGAGCGCGATCTCAAGGTGCCGACCGACGGGACCGCCGAGCGCGCGCTCCGCGCCGGGGCGGGGCGCGCCTCGTGGACGGGCAAGCTCGCCGCCTGGGGCAGCGGAAAGCTCAGCGACGCCGAGCTCGTGACCATGGCGCAGAGCACCGCCCAGCGCGTCGAGGCCGACTTCTACACCGCGCTGGCGCGGAAGGTCGCCGGCGATCCCGGCGCCGAGGCGCGCCTGCGCGACGTCGCCAAGAGCCCGGTCATCGATCTGCTCGAGGTGCGCCTCGCGCGCGAGATCGTCGCGCCCCGCGTCGCCACCGAGCTCCCCCGCAACGCCGCCGTCCCCTGAGACCAGTCTCGGTCGCGAGCGGGGGCTCTGCCCCCGCAACCGGATTGAAGAAGCGTCCACCGCAAGCAGGTGACGGCCGGGAGGTGGGCCTGCGGGTGCGCGAGCGGATCCGGCAGGTCCGCGAGGCCGAGGAGGTGAGGATCTCGAAGGGGCACGTGTCGCGAGACCACATGCACCTGTTCGTGTCGATCCCGCCGCAGGTGACGATCAGGCGGCTTGTGCAGCGTCTGAAGGGAAGGTCATCGCACGAGCTGACGATGGAGCTCGCGCACCTGCGAAAGCCGTTCTGGGGGGCGCCACATCTGGGGGCGCGGGGACTTCTGCTGTAGCAGCGGCAACGTGATCGACGAAGTTATCAAGGCTAACATCGAGCACCAGGAGCATGAGCAGCAGGACGGCGACTTCGGGTGGAGGGCGAGCCCGCGGCGGAAGGGGGGGCGACGCCCTCGACTTCAGCCGGCTTCAGGCGGGAGCCTAGGCCGGCTTCAGCCGGGAACCCAGGCCGGCTTCAGCCGGAATCGCGACCTCCAGTCGTAAACCGAAGCCACCGCCTCGAGGCGGTGGGCCTCGCGAGCCATCACTCGCCGGACCGCTCGATCGCCTCCTTGAGGTAGTTGCGGGCCCGCAGCGTGTACGGCCCGTCGGGCCGCGCCTCGAGGTGCTCCTGGAAGGCCTTCGTCGCCGAGCCGAAGCGCCCGAGCCGGTAGAGCACCACGCCGCGCGCCAGGCTCGCCGGGTAGTCGGGATCGATCGCCGCGAGCTCGTCGATCTTGCGCAGCGTGTACTGCCCCTCGTAGGCCGCGCGGAAGTCCGGCCGCGCCGGGCGCCCGCCGGCGCCGCCGGGGGGCGCGAGCGGGTGCTCGATCATGAACGCCAAGAGCGCGCGCCGCTGCTCGAGCGGCACGTCGAGCTCGGGCGCGCGCAGGTCGGCGACCTCGTTCCAGCGGAGCTTGAAGCTCGCGCGGAGCGCCGCCGTGCCGAGGAGCACCTCGCGTCGCGAGCCGCGCTGCTCCACCCAGCCGTTGCGCTGGAGCATCCGCACGAAGCCGCCGCCGAGCTCGAGCAGATCCGCCGACGGCTCGCCGCCGTTCTCCCAGCGCCGCACCTCGTCGAGGAACGATCGCAGCTGGAACGCCCGCAGCCTTCGGACCGCTTCGCCGCCGATCCGGAGCGCCGGCCCCGCGGTGACCGCGAGCCGCTGCCGCGCCGCGGCGGCCTTGATCTCGTCGCCCGCGGCGTCGGCCGTGCCGAAGGTGCGGATCGCCGAGCCGAGCTCGCGCACGTCGAGATCGAGGCCCTCCCGCCTCGCGGCGGCGGCGTCCTCCTCGTCCTGCCGCTCGGCGCGCGCGAGCTCGCGGCCGTCGAGGAGCGGCACCGGAACATCGGCGGGCGGGACGGAGCGCTGGACCACGATGAGCGTCGGCACGAGCGCGAAGAAAGCCGCCACGAAGACGAGCTGCCAACCCTCGAGGTGGCGCGAGAGGTCGCCCGCCTTGACAGAGGAGCGATGCGGTCGCGACGATGGCCGTGACACCGGGTGGGAGCCATCCTAGAGCATTGCCGGAAGGAGATCGCGTGGACGAGCACCGGAGGCACCCGAGGAAACCGCTTCACCCCGACGTCGCGTTTCAGGTGGGGGACGGCCCACGCGTCGAGGCCAGCTGCCTCGACGTGAGCCTCGGCGGCATGTTCATCGAGACGTCGACCCTGGCCCCGTTCAGCGCGGCGATCACGGTGTTCATGAAGCTGCCCGGCCTCAAGCAGGAGGCCCGCATCGCGGCGACGGTGCGCTGGACCAAGCCGGGCGGGATGGGCGTGCAGTTCGGCGTCATGGGCGCGCGCGACACGCACGCGCTGACCGAGCTGCTCTCGGATCGACCCTCTTAGCGTCGATCTCTCCAGGGGGTTGGGGGCAGAGCCCCCATCGTGAATCGACCCCTCAGGGCTGGAACGAGAGCGGCAGCGTGATGACGTCGGGGCCGCTCTCGAAGCGACCGGCGATGAGGCCGCCGGCGCACGCGCCGAACTCGGGCTTGAGCGGCGGATCGAGGCGCGCCGACTGGATGGTGCCGTCCTCGTTGACCTTGATGGTGAAGGTCGAGCTGACGCGCACCTCGACCGACGAGGAGCTCGCGGCGTAGGTCTGGGCGAAACAGCGCGCGAGGCCGGCGCGGATACCTGCCGTCGTGAGGAACGCAGCGGTAGGCGCGGCGGGCGCGGGCTCGGCCGCGGGCGGAGCAGCGACCGCAGGCTCGGCGGCGGGCTCGGCGTGATCGGCAGCGGGCGGCGCATCGTGCGCCGCGGCGGGCGCGCGATGCGGGCTCGGGGCGGCGGCGCTGGGCGCCTCGTGCAACGCGGGCGCGGCCGCGACCACGGCGCCACCTGCCGCGAGCTCGGGAGCGACGGCGGCGACCGGCTCGTCGCGCGGGAGCAGCCGCGCCGTGCGGCCGCCGTCGAGCGAGAACGACGCCCGCGCCGGCCCGACCAGGATGCGGCCGGTGGTCACGCCCACGTGCCCGATCGGGCCGACCGCGACTGTCCCGTGCTCGACGTCGACGACGAGGCCGGCCTCGCTGCGCGTGACCGTGAAGGCGGTGCCGTGGACGGCGACGCGCGTGCCGCCCACCTCGACGGCGAAAGACTCGACCAGCCCCTCGGCCGGATCGCGCGGCGTCACCTCGGCGCGGATCGAGCCGCGCTCGAGCGCCACCAGGTGCGATTGGGCGGGCGCGCCGGCGCCGCCGGCGCGCACGACGACGCGGCCCTGCGGCGCCAGCGTCCAGCGCACGAGCCCCGCGCGAGCGAACGTAACCGTGGAATCGCCCGCCTCGACGGCATCGCCCGCGCGGAGGGCGGCGAGATCGTGATCGCCGCGGGCACCGGCCTCGCCCGGCGCGGCGGCGACGTCGGCGGCGGCGACGACGCGGGGTGCGGCCGGCGCGGTGGCGCGGGCGCCGGCGGGCGAGTGCGCGGCGAGCCCGAGGCCGATCGCGATGAAGCCCGCCGCGGCGGCGAAGGTGAACGCCCGCGCGAGCCCGCTCGGAGGCGGCGCCGGCTGGTAGACGGCCGCGCGCGCCGAGAGCGCCGCGTCGAGCCCGCGCTCCACCGCGCTCCAGTCGAGCTCCGGCACCGGCTCGGCCCGGAGCTCGTCCACCATCCGGCGGAGCGCGCGCGCCTCGGTCCTCGAAAGTCCGGGATCCTGGTGCTCGGTCACGTCGCCTCCGTCTCGGTCTGCTTCGCGCCCGCTCGTTCGTTGGCGGCGATCTCGTCCGCCAGCTGGGCCAGGGTGGGCTCCTCCCGCATCATCTCGGCGAGCTCCTTGCGAGCGTAGAAGAGCCGGGTGCGGACGGTCAGCACCGGCGCGTCGACGATCTCGCCGATCTCGGCGGGGGACATGCCTTCGAGCTCGTGGAGCACGAAGACCGTTCGCTTCTTCTCGGCGAGCCGGTCGAGCAATCGCCGGAACGCCGCGATGCGGTGGTGGCGCGCCGCGTCCTCGTCGGGGAGCAGCCTGCGGTCGGGCTCGAGGTCCGACACCGGCTCACCCGCGAACACGGGGCGGCTCCGCGCCGCCCGCCGCACCATCAGCACCACGTTGACCGTGACCCGGTGGAGCCAGGTCGTGAACTTGGCCTGGCCCCGGAACTCGCCCAGGCTCTTGTGGACCTGGAGGAAGACCTCCTGGACCACGTCCTCGACGTCGGGGGTGGGGCCGAGCATCCGGAAGACCAGGCGCGAGACGTCGCCCCGATGGCGCCGGAAGAGCTCGCCGAACGCGGCCCGGTCTCCCGTCTGCGCGCGCTTGACCAACGCCTCGAGCTCGGCGGTCACGGCCCCCAGCCTAGCGGCGTCGGGCGCGCCGGGCGAGCGCCGGGCCGGCGTCGGCAGCGCGTGGAGCCGGCGCGCAGGGGGCGTGGGATCGCCGGCGACGGACACCATCCCGAGCGACGTCGGTTCGCCGAGGCTCGGCAGGGCAAGGAGGCTGGCCGCCACAGACCCTTGAGGTGCACCCCGGCCCGGGCCGATTCATCCGGTGGCACCGAAAACGCCGCGCGCCGGCTGCGGTCGCGGCCAGGACGGCCCCTCCCCCGGGAGCCGGCGCCCGGGGACGGAAGGGCATCGGGCGTGGGGCGCTGCCGGCGAGTCGTCAGCGAGCGCTGACGCGGCGCGGCGCAACGAATTTGTACGTCTCGCGCGTTTGGAGCGAGACCACGACCATGCTCTTCATCGCCGTCGGAGTCGCCGTCGCTCTGATCGCCGCCGACCTGCTCGAGGTCCGCTCCGTCAAGCGCGACAGCCGAAGCTGACCTCGCACACCTTGGGGGCTTCGCCCCCAAACCCCCCGGGCCATTGCCGGTCGGCTTCGCCGCCCGGACACCCGCCCTGCGCTTCGCTTCGGTCGGGTCAATTGCCCGCCCAACATCGGGGCTTCGCCCCCGATGTCACGCGCCCTTCTTGGGCAGCTCGAAGAGGGCGCGAAGGTCGACGGGCTCCTGCTTCTTCGCAGCGAGGACGTGGTTGACGGCGCGGAGGATGCGCGTCTTGGCGGGGCCAGCGACTTCCTTGCCCGTGAGCGCGGCCGTGAGGGCGCGGGGCGTCACCGGCCTGCCGCTCCGCGGCTTCTTCGGCGCCTCGCCTTCCTTCTTCTTGCCGCCGTCCTCGCTCTTCCTCGCGAGCCGGCGGGCGAGCCGGAGGGCGCGGTCCTCGGGCCGCAGGCGCTCGAGCTCCGCCGAGGCGGCGAGGACGCGGCGCGGGTCAATCTTCTTGTCCTTGAGGAAAGCTTCGATCTTCGTGGCCATGGGTGCTCCGGAGCGGGGCGCGGACCCTATCACGGCCCGCCGGGCGCGCACCATGGTCTTCAACATGGGGCTCCGCCCCCAAACCCCCGCGACAATTGCCGGTCGGCTTCGCCGCCCGGACACCCGCCCTCCGCTTCGCTCCGGTCGGGTCAATTGTCTTCAACTTGGGCACTCCCCCAAACCCTCCCCGAAAGCGAAGCCCCGAGCTGGGTTCCATCAAGCCGCGGGCGCTCGCGAGGGTGTACCCTTGGACCATGACGGTCATCCAACAGCTCGAGGACGCGGTCCGCGCGGTCCGGGGAAGGGCGACGGCGGAGCCGCTGGTGGGGGTCGTGCTTGGCTCGGGGCTCGGGGCGTGGGGGGACGCGCTCGAGGGCCTGACGAAGGTCGGCTACGCCGACATCCCGAACATGCCGACGTCGTCGATCGTGGGGCACGCCGGCAACCTCTGTCTCGGCCGGGCGGGCGACGTCCCGGTCGCGTGCCTCCAGGGCCGGGTCCACCTCTACGAGGGCCACACGCCCGACCGCGTCGTCTTCGGCGTGCGCCTGCTCGCCCGCCTGGGCTGCCGCGCCGTGATCCTCACCAACGCGGCCGGCGGCATGCACCCGGGCTTCGCGCCCGGCGACCTCATGCTCATCAAGGACCACTTGAACCTCCAGGGCACGAGCCCGCTCGTCGGGCCGAACCACGACGGGCTGGGGCTTCGGTTCCCCGACATGAGCCACGCCTACGATCCGCGCCTCCGGGCACTCGGGCGCGAGGCCGCCGCCGACGTGGGCACCAAGCTGCACGAGGGCGTGTACGCCGCGCTGCTCGGGCCCTCGTACGAGACGCCCGCCGAGATCGCGATGCTGCGCACCCTCGGGGCCGACGCCGTCGGGATGAGCACCGTCCCCGAGGTCATCGCGCTGCGCCACATGAGGGTCCGCACCGCGGCGATGAGCTGCATCACCAACCTCGCCGCCGGCCTCTCCCCCCAGGAGCTCGACCACTCCGAGGTCGAGGCCACGGCGCGGCGGACGCGCGACCTGTTCGTGAAGCTGCTCTCGTCCTGGGTTCGCCGCGTCGGCGCCGCCCTCCTCGCGGGCCCGCCGAGCTCCCCGGGGACCGGGGCCCCCCGTTGACGACACGCTGGGACGAGCTCGAGGCGGCCGCGTCCGCCGTCCGTTCCCGCGCCCACGCGCCCTACTCGGGGTACACCGTGGGCGCGGCGCTCGAGGTGGCGAGCGGGCGCATCTTCGCCGGCTGCAACGTCGAGAACGCGTCCTACGGCCTATCGCTCTGCGCCGAGCGGTCCGCCATCGCCCAGATGGTGGCCGCCGGCGAGCGCGATCCGGTCGCGATCCTGATCGTGACCCGTGGCCCGATCGCCGGCTCGCCGTGCGGGATGTGCCGCCAGACGCTCGCCGAGTTCGCCCTCGATCTCCCCGTCCGCCTCGTCGTCGCCGGCGATCCCTCGGCGACGCGCGACACGACCCTCGCCGCGCTCCTGCCCGACGCCTTCCGCGCCGATCGCCTGGGAGGTTAGACCGGAATTTCAGTCACAGGGAGTCGGGGAGTCGGGGAGAACGGAATTCAATTCCGTCGATCCACGTTCACGCACGAGGCATCGTGGGCGCGGATCGACGGAAGGGAATCCTCCCCGTCTCCCCGTCTCCCTGTGAAATCCGACCGCTACGCTCCGCCGAGCGCTATCAATCGAGCGGGCGCCCCTCGGCCTCTTCGATCTGGCCGAGCGCGGAGGCGAGCGCCTGCTTGGCGCGGTCGAGCGAGGCGCGGTCCTCGCCCCACTTGAGGCGGGCCTTCTCGAGGCGGGCCTGCTCGCGGGCGAGCTCGCCGGAGAGGCGCTCGACCTCGGCGTTGGCCTTGTCGCGCTCGCCGGCGGCCTTGCCGAGCGCGGCGCGGAGATCGCGGCCCTGCTCTTCGGCGTCCTCGAGCTTCTCGCGCGTCTGCTCGAGCTCCTGGGTGCGCTTCTTGAGGTCCGCGTCGAGCGCGTCGCGCTCGCCGGTGCGCGTGGCGAGCGTCGCCTCGAGGCCGCGCCGCTGCTCCTCCGACGACTCGAGCTTCTCGCGCGTCTGCTCGAGCTCCGTCTTGGTGCGCGCGAGCGTGCTGTCGAGCTCGACGCCGCGCTCCTCGCTCGTCTCGAGCTTCTCGCGCGTCGTCTCGAGGTCCATCGAGAGGGTGCGGATCTCGCCGTCGAGCTCGCGCTTCTGCGCGGCCCACGCCGCCTCCTTCTCCAAGACCTCCTTGGCGTGGGCGGCGTTGGCGGCGGCGAGCGCGTCGGCGTGGGCCGACCTCTCGGCCGCGAAGGCCTTCTCGTGCTGCGCTTCGAGGGCGCTCGTCGCCTCGGCGTGCTGCGTCTCGAGCTTGTGGACCGCCACCTCGCGCTCGCCGACGAGCTCGCGCTCGCGCTGGGCGAGGCGCTCGGCGGCCGCGCGCGCGTCGTCCTGGCGCGCCTGGGCGTGGGCCTCGTCGCGCTCCTCGAGCTCGCGGCGCTGCGCCTGCTGGAGCGCCGCCACCTTGGCGTCGTGCGAGGTGACGAGCTCCTCGGTCTTGCCCGCGTGCTCCGAGCGGAGGGCCGCGAGAGCGGCCTGGCGCGACTCCTCCGCCGCCTCGAGCGCCGCGACCTTCGCGTCCTCGGCGGCCTTGAGCGCGGCGATCTTCGCCTCCTCGGCGGCCTCGAGCGCCGCGCGCTTCGACGCCTCGAGCTCGCGCACGGCGGCCTCGCCCTTGTCGCGCTCGGCCGCGGCGGCGCGCCTCCCCTCGGCCGCGGCGGCGGCGAGCGCCTCCTTGTGGGCCGCGTCGGCCTCGACCGCCGCCTGCTTCGCGGCGGCGAGCTCGCCCTCGCGGGCGGTGAGCGAGGCCTGCGTCTTCTCGGCGCGCGCCTTGAAGTCGTCGGCGCGCTTGGTGACGAGCTCCTTGTCGGCGCGCAGCGACTCGACGTGCGTCTCGAGGTCGGCCTTGGCGCGCTCGAGCTCGAGGATCTTGTCGACCTGATCCGCCTTCTCGCGCTCCAGCGAGAGCGACTGATCGCGGAGGTCGATCGTCTCCTTGTCGCGCTTCGACATCTGATCGCGCAGCGACAGGATCTCCTTGTCCTTCTTGTTGAGCGCCTCGCGGAGATCGAGGAACTCCCTGCTCGAGACGCCCTTGGCGCCCGAGGCGATGCGCTTGGTCAGCTCCTCGACCTCGTGCTTCAGGCGCGCCACGTCGCCGGCCGCGTCGGCGTTCGCGGCGGCCTCTCCCTCGAGGCGCGCCTGCGTCGCGGCCGCCGAGGCGACCTCCTTGGTGAGGCGCACGACCTCGTCCTTGGAGCGCTCCAGCTCGGTGCGGAGCCGCTCGACCTCGGCGCTCTGGTCGGGGCCCGTCTGGGCCGGCGAGTCCGAGACGCGGAACGCGGCGGCCTCCTGCGGCGGGGCGGGCGGCGGCGGCGCCGTGGGCGCGCGCGGCGGAGGCGCGGTCGCCGGACGCGGGGGCGGCGCCGTCTTGGCGCGCGGCGGAGGCGCCGTGGGGGGCCGCTGCGCCTGGAGGTGAGCGAAGCTCTTGATGACCGTCCGCTCCTCTTCCTCCTCGCCGAGGAGCCGATCGAACGCGCCGCCGATGAACGCGTCGATCTCGGCGTCGCCCTTGCCGCCGGCGGCGGCGGCGGGGGCGGGCCGCTGCTCGGCCACGGCGGTCGGACCGGCGGTTTCCTCTTCCTCGATCGCGGCGTCGTCGAGCTCGATGGCGTCGTCGATCGCGATCGCGTCTGCGTCGCCGGCGCCGTTGGCGTCGCCGAGCGGGACCAGGGCGCGGATGTGCTGGAGCAGCTCGCCGAAGGCGATCGGCTTGTGGATGTAGTCCTCGGCGCGCGTGCGCAGCTTGCGGTGCTGCTCGAACGTGTCCTCGCTCGACTCGCTCGACATGATGACGAGCGGGACCTCTTTGAGCTGCGCGTCCTTCTTGAGCTTGTTGCAGACCGAGAAGCCGTTCATCCGCGGCAGCTCGATCGAAAGGAGGATGAGGTCGGGTCGGTCCGACGCCGCGGCCTGGAGCCCGACGTTGCCGTCGTCGACCACCTGGACGGTGCATCCCAGTCGCCCGAGCTCGGTGCGGAGCTCCCCGGCGAACGCGTGATCGCTCTCGAAGACGAGGACTTTGGTCATGGTTTCGGCGGGTCGGTGATCGGAAGAGGCAAGATATCGATCCACCGAAAGAGGTGTCAAACGCGCGGAGCGGCGCGTTCGGTACGAAACCTCACGTTAGGGCGAACGCTAGAAGCGCCCGGCGAGGCCGATGGATCCCGGCCCCACCACGAGGCGGGCGCCCGTCTCGGCGGGCGGCGGCGGATCGCCGGGGCGGCTGAGCAGGTACGCCGTGATCGCCACGCCCGCGCCGATGCCCGCGCCGATCCACATCCCGAGCGCCGCGGTGTCGAGCTGGTGCACCGAGTCGATGCTGCCCGGGTCGCAGGCCGTCGACTTCGCGCACTGCGCCTCGCCGTCGGACGCGGCGCCGCCCGCGGCGGCGAACGCGATGAAGCCGCCGGCGGTCAGCACCACCGCGGCGCTGGCGCCGATCCAGGTCGCGAGCGGGATCCCGGGGCTCGGGGCGTCGGTGTCGCCCTCGGGCGCGGCGGGGCCGGCGGGCTCGGCCTCGAGCGCGGGCAGCTCGACCGCGACCTCGAGCCGCTGCTTCTCGGCCACGTCGACCTTCTTGCTGAACTTGGCGCGGCCCGCCGCCGAAGCGTCGATGGCGTGCTGCCCCGGGCTCACGGCGATCGGCTGGGCGAGCTTGTCGGCCGCGACCTCGGCGCCGTCGAGCGAGACCTTGGCGCCGGCGACGCCGTCGGGCAGCTTGATCTCGAGCATCGGGACGCGCTCGCGCGTGGACGAGAGCGCGGCGACGAGCGCCTGCTGGGTGGCCTTGTCCTTCGCCTCGCGGGCGACGATCTCGGCGCGCTCCAGGGTCGCCAGGGCGTCGGTGAGCTGCCCCGTCGAGGCCTGGCAGGTGCCGAGGTGGAGCAGCGCGTCGGCCATCTCCTTGATCGCGATCACCTGCTTGAGGATGTCGATCGCGTCGGCGCACTTGCCGTCCTTCTCGTCGGCGATCGCCTCCTTGAGCATGTCCTTCGCGAGCGCGAGCTCGGCGGCGCTCGGCTCCTTCGCGGACGCGGGCCGGGGTGCGGCGACGATCGCCGACGCCCCGAGCAGGGCGAGGGCGACGGCGCGCGTGAGCGCGGCGGCGGAGGAGGAGCTCATGCGCTCCAGGATCGACGATCCCGACCGCGGAGGACAAGGGGCATGCGCGCGCTTCAGGGCATGAACGTGCCGGGAGGCTCGTCCCCGAAGGCGATGCCCATCTCGCGCGCGGTGGCCATCGTGTCGCCGTCGAGCGGGACGGTCTTCGTCCTCGCGGTGGCCTCGTCGAGCGACACCAGCTCGACCTGGTGGCAGACGAGGGCGACCATGCCGCTGGCGCAGCCGGCGGCCAGGTAACGGACCGCACCGGCGCCGAAGCGGAGCGCGAGGAGGCGATCGTAGGTGCTGGGGCCGCCGCCGCGCTGGAGGTGGCCGAGGACCATCGCCCGCGTCTCCTTGCCGGTGCGGACGGCGAGCTCCTTGGCGACGCGCTCGGCGATGCCCCCGAGCACCGCCACGCCGCGGAACGCGTCGCCGGTGTCCTTGATGGTGACGTCGCCGCCGATGGGCGTCGCGCCCTCGGCCACGACCACGAGCGAGAAGTGGCGGCCGCGCGCCTCGCGCTGGCGGATCTTCTCGACGATGGTGTCGATCGAGTACGGCACCTCCGGCATGAGGATCGCGTCGGCGCCGCCGGCGATCCCGGAGTGGAGCGCGATCCAGCCGGCGTGGCGGCCCATCACCTCGACCACCATCACCCGCTCGTGCGCCTCGGTCGTGGTGTGGAGGCGATCGATCGCCTCGGTCGCGATCGAGACCGCCGTCTCGAAGCCGAACGTCATCGCCGTGGCGTTGACGTCGTTGTCGATCGTCTTGGGCACGCCGACGCAGAGCGGCAGGCCGCGCTCGACGAGGCGCTTGGCGATCCCCATCGAGCCGTCGCCGCCCACCGCGATGAGGGCGTCGAAGCCGAGATCCCTGAACCGCCGGACGAGATCGTCGGCGCGGTCGGCGGGCACGAGGCGGCCGTCGGGGCCGGGCGTCGGATACTGGAAGGGGTTGCCGCGGTTCGCGGTGCCGAGGATCGTCCCGCCGAGGTGGGCGATGCCGCGGACGCGCTCGCGATCGAGCCGGACGAGCCCGTCGCCGTCGGGATCGAGCAGGCCGCGGTAGCCGTGGCGGATGCCCCAGACCTCCCAGCCGCGCTGGATCGCGGCGAGCGTGGCCGCGCGGATCACGGCGTTCAGGCCCGGCGCGTCGCCGCCGCCGGTGTTGATCGCCACCTTGCGGAGCGCCCTCCGCGGCCCGGGTGCGGACGACGCGAGCGGCTTCGAGTCCGTCGGTGCCATACGTGCGGCACGTTACCACGCGCCGCGATCAGGAGGAGCGTATCGCGCGAGCGTCCCGCACCGCCGCGAGAGCGAGCAGGAGACCGGCACCGGTGACGAGCGCGGTGCCGGCGAGCTGGTGCGGCGAGGGCCGCTCGCCGAGCACCGCGGCGCCGAGCACATGCGAGAGCACCACGCCGAGGTAGCCCACCGTGCCCACCCTGGCCGCGCGCTCGAGCGCGTAGGCGCGCGTCATCGCGAGCTGGGCGAGCCCGCCCGCGAGGCCGGTGCCGAGGAGGAGCGCCGCGCCGGCGAGGCCGGGCGCCCGGAACCCCGGAACGGCGAGCGCGACCGCGACCACGCTCGCCACGATCGAGAAGTGCGCCGAGATCGCCTCGGGGCTCTCGGGGCGTCCGCCGCCGACGCCGCCGAGCTTGCGCAGCCACATCATCGCCAGCGCCGAGAGGAGCGCCCCCAGCGTCGCCACGAGCGCGAGGTGGCCGGCGAGGTGGAAGGTCGGCCCGATGACGAGCGTCACGCCGCCGAACGCGAGGAGCGTCGCCGCCCAGAGCCCGCGCCCCGACCGCTCGCCCAGGAAGAGCGGCGAGAGCAGCGCGATGAACACCGGCGAGGTCGCGCCCAGCGTGACCGCGTCGCCGAGCGCGATCGCCGGCGCGCCGAGCGTGTAGAACACGCAGAGCATCGCGCCCGTGCCGCACAGTGAGCGCGCCCACGCGAGGCGGCGATCGCGCACCGCCAGCGGCGCGCCGCGCCAGCGCGCGACCGAGACGGCCACGAGCGCTCCGATCAGCGTCCGCGAGGCGGCGACCTCCTGCCAGGGCGCGTCCGACGAAGCGAGGCGCGCGAGGAGGTTCATCACCGCGAAGAGCGCCGACGCCACGACCATCCACGCCATCCCCGCGAGCGGCGAGCTCCGCTCCGGCGCCACCAGCATCGCCGCCCTCCCCGGCTCGTCCGGGAGGGGCAGGAGCGCGCCGCTGCTCGGGTCGGCGTCGCCGGGCGAGACGTCGGCGTTGGCGTTGCCGGGCGAGGCGTCGCCGGGAGCGGCCTCGGACGCGGTCTGCGCCTGCCGACCCCCCGGCACCGCTCCGGTCGTCACGTCGCCCGCGATTAGCACGAAGCCGCCAAGAGCGCCTGGAAACGCCCGCGCGGCGCACGGCGCGAAGCGGATTTCGCAGCGGGAGGCGCGGCCGAGTGATTGCGTCAAGGGCCGGTTTCATCGCATGCTTGAGGGCGATGGCGTCGGGACCGATCGTGTACCGGGTCGAGGACCGGTCGCTGCTCCTTCCGTACTACCGGCGCTACCTCGTCGACCCGACGCTCCCCTACCTGCCGGCGAGCCTGAGCCCCAACACGATCACGCACGCCGGGCACCTGCTCGCGCTCGTGTCGGCGACGCTGCTCGTCGCCGTCTACCCGCGGAGCGGCTGGCTCTTCGTGGTCTCGACGGTGCTGCTGCAGATCTACCTCTGGTGCGACAACGCCGACGGCGCGCACGCGCGGCGCACCGGGCAGTGCTCGACGTACGGCGAGTTCCTCGACCATGGCCTCGACCAGCTCAACACCGTCTACATCGCCTACCTCACGGCGATGGCGCTCGGCGCGCCGCCGCTCTGGTGGGTCGTGATCACGCTCGTCATCCCCGGCGCCGGCGCGGTCGCCTACTGGGAGCAGTCGCGGACGGGCGTCTTCCGCCTCGGGCTGCTCAACCAGATCGAGTCGCTCACGGTGCTCTCGTTCGCGCTGCTGGTGAGCGCCGTGTACGGGACCGACATCTGGCAGCGCGTCGAGGTGGGCGGGATCACCGCGCGCCTGGCGATGCTGACCTGGTCGTTGACGACGATCCTCTTCGGCATGGTGCGCGGGATGGTGCGCGTCTCGAAGCACGCGCAGAGCCTCGGCGCGGTGATGCCCATCCTGGTGCTCATCGGCTTCGCCGCGGGCCTCGCGGGCGCCGCCGCGACGGGCGTGGTGAGCACGGTCGCCGGCGTGGTGATCGCCACCGGCCTCAACGTCTACTTCGGCATCCGGATGCTCGCCCTGCGCCTGCGCCAGTCGCCGCCGCGGGTCGAGACCACGGTGGTGCTGGGCGGTGCGCTCCTCGGCGGGCTCGCCCTCTTCAAGCTCGCCGGCCACGAGGTCAATCCGCTCGCGAGCCCGGCGCTGGCCACGGCGTTCTCGCTCGTGTTCGCCGCACAGGTGCTGATGGACACGCGCGACGGGCTCGGCCGCCTCGGGCAGATGGAGCAGGACCAGGCCATGCCCGCGCTCAAGTAGCGGGGCGGCGATGCGATGAGCCGCGCCACCCTGATCCGGGGCATCCAGCTCATCGTCTTCATCACCCTCGCGACGTTCGCCTTCATCCTCTACCGGAGCATCTCGGCGCAGGAGGCGGACCTCGCGCGCGGCCTCGCCGGCGTGCGGCCCCTCTGGCTCGTGGTCGCCGCCGTCTGCGCGCTCCAGGAGGGCGTCTGCGGCGGGCTCCGCATCTACGTGCTCGGCCGGGTGCTCTCGCCGGCGCTCAGGCTGCGCACCGCCGTCATCTCGGAGTTCGTGCTCATGTTCTGCGCCGGGGTCACGCCCGGGCAGGCGGGCGCGCCGCCCTCGCAGGTGGCGGTGCTCGTGAACGGCGGCATGCGCTTCGTCGACGTCGCGACGGCCGAGCTCCTCACCGCCTCGTGCACGATCTTCTTCTTCCTGATGTCGGCGCTCGTCGTCTTCGTGATGCGCCAGACCGGCCTGCTCGTCGTGCCGAGCGGCAGCCAGCTCGACTGGCTGGTGCTGCTCGGCGTCGTCGTCTTCGGCACCGGTCTCGTCGCCCTGGTGCTGTGCGCGGCCTACCCTCCGCTGCTCAAGGGGCTGCTCCGCGCCGGCGCGCGCCCGCTCGGGCCGGCGTGGCGAGGAGCGCTGCGACTCCTGGCGCGCGCGCGGCGCCTCCGCCCCTGGGCCGAGGCGCGCCTCGCCGATCGCGGCGCGGTGCTCGCGCGGCTCCTGCTCAGCGTCGACGACTTCCACGCGGGCGTCCGCGTCTACTTCGCGCGCGGCAAGCGCGCCTACGCGACGGCCATGCTCCTCACCTTCGCGTTCTTCTGCTCGCGCTTCGCGGTGGCCTACTTCATCCTGCTCGGGCTCGGCCTCCCCACGACGCCGTCGACGTTCGTGTCGATCGGCCCGCCCATCGTGCAGGTGATCGTGGTGCAGGCGGCGCTCAACTTCGCGCTCTACCTGAGCCCCACCCCCGGCGCGAGCGGCATCGCCGAGGCCGGCTCCTCGACGCTGATGTCGCCGTGGGTGAGCGGCGTCTACGAGCTGCCCTACCTGGTGCTCTGGCGGCTGCTCGCGCTCTTCCTCTGCATGTTCGTCGGCGGCGTCTATGTCTTCCGCTACCTCGGCACCGACGTGCTCGAGAAGCGCATCAAGGACAACGAGGAGGAGCGCAAGAGGATCGAGGCCGAGCGGCTCGCCGAGGCCGAGCGCCGCGTGGCCTGAGCCGAGCGGGCAAGGATCACGGATCGAGCTGAAGATGGAAGTGCGGCGGCGCCTCCTCGTCGAGCACCGCGACCCCGCCGACCTCGGCCACGCCCTCGAGGAACGCACGGCGCTGCGCGGCGGACATGTCGCGGTTGCGGACGTCGACGGCCCCGGCGCGGAGGTGCGCCGACACGAACACGCCGCGCTCGATCTGGCGGCGGATCACGGCGGCGAGGTCGCGCACGGCGGCGGCCGGCGGCTTGCCCGCGGCGCGCGCCTCCTGGAACGCGCGCGCGATCTCGGCGGCCGCGCGCGTGTTGCGATAGAGCTTGGTGATGTCGACGCCGAGACGGAGGAGCTCGTGCATCGCCTCGGCCTGCCGCTCGGGATCGCGCGTCCCGCTGGTCACGACGAGCGGCTTGCCCGTGCGCCTGAAGAAGGCCTCGGCGATCTGCGCCAGCTTGCCTTCGATCGCGGGGGCGAGCTTCACCTCCGGGAGCAGCGAGTAGCGGCGAGCGCCCGAGCCGGCGCTCTGCACACCGGGAGCGCCGGCGGGCCCGAGCTCGCAGGAGGCCGGCTCGGGCCGGGGCTCGAGGGCCGACGGACGCGACGCCATCGCGCTCGACGCACCCGCGGGTCGGGACGGCGGCTCGCGCTCGGAGGCTTGCACGTCCTCGGATGCAACGGCGCCGGGAGCGAGCTTGGCACCGGCCTCGGAGCGGGCGCCGTCGCCCGCGCGCGCGCGCCGGGCTCGCTCCCGATCCGTCGGCGCGGCCGCCGCCGCGCTGGTCACGTCCACGCCTCGCGGCGCCGCGACACCGGAGAGCGAGGGCGCCGACGTCGACGTCGCGGGCCCGTCGTCCGGCGCGGGCCCGGCGAGCTCACCGGGCGCGAGCGTCGGGCCCGAGGGCGACGCGACCGCGAAGGCGGGGATCGCCTCGAGCGTCGGAGCGGTCGTGGCGGGCGCGCGCGCGATGCAACCCGCGGTCAGGGCGAGCGCGACCACGGCAACCGGGCGGAGAGTCAGGGCCCGCATCGTCATTTCGCGAGCTGGAACGAGGTCCGCCCGAGCTCGCGGCCGTCGGCCGAGGTCACGACCGCCGTCCACGTGCCCTCCGCCCGGAGCCGGCGCGTGACCGCCCAGGTGCGCCAGCGGCGCTCCGGCCCGACCTCGAGCTTGACGCGCTGCGAGCGACCGCCGCCCGGCGGCTGGAAGCTGACGAACACCTCGGACTCGGCCTTCGCCTCGTTCTGCAGCTCGACGAAGGCGTAGAGCTTGTCGACCTCGGACCCGAACGACGACGACGCCCCGACCGGCTCACGCCCGGCGACGCCGCGCGAGACGACGAAGCGGGTGACGCGCAGCTCGGCGGGAGCACCGCCGGCGACCTCGGGCGGCGCCTCGCGCGCGTCGCGCTCGTCGCGCGCGTCCGCGGCGCGGGCGCGGCCCCGGCGAGCGCGCCGGCGGTGACCGCCCTCCCTCGCCTCGGCCTGCGCGGGCTCGGCCGCGGCCGGCTGCGCCGTCGCCGCCGGAGCCGGGGGCGCGGCTTCGTCGCGCGCCTCGGGCGTGGGCGCCTGGTGCGTCCCCTCGGCGGGGAGGCTCAGCGCAGGGAGCTTGGCCTCGTCGCGCGCGGGCGCGAGCTCGAGGCGGTCCTTGCATCCGATGCCCGCGCCGCTCGCGACGAGCGCGAGGGCCCAGGCGATCGCGGGGAGATGGCGCGAGCGGGCTTGCACGAGCCACCCATGCCACGGCTCGCCGTTTTGGAGAAAAAACCGGCGAGAGGCGTGAAGGCGCGGCGCGTCCCTCGCGCGTACGGACTAACGCGGGATCGTCAAAGCGGCGAAGCGGGTCACCTTGCCGCGGCGGACCTTCACGAGCGCCGTCGTGCCCGGCTTGACCTTGGCGAGCGCGGCCCGGAGCGCCTCGACGTTCGCGGTCGCCGCGCCGTTGACCTCGACGATGACGTCGCCGGGCTCGATCTCCTTCACCGGGCTGCCATCGGCGAGGCCCTCGACGAGCACGCCGCCGCCGCGATGGTCCGAGATCTGCAGCCCGAGCTTGCCGGCGCTCTGCGTCGCCGGGCTCTTCCCCGGCCGCCGCGGGGGCGTGTCGCCGTCGTCGTCGGCGAGCGCCTGGAGCGTCGCGGTGACGTCGAGGCGCTGCTTGCCGCGCGCCAGGCTCACCTTGATCGCGCTGTTCGGCGGGTTCTTGGCGACGTTGCGCGGCAGCTCCTCGGCGTGGACGATCGGGGTGCCGTTCACCGCGACGATGACGTCGCCCGGCTTGATCCCGGCGCGCGCCGCGGCGCCGCCCGGCTCGACCTCGGCCACGAGCGCGCCCTTCGGGCCATCGAGCCCCAGCGCGCCGGCGAGCTCCGAGGTGAGCGGCTGGAAGGCGAGCCCGAGCTTGCCGCGCTCGACGTGCCCCTTGTCGCGCAGCTGCGGGAGCACGTCCTTGAGGGCGTCGACCGGGATGGCGAACCCGATGCCGTTGGCGCCCGCGCGGATCGCGGTGTTGATGCCGACCACCTCGCCCTTCCAGTTGAAGAGCGGCCCGCCGCTGTTGCCCGGATTGATCGAGGCGTCGGTCTGGATGAAGTCGTCGTACGGCCCGGCGCCGATGGCGCGCGCCTTGGCGCTGACGATGCCGAGCGTCACCGTGTGCCCGAGGCCGAACGGGTTGCCGACGGCGAGCACGCTCTCGCCGACCCGGAGCTGCTCGCTCGAGCCGAGCGGCGCCGCCGGCAGCCCCGCCGCGCCCTGCAGCTTGAGGAGGGCGAGGTCCATCTTGGGATCGCGCCCGACGACGTCCGCGGCGAACTCGCGATCGTCGGCGAGGCGGACCTTCACCGAATCGGCGTCCTCGACCACGTGCGCGTTCGTCACCACGAAGCCGGCCTGATCGATGATGAAGCCCGTCCCCAGCGCCGTCGCCTGACCGCGCGGCTGGCGCGGCCCACCGCGGCCCTGCCCGCCGGGGCCGCCGAAGAAGAAGTCGAACGGGTCGATCCCCTCGGGCACGCGGCGCGCGACGTCGTGCGTCGTCGTGATGTTCACGACCATCGGCTTCACCTGATCCGCGAGCGCCGCGACGTCGAAGGTCGCCGGCACCGGCGGGGGCGGCAGGCTCGCGGTCGGCGTGGGCGCCGGGATGGTCGTCGTTCCGGGCGCGGCCACGGCCTGCTCGGGGACCGGCTGGGCCGGCGAGGCCGAGTAGGCCTGGCGACCGCACCCGCCCAGGGCCAGACCGGCGGCGGTGACGAGGGCCCAGGTGCTTCGAATCGTAGGCGTGACCATGTTCGCAACTCCGTGGACGAACGGCCCGGCGCCGGAGCGTCTCGGGCCACGGCCCGAGCGCGGAGCGCCCGGGACCGACCGATCTGAACGGCTGAACCGCTCGCGGCGGTCTTTCATTCCTCGTAGCCCCGGGCGCCGCCTTCGTGACGGACAAAGTCCGGCCGAGCCTGGAAAGGCTCCCAACCTGACCGCATGTGCGGTACTAGACGGACGTGCGCATCTTGCACGTCTCGGACCTCCACCTCGGCCGGGGGTTGGGGGAGCTGTCGCGCGAGGCCGAGCAGCGCGCCCTCGTCCAGGAGCTCGTCGCCGCCGCGACCGACCTCGACGTCGCCGCGACGATCCTCGCCGGCGACGTGTTCGACGCCTTCACCCCGCCGGCGTGGGCCGAGGATCTCTTCTTCCAGCTCATCGACGGCCTCGCCGACGGCGGCCAGCGCGCCGTCCTCGCCATCGCCGGCAACCACGACTCGGGCGCGCGCCTCGCCGCCGCCGATCCGCTGGCGCGGCGCCTCGGCATCGTCCTCGCGGGCGACGTCGACGACGTGCTCCGCGGCCACGACGCGGGTCCGCGCCGCGTGCGCGTCGAGCCGCTCGCCCCCCAGGTGGTGCGCATCGAGGTCCCGCGCGCCGGCGCGCCCATCGTCGCCGGGCTGATGCCGTTCCTCTCCGAAGCGCGCGTCTCGCGCGGCGGCGCCGACGCCGCGCTCGCCGACGAGCACGCCGACAGCGCGCGCTACGCTCGGCGCCTCGCGGCCGAGCTCGACGCGCGCGCCGCGCATCGCCGCGCCGACGCCGTCAACCTGCTCGTCCTCCACCAGTACGTGACCGGCGGCATCCCCAGCGAGAGCGAGCGCCGCCTCCGCATCGGCGCCGTGAGCGACTGCGACGCGTCGGCCATCCCGGCGGGGCTCGACTACGTCGCCATCGGCCACTTGCACCGGCCGCAGGAGGTCGTGGGCGCGGCGTCGCGCGCGCTCTATGCGGGCTCGCCCATCGCCTACTCGTTCTCCGAGGTCGGGCACCCCAAGCGCGCCGTGCTCGTCGACGCCGTCCCGGGCCGCCCTGCCCGCCTCGAGGACGTCCCGCTCCGGAGCGGGCGGCCGCTCGAGATCTGGACGGTGCGCTCGATCGACGAGGCGCGCGACCGCGCCCGCGCCGCGGGACAGCGCCCCATCGTCGACGTGCGGATCGAGCTCGGCCGCCGTCTCACGCGCGAGGACACGGCGGCGCTCTTCGAGCTCGAGGGCGTCACGGTGGCGTCGGTGCGCGATCTCTTCGGCGCCGCCGCGCCCGAGGCCACGGCCGCGGCCGACGCCGACGAGCAGGTCCCGGTCGCCGAGCTCTTCCGCGAGCTCTGGCTCCGCCGCCACGGCGAGCCGCCCGACGAGGAGACGCTGCACGAGCTCGACGGAGCGCTCCTCGAGCTCGGGGGCGAGGGGCTCCCGCCGGCGGCGCGCCGTCGCTTCGACGGCGCCGCCCCCGAGGCGGAGGCGTGAGGCCCCTCAAGCTCCGCGTGCGCGGCCTCCGGTCGTTCGCGACCGAGACCGAGATCGACCTCGCCCGCCTCGGCGAGGAGGGGCTCTTCGCGATCCACGGCCCGACCGGCGCCGGCAAGTCGAGCCTGCTCGACGGCATCTTCCTGGCGCTCTTCGGGCGCACGCCGCGCGGCGAGGCGAGCGAGTGCGTCACCACCGGCGCCTTCGAGCTCGCGGTCCGCCTCGAGCTCGAGCTCACCCACGGCCCCGCGCGCCGCGTCCTCGGCGTCGAGCGCGCCTGGCGCTGGGGCAAGAAGCGCGGCGCCGAGGCCGGCGAGCGCGGCGCGCCCCGGCACCCGCCGGTGCGGATCGAGGAGCGCTCCGGGTCGGAGGCGTGGCACCCCGTCGATCTCGGCGGCCGCAAGCCCGAGCAGTACCTCGCCGAGGAGGTGGTGCGCGTCGGCTTCGGCGACTTCCAGCAGGCGGTCGTCCTGCCGCAGGGCGAGTTCGACGCGCTCCTTCGCGCCAAGCCGACCGAGCGGCGCTCGCTCGTGGCCACGCTCTTCCGCACCGAGCACCTCGGCGATCCGCTCTACCAGGTCGTGCGCGCGCGCCAGGACGCGATCGAGCGCGAGATCGCCGGCCTCGCCGAGGCGCTGCGCGAGGTCTTCGCCTCGGACGACGACGTCCGCGCCGCGCGCGAGGCCGGGG
>CAYJPW010000066.1:0-20926 GCA_964372055.1 uncultured Polyangiaceae bacterium
CGTTCGCGGTCGCTCGAGCCCAAGCGCGATCCGCGTTCGCGGTCGCTCGAGCCCAAGCGCGATCCGCGTTCGCGGTCGCTCGAGCGCCTCGGCGCGGGCGGCGCCGGCGCCGCGTCGGGCCCGGCCTCGGCCGAGGCGCCTGCCCTCCTCCGCCACACGCCGACGCTCCTCTACACGTCCGTCCACGCCGCCCAGATGTGGGACGGGCGCACGCTCACCGCCGAGGCCCAGGCGCTGGGCGTCATCCACGCCAAGGCCGAGATGGGCCTCGCGCCGGGCGAGCTCGCCGAGAAGCTCGGCCGCGTCCCCGAGTACCGCGACGCGCTCGCCGGCCCCGACGGCGCCGTCGCTCCCGCGGCCGTGGCCCGCGCGCTGGTCGCGTTCGAGGTGCGCGAGCTCTCCCCCGCCGACGCGCCCATCGACCGGTTCGCGCGCGGTGACGACGCGGCGCTCTCGGCCGACGAGCGGGCGGGCCTCGATGTGTTCGCGGGCAAGGGCCGCTGCGCGCGCTGCCACGTGCCGCCCCTCTTCGGAGGCTCGCGCCCGCGCGACTTCGCCGTCCCGGTGTACGCGGTGCTCGGCGTGCCGGCCGATCCGTCCGGCCGCGCGCTCGACGCCGACCGCGGTCGCGCCGCCGTGACCCGGCGCGCCGCCGACGAGCGCAGCTTCAAGACGCCCACGGTCAGGAACGTCGATCGCACCGCCCCCTATTTCCACCACGGCGCGTTCGCGCGCCTCGAGGACGTGGTCGCCTTCTACGACAAGGGCGGCGGCCGCGGCCTCGGGCTCGACGTCCCCAACCAGGATCCGGACGTGCGCAAGCTCGGGCTCACGCCGGACGAGACGCGCGTGCTGCTCCTGTTCATGCGCCGCTCCCTCTCCGACGCGACCGATCCCGCTCGCCTCGGCCGGCGTTGACGCCCCGCGCCGGGGCGCACGCTCGCGACGTCACGCCGTCACCCGGCCGAAGCCGAGTTGGACTATGGTCCCGGGCATGCATCGCCTCGCGTTTCGTCCGTTTCTGCCGCTCGTCGCTGCCCTCCTCTCGTTCGTGGCCGCTGGTTGCGGCGGCGACGACACGACCGAAGGCGGCCCTCGCTGCGGCGACGGCGCCGTCGACCCCGGCGAGCAGTGCGACGACGGCAACACCGTCGCCGGTGACGGCTGCAACGCCGCCTGCCAGGCCGAGGGCGCCGCCCTGTGCGGCGACGGGACCGTCGGTCCCGGCGAGCAGTGCGACGACGGCAACACCGCCGCCGGCGACGGCTGCGACGGGACCTGCCAGACCGAGGCCGCCCCCGCCTGCGGCGACGGGGCCGTCGACGCCGGCGAGCAGTGCGACGACGGCAACACCGCCGCCGGCGACGGCTGCGACGCGGCCTGCAAGCTCGAGCCCGGACCGAACTGCGGCGACGGCAAGCTCGACCCCGGCGAGCAGTGCGACGACGGCAACGCCGTCGACGGCGACGGCTGCGAGACCAACTGCCTGAAGACGCCGAGCGCCGAGGTGGTGTGCGCGGTCCTCGACCCGATCCCCCAAGGCACGTGCGCGGTCGTGGCCGGGAGCGACGCCAAGCTGATCCTCGGCACGGTGCTCACGCCCGGCGTCATCTACCGCGGCGGTCAGGTCCTGGTCGACGCGGCGGGGCAGATCGCCTGCGTCGGCTGCGACTGCGACGTCATGGCGGCGGGCGCGACCACGATCACCTGCCCGAACGGCGTGATCTCGCCGGCGCTCATCAACACGCACGACCACATCACGTTCACCCAGAACGATCCGTACACCGCGACCGAGGAGCGCTACGAGCACCGCCACGACTGGCGCCGCGGCAACGACAACCACACCCAGATCAACACGCCGGGCAACGCCTCCGCCGACGAGATCCGCTGGGGCGAGCTGCGCTTCCTCCTCGGCGGCGCCGCCTCGACCGTGGGCTCGGGCAGCGCGACCGGTCTGCTCCGCAACCTCGACAAGGCCGATCAGGAGGGCCTCGGCCAGCCGCCGGTGGACTTCGACACCTTCCCGCTCGGGGACTCGAACGGCACCGAGCTCACCTCGAGCTGCAGCTACCCGGCCATGGTGACCGAGGCCGCGATCGCCGCGGACGACGCCTACTTCCCGCACGTCGCCGAGGGCATCGAGGCCTCCGCCCGCAACGAGTTCCTCTGCCTGCACCAGAGCCCCAACGACGTGGTCCAGCCGCAGAGCGCGTTCATCCACGGCGTCGGCCTCATCGCCCCCGACTACGCCGCCATGGCGGCCAAGGGCACGGCGCTGATCTGGTCGCCGCGCTCCAACATCACCCTCTACGGCGACACGGCGGTCGTGACCGCGGCGGCGCGGCTCGGCGTGCAGATCGCCCTCGGGACCGACTGGATCGCGACGGGGTCGATGAACCTCCTGCGCGAGCTCCGCTGCGCCGACGGCCTCAACAAGACGTACTACGGCGGCTTCTTCAGCGACGAGGAGCTGTGGCGCATGGTGACGGTGAACGCCGCCGCGGCCACCGCGACCGACGACGTCCTCGGCGTGCTCGCCGCCGGCAAGGTCGGCGACGTCGCCATCTTCGACGCCTCGGTCCACCTCGATCACCGCGCCGTCATCGACGCCGAGCCCGGGGACGTGGTCATGGTCATGCGCGGGGGCAAGCTGCTCTACGGCGACGACGCGCTCGTCTCGACGGTCCCCAACGCCGGCGCGTGCGACGCGCTCGACGTCTGCGGGTCGGCGAAGCGCGTCTGCGTCGCCGGCGACATCGGCAAGACGCTCGCGGAGCTCGAGACCTCGGTGGGCGCCATCTACCCGGCGTTCTTCTGCGGCACCCCCGACAAGGAGCCGACCTGCACGCCCGAGCGCGACGGCGCGGTGCCCGTGCCTGCGTCGGTCAACGGCTCGACGGTGTACAGCGGCCAGACCTCGGCGAGCGACGCCGACGGCGACGGGGTCGAGGACGCGATGGACGACTGCCCGTCGGTGTTCAACCCGGTCCGGCCGCTCGACGACGGCGCCCAGGCCGACTTCGACGCCGACGGCGAGGGCGACGCCTGCGACGTCTGTCCGATGGACGCCGACACCACGATGTGCTCGTCGCCGGATCCCAACGACAGCGACGGCGACGGCGTGGCGAACCTCCTCGACAACTGCCCGACGGTGCCGAACGCCGGCCAGGAGGACGGCGACGGCGACATGAAGGGCGACGCCTGCGATCCCTGCCCCACGCAGCCGAACCCCGGCAACCAGGCGTGCCTCGCCACGATCTACGACGTGAAGCAGGGCGTGGTGCCGGTGGGCGCCGTGGTCGCGATCGAGAACGCCCTCGTGACCGGCAAGGGGCAGACCGGGTACTTCCTGCAGGTGAAGGCCGGTGACCCCATCTACGCCGGCAGCGACGACTCGGGCATCTTCGTCTTCAGCCCCGGCGCCGCCGTGGCCGTCGGCGACCGCGTCTCGATCCCCGCCGCCACGATCGCCGACTTCTTCGGTCAGATCCAGCTCACCAACGCCGCCGCGGTGGTCCTCTCGCAAGGCGAGGCGCCGCCCGATCCGGTGGTGGTGACGCCGGCCGAGGTCGCGACCGGCGGCGCCAAGGCGACGACGCTCGAGGCCGTCGTGGTCGAGGTCCAGGACGTCCAAGTGACCGACATCGATCCCGCGCCCGGCCCTGGCCAGGCGACGCCGAACGACGAGCTCACGGTCGACAGCATCCCGCCGACCGGCGCCGCGCTCCGGGTGAACAGCTACCTCTACCTGGTGACGCCCTACCCCGCCGTCGGGGACACGTTCACCCGGCTCGCCGGCGTGCTCCGGCTCGCCAACGGCAACACGAAGATCGAGCCGCGCGGCGCGGCGGACCTCGTCTTCGGCAGCGCCAGCCTGGTGGGCTTCGGCCCGGCGCAGACTTTCGCCTACGTCGGGCAGACGGGCGCGCCGACGGTCCCCACGGCGCTCACGGTGACCATTTCGAGCCCGCTCGCGACCGACACCTTCGTCGCGGTCACCTCCGGCGATCCGGCGTCGCTCGCGGTCGTCGGCGGCGGCGTCACCATCCCCGCCGGGCAGACCAGCGCCCCTGTGCTGGTCGACGGCTTGGCCCAGGCCGCGGGCGTCACTCTCTCGGCCTCGCTCGACGCGATCACCCTCCAGGCCGACGTGCGCGTGCTCGATCCCGCCGAGGTGCCGGTGCTCGTCTCGCTCACGCCGCCCTCGTTCACGATGGCGCCCGGCGGCACCGCGACGTTCACCGTGACCCTCGACATCCCCGCGCCCGCCGGCGGCACCGCCGTCGCGGTCGCGGTCGCACCGGCGAACGCCGGGACGGTCCCGGCGACGGTCACCGTCCCCGCCGGGGCGCTCTCGGCGACGTTCGACTACGTCGACGGCTCGGTCGTCTCGTCGGCGACGATCGACGTGACGCTGGGCGCGACGACGCTGAGCGCGACGGTCGACCTGGTCGCCGGGCTCGGCGGGCTCGTCATCAACGAGATCGACTACGATCAGATCGGCACCGACGCGGACGAGTTCGTCGAGATCTACAACGGCACCGGCGCGCCGGTGGACCTCGCCGGCCACGCGCTCGTGCTCGTGAACGGCGGCGTGGTGCCGGCGGTCCCCTACACGACCGTCGATCTCGGCCCCGCCGGGACGCTCGCCGCCGGTCAGTACCTGGTCGTCGGGAGCCCCACGGTCGTGCCGGCCGCGGGCGCCCTGAAGATCGATTTCGCGCTGGCCACCAACGCCGTGCAGAACGGCGCCGCCGACGGGGCCGCGCTCGTGAACACGTCGACGAGCACCCTGGTCGACGCCCTCTCGTACGAGGGCGAGATCACGACGGTGACCATCGCAGGGCTCGGCGACGTCAGCCTGGTCGAGGGTACGGCGCTGCCCGCCAACGTCGCCGACAGCAACACCGTCCCGGCGTCGCTGTGCCGCCTCCCCGACGGCGTCGACACCGACGACGCGGCGACCGACTGGGCGCCGAGCTCGACGCCGACGCCCGGCGCGGCGAACGTGCCCTGAGCGCCGGCGTTACTGGCGCCGCAGCGGAGGCGGCGCCAGCTCGGCGGGCGGCGGGTCGAAGGTGTACGCAAAGCCGAGGCCGAACACGTTGGTGCTCGCCGAGTAGACGCCGCCGTTCACGATGTCCGGCCGCGCCGGCGGCCTCGCGTTCACCGGGCTCACCTGCGGCACCTTCGCCTCGCGCGGATCGACGGTGACCTCGGACGAGAACACGTGCGCGAAGGTGAAGTCGAAGCGGGCGCGCCCCACGTGCAGGCCGAGGCCGAGCGCGGTCGTGACCTTGCTCGAGTCGATGGTGAGGACGCTGAGCCACTCGGGCGGGACGGCGCTCGACTCGTACGAGACGCCGCCGCGCAGATCGAGCGGGTTGCCCCCGACCCCGACGGTGTACTCGCCGCCGAGGCGGACGGAGATCGCGTCCTGGAAGTTGCGCGGGAAGACGACGTCGGGGATGTAGTAGGTCTCGGGGAAGCCGGCGACGTTCTTGAGGGCGATGCCGTCGGGCTCGACCTTGATCTGGTCGTGCATGCTCCAGCCCTCGTAGCCGAAGCCGAGCTCGACCCGGAGGTCGTCGACAGGGCGCACCTCGACGCCCGCCTTCAGCGTCCACGGCAGGTCGAACGAGACGTCGGCGTCCTCGCCCTCCTGCGAGGCGCGCTCGAAGACCGGCGTCGACGGGAGGCGGGTCCGCACCGTCGCGGCCGCGCGCACGAAGTACGGGAGCGAGCCCGCGAGGCCGGCGCGGATCCAGGGCGCCGGGATCCAGATCGCCCCCAGCTTGCCCGACGGCGCCACGATGGGGCCGACCTTGAGCTCGGAGAGCACGTCCCACTCCGGCTGCTCGGGCGCGCAGAAGAAACGATCCGGCACGCAGCCCGAGAAGACCACGCGGCTGTTGAAGCTCCCGGCCAGGACCTCGATCCCCGCGCCGACGCGCCACTCCTTGGAGGGGGCGAACGCGCCCCAGGCGCCGACGACCGCGAGCGCCGATCCCTCGAGGGTGATCAGCGAGTAGCGCTGCGGAGCGGCCCGGCCGTCGTCGAGCTCCTCGGGGTAGGTGGTGATGGCCGCGTAGGGCGCCCACGCGCCGACCGCGACCACGAGCTCCTTGGTCGGCTGGAGCGAGAGCGCGAGGGTCGGGATGGGGATGAACGGCGTCGACCCCTCGACGGTGGGGAACGTCTGCTGGAACTCGGCCGTCGTCGCGCCGGTGTTGGGGTCGACCTGGCGAAGGATCGCCTGGCGGGTGTACTCGCTCGAGTAGCCGACCACCCCCGCGTCGATCATGAGCTGCGCGCCGGCGTCGAACAGGCCCGCCGGGTTGTAGGCGATGGCGCCGAGATCGTCGCCCCCGGCGATGAACGCGCCTGCGCGCGCCAGGGGCCGGACGCCGCGATCCGACGCATAGAGCCCGCCCGCCCGCGCGTCCGAGGACGCCGTCGCGAGCGCGGCCAGCGCCGCGAGCCCCGCTGCGAGGGAGCGGCCGGCGCGCACGGGGCGCCCCGGCACTCCCTGCCGTCGCGTCGACCGCCGGCCGCTCACTGACGCGGCCGGTGCTGCACGATGTAGTAGAACTGCTCGAGGCCTCGGTTCTCGCTCGTCATGAACTCGTGGACGCTCCTCATGATGGCCTTGTAGTCCTCGTCGTCGAGCGCGTCGGTCCTCGAAGCGTCGATCCGGTGCACGTCGGCGATCACGTCGATGAAGACCTCGACCGGCGAGAGCCCCGCGCCGTCATCCATCGGCGTCACCAGGTTGGGGAGCACGTGATCGAGCACGTGGTACTTGTCGTAGCGCTCGTCGATCACCGCCTTGAGCATCTTGATGGTGGTGTCGGCGCAGCCCGGGCCGGCCTGGTCGTCCTGCGGGCTCGCCGCCGTCGCGATCGCCTGGAAGATGGGCGACATGCTGCCGTCGTCGGCGAGCACCTGGAGCAGGTCCGACATCGACGCCAGCGTGGCCTGGAGGGCGTCGCCCTCGCTCGCCGCCTCGAGGATGTAGCCGAGGAAGCGCTCGAGCTCGCGGCGCGCGCCCTCGTCGGCGCGGATCTGCTCCTGCAGGTCCATCATCGCCGCGAACATCGGGCCGCTCATCGTCTGCTCGAGCTTGTCGGCGAGATCCTTCTTGGCCCAGGTGCAGCTCTGGCCGGCCTCGCGGGCCGGGCAGTTGGCGTTGAGCTGCTCGCGCACGACCTTGAGCACCGAGACCAGGGTGCGCGCGGTGCCGCGGTTCTTGAACTGCGCGCTCGTGCCGCTGCCGTCGACGGCGAGGAACTGGTCGACGAGCTGCGAGCGCGCCCGCTTCCACTGCGCCTTGCGCTCGGCGCCGTCGGGGGCGGCGTCGAAGCGCGTGTCGATCTTGTGGAGCGCGTCGGTGAAGAGGTTGAACGCGGTGAGCTGCGGGCGGGTCTGGCCGTCCACCCAGCGCGCCTGCTTGTTCCCCTGGCGGTCGACCATGTTCACGCTGGCCGCGTACTTGGGGTCGAAGAGGATCTTGGTGACCTTCTCGAGGATCTCGGCGCCGGTGACCGTCTGCCCCGTGTCCGCGCCGCGCTGGACGGTGATCTTCGAGAGCTCGGCGGCGGTGACCGCGAACTCGTGCAGCGCCGGAACGATGTCGGTGGCGAAGGCGTCGGCGAGGAGCGGCTCGTAGTTGCTCACCCCTGCTTCGGAGCAGTAGCGCACGTTGGTCTTGGCGGTGCCGCTCTTGTTGCACTCGGGGCCGTGGTCCTTGCCCGACCAGTGGTGGTGGAGCACCGTCATCAGGTCGAGGAAGATGAGCTCGCCGTCGACGTTGTTCTGGTCGCAGACCGAGAGATCGCTCGAGCAGGCCTCGCTCGCGAAGGCCATCACCACCGGCTGCATGTAGTCGAGGAATCCGAGCCGCTCCCAGAGGAAGAGCGTGTTGGCGTCGCGCAGCCGGAACAGGTCGTTCATGTTCGAGCAATGGCCGACGCCGTTCGGCTTCTTGTCGCAGACCACGGGGGCGACGGGCTCGATCGAGCTGGAGACGAAGTTGTTCGTCTGGGAGCCCTGGTTCACGAAGTCGTGATCGGGCATGTTCGGGTACTCGCTCGAGTCGGCGCCGAAGAAGACGAGCCGGTTGAGCGCGGCGGGCGAGGGGTGCTGGGTGAGGCCGGTGATCCCGGCCGAGTCCTCGAGGAGCTGGTCCCCGTTGCTCTGCCCCAAGAACGAGAGCAGCGCGTTCAAGACGTTGCTCTTGATGGTCAGCTTGCTCTTCTTCGGGTGCCAGTCGGGCAGCGTGGCGTCGAGGTAGAACGTCGCCAGGTTGTCGAACTGGAAGAGCTCGCACTCGGCGTAGTCGCCGACGAGGGGCCAGTCGACGCCGAAGCTCGTGGCGACCTTCGCCCCCTCCTTGTTGCAGGCCTTGACCAGGTTGGCGTCGTACATCGCCTGGAGCGAGCGCTGCATGCAGGAGCGGTTCTTCCCGCTCGCCGGCTGGGTGCGGTCGACCGGGTGCTTCATGTCGGCGGTCGAGCCGTTCCCGTCGGTCAGGTTCTCGGCGGGGCCGTTGATGTTCTGCTGGTCGTAGGTGAGCTCGTCGCGCATCTCGACGAAGCGCGCGATGGTGTCGCCCATGTGCTTGGAGGTGCCGTGCGGAGTGACGATGCCGTCGTCGGCGAGCGCCTGGATGAGCTTCGTCGTGAGCCCCGGCCGGTCCGTCACGCGCGCGAGGACCTCGGCCATCTCGTCCCAGATCGGGGTCTCGTAGGCGAGCTCCGCCCTGGGCTCGGTGCCTTGGGCGGCGAGCGCGTCGTGCTCGTCGGCGATCTCCTTCACCCGGAGCGCCGCGCCGAGGAGGCGCGCGACCACCTGCTCGTGGTTCTCGAGCAGGTCGATGAGCGAGAGCAGGATCGCGTCCGAGTCCTCGTCGGCGAGCACCTGCCCGAGCGCGTGGAAGAGGTCGGGGAGGGGCGAGTCCTCCGCGCGGAAGCGCTGATAGTCGACGAGGCAGTCGCCGCTGCACGCGGGCTGGCCGTTCGCGTCGAGGTCCTTGGCGTAGTCGTACTGCGCGTCCTCGCGGTCGCCGAAGAGGGCGTAGGTGCCTCCGAGCGCGTACATCAAGGTCTCGTGCTCGCTCTTGAACGCCTCGGGATCGCCGGGCGTTCCGTACTGGGTCGCGTCGACGAGGGGCACGAGGTTCCGCGCCAGCGACCCGGTCAGCGCCCGCGACGTGTCGATGTACTGGTAGAGCGGCGTCTCGGGGCGGCCGAACGGATCCGTCGGGCCGGTCTCGAGGCCCGGGATCGCGAAGGGCGTCGGCAGCGGCGCCGGCTGGCCGGAGCCGTCGACGAAGCGCCCGAACGCGTCGACGTCGGCGAAGCCGTCCCCGTCGGCGTCGGCGAAGGGCGCCGCGACGGTGCCCGGCGCGCCGGGGTTGTTGCCGATGGGGACGACGAAGCCGCGCTTGTCGCGGAGCGAGATGTAGCGCGGCGGCTCGTCGGGGCTGGCGGCGAACGACGGATCCTGGGCCACCAGGATCGCGGTCGTCACCTCGACGTTGGTCCGGGGCCGGTTCGGCTGGGCCGTGGCAGCGTCGACCTGGTAGACCGGCAAGGGCGCCACGACGGGCGTCGAGGTCGACAGCTCGCGCTTGCTCACCGTGAGGAGCTGCTGCAGCTCCGGCACGGCGACGCCGTCCGGTCCGAGGACGGCGACCGACGCCTTGGCGAGATCGCGGAGCTTGGGGTAGGCGAGCGCGGGGCGAACCGCGCCGAGGCCCACCTGGAAGGGGCGGTACCCCTGGCGCCCCCAGATGCTCGCGAGCGACTTGCGCGCCGCGTCGCTGTTCATGATCCCGGCGAAGAGCCGGCCGAGCGACTTGGTCGACTGCGGGAGGAGCGCGTCCTTCGCGCTCGGATCGTAGGGGTTCTCCTCGTAGAGCGGGGTGAGCGTCTGCCCCAGGCTCATGAGGGCGTCGTGGAGCGCGATCGTCTTTCCATCGCGCGTCGGATCGGGGATCTTGGTGTCGGGGAAGGCCGCGTTCAAGGCGCGGATGACGTCGCCGCGCCGGCGCGCCAACGTCTCCATCTTGGCGATCGAGAGCGAGCGCGCGCGCTTCGCGGCGTCGCCGCGGACCGCGGGCAGGACGCTGGCGTCGACCGCGTCCCTGTACTTGCCCTCGGCGTCGTAGTGGCAGATCCCGTGGTACGACTGTCCCGAGAGGTCCTCGGTGATCGATCCGGCGCCGAGGCGGTCGCAGAGGACGCCGTAGATGTCGTCGCCGAGCGTGGCCTTCGCCGGCGCCTGGCGCGTGGTGTCGAGCTCCTCCTGGCACGAGGCCGCGCTCAGCGCGACCGCCAAGAGCCCCACCCCACGGAGAACGCTCCGACCCAAGAAGCCAAGACGTTTGCGGTGCATCGCTACCCCTGAACCTCCAGACTAGACCAAACCGGGCGAGCGCATCTACGTGCCGGGCGCCGGGCCGACCGCCCCGCCGGGCCCCCTGGCCCCGACCCGCCGGCGGCGGGCCAGATGCTAGGCTCTGCCTCGATGAGCTCCGCCGCGAAGAACCACCTCACCGCGATCGTCCTCGGCGCCGGGCAGGGCACCCGGATGAAGAGCTCGCGCCCCAAGGTGCTCCACGAGCTCTGCGGGCGCCCCATGGTCCACCACGTCGTGGACGCCGCGCTGGCCGCGGGCGCCGACGACGTCGTGGTCGTCGTCGGCTACGGGCGCGCCGAGGTCGAGGCCTCGCTCGCCGCGGCCTTCGGGGCGCGGGTCCGGACCGCCGTCCAGGACGCGCAGCGGGGGACCGGGCACGCCGTTCAGTGCGCGATGCCGGAGCTCGCGCCCGGCGCCGAGCTGGTGATGGTCCTGTGCGGCGACACCCCCCTCCTCCGGTCCGAGGAGCTCGCGGGCGCGGTTGCGGCGCTCGGCGGCGCGCCGCTGGCGATGCTCACCTACGAGGCCGCCGATCCCGCCGCGTACGGACGGATCCTCCGCGACGCCGCGGGGCGGGTGGTCGCCATCCGCGAGCACAAGGACTGCTCGCCGGAGGAGCGCGCCGTGCGCGAGGTGAACCCCGGCGTCTACGTCGCGCGCGTCTCGTTCCTGCGCGAGGCGCTGCCGCGCCTCTCGACCGACAACGCCCAGGGCGAGCTCTACTTCACCGACGTCGTGGCCCTCGCGGCCCGCGCCGGGGGCGTCGCCACGCTGCGCGCGACCGCGCCCGAGACGCTCATCGGGATCAACGACCGGGCCCAGCTCGCCACCGCGGAGGACGATCTCTACGGCGCCATCGCCGATCGACTCCGCCGCGCCGGCGCCACCATCCGCCGGAGCGCGAGGATCGACGCCGGCGTCGTGGTCGAGCCCGACGCGGTCGTCGACCACCACGTCGTCCTCCGCGGGGCGACGCGGATCGGCGCCGGCGCCCACGTCGACGTCGGCTCGGTGCTCACCGACGTGAGCGTGGCGGCGGGCGCGCACGTCCTGCCCTACTCGGTCGCGAGCTCGGCCGAGATCGGCGCCGGCGCCCACGTCGGGCCGTTCTCGCACCTCCGGCCCGGCAGCGAGATCCACGCCGACGCGCACATCGGCAACTTCGTCGAGACCAAGAAGACGGTGGTCCGCCGGGGCGCCAAGGCCAACCACCTCGCCTACCTCGGCGACGGCGACATCGGCGAGGGCGCGAACGTCGGCGCCGGCACCATCTTCTGCAACTACGACGGCTTCCGGAAGCACCGGACCGAGATCGGGGCCGGCGCCTTCATCGGGAGCGACTCGCAGCTCGTGGCCCCGGTGAAGATCGGCGAGGGCGCGTACGTCGGCACCGGCACGACGGTGACCAAGGACGTGCCCGCCGACGCGCTCGCCATCGGGCGCGCCAAGCAGGAGAACAAGCTCGGGTACGCCTCGCGCCTCCGGTCGAGGCTCAAGGCCGGCAAGTAGCGCGGCCGCCGCGCGCGCCGCTGCGCTGGCGCGTCGGCGGGCGCTACTCGGCGTCGCTCGCGAGCGCGGCGAGCTCGTCGATCGGGCTCGAGAGCGGGCCGTCGTCGCCGTCGGCCGGCAGCGCGTGCCCCATGCGAAGGCGCTTGGCCTCGAGGTAGCCCGCCGAGAACGGGTTCGACCCGACGATCGCGCTCACCCGTCGCTCGACGCGCACGCCGAGCGAGCGCATCGCGACGACCTTGTCCGGGTTGTTCGTCATGAGGCGGATCGAGGCGACGCCGAGGTGCTCGAGCATCGCCGCCGCGGCGCCGTAGTCGCGGGCGTCGTCGGGCAGGCCGAGCAATCGGTTCGCGTCGACGGTGTCGAGGCCGGCCGATTGCAGCTCGTAGGCGCGGATCTTGTTGGCGAGGCCGATGCCGCGGCCCTCCTGCCGCAGGTAGAGGACGACGCCGGCGCCGCGGCGCGCGATCTCGGCCTGCGCGGCCTGGAGCTGCTCGCGGCAGTCGCACTTGAGCGAGCCGAACACCTCGCTGGTGAGGCACTCGGAGTGGACGCGGACGGTGACGCCCGCCTTGCCCCGGACCTCGCCCATCACCAGGGCGACGTGATCGGGCGACAGGCCCTGGCTCGTGTCGGCCACGCCCCAGTGGAAGACGTACATCTGGAACTGGCCGTGGCGCGTGGGGACGGGCGCCTTCGCCTGGATCTGGAGCTGAGGCCGGATCGCCGCCGTGGGGACGTGCATCTCGCTCTCCTTGGTTCTTGTTTTCGACCCTCGCCGGTGCGAAAAACCGCTGTCGTTCTCGCTGGCTACAGGTTTACCGTACCCTGGAAGGCTTAGCGTATCGTCGGGGAAGAGACAAGGTGCGCTCGTGACGGAAAGCGCGGAAGCGGGGCAAACACACGCGAGCAAGCTGCCGCGCGCCGTCATCGCGCTCGGCTGGGTCTCGCTCCTCACCGACGCGGCGAGCGACATGATCTACCCGCTCGTGCCGGCGCTCCTGCTCTCCCTCGGAGCGGGCGCGACCGCGCTCGGCTGGGTGGAGGGCGTCGCCGAGGCGGTGGCCGCCGGGTTCAAGCTCCTCGTCGGCCGCTGGAGCGACAGGGCCGGGCGCCGCAAGCCGTTCGTCGCGATCGGCTACGCGCTCTCGACCGCCGCGCGCCCGTTGTTCGCCGTGGTGACGGCGCCGGCGCAGGCGGTCCTCGTGCGGTCGCTCGATCGCGTCGGCAAAGGGCTGCGCGGCCCTCCGCGCGACGCGCTCGTCGCCGGCGCCGTCGTCGCGGCGCGGCGCGGCCATGCGTTCGGCTTCCACCGCATGATGGACAACCTCGGGGGCGTGCTCGGCCCGGTGTTCGCGTTCGCGCTGCTCAAGGTCATCGAGCTGCCGCTGCGGCAGGTGTTCCTGCTCTCGGTGATCCCGGGGGTGTTCGCCGTCCTCGTGGTCCTCCTCTTCGTGCAGGAGCTCCCGGTCGCCACGACGGCGACCGTCGCGGTCGCGTCCGGGCACGAAGCTGCCGAAGCGGCGACACGATCCAGGCGCGGCGGTGGTCCGCTGTCGGCGAACGCGCGGCGGTACCTCGCCGTGCTCCTGCTCTTCTCGCTCGCGGGGTCCGGCGATCTCTTCCTCATGCAGCGCCTCACCGGCCTCGGGCTCGACATCGCCCTCGTGCCGCTCGCGTGGGTGTCGCTCCAGCTCGGCAAGGCGCTGCTCAACGTGCCGGGCGGCAGGGCGTCGGATCGCTACGGCCGGCGGCGGGTGCTCTCGATCGCGTGGCTGCTCTACGGCGTCACCTACGCCGGCTTCGCGTTCGCGCGGAGCTGGCACGCCGCGTGGCTGCTGCTCGGGCTCTACGCGGTCCACTACGGCCTCGCCGAGGGCGGCCAGCGCGCCCTGCTCGCCGAGCAGGTGCCGCCCGAGGCGCGCGGGCGCGCCTACGGCTACCAGCTCGCCATCGAGGGCGCGGCGGTGCTGCCGGCGAACGTGGTGTTCGGCATGGTCTACGACCGGCTCGGCCCGGAGTGGGCGTTCCTCGGCGGCGGAGGGATCGCGGTCGTCGCGGCGGGGTGCCTGGCGCTGCTGGTGCGCTGAGGGCGAACGCGGGTCAGTGGGCGTCGAGCGCGAGCTCCTTCACGCGCTTGAGCATCAGCAGCGTGACGAAGTTGCGGACGTTGTAGCCGCACTGGAGGCCGTCGGGGGTGAGCTGCCCGGAGCCGTGCTCGTAGCTCGTCGGGTGGACGCCGTCCCAGCCGAGGCCGTCGTTGACCAGACCGTCGAGCGCGGAGCGGAGGTCGACGAGGGGCAGGTGCCGCTCGCAGGCGACCTTGGCGATGCTCGCGTTCACCACGTTGGTCTGGAGCACGAGCCGCCAGTCGGAGAAGTCGCCCTCGCGCCGATCGCACAGGGCCCGATCCGGCGAGCGGCCGTGGCGGGGGATCGTCGAGAGGATCGGGACGACGCCGCGCTTCTCGAGCGCGTCCACGAGCTTCCCGAGGCGTGCCTCGAACGCCTCGCCGACCTCGGCGAGCGGCTCGACCTTGTAGGCGGCGTCGTTGGTCCCGTACATCACCACCGCGACCGACGGCGAGATGCGCCTCACCATGCGATCGATCGGCGACGCGTTGGGGAGGTGGTCGCCGAAGATCGCCCAGTCGCTGCGCGCGCCGACCTTCGCGGCGCGGGTGGCCCGGAACGGGTCGCGCCAGAAGCCGAACGACGACTCCACGTGCGCGCCGCGGTAGTGATCGATGATGGTCCGCGGCTCGCCGCCGGACGCCGTCGAGAGCGCCGCCTCGACCTCGGGCGAGAGCGCGTACGTCCACGGGCCGCCTTCGCCGAACGCGCCGAGGAAGAACGCGCCCGCGGTGATGCTGTCGCCGACGAGGCCGAAGCTCCGCGGGCTGCGCCCCATGCCGCGCCCGCGCTGCCCGAGCTCGACCAGGTGCGCGCGCGTCGGCTCGTCGAACGCGAGCACCGCCGCCTCGAGGCGCGCGAGGTCGAACGGCGTCCTCACGTCGCCCACGCCGCACTCGCGCGAGCGCTTCTCGAACCCGGTCGGCCTCATCTTGCAGGCGGCGATCGCCTCGGGCACGCGCGCGTCGAGATCGCCCGCGGCGAGGACCGAGGGGGCGCTGCAGGCGGTGCGGGGCTCGAGCGACCGCGCACGCGGCTCGCGCCCGGGCTCGACGGTCTCCGGCTTCTCCGACGCCGCGGACTTCGCCGCGGCGGGCGCCGGCACGGGGGCCTCGCCGGGCGCGGCGGGCTCGGTGGGAGCGAGCGACGGAGGCGCCGGAGGAGGCGCCGCGAGCGCGCGGGCGGAGGCCGGCGTCTCGTGACGGCTCTCCGCCGGGCCCGCCGAGCAGCCCGCGAGCAACGCCGAAGCGATCGCGATGGGGAGGGCCGATCTCACCCTGAAAGCGTAGCGGGCGCCACCGGTCGGGGCCAAAAGCCCGGCGACGCGCCGACGTCCGCTGCGCTTCGCGATCGATCAGCGCTTCGACGAGGACGGCGACGACGGCGGCGGCGCGCTCGCGCCCGAAAGGAGGAGCCACCTCTCGGCCTCGGCAGGGTCCCGGTACCAACGCGCCAGCGTCGGGGCCCGATCGCGGATGATGCGCGCGACCTGGAGACGCTGGATCTCGTTGTCGCCGACGAGCACGACCAGCGGTTTTCGAGCTTTCTCGAAGGTGGCGAGCATCGCACCGATCGCCGCCTCGGACTTCGGCCCCGCGACCGGCGGCGCCTTGCGCAGATCGAAGATCATCCCCCGGACCGCGCGATCGCGCGCCAGCCGCTCGAAGTGCGCGATCTTCTCCTCCGCGAACCGCGCGCCGGTGGCCGAGTCGACGTCGGGGCGGCGCCAGACCTCGCAGCGCGCGAGGCCCGCGGCGAGCTCGATGCGATAGTTGCCGCCCTCGGCGAACGCGGCGGACATGCTACTTCGGCCGGGTCGTCGTGAACGCGCCGCGGCGGGTGAGCGCCGCGTACCAGGCCCGCACGCCGCCGTACGGAGCGAGATCGATGCCGGCGAAATCGGCGAGCTCGACCGACTCGGCGGCGGCGATGTCGGCGACGGTGAGGTCCGACCCCACCAGGTTCGAGCGCCCCTGCAGCTGCCCGTTCAGGATCTCGAGCGGCTTCGCCGCCGCCGCCACGAGCGAGGCGTGCCTCGCCGCGTCGAGCGGCTGCCCGAGCGTCGCGAGGAACTTCATGAACCACGGCTCCTGCAGCGCGGCGGCGAGGTCGGAGGCCTGCCACGACACCCACTGGAAGACCTGCGCGCGCGCGGCCGGCTCGACTGGCAGGAGGCGACCGGCGCCGTACCGATCGGCGAGGTAGAGCAGGATGGCATTCGACTCGAAGAGGCCCACGTCGCCGTCGTGGAGCACGGGAACGCGCCCGTTGGGGTTCAACTGCAGGAAGTCGGCGCGCTTCTGCGCGCCGGTCATCAGGTCGACCGTCTCGTACTCGTACCGGAGCGCGAGCTCCTCGAGAGCCCAGTGCACCTTGCGCGCGTTGCTCGAATGAGGGTGGCCGAAGAGCTTGATCATGCCGTTCCTCCGTTCCTGCGGGGCGAGCGGGGATGGTACCGGAGGCGCCGTCCGCCGCGAGCCCTTTCGAGCACGAGGCGTGACGCTCTGCAGCGCGCGGGCGCTCCTTCGCGCCTCAGTGACGTCCCTGGCGTTTGGCCTCGGGGATCCGCCCCAGATCGGCCGGCGAATCGGCGACGGCGAACGCGACCGCCGCGTAGGCGGCGGCGGCGCGGTCGAGCGCCTCCTTGTCGATCTTGTCGAAGGTGTCGTTCGCGGTGTGGTGCAGGTCGAAGTAGCGCGTGCCGTCCTGGAGCACGTCGATGACCGGCACGCCCGCGCGCCGCAGCGGGATGAGATCGGCGCCGCCCTCGGCCTCCTCGTCCGACGCGAGGACCCCGAGCGGCGCCGCGACGCCGGCGAGGCCGGGCAGCGCCGGCGCCGCGGCCGGGCCCGCGAGGAAGCGGACCGCGTAGGGCGCGCCGTCGCCGAAGTCGGCCTCGATCGCGGCGACGTGCCGGCCGAGCTCGGCCTCGTGCTCCTTCGCGTACGCCTTGGCGCCGGCGAGCCCGTTCTCCTCGTTCGCGAAGAGGACGACGAGCACGGTGCGGCGCGGCCGGCGCGACATCGCGGCGATCTGCCGCGCCGCCTCGATGACGATGGCGCAGCCGGCGCCGTCGTCGATCGCGCCGGTGCCGAGATCCCACGAGTCGAGGTGCGCCCCGAGCAGCACGATCTCGCCGGGCGCGCCGCTGCCGGTGACGTCGCCGACCACGTTGGCCGAGCGGGCTTCCGGGAGCTGGCGCGCGCCGAGGCTCATGCGCAGACGGACCGCACCGGCGGCGGCGAGGCGGTGGAGCAGCTCGGCGTCGGGGATCGAGAGCGCGGCCGCCGGGATCTTGGCGACGCCGTCCTCGTAGCGCATCGCGCCGGTGTGCGCGACGCGATCGTGATCGGTGCCGATGGAGCGGATGACCACGCCGGCGGCGCCGCGCTTGGCCGCGTGGATCGCCGCCAGGCCGCGCACCGGCACGGCCTCGCCGTAGCCGTGGCCGTCTTTACGGCGCTCCGTGACGCGGTTGACGAACACGATCTTGCCCTTCGCCTGCGCGGGATCGAGCGCGTCGATCGCCTCCAGCGAGGCGACCTCGATGACCTCCGCCTCGAGGCCTCCCTTGGGCGTGCCCACGCTGCCGCCGAGCGCCGCGAGGGCGAGCGCGTGCGGCACGGGCGCGACGATCGCCCCCGACTCGGCGCCGCGATCCCAGTGCGGCACCGTCAGCGGCTCGGCGCGCACCTCGCCGAGGCCGGCGGCGCGGAGCCGCTCCACGCCCCAGGCGACCGCGAGCTCGCCGCCGCGCGACCCGGCCCGGCGCGGGCCGGCGCGGTCGGTGAGCGAGCGGACCGTGTCGAGCGCCTGCGACGTGGCGAGGATCCGGTCGCGGAGCTCGTCGACGGGACCGCGCGGCGACGGCGCGGCCGGCGGGCCCGCGCTCGCGCTGCTCGCGGCGCTGGCGGCCGCGGGAACCACCGGCTCTGCGCTCGCGCGCCCGACGCCGTCCGCGATCGGGCCCGCGCAGGGCGCCGGTGCCGCCGGCGGCGCGGACGTCTGTGCCGGGCCGCAGCCGGCCATCGCTGCGACGATCGCGGCCGCGATCAACGACGAGCTCGTCGAGGACATGAGGCGGTGAGCCTACACCAGCATCCGCCGCGCCGCCGCGCGGTCAGGCTCCGATCCTGCGGAGCGCGATGAGCGGAGCGCCCTCCTCCGCGCCGCCGCCGAGATCGACGTCGCACTCGATGGCCCAGTCGTTCTCGCCTTCCGGATCGACCATGGTCTGGAACGCCTGCCAGCGGCGGTCGCCCGCCGGCTTGAGGAGGGTGAACTCGGCGGTGCGCGCGGCGTGGTGGACGAGGAGCTGCTTCCGCTCGTCGAAGAACGGCTTCATCGCCTCCTCGAGACGCGCCGCCGTCCAGGCGTCGCCCTCGGCCGAGGGCCGGACGGCGGCGAGCGCGGCCTCCCAGTCGCGCACCGAGAGCGCTTTGAGCAGCCGATGCAGCTCGCTGCGGACGCGCACGCCGAGCGCCTTCGGATCGTCGGCGAGGTCGCGCGGGCGCGCCAGCGCCGGCTCGGCGGCGCGCCGCTCGGGGCCGAGCTGCATGTCCTCCCACTCGTCGAGCAGGCTGGAGTCGACCCCGCGGACGACGGCGCGCAGGAAGGCGACGACCGAGTCGACCTCTTCGTCCTTGAAGGAGTCGGGCACCGTCTGCACCAGCGTCTTGTAGGCGTCGGTCAGGTACCGGAGGAGCAGCCCCTCGATCCGGTGGAGGTCGTACTCGCGAACGTACTCGTCGAAGGTCGCGAAGCGCTCGAACATGTCGCGCGCCACCGACTTGGGCCGGATGTTCTCGCGGCCGACCCACGGGTGCTTCTTGGCGAAGGCGTTGAACGCCTCGTAGGTGAAGTCGCGGTTCGGCTTCGGGTGCTCGAGCTTCTCGAGCTCCTCCATGCGCTGGTCGTACTCGACCCCCGCCGCCTTGAGCTCGGCGATCTTCTCGCCCTTGAGCTTGTCGAGCTGGCGATAGAGGATCGCGTCCGGGTCCTCGAGGATCGCCTCGACCATGCTGACGACGTCGAGGCCGTAGGTCGGGCTCTCCCTGTCGAGCGCCGGCAAGACGTCGAGGAGGAAGAGCGACAGCGTCTGGTGCAAGGAGAAGTCGTCCTGGAGCGCGCCCTCGAGCTCGACCCGCTTGCCCTTCCGCGGCGAGCCGTCCGGAGCGGTCACAGGGACGAGGCGGAGGATCCCGGCGCCGAGGAGCGACCGGAAGAGCACCGCCGCGTGCTTCCGGTCGCGCCGCTTGGAGCGCGCGTCGTTGTGGGAGCGCGCCACGAGATCGAGCAGGAGGCGGTAGCCGCCGCCGCGCCCCACGCCCGGGCGCTGCAGCAGGCTGATGAGCATCCCGTGCGTCGGGGCGAAGCGCGACTCGAGGTCCTCGGGCGCGCTCTTCACCAGCCGGTCGAAGGTGGCGCGGTCCCAGTGGACGTAGCCCTTCGTCGGCGGCTTCTGCTTCACGAGCTTCTTGTACTTGCCCGGATCCGAGGCCTTCTTGGCGTCGATGCGCAGGTTCTCGATCACGTGGGCGGGCGCCTGCGCCACCACCGCGCCGCGGTCGTCGAAGCCCTTGCGCCCGGCGCGGCCGGCGATCTGGTGGAACTCGCGCACCGGCAGGACGAGCACCTTCTCGCCGTCGTACTTGCAGAGCTTGGTGAAGAGGACCGTGCGGATGGGGATGTTCACCCCGACGCCGAGGGTGTCGGTGCCGCAGATGATCTTGAGCAGACCCTGCTGCGAGAGCTTCTCGACGAGCAGCCGGTACTTCGGGAGCAGGCCCGCGTGGTGGAGCCCGACACCGTGGCGCACGAGCTTCTGCACCTCCTTGCCGTACGGGCTCGAGAAGGAGAATCCCTCGAGCGCCTCGTAGATCGCCTGCTTCTCCTCCTTCGCGCAGTAGTTCACGCTCATGAGGTTCTGCGCCTCCTCGGCGGCGGCGCGCTGCGTGAAGTTGACGAGGTAGACGGGCGAGCGCCCCGTCTTCACCAGGTCGTCCACGGTCTCGTGGAGCGGCGTCTCGCGGTACTCGAAGTCGAGCGGCACCGGGCGGGCGCCGCTCTTCACGACGGCGCAGGGGCGGCGGGTGAGCGCCTCGATCCGCTCGGCGAACGGCTCGGGGCTCCCGATCGTCGCCGACATGAGGAGGAAGCGCGATCGCGCGAGCACGAGGAGCGGGATCTGCCAGGCGGCGCCGCGCTCGCGGTCGGCGTAGTAGTGGAACTCGTCCATGACCACGACGTCGGCCGGGCAGTCCTCGCCCTCGGACAAGGCCATGCTGGCGAGGATCTCGGCGGTGCAGCAGACGATCGGCGCGTCGTGGTTGATGGTCGCGTCGCCGGTCATCATCCCCACGCTCTCGGGGCCGAAGTCCTGGCAGAGCGCGAAGAACTTCTCGCTCACGAGCGCCTTGATCGGGCAGGTGTAGAACGAGCGGCCGCCCTGGGCCATGGCGCGGAAGATCATCGCCGTCGCGACGAGCGACTTGCCCGAGCCGGTGGGCGTCGAGAGGATGACGTGCTTGCCCGCGAGGATCTCGAGGATGGCCTCCTCCTGGGCGGGGTAGAGCGCGAGCCCCCGCTCGGCGACGTACGCCATGAACCGATCCAGCAGATCGTCCGCGCTGCCGGGGTCGCACCCCTCGAGCTGCTTCGCCAGGGGCCAGGTGGGTCGTGCCATGCGCGACCTTCGGCCGCGGCGCGGCGCGAAGGAGCGTGAGCGATATCGCGGCGGAGCCCGCGCGTCGAGCGCGCCAGCGGCGCGCCGCTGTTGGGTCGAGCGCGCCAGCGGCGCGCCGCTGTCGGGTCGAGCGCGCCAGCGGCGCGCCGCTGTTGGGTCGAGCGCGCCAGCGGCGCGC
>CAYJPW010000066.1:21026-22920 GCA_964372055.1 uncultured Polyangiaceae bacterium
GAGCGCGCCAGCGGCGCGCCGCTGTTGGGTCGAGCGCGCCAGCGGCGCGCCGCTGGTGAATCGAGCGCGCCAGCGGCCCCGCGGTGGAGCGGCGCTCGCCCGGCGTGTTACCTTGAGCGCTCGCACCCCAGCTCCCTGGGGAGGAGGAGACCTTGGCTCATCGTGCGCTTCAGCGGACCGCGGCCCTCTGCGCAACGCTCGGCACCTTCCTCGTCGGGTGCACCCAGGACTTCAGCGCCTTCGAGCCTCTGGGCGGCGGCGGGAGCGCGACGACGACCACGACGGCGAGCTCGAGCGGCACGGGCGGATCGGGTGGGGGGCTCGCGTGCACGACCGACGCGAGCTGCGAGGACTTCAACCCGTGCACCACCGAGGTCTGCACCGCCGGATCGTGCGTGTTCACCGCCCTCCCCGACGGCCCCGCCCCCGGCGTGAACGACTTTCCGGGCGACTGCGTCGAGCAGCGCTGCGTCGGCGGGCAGGCCCAGCAAGCGAACGACGACACCGAGGTCCCCGACGACGGGATCGACTGCACGCTCGACACCTGCCAGGCCGGGACGCCGACCCACGCCGACGCGCCCGCCGGCACGCCGTGCTCGGCCGGGCAGTGCAACGGCGCCGGCCAGTGCGTCGGCTGCAACGGACCGGCCGACTGCTCCGGCGTGGACGACGACTGCAAGACGAAGACGTGCGTCGCCGAGGTCTGCGGCTTCGACTACGCGCCCTCCGGCACGATCGTGAGCGTGGGCCAGCAGCCCGGCAACTGCCAGACCCTCGAGTGCGACGGCGCCGGCGGGATCGCCAGCGTCCCCAACGACAACGACCAACCCGACGACGGCGATCCCTGCACCCAGGACGTGTGCAACGGCGGCGTCCCCTCGAACCCGCTCGAGCCCGCGGGAACGCCCTGCGGCGGCGGCGACCTCTGCACCGCCAACGGCGCTTGCGTCGAGTGCCTGAGCGACGCCCAGTGCAGCGGCGTCGACACCTGCGGCGGCGGCGGCACGCCCAACCAGTGCGGCTGCACTCCCGTCTCGAAGAACCAGACGTGCCAGGGCAAGTGCGGCTCGGTGACGGGCAACTGTGGTCAGGTGGAGGCGTGCGGCGGCTGCCCTGGTCAGCAGACCTGCTTCATGAGCGCCTGCTGCTCGCCGCAGTCGCAGGGCACGACGTGCGCGGGCAAGTGCGGCAACGTCATCAACAACTGCGGCCAGACGGTGAGCTGCGGCAACACCTGCGTCGCGCCCCAGACCTGCGGCGGCGGCGGGACGCAGAACGTCTGCGGCTGCACCGACGACGGCGCTTCCTGTGCCGGCAAGGACTGCGGGACGACGACCAACAACTGCGGCCAGATGGTGACCTGCGCGCCCAACATGTGCGTCGCGCCCCAGACCTGCGGCGGCGGCGGCACGCCCAACGTCTGCGGCTGACCCGACCGGAGGAGCATGCGATGGCGGAGTGGATCTATTTCATTCATGCCCCCCGCGAGAACTTCGCGGCGACGATGACCGACGAGGAGGAGGGCGTCTGGGGTCTCCACTTCGAGCGCTTCCAACGGATGCTCGCCGAGGGCACGCTCGTGCTCGTGGGGCCGACGCTCGGCCCGGTGAACACCGGCATCGCGGTCTTCGAGGCCCCCGACGAGCCCTCGGCCCGGCGCATCATGGACGAGGATCCGGTGATCGCCGGCGGTTTCGCGCGCGGCGAGCTCCGGCCCTTCAAGGTGTCGCTCCTCCGCGGCCGCGACGGCTGATCGCGCGGATCGGCTGCCTTCGCGCGCGGAGCGCCGACGCGCTATAGCCCGTCCGTTGTCCGAAGCGAGCAAAGCCCTGGGCGCCCGCGCGGCCGTCGCGGGCGCAGCCCACGCGGCGGCCCGCGGGGGGCGGCCCCCCCC
>CAYJPW010000066.1:22930-49577 GCA_964372055.1 uncultured Polyangiaceae bacterium
TCCTCCATCAAAGAGGGAACCACGGTTGAGGTGGGAGGGGGGGGGGGGGGGGCGGGGGCCCCCCCCCCGGGGGGCCGGGGGGGGCCCGGCCCGGCGAGCCGCGCCCGCCGCTCTCGCTCTCGCGCCTGCGCGGCAGCTTCGCGCACACGCTGCCGACGCTCGGCCTGGTGTGGCGCTCGTCGCGCGGGGGGACGCTGGCGCTCGCGGGCCTGACGCTGGTCGCGGCCGTGTTGCCGCTCGCGGTCGCCTACGCCGGCAAGGCGATCATGGACGCGGTCGTGGCGCGCTCGGGCGACGCCACCCTGCGCTGGGTGATGGTGGAGCTCGGGCTCGTCGGCGCGCTGGCCCTGGTGCAGCGAGGGCTCGGCCTCTCGCGATCGCTCCTCGGGGCGCGGCTCTCGATCGACATCAACGGGATGATCCTCGACAAGGCGCTGACGCTCGAGCTCCGCCACTTCGAGGACCCCGAGTTCTACGACCAGCTCACGCGCGCCCGGCGCGAGGCCTCGTCGCGCCCGCTCTCGGTGGTGACCGAGACGTTCCAGCTCCTCCAGAACGTGCTCACGCTCGCCGGCTACGCGCTGCTCCTGGTGCGCTTCAGCGGCTGGGCCGTGCTCGGGCTCGTCGCCGCCGCGATCCCGGCGACGGTCGCCGAGATCCGCTTCTCGAACGCCGCCTTCCGCATCCGCAACTGGCGCGCGCCCGAGACGCGGCGGATGGCCTACCTCGAGTACGTGCTCGGCAACAACGCGCACGTGAAGGAGGTGAAGCTCTTCGGCGTCGGCCCGCTGCTCCTCGGCCGCTACCGCGCGCTCGGCGAGACATTCTACCTCGAGGACCGCGCCCTCGCCGTGCGCCGCACCGGGTGGGCCTACGCCCTCTCGCTCCTCGCGACCGGCGCGTTCTACGCCTGCTACGGCGTCATGGCGGTCGCCACCGCGCGCGGGCTGCTCACGCTCGGCGAGATGACGCTCTACGTCCTCGCCTTCCGCCAGGGCCAGCAGGCGTTCCAGTCGATCCTCTCCGGCGTCGGCGGGATGTACGAGCACAACCTCTACATGTCGAACCTGTTCGCCTACCTCGCCATCCCGACGGCGCGGACGTCCACCGCCCCGCTGCCCGCCGCGCGCGACGCCGGCGGCGAGCTCGAAGGGGCTCCGGCGACCGAGGCGCCCGAGCAGGGCCTCCGCTTCGAGGACGTCGGCTTCCGCTACCCGGGGCGCGAGGGCTGGGCGCTCCGCCACGTCACCGTCTTCATCCCGCGCGGGCAGAGCCTCGCGCTCGTCGGCCACAACGGCGCCGGCAAGACGACGCTGATCAAGCTGATGACGCGGCTCTACGAGCCGACCGAGGGCCGCGTCCTCCTCGACGGGAAGGACCTCGCGGCGTGGGACGAGGACGCGCTGCGCCGCCGCATCGGCGTCGTCTTCCAGGACTTCAACGAGTACCAGCTGAGCGCGCGCGAGAACGTGGCGCTCGGCAGCGTCGATCACCTCGACGACGCCGAGCGCCTGGCGCGCGCGGTCGATCGCGGCGGCGCCGAGCCGGTGCTCTCCGGGCTGCCGGCCGGCCTCGAGACGCAGCTCGGGCGCTGGTTCAAGGACGGCGTCGAGCTCTCGGGCGGGCAGTGGCAGAAGATCGCCCTCGCCCGCGCCTTCATGCGCGAGGAGGCCGACATCCTCGTGCTCGACGAGCCCACCGCCGCGCTCGACGCCGAGGCCGAGCACGCCGTCTTCGAGCGCTTCCGCAGCCTGACCGAGGGCAGGACGACGCTGCTCATCTCGCACCGGTTCCCGACCGTTCGCATGGCCGATCGCATCCTCGTGCTCGAGGGCGGCCAGGTGGTCGAGGAGGGCACGCACGACGATCTCGTCAAGAAGGGCGGGCGCTACGCCCACCTCTTCTCCCTCCAGGCCAAGGGCTATCTCTGAGGGGCCCCGCTCGCGCGCGCGGGCGAGCTTTGGTACGTTCGTCGGGCTTACCATGCACGCGCCCCGCGCCCGCTTCGCCGCCTTCGCCATCGCTCTGGTCGGCGTCCTCGTCGCCGCTGCCGCGGGCGTGACACCCACCGGCTGCGCGGGGCAGCCCGCGTGCGAGCGCAACAGCGACTGCATCAACGCCTACTGCGCCGACGGCGAGTGCCTCCAGGACTGCGTCGACGCCGCGCTCGACTGCCCCAAGGGCTACGTGTGCAACGCCATCGCGCAGTGCGAGTACGGCGGCGGCACGGGGCCGGGCGGCGCCGGCAGCGGCGGCGGCGCGACCAGCACCGGCGACACCACGACGACCGGCACCGAGACCACGAGCGGGTCGACCGGGACGACGACGACGAGCTCGAGCACGACGAGCTCGAGCACCGGCGGCGGCGCACTGCAGGAGCTCGATCTCTGCGGAAACGACGGCGACTGCGGCGCCCCGCTCGTGTGCCGGACCATGGTGCCGGGCGGCGCGAAGCGCTGCACGCGGTCGTGCAGCTCGGACGCGCAGTGCATGGCCGGCACGCGCTGCATCGATCCGGGCGGCGGCGCCGTGTGCCTCGGCAACGACGTCGGGCGCACCTGCAACGCCGCCTCGGCGTGCAACTTCGGCTGCCTCACCGGACCGAAGTACTGCACCGCCTCGTGCGCGAGCGGCTCCGACTGCCCCAACGGGTACGGCTGCATGGACGTCGGCAGCCCGGCCGTGAAGGTGTGCGTGCGCGCGGAGGCCTACTGCGATCAGGGCGACACGTCCGCCTGCATCGCCCCAGCGGCGTGCGATCTCTCGCCCAACATGATCCTCGGCGGTTGCACGCTGGCGTGCTCGAGCGCCGCCGACTGCCCGCGCCGCGCCGCCGGCCTGGCGCCCTGGTCCTGCGACGGCCTCTGCCGCCGACCCGCCGACGTCTACGGTCCGCTCGAGGGCGGCTACACCCCGGCCCAGTACTACTGCGACGCGCAGCTCAACGTCGTCAACCTCTGCAACGACGCGCAGCACATCAATTTCGCCCAGTTCAGCATCCCGGCGCCGCCGCCGGTCGACTGCGCCTCGGGCGTCACCACCGACGGCTCGCCCGGCGACGCCTGCCTCGACTCGTGCCGCTACCAGGGCGGCTGCGCCTTCGGCTTCGCCTGCAGCGCCGTCGGCCAGGTGAACGGGCAACGCATCGGCCTCTGCCTCCCCGCCGGCGGCGGCGAGGTCGGCGCCAACTGCAACGTCGATGGTCAGTGCGCCTTCGGGTACTGCAACAACGGCAAGTGCAGCCGCGACTGCACCCACGACGGCGTCTGCCCCACCGGCTCGACCTGCATCGCCGCCGGCGGCCCCGCGGTCGAGGGCGCGCCGTTCAAGCGCTGCGAGTGACGGGTACCTCCCCTCGTCAGAAGTCCTGCGGACTTCTGACGCGCGGCACTACTGCACCCCGTCCAGGCTTCCCACGCTGTCGTTGGTGAGCCCCGCCGCGTTGGCCTCGTCGGTGTCGACGTGCATGTCGAGCGCGTAGCTCGGGCTGACGCGGACGATGACGTCGCCGAAGACCGTCTCGCGGTCGCCCTCGACGCGCACCTCGACGACGGCCTTGTCGGTGACGCCGAAGCGCCGCGCGTCGTCGGGGTGCATGTGGACGTGGCGCTGCGCGAGGATGACGCCCTTGGGGATGGCGACGGTGCCCTTGGGGCCGCGCAGGGTGAGGCCGGGCGTGCCGTCGAGCTTGCCCGACTCGCGGAGCGGCGGGCTCACGCCGAGGGCGATGGCGTCGGTGCGCGCCAGCTCGACCTGGGTCTCGGCGCGGAGCGGGTTGATGATCGCGACGCGGTGGAGCTCGCCCTTCGGGCCGACGAGATCGACCGTCTCGCGGCAGACGAACTGGCCGGGCTGCGACACGGGGCGGCGCTCGGTGAGCTCGTAGCCGGCGCCGAAGAGGGCGTCGCAGTCGGCGCGCGAGAGGTGGACGTGGCGCACGCTGACGCCGACCGGGATGGTGCCCCCGCCGAGGCGGCGGCGGGCCGCGGTCGGCCCCGAGATGGTGCGCACCACCTCGCGCGCGATCATCCGCTCCTCGTCGGTCGCCACCACGAGGACGCGCGTGGGCGCGCGGGGCGCGGCGATGTCGACGACGCGTCCTTCGGCGGTCTTGGCCGAGCACCGGGCGTTGGCGTCGGCGTCGAGGACGACGCCCATGTAGACGAGCCCCTCGCAGACGGCGGCGCGAACCCGGGCGCTGTTCTCGCCGATGCCGCCGGTGAACACGATGGCGTCGGCGCCTCCGAGCACGGCGGCGTAGGCGCCCACGTACTTCCTGAGACGGTGGACGAACACCTCGATGGCGAGGCTCGCTTGATCGTTCCCGCCGCTCGCGGCCTTCTCGACGTCCCGGAAGTCGCCCGAGACGCCGGAGAGGCCGTAGAGGCCCGAGCGGCGGTTCAGCGTCTCGTCGATCTGATCGGCCGTCATCCCCTGCCGGCCGAGGATCACGCCGAGGGCGGGATCGACGTCGCCGCAGCGCGTTCCCATGACCAGGCCCTCGAGCGGGGTCATGCCCATCGAGGTGTCGACCGAGCGCCCGCCGTCGATCGCCGACACGCTCGCGCCGCCGCCGAGGTGGCAGGTGATGAGCTTGAGGCGCGACGCATCCGTCTTCAGGTGCTCGGCCGCGGACATCGCCATGAACTGGTGGCTGGGCCCGTGGAAGCCGTACCGCCGGATGCCCTTCTCGAGGTAGAGCGCGTACGGGACGGCGTAGACGAACGCGTGCGGCTCGAGCTCGCCGTGGAAGGCGGTGTCGAAGACCGCGACGTGCGTCGCGCCGGGGACCGCCGCCTGGGCGGCCTCGATGCCGGCGAGGTTCGCCGGGTTGTGGATGGGCGCGAACTCGGCGCAGGCGCGGATCACCGCCTTGACCGCGTCGTCGACGACCACCGGGCGCGTGAGCTTCTCGCCGCCGTGGACGACGCGGTGGCCGACCGCGCGGATCTCGGCCGCCTCCTTGAGCGGGCCACCGGGCGCGGTGAGCTTCGCGAGGACCGCCTCGAGCGCGGCGCGCACGGTCGTCGCGGCGACCGCCTCCTCGCCCTCGGCCGCGCCGAGATGGAAGCGGTGGCGCGCCTCGGGCGAGCCCACCCGCTCGACGACGCCGCCGGCGAGCGGCGTCTCGGTGTCCATCTCGTAGAGGTCGTACTTGACCGACGTGGAGCCGACGTTGATGCAGAGGACGCGCATGGCGCGCCATGGTGCCCGACCTCGCCGCCGAGCGCGACCCCGTTCGCCTCGCGCGGCGTGCTATGGACGCGCCGGTGGGCAAGACGCCGCGCTGGATCCTCCTCTTCCTGGAGCTGCTCCACGCGTCCGTCCTCGGCTGGGCGGCGGTCGTCCTGCCGTGGCGCTCGCTCACCGTCGTGGGGGTGCTCACGGCGGTGGTCGCGGCGCTCCACGCGCTGACGGCGGCGCTCGCCCTCTTCGGGACGGGGCTCCGGGCGCGCGCCTGGCGCATCGAGTCGTTCGCCGCGCTCGCCTACCTCGGCGCGATGACCTGGGCGTTCGGCTCGTCGGCGGCGTACGTGGCGCGCCTCTACTCGGGGCTCGGGGCGGGGGTCGCGGCGGCCCTCGGCGCGCTCTGGTGCGTGCTCTGCCTCTTCACGTTGCCTCTCGCCTGCTATGGCATCGCGGCGACGGGCGGCTTGCCTCGCTGGACGCGCAAGGGCCGCGGCGCCGCGCTCGCCCTGTTTCTCGCCGGGGTGGGCGCGCTGGGGATCGCGCGGCAGGCGCACCGCGCCGACGCGGCGGCCGTGCCGGTCCCCGCGGGCGCCGCGCTCGAGGCCTCGCTCGCCGCGGCGGTCGTGGGAGTGCGCGACCGCCCGCCTGTGCCGACGGGCGCGCCGTCGCTCTGGACCATGGCCCCGGCGAGCTGCGCCGAGGAGCCGACGCCGTCGCGGCCCACGATCCTCGTCACGTTCCTGGCCGCGAACGGCGAGGGCCGGGCCGCCCCGCAGACGCGCTGCGTGCAGGCGGGCGACGCCGGCGAGCTCTTCGCGGCGCTGGGCCGCGCCCTCACGGAAGAGGCCCTCCGCGGGCCGGTGAAGATCGACGTCGTCTCGGGGGTGCAGCGCGTCCCTCCCCTGCCCTCGATCGCCGACGGCTTCGCGCTCCGGCCCGGGCTCGACGGCGTCTGCCGCGGCCCGCGCTGCCTCGCGCCCTGGCAGCTCGTCGCGCGCGGCGCCTTCGACGCGCACGCGCCGCTGCCCGCGGTCCCGGATCTCCGCTTCGGCGCCGCGCGCGAGGACCTCGATCAGGCCCTCGGCGCCGACCCTGCGAGGAGCCCAGACGCGCAGGCGCCTCGCGGCGTTCCGAGCGCCGGAGGCGATCTCTCGGGCCTGCTCCGGCTCACCACCGAGAGCTTCCTCCTCGACGCGGCCGGCGTGCTCCACCCGCTGCCGCGCATGCACGAGCCGGCGCCGCCGCTCGACGCAGCCGTGCTCGCCTCGGCCACCGACGCCGCCGAGGCCTTCGTGCTCGACGCGCAGACGCCGGACGGCCGCTTCGCATACATGGTCGATCCGTTTGCCGGATCGGTGTCGTTCGAGGGCTTCTCGGTGGCGCGCCAGGCGGGCACCACGCTCGCGCTCTGCGAGCTCGGCAGGAGCCCGCGCGCGCGCCCCGCGGCGGAGCGATCGCTGCGCATGCTCGCGGGCCTCGAGTGGCGGCAGGGCGACATGAGCGCGCTGCTCTATCCTCCTCCCAAGCAGGCCGGCCGCAGCGCGACGATCGCCAACGCCGCGAGCAGCGCGGCGATCGGGCCCACCGGCCTGTCGCTGATCGCGATGCTCTCGTGCAGGCCCCTCGTCGGTCGGGGCAACGATCCGCTCATCCGGCGGATGGCCCGGTTCCTCTTGCAGATGCAGCGCGCCGACGGGGGCTTCCACCCGAAATGGGACATCGCCGCCAAGGCGCCGGCGCCCGGGCCCGATCCGCTCTACGCGAGCGGGCAGGCGGTGATGGCGCTCGTGCTCTTCGAGGCCATGCAGGCGGAGCCGGGCGCGACGGGGCCCGAGGCCGGCGAGGTGCGCGCCGCCGTCGACCGCGCCATGGCCCACTTCGCCGGCCCTTACTGGAGCCACGCGGCCGCGAGCCTCTTCTTCCTCGAAGAGAACTGGCACTGCCTCGCGGCGCGCGCCGCGCTCGGCCACCACCGGAACGACGCCTACGAGCGCTTCTGCCTCGACTACGTCACCTTCAAGGGCCGGCTGGTGCTCGACGAGACGAGCGCGGTGCGGGAGGACTTCGTCGGCGGTTACGGGTTCGGCAACGTCCTCCCTCCGCACAACACGGGCACCTCCGGTTTCGGCGAGGCGCTCGCGGCGGCGATGGCGGTCAAGGCCGCCCGCGGCGGCGATCTGGCTGCCGACCGGGAGAAGCTCGGCCAGAGCCTCCGCTTCCTGGTGCGACAGCAGTGGAACGAGACGAGCTGCTTCGCCTGCAGCCGATCGCGCCGGATCGTCGGCGGGATGAGCGAGCACATGGCCTCGCCCCCGATCCGCATCGACTACGTGCAGCACGCCTGGGCCGCGATGGGGCACGGGGCGCGCGTGCTCGGGCTCACGCCGGGCGGATCGGGCTGACCGCTCCCGGGTCCCCGTTGGCGCCCGACGACGCGTCGGCTATGAAAGAGCCATGCACTCGGACGTCGCCAGCGTGCTGGGCCTGCTGGCCTTCGTGTCGGTCGTGACCGCCGCGTCGTGCAACGCCGAGGTCGTCGTCGACGACGACAGCGCGACCCGCTCCTCCGCCGGCGGCGGCGCCGCCGGGACCGAGGTGGCCGCGGGCGCTTTCGGCGGGGTCGGCCCGGCGACGAACACGAGCGCCGCCAACGCGATGGCGTCGCGGTAGGGCTCCTCACGGGGCGGCCGCGCCGAGCGACGCGCGCCAGGACCGATCGAGCTCCTCGAAGGACGTGCCGAGCGCCTCGCGCGTGGCGGCGGAGAGGCTCGCGCCGGTCGCCATCTTCTCGAGCCAGGCGCGCCTGCCCGCGCGGCCGTGGTGCGCGGTGACGAACGCCAGCATCGAGTGGCCCTGCTCGTAGACGGCCCCGACGTGCTTTTGCGCCTCGCCGAAGAAGTCGGCGAGCTTGTCGAAATCGACGAGGCCGCCGGCGCGCGCGCGTGCGCGCATGCGGCCGTCGATCTCGGTGCGCGGCGCCGGCGTGGTCCCGCGCGCCTCGGCGCTCACGGCCTCCGCCACGCCTTCGAGGATCCACCAGGGCATGTCGTTCGCGGACGGACCCAGCTCGAAGGTGGCGACGTGGGTGTACTCGTGCGCGAGCACCGCGGCCAGCTCGCCCGCGTCGGGCCGCCGCGTGGCGAGCAGCTTGATCGACTCGCCCGGCTCGTTCCAGCCGGCGAGCGGCGCTGCATAGCTCGGATAGATCGACGCCTGCAGGTGCGCCATCGTCGGATAGAGCTTCACCTCCTGTACCCGGCCGGCGAGGCCGCTCGCGGGCGCGATCGCGAGCTCGAGATGAACGCGCTGTCGGATGGCGGGGAGCAGCGCCGCCGCGAGCTTCGCGGTCGCCTCGAACCCTCGCAGGTAGCGCACGACGACGTCGCCGCTGCGAACCGCCTCCCAGTCCTCGCCGGCGTAGAGCCACCCGCCGTCGCCCTCGGCGCGCACGAACCTCGCCGGCCACGCGACCTTCCGGGGCTTCTTCGCGCGCGGCATCCGCCACGTCATCGTGAGCGCGGCGGTGGCCGCCGCGCCCTCGACGCGCACGCGCCCGAGCGCGATCGCGAGCTCCACGGGTCGCTGCCGCGCGAGATCGCGCGCCCAGTTGCGCTGCTCGGTCGTGAAGGCGGCGTCCCCGGAGGCGACGAGGCGCAGGTAGCCGTCGCCGTCGGCGGCGAGGACGGCGCGCGCCATCAGGGCCGCCGTCTCCTCGGGCGCGCTGCCTCCGCGAGGGCCGAGCTCGCGGTGGGTGTCGGCGCCGGCGAGCGGCTGGGGCGGCGCGCCGTCGGGCGCCGCGGCGCTGGCAACCGACGACGACGCTGGAGCGCTCGCAGAGCGTCCGCCGACGTCGCCGTTCGGAGGCGGCCTCGGGGCGGCGGCGCCGCAGGCGACCACCCACGCCGAGAGCGCCAGCGCCGCGAGAGCGCGCGCGAGGGCAGGGCTGGGCGCGCGCGCGAGGGGCACCGAGCCATGTTGGCCGCGCCTCGGGGGCTCCTGTCAACGTCGACGGGTCCGCAGCCACAACGCGAGCGACGCGCTGCCGAAGACGACGACCTCGCCCGACCGGACGAGTCGCGCGGCGTCCGCAACTACGCGGCGGACGTCGGACGCAAGGACCATGCGCGTAGATCCGAGAAGGGATGGGAACGCACGATGCTTCCCAGCGCCAGCTGGGTGGCGAGCGCCGGCGTGGCGGCCCAGCGCGACCTGACGACGTCGAAGGGCTCATCGCCGGCGAGCTCTTCGGCCAGAAGCGCTGCTGCCGCATCGATTGCCGCGGACATCGGTCCAGCGCGCGGGGGCGCTCCGCCGACGGTCACCGTCCACACCCACGGAATCGCCTTCCAGAGATCGTCGGGCGCGTCCGGCAGCTCCCGGCTCGACCGCTCGAGGACGTTCGCGCGGTACGACGCGTCGCGCCGAGCAAGCCGGTACCCCTCGCGGCAGTGTGCGAAGAGCCGCTGGTCCCGCTCCGCAAGCGCGTCGCGCCCGGCCGACATGCTCGAAGGCTAGCTGAGGGCCCGGTGCCCCGCCAACTCGCCGCGCCATCGCGCCGCCCGCTTGCAGCTCGGGAAAGCGCCCACTCGAGCAGCCCCACGTCGCGCCCGAGCCCGAGCCCGTGTGCCGTGCCCTTCCCCTGACGGTGACCCGTGCCCGATCCCGCTCGACCCCGATGCCGGTCATCGCCGTTGTTCCACGCCGCCTGCACCTGCCGTATGCAGGATCGATGGCACGCTTTCTCGCCCGCGCCCTCCTCCTCTTGTGCGCCGCCGCCCCGGCGTGCGCCGCCGGCGGTGACGGCGATCCCGCCGGCGAGGGGCGCGCGGCGCTGGAGAGCGGCGCGCCGGCCACGACGGCGAAGCGTGCTCCGATCGAGTCGTTCTACGTCGTGCTCGCGGGCGCGGCGGCGGTGAAGAGCATCCCGAAGGGCGTCGACCCGCGCTCCCCCGAGGCGGCGGTCGCGACGCGCGCGCGCCTCGCGGCGATCGAGGTCGAGCAGGCGGCGCTCACGCCCGCGATCGAGCGGCTCGGCGGCAAGGTCGTCGCGCGCCTCTCGCGCCTCGCGAACGCCGTCCAGGTCCTCGCCGACGACGAGGCCGCGCGGCGCATGGAGCGCTTGCCCGGCGTCGCTCGGGTCGAGCGCGTCCCCCTCGTCCGCCGGGCGCTCGCCTCGGCGCTGCCGGTGGTGCGCGCGCCCGCGGCGTGGGCGGGCCCGCCGATGCTCCAGGGCGACGGCATCACCATCGGCATCATCGACTCCGGCCTCGACTACACGCACGCGGACTTCGCCGGCATCGGGACGAGCGACGCGTACCTCGCCAACGATCCGGACCTGATCGAGCCCGGGAGCTTCCCCACGGCGAAGGTCGTCGGCGGCTGGGACTTCGTCGGCGACGCGTACAACCCCGACGGCGGGCAGACCGCGCCCCAGCCGGACCCCGATCCGCTCGACTGCACGACCCCCGGCGGGGACGTCATCTCGGGCGGGCACGGCACGCACGTCGCCGGCATCGCCGCGGGCACCGGCGTCCTGCAGGACGGCTCGAGCTTCGACGGCCCCTACGAGGCGAGCTTCAACCCGACGATCTTCCGCGTCGCCCCCGGCGTCGCGCCGCGAGCGAAGCTCTTCTCGCTCAAGATCTTCGGCTGCGAGGGCTCGACGAGCATGCTCGGCGCCGCGCTCGATCGCGCCGCGGATCCGAACCTGGACGGCAACTTCGACGATCGGCTCGACGTCGTGAACGCGTCGCTCGGCACCTCGTACGGGCTCTCGACGCCGATCATCGGCCAGCTCGTGACCGAGCTGACCGGCGTCGGCACGCTCCTCGTCGCGGCCGCCGGCAACGAGGGTCAGAACTTCTTCGTCACCTCGGCGCCCGCGTCGTACCCCGAGGCGCTCAGCGTCGCCGCGAGCGTCGACAACGAGCTCTTGAACCTCGTGGTCACCGCGCCGGCCTCCGCCGCGGCGGAGTACCCCGCGGCGGAGGCGGCGTTCACCGCCAAGCTCGCTTCGGTCGGCCCGATCGAGGCCGAGATCGCGGCGGCCAGCCCGGCGCTCGCCTGCGCGCCGCTCGCCAACGCCGCGGAGCTCTCCGGCAAGATCGCGCTCATCGATCGCGGCACGTGCCCGTTCGTCGACAAGGTCGGCAACGCGGTGCTCGCCGGCGCCATCGCCGCCGTCGTCGTCGACAACGTCGACGACGCGCTGCCGTTCGTCATGGGCGGCGCCGATCCGGGCACCTCGCCGATCCCCGGCGTGATGGTGCGCCTGGTCGACGGCGCCGCCCTGAAGGCCGCGCTCGCGCAGGGCCCGGTGACGATCGCGCTCGACGCGGCGGATCGCTACGACGGGCCGGGCGCGGAGCTGCTCGCCGGCTTCAGCTCGCGCGGGCCGAGCGCGATGGACGGCCGCCTCAAGCCCGAGATCGCCGCGCCGGGCGTCGCCATCGACTCCGCCGGCGTCGGCACGGGGACCGAGCCGCGCCAGCTCCAGGGCACGAGCATGGCGTCGCCCGTGGTGGCGGGCGCGGCGGCGCTGGTGCGCGAGGCGCAGCCGGCGTGGTCTCCGCTCGAGGTCAAGGCCGCCCTGGTCAACACCACCGCGCCGCTCGCCGATCAGGGCCTGCGCTACGGGACCACCGTGGTCGGGAGCGGGCGGCTCGACGTCCAGCGGGCGTCGCGGACGCTCGTCACGGCGGCCGCGGATCCGACCACGGGCGAGATCGGCGTCTCCTTCGGGGCCGTGATCGTCGACGAGCCGACCACCGTGACGCGCGCGTTCGTGGTGACGAACCACGGCGCGAGCGCGGTGACCCTCGGCGCCTCGGTGGAGCCGACCTTCGAGCTCCCGGGGGTCGGCGTCACGGTGGCGCCGCCGAGCGTCGACGTGCCGCCGGGCCAGACCGCCACGCTCGAGCTCACGCTCGCGCTCGACCCGGTCGCGCTCGGCGCGCCGGGTCCCGATCCGGGCACGCCCGCCATGCAGGGGAACCAGACCCCGACGCCGCGCCACTTCCTCAACCAGGCCAACGGGCTCGTCCGGCTCGCGCAAGCCGGCGCCGACGACGTGGTCGTGCCCTACGAGGGCACGGTGCGCGCCGCGGCTCGCCGCAAAGCCGCCGCGCCTTCGGCGTGCGCGATGGCGGCGCACACGCCCGGCGATCCGATCGAGATCGCCCTCGCCGGCGGCGGCGCGCACCCCGAGCCGGTGGTGAGCGCGTTCCAGCTCGGGGCGCTCGACGATCCGCAACCCGGCGCCGACACCGATCCGACCGTCGCCCTCGGCGATCTCCGCGCCGTCGGCGTGGCCACGGATCTCGCGACCGCCCCTTCGTTCGGCGAGGCCCAGGTGTTCTTCGGCGTCGCCATCGGCGGGACCTGGACGACGCCGGCGCGCGGCCCCATCAGCATCGTCGCGATCCGGATCGACTCCGATCAGAAGGGCGGTCCGGAGTTCGAGATCCGCGTCGAGGCCCGCAACCCGAACGCGCCGTACCGCGACTCGCTCGTCGCCAGCACCTACGATCTCGCCACGGGCGAGCGCGTCAGCCGCCACCCGATCAACGTCTACGAGCCGGACATCGCGGCGACGTACCCGTTCGAGAGCTCGGTGCTCGTGCTCGGCGCGCTCCTCGGCGAGATCGGCGTCGATCCCGCGAACCCGGTGTTCGACTGGATCGCGCGCACCGAGAGCCCGGAGCTCTCGTTCGCCAGCGACCAGGTCGTGGGGACGTTCGACGCCGCCCACCCGCTCGTCGACACGGCGCGCTACGGGCTCGGCGGCGCGCCGCTCTTCGTCGGCTCGGACCCGGTGCGGGTGGACCTCCCGAGCGGCACCCCCGCGGCAGACGCCCCGCTCGACGTCCTCTTGCTCCACCACACCAACGTGCCCGGCGAGCGCTGGGAGGTCGTCAGCCTCGCGCCGAAGGGCCTCGGCAACCTGGCCATCGAGGCGCAAGCCCCCGCCGAGATCGCCGCCGGCGCGACCGTGCCGGTCACGCTCGTGGTCACGAGCAGCGGCGAGGCGCCGGCTCCGAACGTGTCGGTCACCGGCAGCGTCGCCGGCGGAGAGCTCGTCGGCGCGACGACCGATCAGGGCGACTGCTCCGCTGGCCCGGCGCTCTCCTGCGCGCTCGGCGAGCTCGCGCCGGGAGCGAGCGTCACCATCACCGCCAGCGTCCGCGCGGCCGCGGGGGGCGGCGCCGTCGTCCTCGACGCCGCGGTCGCCGGCGATCTCGAGTGCGAGTCGACGCTCGAGGACAACGCGAGCGCGGTGACCGTGGCGGCGGTCGGCGGCCCCGACGTACCGAAGTCGAGCTCGGAGGACCGGCTCCAGGCCGGCGGCGGCTGCGGCTGCCGCGTCGGCGAGCGGGGCGGCTCCGGATCGGCCCGGTGGCTCCTCGCGGCGCTCGGGATCGTGGCGCTGCGGAGCGCGCGGAAGAGGCGCGGCGTCGGTCGGAGCTGAGCCGATCCCGGCGCGTCGTCGCCGGCACGCCACCCTGGGGGCGGCGCCGGCAGTTGACACCCCGGCGGGCGGGAGCGAAAACCCGCGGTGGTGGCGCGCGCGGACCTCGGCGGCGGCTCGTCGGAGCCCTGATGGACGAGCGCAGCCCGGCGCTGGAGAGGCTCTCGGCGCTCGTCGGCGTGCGCCGGGGCGAGTGGCGACAGGCGTGGCCCGCGCTGGCGTTCGCGTTCGCCGCGGTCGGCGTGACGAGCCTCTCCACCATCGCCACCGACACCCTCTTCGTCTCGCGCTTCCCGCTCGGCGAGGTCTCGCGCTTCTACGTGGTCTCGTCGGTGGTGCGCGTCGCGATGGCGTTCGGGTACGCCGAGCTCACCCGGCGCTTCGCCGGCCACCGCCGCGACGCCGCGGTGCTCGCCGCCTGCGCGCTCTCGATGATCGGCTCGGCGGCGCTGGCGCACACCGGCGGCGCCGCGGCCGTCTACGCCGCCTGCCTCGCCCAGCTCGTCCTTCCGCCCTTCCTCCCGCTCATCGCCTTCAACGCCGCGATGAGCTGCTTCCAGGTGCGCCAGGCCAAGCGCCTCCTGCCGCTCGTGGCCGCTGCGTCCACCGTCGGGACCATCGCCGTCGCGGCCGGCGCGCGGGTCGTGGCGCCGCTCGTGGGCACGCCCAACCTGCTCAACGTGGGCGCGGCGCTCGCGCTCGTGGCCGCGCCGCTGCCGGGCCTGCTCGCGCAGCGCGCGCGCGCGGCGGGCGTCGACGAGGCGCGCTCGCCCAAGCCCAAGGACGACGGCGCCGGCGTGCTCGCGACCTTCGTCGACACCGCGCGCGACGTCCGCGGCGTGCCGGTCGTCCGCATCGTCGTCGTCTACTCGGTGCTCGGCGCGGCGCTCACCGCGTTCGTCGACTTCGCCTTCAAGGCGGCGCTCAAGGTGCGCTTCGGGCGCGACGAGATGGCGGCGTACCTCGGCGCCTTCGGCGCCATCACCAACGTCGCCGTCCTCTTCGTCCAGCTCTTCCTGACGAGCCGCCTCGTCTCGCGCTTCGGCATGCGCGCCGCGCTGCAGCTCTTCCCCGGCACGCTCGCGGCCATCGCGCCGGCCGTCCTCGCGGCGCCCGGCGTCGGCTCGGTGAGCGCGGCCAAGCTCGCCGACACCGTCCTCCGCTTCTCGCTCGGCGGATCGGTCGCCGACATGCTCCTCACCCCGGCGCCCACCGACGTGCGCACCCGCGCCAAGGTGATGGTCAAGGGCCTGGCCACGCCCTTCGGCGGGCTCCTCGCCGGCGGCGTGCTGCTCGCCTTCGGTCACGACGGGCCGGGCCTCCGCTGGTGCGCGGTGCTGGTCGCGGCGACCGGCGTCGGCGCGGTCCTGCTCACGCTCGGCGCGCGCCGGGCCTACGCCGCCGCGCTCTCGCGCGCCCTCGGCGAGGGCCGCCTCGGCCTCGACCTCACCCCGGCGCAGGCGGACCTGCTCCGGGGCGAGCTCGCGCCCGTCCTCGCGCGCGCCGCCGAGGCGGGCGACGTCTACGCAGCCGAGCGCGCGCTCGCGGTCATGACCGACCGCGTCTTCACGATGAAGGACGTCGCCCCGGCGCTCCGCGCCGACAGCGCGGCGATCCGCCAGGCCGGCGCCGAGACCGCCGCGCGCCTCGCCCGGCCCGGCGAGGGCGAGGCGCTCCTCGCGCTCGTGCCGGCCGACAGCGACGACGAGGTCGAGCTCCAGGTGCTGCGGACCGCGCGGGCGCTGGGCGCGACCGTGCCGCGCGAGCGCGTCGCGCGCCTGCTCGAGCTGCCGCCCCCGAGCGACGGGCCGGCGCTCGATCTCTGGGCCGAGGCGCTCCTCGCGCTGGCGGAGCACCCCGCCGAGCGCGACGCCGCCGTGAAGAAGCTCCGCAAGGCCGCCTTGGAAGACGACTCGCCCCGGCGCGCGGCGGCGCTGCGCGCGCTCGGCGATCTCCGCGAGCGCCGCGCCGAGCGCGAGATCATGCGCGGCCTCGCCTCGGACGACGCGCGGGTCTTCGGCGAGGCGGCGCGCGCCGCCGTGCTGGTCGAGGCGCCGGGCATCGTCGCCTCGCTGACGATGCGCCTCGGCACCGGCCCGCACGTCCGGGCGGCTGCGCGCGCGCTGGCGCTCGCCGGCCCCGCCGCCGTGGGCGAGCTCATCGCCATGCTGCCGACGACGCGCGGCGAGGGCGCCGTCGCCCCGACCGCCGTGGCCAGCGGGCGCGTCGTCGCCGGCAACGTGCGCGCGGCGCGCGTGCTCGCGAGGCTCGGCCCCGAGGCCTGCCTCCGCGTGCTCGATCGCTTCTCCGATCTCGGCTACCGCGGGCGCAACGCCGTGGCCCGCGCGCTGGCGACGGTGCCCGAGGCCACGGGCCGCGCCCTCGACGAGCCGCGCGTCATGCGCGCGACCGAGATCATCCTCACCTACGCCGAGTCGCTCGTGATCGGCTTCCGGGCCCTGCCGGCGGGGCTGCTCCGCGAGGAGGTGCTCCACCGCATCGGCGAGACCGCCGTCCGCGTCCTCGACCTGAGCTCGGCGATCCGCGAGCGCGAGGCGATCGAGCGCGCGCGCGCCGCCCTCGCCCGCCACGAGAACGCCCGCGGCCACGCCCTCGAGCTGCTCGAGAACGTGCTCCCGCCCGCCCTCGCGCGCCGCACCGTCGGCCTGCTCGAGATGGACCTCGACGGCGACGGGACCGGGGGCGACGCGCTCCTCGCGGTGCGGCCCGGCCTCGGCGCGGTGGCGCCCGGCGCCTCGCTGCCGCCTCCCCCCTCGAGCGCGAGGCCGCCGAGCACGCCGCCGCCGCGCTCGACCACGCGCTCGACCGACGAGGGGGGCGCTGCCCCCAAAGCCCCGGCGAGATCGGCCCCCGCCGCTGCGCGCCGGGGCTCGATGGACGGCTGGCTCGAGAAGTGCCGCCAGTTCGACGACGCCGATCCGGCGCTCGACGCCCCCACGCGCGAGCTGCTCGAGAAGGTGCTGGTGCTGCGGCGCTCGTCGCTCTTCCTCGGCCTCTCGGGAGAGGAGCTCTACCCCGTCGCCGAGATCGCGGCGCAGGTCGCCTTCGCCGAGCGCGAGGTGGTGATCCGCGAGGGCGAGCCCGGCGACGCGCTATTCGTGGTCGGCGAGGGCTCGCTCGGGATCGTGCGCGGCGAGGTGAAGGTGCGCGAGCTCGGCCCGGGCAGCGCCTTCGGCGAGATGGCGCTCCTCGACGGCGCGCCCCGCGCGGCGACCGTCGTCGCCACGACCGGCGCCCGGCTCCTGCGCATCCCGCGCGAGGAGTTCGAGCACCTCTTCGACGAGTACCCCGAGCTCGCCCGCGGCGTCATCCGCGTGCTCCTCGGCCACCTCCGCGCCGCGGCGTGACGGACGACGACCGCGCTGCCTTGACAGGGCGCTCCCGTTCGGGTGATTTCCGGGGCCCCATGCGCAAAGCCCCCTTGTGGTTCGCCGCGCTCGGCGCGGTGCTCGTCGGCTGCCCGAACAACGATCAGCCCGCACCCGAGGCGAGCGCGCCGAAGCCGGCGAGCTCGGCGCCGGCGGCCTCGGCCTCCGCCGCGCACGCGGCCGCGAGCGCCACCGCGGCTCCCGGCACGACGGGCGTCGCGCTCACGCCCGAGCCCGCCGAGCAGAAGCCGCTCTGCGAGACGATCGCCCAGAAGTCGTGGGGCACGGGCGCGAACCGCGTCACCGGCCTCTCGACCAAGCGCCTCATCGATCAGCGCATCGCCGTCGGGCTCGCCATCGGCAACACGCCGCACGTGCTCGTGGTCTCGTCGAGCGGCGAGGGCCACCTCCTCAAGGTGCCCGCCGGCGAGGGCAGCCCCCTCGCCGAGCCCATCCCCGCCGCCGAGGGCTCCCGCACCATCCTCCGCGTCACGCCCTACAAGGTCGAGGGCGGCGCCGCGAAGGCCTACGTCGACTACAAGGACGAGTACAAGGACAAGCGCAAGCGCATCGCCTGCGGCCCGTCGGACGGCGACGGCGCGTGGATCGCGTTCGAGGGCGTGCCGCTGCTCGACCGCGATCCCAAGCCGGCCGGCGAGGAGCGCGACGCGCTCTTCAAGAAGGCGGAGGGCGCCGACGACGGCTACCACGAGCTCCGCGACTGCCGCACCTTCATCGACATCAAGAAGAACGAGACCTACGTCGTCGGCTCGGAGCTGCGCGCCTTCGACGCCGGCGAGGGCAAGACCGACTACAAGGCCTCGCTCGTCCTCGTCACCGCGCCGAAGAAGCACGAGGCGCACCTCCGCGACATCGCCCTCAAGGGCGATCCCCCCGCCGACGTGCAGTTCGAGATGCCGACCACGCACGGCGTGAAGGACGGCTCGTACCTGCTCGCCGCGCGCTTCGGCGGCTCGCTCGTGGCCGCGTTCCTCAACGCCGACAAGACGCCGCAGAGCAAGTTCGTCACCTACCCCGGCTACCCGACGCGCCCCGAGGCGAGCCGCGACGACGAGGGCATGACCATGATGGTCGGCGCCTTCTCGGCCGGGAAGGACTTCGAGCTCCGCGGCGTCCGCATCGGCCCGAAGAACGAGCTCCCCAAGGCGATGGTCACCATCGACACCGGCGACGCCGACGCCAAAACCGCGACCGATCCGATGTTCCTCCGCGACGGCCAGAACCGCCGCTGGCTCGCCTACGTCGCCGGCCAGCGCGGCAAGGGGCAGCTCAAGCTCGTCGGCATCGACGAGTCGTTCAAGGTCGTGGGCAAGCCGCACCCGGTGACGCGCGAGGCCGAGGGCGCCTCCGAGCCGCGGCTGGTGCCGCTCGACGACGGGCGCATCTTCATCGTCTACATCCGCGAGAGCGCGGGGGCGCCGGGCGAGCTGGTGAGCGCCATCCTCAAGTGCGAGGATCCGCGGTAGCCCATCCCGGGCCGCCCTTCCACAGCTCGCCCTACGCTCGCCCGGCCGCCTCTCGGGGCGAGCACATTTCCGGCTCCCGTATTACTCTCTCGACATGCCAGCGCGCGCGGCACGCCCAGCGGATGGGTCGTCGACGTCGGGAGCGCCGACCGCCGCTGCCCTCGTCGAGGCTCTCGACCCCGAGGTCCGCGCCGCCATCGACGAGGTCGATCGTGCGCTCGTCGTGCTCGCGCTCCAGCAGTCGCCGTGGGATCGGCTGCGCTCCGCATCGAGGATGGCTCAGGCCCTCGCCAGGATCCGCGATGCCGCGACATCCCAGCGCGGCTGATCTTCCTTCGCTCCTCGCTGCGCTCTGTGACGCCGGGATCGAGTTCATCGTCGTGGGCGGCGCGGCCGGCGTGATCCACGGGGCGCCGATCACCACGAACGCGGGACAAGGCGAGGTGATGGCCTTGATGGGTCTCCCCGCACGCCGCGGGTGGTGCGGCGCGTCGGCCGGTGGCGCCTCGACGCAACGCATTGACGCGTGTGAGCGAACGAGAGGCCGCGGGATGCGATAACAGGCCTGGTCGGCCTGCGAAATTTCTGGCGCCCGCCGTCCGAAGGACCGTCATGACCGATGTCGACCGCCACTACCGCCCCCGGTTCGCGCGCGTCTTCGGGCGCGCGATGCACCTCGTCGCGCGCGTCTGGTTCCGGTACTCGTTCCGGCATCCCGAGCGCATCCCCGAGGGCAACGCCCTGTTCGTCGGCAACCACAGCGGGATCGGCATCGTCGACGTGCTCTGCCTCATCGGCGCCTGGACCGTGGCGTTCGACGGCAAGCGCCGCGGCGTCGGGATGATGCACAAGATGTTCATCGCCCCGCCGGTCGGCTGGATCGCGCGCGCGTTCGGCGCCGTCCCCGCGCACCCCGACGCCGCGAGGGAGGCCTTCTCGCGCGGCTACGACGTCGCGTCGTTCCCCGGCGGCGACATCGACGCCTGCCGGCCGTTCTTCGAGGCGCGGCGCGTCCACTTCGGGCCCCGGCGCGGCTACGCGCGGCTCGCCCTCGAGCAGGGCGTGCCCGTCGTCCCGCTGGCGACGATCGGCAGCCACTACACCTACCTGCTCCTGCCCGGGGGCGCGTGGATCGCCCGCGTCACCGGCATGAAGCGCTGGGCTCGCTGCGAGCGCTTCCCGCTCGTGCTCGGGACGGTGCTGGCATTCGGGGTCGCTGCGCTCGCCGTCGCCGGCGTCCTCCCGTGGTGGTCAGCCCTCGTCGCGGCCGCCGTCGCGCTCGTGCCGAACCCGACGCGCGTGACCACCGAGGTGCTCGCGCCGATCGACGTCGCGGCGGCCACGGCGCACATCGCGGACGTCGAGTCGCGCGTCGAGGCCGCGCACGCACTGGTTCATGGCGCGATCGCGCGGGCGGTGGCGACGATGCAGCACGGGACCGGCGCCGAGGAGGCGAAGGGCGCCGAAGCGGCCGTCGTCGGGTGACGCCGGCGGAGCAGCGGGCCTCGGGGCGACCGGCGGAACATCTCGGACGCGCCTACCTCAGGGGACGCACCCAGGGAGCGCGCGCCGTGCACCTGCGCTCACGAGCTCCCGCCCGGCTCGCCTGACTCCACGAGACCCAACCGCTTCACCTTGTCCGAGAGGGTACGGACCGGGATCCCCAGCAGCCGTGCCGCCTCGCTCTGGTTCCCCCGCGACTGCCGCAGCGCCGCCCCGACCAGCCGCGACTCGAAGCGCTGCACCCTCGCCTTCAGATCGCCTTGGCCGTCGAGGAGCCGAGCATCCTCGTCTTCGGTGCACCGAGCCCCCGCCGCCCCCGCCGCCGGCTGCTCCGACCGGAGGAGCTCGCGGACGCGGCCCGGGAGGTCGTCGATGGTCACGCGCGATCCCTGCGCGATGACGGCCGCGCGCTCCATCGCGTTGCGGAGCTCGCGGACGTTCCCCGGCCACGGGTAGCGCTTCATCAGCGCGAGGGCGTCGGCCTCGATGCCCTCGAGCGGGCGGCCGCCTCTCGGCCCCGCGTGCTCGAGGAAATGCCGCGCGAGCGGCTCGAGATCCTCGACGCGCTGCCGCAATGGCGGCACCCGCAGGGTGAACGCCTCCAGGCGATAGAGGAGATCGCGGCGGAAAGCGCCCATCTCGCTCATCGCCTCGAGATCGCGGTGGGTCGCGGCGACGACGCGCACGTCGACCTCGAGCTCGTCGCTGCCGCCGACGGGGCAGATGCGCCCCGTCTCGAGCACGCGAAGGAGCGCCACCTGCGCCGAGGGCGACAGCTCGGCGACCTCGTCGAGCAGCAGCGTCCCCCGGTGGGCGGCGCGGAACGCCCCCTGGCTCGACTGGATCGCCCCGGTGAACGCGCCCTTCTGGTGGCCGAAGAGGGTGCTCTCGACCAGCTGGGCGGGGATGGCGCCGCAGTTGACGCACACCATCGGCGCGGCGGCCCGCGGGCCCGCGTCGTGGATGGCGCGGGCCACGATCTCCTTCCCGCTCCCGGTCTCGCCCAGGAGCAGCACCGGCAAGAGCGCGCGGGCGAGGCGGTCGACCATGGAGAACACCTCGCGGAGCGCGGCGCTCTGGACGATCACCGTGCTCGGCGCGTCGGGGGCCCGCGCGGCAGAGCGAACGACCTGCGAATGGCGCACCGGCTCGTCGGCCGTCGCGGCGCCGAGGGCGCGCCGGCACGCCTCGAGGAGCTCCTCGGCCGAGGCGGCGGAGCCCGGGAACGTGGCCACGCCTGCCCCGAGGCGCAGCGGCCGCGGCGCGCGCTCGACGAGGGCCGCGGCGCGCTCGAGGGCCTGCTCGGCGGGCATCCGCGGCAAGAGCACCTCCACGGCGTGCGGTCCGTAGACCGCCACGACGTCGACCGGGCGCAGCGCCTCGCGCAGCCGCGCCCACCATCGGCTCACGTGGCTGCCCTCGACCGCGCCGAGCGGCGCGATGTGCACGACCGCGAGCGCGTCGCCGAAGTAGCGCGCCCTGACCAGCTCGGCCTCGAGCACCGCCGCGAAGGCGTCGTGGCCCATGAGCCCGCCGATGTCGGGCTCGACCGCCGACCGCATGTGCGGCGACACGACGACGCCGCCGAGCTCGACCGCGTCCCCGGGGCGGACCTCGGCCCGCTGGATCCGCTCGCCGCGCAGGCGTGTGCCGTTGGTCGAGCCGAGGTCCTCGACGCGGAGCGTCCCGCCGTCGAGCGAGAAGCGCGCGTGCCGGCGCGACAAGCTGCGGTCGGGGATCACCACGTCCGACGGCGCCTCGCGCCCGATCACGACCGATCCGCCGCGGGGCAAGCGCACCGCCGTCACGCCGTCGCGGTGGTGGACGAGGAGCGACATCACCGCCTCCGCCGCGCCGCGCGCGCGCGCCAGGGCCCCGCTCGTCTGCGAGAGCGGGACGGTATCGACGTTCGGCGGCTCGCGCGGATCGGCGCCCACGATCATCTCGCCTTCACGGACCGCTGGGCGGCAGGAGCGGAAGGGGCACGCTGGTGACCATCCCGGCGTTGCGCTGGAGCGCCGGCGAGTTCGCTCCCACGGTCGGCGCCAGGTCCTGCGTGTCGACCTGCTGCTGGATCATGCCCTTCGCCTCGTCCCCGCCCGTCAAGGTCACGTTCGCCAGGCTGCTGTCCGCGCCGACGGCGCCGTCGATCACGAAGGCCTGCAGCGCGCTGCCCGAGACCTCGAGGCCGTCGATGGTGGCCGACACGCCCGATTTCCACATCAAGCCGACCCCGACGTCGGCGCTCCCGCCCTGCTCCACCGCGACGGTCCGGTTGACCGTCTGCGACACCTTGCCGTCGATCACGATGATGCCGCGGGCGGAGAGGTCGAAGCCGAAGCCCGATCCGTGGCAGGAGATCGCCTCGGCGGCCTCCAGCGTCACGGTCTGGCCGGGCTCCTCCAGAGGCCCCGTCCCCTGCACCCAGATGCCCGGGCTGCCGTCGATCACGATGATGCCCTTCTCCTGCCCGTCATTCTGCGCCGGCCCGGCGGAAGACGCGTCGATGAGGACACCCACCGACGTGGAGGCGGAGACCGTGACCCCGGCGTAGGCGAGCTCCGAGCATCCGCTGGCGATCAGGCCGGCGCCGGGCTGGAAGTCGGCGCCGACGGCGGTGTCGCGGATCTCGACCCGGCGCAAGGTGGCCCGCGTCGCGATGAAGTTCGCCGAGACGTTCCGGTTGTTGACGAGCAGGACGCGATCGAGGCTCGCCGTGGGCTTCTCGGGGCAGCCGCACAGGTTGGCGTCGGCGCACTGCACCCAGACGCCCGGCCCTGCGGAGTCGCGGACGATCGAGCGCTCGATCGTGAGCGCCTGGGGGCCATCGCCGACCACGCCGTGGCTCGTCGTCCCCGAGACCTCCGAGAGGACCAGCGTCAGCGAGCTCGCCGGCCCGACCCGCAGGCCTTCGGCCCCGCCGGCGATCTTCACGGCCTCGAGGTGCATGCCCGTCGCCGAGCCGACGAGGACGCCCCCTGCGGCGGTCAACCCGCGGATCCAGGCGCCCGCGCCGTCGGCGACGGTGATGGCGCCCACCTCGACCTCGGCGGCGCTGCGCCCGAGGAGGCTCACGCCGCCGGGGAGCGCGACCGGGCCGTACTTGCCCGGCGCAACGGCGATGCATTCCCCCGCGCTCGCCTGAGCCAGCGCGGCGTCGAGCTCGGCCTGCGATGCGGCGTTCAGCACCGCGGCGCACCCCACGCCGCCCGTGCAGGTGGCCTCGGCGCACACCGGCTCGGCAGGCACGCCCACGCACGTGTCGCCGATGCGCGTGCACTCAGGGGCGGCTGCTCCGGTCTCGTCGTCCGCCCCGCAGCCCAGGCTCCCCATGGAGACGACGACGAGGACGAGGCACAGCGGTCGATGGATCATCTCTCTACCCTCGATTTTCTCAGGCTATCACTCGCCGGCGCCAACAGAACCGGATCCGCAAGCACGACCGATGCCACGCGCGCGCGGGCCGGCTCGCGGCCGGACAAGGGCGCGAAACTCGGGGCAGAGCGGCCGTCGCGAGCCTGGCGCGATCTCGCCCGCCGACCGGTGTTCGGCGGATTTCCGCTAACGCGTCGGCGATTCTCCGCCAGCTCCGCCCGCGAGCGCTGGTGCCGCGGCGGCCCCCGCGCGCTCGAGCAGGGACCGGCATCTCGCGATCACCTCGGGCGCGAGATCGCTCGCCTCGAGCGCGGCGGAGAGCTCGACCGCCAGGCCGCCGCCTCGGGGGTCGGGCGCCGGTGCCGCGGCGTTGGCCGCGCACACCTCGGCCACGGTGGTCGCGACCGCGGGGAAGTAGACCCGGCTGCCCGTCGACTTCACGAGCTCGAGGGCGCGGCTGGCCGCGTCGAGCGCGGGCCCGCCCTCGCCCAGGGCCAGGAGGACCCGGGCGAGGTTCCGGTAGCACTCCGGCAGATCGAGGTGCGCGCGGATTTGCTCCCCCAGTCGCACCGCCTCGACGAGGCACTCCTTCGCGCCCTTGTGACCTCCGAGCGCCAGCTCCACCTCTCCGAGGTTGCCGAGCGCCGTGAGGCGCACCCAGAGATCGCCGCTGGTCTCGGTGAGCCGAAAGACCCGCTGGAAGCACTGCTTGGCGCGGTGGAGATCCTTCCTCGCGTAGCAGACCGCCGCGACGTTGTTGAGCACGACGCTGGCCTGCTCCGGGCTCTTGCGCTCGTCGATGACGCGCGCCGCCTGCAGGTAGCAGCGCTCGGCGCGCACCAAGCTGCCGCGGCCGAAGAACATCGTGCCCAGCGTGTTGAGCAGCTTCGAGACGGCGAGCCGCCAGCGCTCGCCGTGACGCCCGATCGTCCGGCACACGCGCAGGCCGCGCAGACACGCCTCGCGGCAGGCGTCGAGGCGCCCTTGCCGCCGCAGGAGCGAAGCCTGGAGCGCGAGCATCTCGGCGCGCTCCTCGCCGAGGCCGCCCCGCTCCGCGGCCGCGATCGCGCCCTCGAGCCGCGGCAGCGCGACGTCGACCTCGCCGCGCAGCTTGTCGACCACGGCGAGGCGATAGTCGATGCGCGCCTCCCAGGTGGGCACGTCGGCGCCGCCGGGGGCGGCCCCCTCGCGCTCGGGCCCGACGATGCGCGTGCGCGCGTGGAGGTAGCGCTCCTCCGCCGCGTCGAAGCGCCCCATCCGCCGGAGCACGTCGGCCGCCTCCACGCGCAGCGCGGCCCGAGCCACCCAGCTCGGCGCGGGCGCGTCCTCCGGCGGCTCCCAATCGACGAGCCCTTCCGACGTCTCGTCGGCCGGGTCGCCCTCGCCCATCATCCAGTCGTCGAGGCGGCAGGCGCGCTCGTAGCACGCCGTCGCCTCGGCGTTCTGCCCGAGCGCGGCCGCGTGAGCGCCGGCGCGGTGATAGGCGTCGATGGCCTCGCCCAGCGCCCCCGCCTTCTCGTAGTGCGTGGCCAGGAGCGAGGCGCCGGCGTCGGAGGGGTTCCGTGCGGCGAGCCACGCCGCCACCACGCCGTGCAGCTCGCGCCGGTCCTTCCGCGCCAGGGTCTCGTAGGCGACGCGCTGGGTGGTGGCCTCGGCGAAGACGTACTCGCGATCGTCCGGGAAGGCGGAGCTCGCGCGCGCGCGGATCAGGCCGCGATCGCGCAGCTCGACGAGCAAGCGCGAGAGGTCGGCCGACTCCGGCCGCGTCGCCTCGAGATCGAGCACGACGCCTTCCCAGAACGTCCGCCCCACCACGGCGGCGTGAGAGAGCACCAGCCGGGCCGGCGCCTCGAGGCGGTCCAGCCGCGCCTGGACGATGCCGTGGACGCTGGTGGGGAGGGCGAGCTCCCGGAGCCGCTCTTCCTTGATCCGCCATCGATCGCGATCGGTCGTGTCGATGGCGCCCGCGTCGACCAGGAGGTGGAGCGTCTCGACGAGCGTGAGCGGGCTGCCCTCCGAGTGCTCGACCAGTCGCTTGACGGCTTCGTCCGGCAGCGACTCCGCCTTGCGCAGCCGGTCGCGCGTCATCTCCTCGAGGTGGCGGCGATCGAGCGGCCCCACGTTCACGCGCGCGTGCGCGGCTTCTCCCTCGCCCCAGAGCGGGCGGCGCTCGACGAGCTCGGGCGTGGCGGTGCACGCGATGAGCAGCGGAGTGCCGGGCAGCCGCACGCACAGGTCCTCGAGGAGCGAGGCGCTCGCCTCGTCGGCCCAGTGCAGGTCGTCGCAGAGGATGGCGATCGGCCGGGACACCAGCCCGAGCAGCGCGGCGACGGCCCCGGCGATCCTCTGCTTCGCGGGCGACTCCTGCTCGTCGACGCTGAGCGGCGGCCCGCTCTCGCCGCTGTCGACGCCGAAGAGCCGCGCGAGCTGCGAGACGATCTCGTCGTCCTCGTGGTCGTCGGTCGCGTGCAGGCCGCTCGCCGTGAGGGGCAGGGCCTCGACGTTCGCGAGACCCCGCAGCCGCCGGAGGCCGGCGCGGAGCTTCGCTCCCACGACCTCGGGCGCGTCGCCCTCGAGAACGTGGAAGCGCGAGCGGAGCAGCTCGGCGGCCAACCCGTAGCTCATCCGCGTGCGCAGGGCGGAGCAGTGCGCGGCGAGCACCATCCACTCGTCGGCCTCGAGGCGATCGGCGAGCTCGACGAGGAGCCGGCTCCTCCCGATCCCGGGCGGACCGAGCAGGGTCACGAACCGAGCGCATGGCTCCTTGGCGACCGTCTCGGCGATCGCGGCGAGCGACGCCGTCTCGGCGGAGCGCCCCACGAAGCGCGTGGTCAGACCGCCGAAATCGCGCAGCAACGTGGCGTTGAGCCCGTGGCGCCCCGAGGCTCCGCCGAGCACCCGGTACACCTTGAGCTCGCCCGCGCTCGGCGGCCCGCGATCGGCGGCGAGCAGCTCGACGTCGAACAGCCCCGCGACCTGCCGGTGCGTGTCCCGATCCACGAGGATGTCCATCGGCGACGCGAGGCGCTGCAAGCGAGGCGCGAGCTTCATCGGACCGCCGCTGGCGGTGAGCCTGAAGCCGCCGGTCGCGCTCTGGGCGCCGACGTACACCCGCCCGGTGCTCAGCCCGATCCGGACGCCGAGGCGGGGCGGCCCGCCTCGACGCTTCGCCGGCGCGGCGCCCCCCCCCCCGGGCGGGGTGCGGCCCCCCCCCGGGCCCCCCCCCCCCGCGGGCC
>CAYJPW010000066.1:49587-51991 GCA_964372055.1 uncultured Polyangiaceae bacterium
GGGGGGGCCCCCCGCGCGGCTCCCCGGGCGGGGCGCCGCGGCGGGCGGCCTTGTTGCGCAGCGCCGCGCGCACGCCGCGCGCGGCGGCGCTGGCGCTGCTCGCGTAGAGGCCGAAGACGGCGACCACCGTCTCGCCGACCACGCCCTCGACCGTCCCGCCGCAGGCGCGCACCTCCGCGCCGATCGCGGCCACGCCGCGCTCGACCGCGTCGCCGAGGTCCTCCGGATCCAGCCGCTCGGCGTCGTCCGATCCCGAGAGCTCGGCGAAGAGCACGGTGCAGATCCGGTGCTGCGCCGAGCCAGCGCTCGCCGGCGCCGGCGCGGTCGCGGCCAGCGGCGAGGACCGAGCGCGCTGCGAGATCACGCTCACCCGCGCCGACGGCTCCGGCGCAGGGATGATGCTCACGCGAACGGGGCTGGCCCCGGTCACCGTCGTCGCCGGGCCGCGCATGGCGGCCTCGAGCGCCGCCCACATCGCGCCTGCGTCCGGGAACCTGCGCTGTGGATCGACCTCGAGCGCACGCCGCACCACCTGCTCGACCGCCTCGCTCACCCGCACGCCCTCCGCGCTCAGGCTGGGGCGGAAGTCCTCGTTGGCCGAGGCCACGTAGAGCTGGATGGGCGAGTCGCCGATCAGGGCCGGGCGCCCGGAGCACGCCTCGATGAGGACGAGGGCGAGGGCGAACACGTCGGTCGGCGGCCCCCGCTTGCCGTGGCGCGGGTTGAACTGCTCCGGAGCGCCGTACGCGGGGGTGAAGGGGGCGGGCGTTCCGCCCCGCCCGGTGGCCCGCGTGAGCGTGTCGCTCTGCGACAGGAGCTTGGCGATGCCGAAGTCGAGGAGCTTGGCCGAGCCGTCCCTCGCGAGCAGGATGTTGGCCGGCTTGATGTCGAGGTGCGCGACGTTCTCGGCGTGCGCGACGGCGAGCGCCTCGGCGATGGGCGCGAGCAGGGCGGCCGCCTCCGCCAGCGGCCGCTGCGGCTGGCCGGTCTCGTCGCGCTGCGCGAGCTCGCTCTCGAGCGTCACGCCCTCCACCCACTCCATCAGGATGTAGGGCACCCAGATGCCCAGCGGGGAGACGGCCGATCCCACGTCGAGGGCCTGGACGATCCCCTTCGTCTTGCGCGAGAGCTTGTGGAGGAGGCGCGCCTCGGTGCGAAAATCCTCCACGAACGCGGTGCGCTCCGCCTGGTCCAGCTCGGCGGGCACCTTCAGGCACTTCACCGCGACGCTGCTGTCGAAGCCCAGGTGCCGTCCGCGGTAGACGACGCCGTAGCCGCCCTCGCCGATGACCTCCTCGATGACGACGCGGTCCTCGAGCGTGCACCCGAGCCACCCGAAGAGGTCGCCGCTCCTGGTCATCCGGCTCGGAGAACTCTACCCCGGATCCCCCTGGGGCGGGACGGGCAGCATCCGCTGCAGATAGATGACGTCGAGCCAGCGCCCGAGCTTGAAGCCGACCTGCTCGAGCCGGGCGACCCGACGGAAGCCCTGGCGCTCGTGGAGCACGAGGCTCGCGGCCTGCTCGGCGTCGACGCCGGCGACGATGGTGTGATGGCCGGCGCGCGCGGCGCGATCGACGAGGTCGCGCAGCAGCGCCGTGCCCGTCCCGTGGCCCTGGGCGTCGTGGCGGACATAGACCGAGTCCTCGACGGTGCGTCGGTAGCCCTGGCGCGGGTTGTAGCGTGAGAGCGAGGCCCAGCCGAGGACCTCACCGGCGCTCTCGGCGACGGTGACCGGGTGAGCGTCGGGGGAGTGCGAGTCGAACCAGGCGGAGCGCGCCTCCATCGTCTCGGGCTCGGTCTGGTAGGTGCAGGTCGAGGCGAGGACGTAGTGGTTGTAGATCGCGTTGATGGCCGGCAGATCGGCCGGCGTCGCGAGGCGGATGAGCTCCACGGGAGCACTATGCCACGCCGCCCCGCTCGGACGTCACTCGCTGCCCGACCGCCGCGAAGGAACCAACGCGATGATGTCGGTGATCGGCTGGGCCGGCTGGGCGGCCGCCTCCTCCGGGCTCGCCTCGGGTGCCTGGGCGGCCGGCGGCGTCGCCGCGTCCAGCGCCGCACGCAGCTGGTCGGCGAGGCGACGCGCGACCTCGAGGCTGGAGCCGGAGCCCGAAACCTGCCGCGCAGCGCGGTAGATCCCCTCCGCCTCCCCTCGCCCCACCACGCCCGCGAGCCGATCGAAGAGGCGCTCGATTTCGCGCCATTGCGTGAACCGGGGGAACGCGCGGTCGATTCTCATCGAGCGATCCGACCAGCTGGGCTCTCGAGCGGCGCGTGGGGTCCGCACGGCGAAGGGGCGCGCATCGATCGCGTTCTACGATCACTACGGCCTGCCGGTTCCGAAATGATTCTCTCCTGCCTCGGCCTTCGGCCTCGGGCGTCGTAGACCTTCGCGCCAGCC
>CAYJPW010000067.1:0-51934 GCA_964372055.1 uncultured Polyangiaceae bacterium
GAGCAGCGCCGCGTCGCCCTCGGCGAGCAGCCGCGGCGTCTGCAGGCTCATGCCCAGCTTGCCGGCCGGAGCCTGGATGCCCTTGCCGTTCGCGAGCCGGAGGCTCGGGAGCAGCTCGGTGATGTCGACGATCGGCGCGGCGCTCGGGCTCGCGCGCCACATCGTCGTCTCGAACCCCGGATCATCGAGGATGGCGCAGAGCCAGAGCCGCTCGGGAGGCCGCACCGTCACCAGGAAGAGCGCGCCGCCGCCGCGGAGCGGCTCGAGCCCTTTGTTCGCGCTCACGTAACGGTCGAGCCCGAGCCGATCCCCGACGGCGGCGCGCGGGGCCTGCCCCTCGAAGACCGCCTTGGAGATGAGAGCCATGACGCTGCCCATGCGGGCGAGGCTAACACCCTCGCACACGCCCGCTCGATCGGTCGGATTCCCCGACGCGCGGCCGCGGCGAGCCCTATGTTCATCGAGCACTGGTCCTCGGGACGCACGACGATCCCAGGTGACGGGTCACGGGTACGAAGGAGCCCCCCGAGATGTCGAGCTGGTTCGGCCGATGGTTCGCCTACGGGCTCGGGAAGGCGGCGGGCCGGGCGATCTTCGACGACGAGCGACGGGACCGCCCGGCTGCGCCGGAGCCGATCCGCCAGCAGAGCGAGGCCGAGATCCGCGAGGCGGAGCGACGGTACGACGAGGAGGCGAAGCGATTCGAGGAGGAGGACGAAGCGCGGCGGAGGGCCGCGAAGCGCGGCGCGCGCGGTTAGGCAGGCCGAAGGGCGACGAAGCTCGGGTGCACGGTCCCCGAGCGCGGCCGAGGCGTGAGGCGTGCCCGCCGGTGCGTCGGACCACGCCGAGAGCCGCCGCCCGTTTTGTTCGGCTGGGGCGCGCCTGCAGCGTACCCTCGCGGACGCATGGCGCCGCCGAGCCCGGACGTCGAAGCGCACGAGCAGCCGCCTCGCCGCCCGATGGTGGCCTGGTACGACCCGACCCAGCTCCTGGCGACGGGCGTGCAGACGGTGCTCTCGCTCGTGTTCGGCGAGCGCGCCGACTTCCGGCTGCTCGAGGCCGTCGGCGCGCGCCAGCCGCCGTTCGACTATCGCGGGCCGGACGAGCTGTGGATCGACTACGTCGCCGACATCGGCGACGGCTTCGACTCGACCTACGCCGTGGCGAGGCTGATCGCAGAGGACCAGATCGCGCTCGGCGGCGACGTGCTCCCGCGCGCGAAGATCCTCGTCTTCGGCGGCGACCCGATCTACCCGACGCCCTCGCGCCGCGGTTACAAGGAGCGCACGACGGCGCTCTACGCGAGCGCGCTGCCGGCGTCGGAGGTGACCGGCGAGCGGCCGCACGCGTTCGCCGTTCCCGGGAACCACGACGGGTACGACGGGCTGGCGCGCTTCATGGGCGTCTTCTGCTCCCAGCACCCGATCGGCGCCTGGGAGACGCGCCAGAGCAAGAGCTACTTCGCCCTCCAGCTCCCGCAGCGCACCTGGCTGCTCGGCGTCGACGTGCAGCTCGGCTCGGACATCGACACGCCGCAGATCGAGTACTTCGATCGGCTCGGGTTGGAGGAAGGCGACCGCGTCATCCTGTGCACGCCCGAGCCCTCATGGATCTTCGGCGAGGCGTACGACGCCAAGCACCACCGGAACCTCGACGCGCTCATCGACAAGCTCCACGCCAAGAAGGCGCGCGTCGTCGCGCGCATCGCGGGCGATCTCCACCATTACCGCCGCCACCAGCTCGTGCTCGACGGCGAGAGCGGCGCGCTCGGCGACGTCCACCTCATCACCGCCGGCGGCGGCGGCGCCTTTCTCCACCCGACGCACACCCACCGAGTGCGCGAGATCGATCTCGGTCGGGAGGGCAGGTTCCGCGGGATGAAGAGCTACCCGCCGTCGGCGCTCTCGCGGATGCTCGGCGCGCAGAACCTGTGGTTCCCCCTCAAGAACCCCTGGTTCGGCGTGGTCACGGCGGTGGCGTACGCGATCCTCTCGTGGGTGATGCCGATCCCCGAGTTCGGCGGCGCGCACCCGGTTCGCAAGCTCCTCATCGGCGCGCTCCGCGGGATGGCCGACAGCCCGTCGAGCCTGGTCTGGTTCGCGCTGGTCCTGCTCGCGTTCGTGGCCTTCACCGACACGCACAACAAGGTCTATCGCTGGATCGCCGGACCGATCCACGGAGCGTTGCACCTCACGGCGGCGCTCCTCACGACGGCCGCCGCGCGCGAGATCGTCCTGCCGCCGCTGCGGCGCGCCGTCCTCGGCCTCGGCTGGGTGCGGGGGCTCGGACAGGAGGACCCGACGGCCGCGGTCGGGATCGCCGACATCGCCGATCGCATCGCCACGACGGCGGCGGCGCTCGCGGGCGGCTACGTGCTCGGCTCGATGCTGATGGGCCTCTACCTGACGCTGAGCGTCTGCGTCTTCGGCCGCCACTACAACGAGGCGTTCTCGTCCTTGCAGATCGACGGTTACAAGAATTTCCTCCGGATGCGGCTCCACCCCGGCGGTCTCACGATCTGGGCCATCGGGCTCGACCGCGTGCCGCGCGACTGGGACTGGGACCCGGCGACGCGCCGCTGGGAGCTCGGCGCCGGCGAGGCGATCGTCCCGCATCTGATCGAGCGCATCGACATCCCGGCGGACGTTCGAGAGGCCCGCGGGTAGCCTGCGAGGCAGACGCGAAGCGGGCTTCGCGTTCGCGAACACGGCCGCCCGCCGGGCGCGCACGCGGGTGCGCGCGGTCTCATCCCGATGACCGCGCGCTCACCAGGTATCGCGCGAACGCCGCTCGGAGCAGGCGACCGGCGTGTCGAAGCACGACGAAATGTCGACGTCGCGGCGGTCCTCTGGTTGCGGAGTCGGCGTGACATGCCACGGCAAGCACCCGAGAGCGCGGACGTTCCCCTGAGCGAACGCCCGGTGTGGGGAGTCTCGACCGGGCTCCTGCTGGCCGCGGTGTGCTCGTGCACCACCGGCGAAGGTCCTACTCGCGGTGCGGTGTATCCGCCGCGACAGATGGACGTCGCCGCGCCTGCCTCCCACGTCTGGACGCCCACCGTCGCGCCGCCGGCGAACCTCGTCCCGATCGGGTTCCAGTCGGAGGTTGGCTCCGACTCGTGGGTGGTCGTGCCTCGAAATGGATGGCCCCCCTGCGAGACCCCTTGCCTCATCGCGGTGACGCCGACCGGCGAGCTCGGCATCGACCTCATCCATCGCCGCGCCAGGGAGCTCGACGTCCACATCGATGGTGACGACCTTGCGGGCTCACGGGGGCGGAGGCCAGCGATGGTCGTCCTACGGCGGACCACGTCGTACGGCCAGATGATCGGGCTGCTCTCGGGCGCAGCTGGGGCGGCTCTGATCGGTGCGGTCCTGATCGGGACCGGAGTGAGCAACGAGGGGCACGGCGGTGGTGGAGGCTTCGCCCTCGACTCCAGCGTCAATTACGTCGCGGGCGGCGTCGCGCTGACGACGGCGCTGGTGCTCGGCATCGCGGGCATCGCCATGGGAGGGGTGCCGACGGGCGAATTCGAGATTGTGGCGAACCGCTGAGGGCTCAGTCACGAGCGGGGGCTCTGCCCCCGCAACGCCGAACTGAAGAGGCGTCGGACCCCGAGCCTCGAGCGGCGTCAGTGGGACGATTGTCCGACATCTCTTCAGTCGAGCGCGATGCCGCCGTAGTCCTCGCCTCGGAGCGGAAGGCTCAGCCTCGGCTCACGGGGGTGCGTCTCGGCATACAGCGCGGGCCGGGCGGCGAAGCGCGTCGGGTAGTAGTTGCGCTGGAAGAGGACGTTCATCGCCCGCCGGTCGAGCTCGCGCTCCGCCTCGAGCTCTCGCCGCACCGCATCGTCCGAGCAGGCCGCGATCGCCTCGTCGACCGCGCGCGCGTCCCACGGCGTCGGCTCGAACGGCTCGTCGTCGCCGAGGTGCGGCCGGGGGTCGTTGCCGTCGCGCCAGATCGGCGTCTCGCCCGGCGCGGCGAACGGGTCGACGTAGTCGCCGTCGAGCCAGACGTTGAAGTGCACGTGGGGCACGCTCCACGGGAAGGCGATCAGGCCGTCGATGCCGGAGTAACCCGAGAGCGCGATCGGCTGCCCGCGGCGCACCACGTCGCCCACCTGGACGAGCGCGCGGGCGAGGTGGTTCGACGTCGTGGAGAGCCCGCGCCCGTGATCGAGGAAGAGCTTGAGCCCGCCTCGGTTGAACTCGCTCGAGATGCGGAGGACCTTCGCCGGCGCGGCGGCGACGACGACCGTGCCCACCGGCACGGCGAAGTCGGTGCCGTTGTGGCTGTCGTACGTGAGCGTGCCGCCGCGGAAATCGCGCACCTGCGTCTTGCGGACCGACCAGCCGTCCTCCAGCCGCGTCGGCGTCCGGTTGAACAGGTTGTAGATGGGCACCCGCCGGTCCGCCGGCCGCCAGCCGAGCCAGGTCTTCACGCTGAGCGCGGGCTGGAAGATCCGCAAGCTCGAGAGGTCGAACCGCGTCGGCGGGACGCTCCGGTCGCCGCGCAGGGCGACGAGCGCCTCGCGCGCGCGGAGCGGCAGCGGCGACAGCCCGAACGTCTCCTGGATCCCGATGCCTTCACCCATGATCGCCCTCCGCCTCGCGTGCGCGCCTTCGCGGCCGATCATCGAGATCCGGCGTCGCGCAGCGCACCAGCTCTTCGATGCCCGCGCCGCCGAGCTCGAGGCCGGCGCGGAGCGTGGCGCGCGCCTTCTCCTCGCCCAGCACCGGACCGACCGCGGCGACCAGCTTCTTCTCGAGCTCGGCCTCGATGCCGGGCAGGGCGACGTAGCCGGCGGGGAGGTCGACCTGTTCGATCTCGCGCGTGCCGTCGTCGAGCTCCACCGTGACGCGGTTCGGAAACTCGAGCGGAACGCCCCACGCCGCCCCGGCGGCGGCGGGCCGCTCGTGATGCGTCGCGGCCCCAGCCAGGGCCTTGGCCCAGCCGGCGATCTCCGCTGCGGTGAAGAGCCGCGATCCGTACTCGTCGGCGTAGCGCCGGCTGAGCCGTGCGAGATCGAGCGGCCGCAGCACCGCGAGCGCGGCGCGCCCCGCCGCGACGCGCCGCATGCAGCGGAGCACCCGCAGCGTCAGCGCCGGATCGTGGCGGACCTCGATCCTGCCGGCGAGATCGAGGATGGCCGGCGTGCTCTCGGCGAGCCATGCCGGCGCGACCTCGTCCGGGCCGAGCCGGCCGGCGTGAAGGAGGACGGCGGCCGTCAAGCGGAGATCGAAGGCGACGTTGACCGGCGCGATGCCCTCGGACGCGCCGTACTCGCCGGCGAAGCGCGACGCCTCGGCGCCGAGCTTCGTCGTCTCGACGAGCACCGATCGCACTCGCGCGGGCTCGAGCCGGCCGCGGCGGCGCGCGATCGCCTCGATCGCGGTGCACGCGGTCTGGAAGTAATGGCAGCCGGGGTACGTCTTGAGCGTGAGCGTCGCGAGCGTCCAGAAGCTGCCGAGACCCTCGAGCATGAAGGGCAGGGGGAGGAACGAGAAGCGGCGCCAGAACCCGCGCCGGTCCTCGAGCACCCGCGCGTCTCCGGTCATCCCGGCCCGCGCGAAGTAAGCCGCCTGGATGCCCGCGGCCGTCGGTGTGGCAGCCGCGAGCAGCTTCGACGTCGGCGCCAGGAACGCCGGCTGGAGGGCGAAGTTCGGGTGCCCGAGCGCGATCGCCAGGGCGTGCGTGGTGCGCTCGGCGTCGAGGCCGAGGAGCTTGCTGGTTGCGGCGGCGGCGCCGGCGAGGTGGATGAAGGTCCACATCTGGCCGTTGAGCGGGCCGAGCAGGCTCGACGCGCCGATGCGGCCGCCGATCTCGTTGGCCGCGACGACCGCCGCGAGCAGGGCGTGGGCGCCGGCGCCCTCGTGCTCGGCGACCGCGAGCGAGGCGAACACCGCCGAGTGGCAGGTGTGGCCCATCCAGACGACGTCGTCGAAGTCCTGTGCCATCGAGTACGCCGCGTTGGCGAGCGCCGCGTCGGCGGGTCCGACCTTCGCGCCGGTCGGCAGGACGGTGGCGCGGCCGGGGCCGGCGAAGCCGGCGAGGCCGGCGGCGATCGAGCGCGCCTCCTCCGATCGCGCGGCCGCGTGCGCCGCCGCGATCATGTCGAGGATCTGGTAGCGCGCGGCGGCGAGCACGTGCGGCGGGACGTCCGCGATCGCGAGCCCGGCGACCCAGGCGCCGAGGCGGGCGAGGTGCGGCGTGGAGGTCGAGCTCGGGGGCGCCGCCATGTCCAGGGCCGCACTATAGGCGCTCTCGGCCTCTCGCGAGCCGCCCGCGAGGGGCCCGCCATCGCCGACGACCACGGAAGGGCGCGCCGTCCGACGAAACGGCGCCTCCGCCGTCGCCCCCTGCGCCTCCGGTGGTGGTCGTCGCGGCGCCCGTGCCGCTCGTCGCGCCGGAGCCGCCGCTGGGTGCCGAAGACACCTCGCCGCCGCACGAGGCGGCCAGCGCGATCGAGATCAAGCTCACCAGCTTCACGCTGCCGATGAGAACACGCCGCGGTCCGGAGAGGTACCCACGCCTCGGCGGCGCAAGCCCAGCGACACGGGCTGGTGGTCCGCTCCCAAGGTCCATGCGCGCGCCGCGTCCAAGCGCCATGGAAAAGGTCGGCCTGGCCGCAATCGCCGCGGCGCTCCTGGGCTGCGCTTCGGGATCCAGCTACGTCCACACCGACGCGGCGCTCGGGCGCGTCGTGGTCTACAAGAACGGCATCGCTTACTTCGAACGGCGGGCGCACGTCGAAGGCGACACGCTGCGGCTCAGCGTGCCGAGCGACAAGGTGGACGACTTCCTCAAGTCGCTCTCGGTCGTGGAAGAGAAGTCGGGCGAAGCCCCGCCGATCGCCTACACCCGGCGCGACGCCGACAGCGTCGTGGATCTCGACCTGCGCCTCTCGGGCGAGGGGCCGCACGATCTGCTGCTCTCGTACGTGACCGAGATGCCTGCCTGGAAGCCGACGTACCGGCTCACCGTCGGCGAGGGCGGCGAAGTCACCATGCAGGGCTGGGCCATCGTCGACAACGCGTCGGCGGAGGACTGGCGCGGGGTGAAGCTCGCGGTCGGCTCGAGCTCGGCGCTCTCGTTCCGGTACGACCTGGCGTCCCCGCGCAACGTGGCGCGCGAGACGCTGCGCGCGGACGATCTCTTCGCGCAGGCGCCGCCGATCGGCGGCGCGACCCACGGCGAGGTCGAGTTTCGGAAGGAGCGCCTCGCGGTCGACCTCGCCGACGACGCGCTCGGTGACCTGCGCCGCACCGCCGAGGCCGATCGCGGCGAGGGCAGCGGCAAGAAGCCCAAGGTGAGCCACGCGACGTCGCCCGGAGGGACGGGGGAGTACCACTACGAGTTCAACGACGATCCCACGTCGGCGGGCCCGGGCTCGGCCGACGCGAGCATCCGGGTGCAGCGGAAGCCGCCCGCCATGCCTCCGTCCCTCGACAAGAAGGGCTCGAGCGGAGGCGGCCGGGCGCGCGCGCTCCTCGTCCCGCCGCCCGACTCCCCGATCGACCGCGTCGCCGGCGTCCTCAAGAGCTCGGGCAAGTCGGTGGTCGTCGAGGGGTACGCGGCCGAATCCGACGCCGACAAGGACGCGGCGTCGCTGGAGCGCGCCAACCGCGTGCGCGACGCGCTGGTGCGGCGAGGCGCCGACCCGTCACGGGTCGTAGCCGTCGGCCGCGGTGCGTCCGACAAGCGCCGGGGCGGCGTGAGCATCGTCGAGGCGCCGGCGAAGGACCCCGCGCCCGCGTCGGCGACCGAGCCGCTCGATCCCATCGGCGCCGCCCACTTCGAGTCGGCGCGCGCGATGGACGTGCCCAAAGGCACGAGCGCGATGGTCGCGATCCTGAGCCGCAAGACCGAGGGCGAGATCGTCTACCTCTACGATCCCGAGAGCGCGCGCGGCAACGCGACGTTTCCGTTCCGATCGGTGCGCCTCAAGAACCCCACCGGCTCGACGCTCGAGAGCGGTCCCGTCACCGTCTACGGTCGCGGCGCGTTCGTGGGCGAGGGTCTGGCGGAGCCGATCCCCGCGGGCAGCGTCGGGTTCGTGCCGTTCGCGCTCGATCGCCAGGTGGTCGTCGACCGCGACGAGGCCGAGCGCGACGAGATCCTCCGCGTCGTCACGGTGCAGCGCGGCGTGCTCTCCGCCGAGACGCAGCACGTGAGGCGGATGAAGGTGGTGCTCACCAACCGCTCGACCGAGCGCGTCGCCGTCTACGTCAGGCACTCGGTCGCGGCCGGCTTTCGGCTCCTCTCGCCGGCGCGCTCCGACGAGCGCCTCGGCACGGCGCACCTCTTCCGCGTCGCCATCGAGCCCTCGTCGAGAGCCGAGCTCGTCATCGAGGAGGCGACGCCCGTCCTCAAGACGGTCGACCTCCGCTCGCCCCGCGATCTCGACATGGTGAAGGTGTTCCTCTCGTCGGCGGTCGCGGGACCGGAGCTCCGCGCGGCCGTCGAGGTGCTCGTGCGCCTGCACCAGGACGCGGCGAACCTCGAGCAGGAGATCGGCACGACGCGCGAGCAGATCGAGGCGTTCCGCGCGCGCACGACCGAGCTCGGGACGCAGATCGCCGCGCTCCGCTCGGTGAAGACCGGGGGCGACGTCATGAGGGAGCTCGAGAAGACGCTGCAGACGATGAGCGCCAGGCTCTCCGAGGCGACGCTCAAGCTGGCCGCGCTCGAGGACCGACTGCTGATCGCCAGGATCAAGTTCCAGGACGGCGTCGCCGGCCTCTCGCTCGAGGGCGCGGGCGGGAGCGGCAAGCAGGCCGCGGCCGGAGGGTGACCCGCACGCTGCGGGGCGCTCGCGCCCCGTGATAACCTCGGCTCTCGATGAAGCCGGTCCCGCTCGTCGCAGCCCTCGTGCGGGGCGAGGGCGGTCGATAGCTCCTCGCCGACGCTGCCGATGCTCTGCCCCTCCTGCAGGAACGACGTCGACGTCACGGTCGAGCTCCCGGGGTCCGAGGTCGCTTGCCGCTGCGGGGCGATGATCAAGCTGCCCGACGCGCGCCCAGGGGGTCGCGCCCGCGCGGCGAAGAGGGCGGCGAGCGGTCCTGCGTGCCCTCGCTGCAAGACTCGGCTCCTCACGGTCGACGAGATCGACGGTCAGTTGCAGGAGTGCCCCACCTGCGGCGGGGTCTTCCTCGACGAGGGGACGGCGCGCGACGTGACCCGCGGAGCGGCCAGAGCGCTGGCGTCACGAGGTGCGGCGCGCGGCCGAGCCGCCCGCAAGGCGCCCTTGGCCGAGGAGGGCTACCTGCGCTGCCCCGCCTGCCGCGAGCTGATGCGGCGGGTGAACTTCGGACATCGATCCGGGATCATCCTCGACGTCTGCTCCGACCACGGAACCTGGTTCGACTCCGACGAGCTGGCGCGCGCCATCACGTTCGTCGAAGAGGGGGGCCTGCGCCCCCCGACGGAGAAGTCGAAGGCGAGCGCGGAGCGGGCCAGGAAGGAGAAGGATCTGGAGCAGCACGTGGCCTTCATGAAGACCGCCGCCGTCGCCGAGAACTACCGGACCGCGCGGCGCGTGGGGCAGGCTGCCACGGTCCTCCACTGGGCGCTCCGCGCGCTCTTCCGAATGTAGGGTTCGATTGGGGCTCCGGACGATCGGCGGCGGCCCCGACGCGCGCCGGGCGGCGACGGAGCCAAGGTCATCGGCGGGTCGTCGAACGGGCCGCGCAGGAGCTACTTCTTGCCCGGGCCGTGCAAGGCGAAGACGGCGCCCTGCGGATCGGTGAGCTGCGCGATGACGGTGCCGTCGGGCACGGTGATCGGACCGACGAGCGTCTTCGCGCCCTTCGCGGTCGCGCGCGCCACGGCGGCGTCGAGGTCGTCGACATGGATGTAGTAGACCCAGCAGGGCGGCGTCTTCATGTCCGGCGTCTTCGACATCATGCCGCCGTACTGCTTGTCGCCCTGGCCGTAGAGCAGGTACTTGCCCGCGGGGCCCATATCCATCTCGGAGATCTGCTTCCAGCCGAAGATCTCGCCGTAGAACGCGAACGCCGTCTTGTAGTCGTCGGCGTAGAGCTCGTTCCAGGTGAACTCGCCCGCCTTGGTCGGGTCGTGCGCTTGCATCGGCGTGACGGGCTTGAACACCGAGAGCGAGGCGCCCTGGGGGTCGGCGATCACGCTGAAGCGGCCGATCGTCGGGATGTCGGTCGGCGGGACGTGCACGCTGCCGCCCTTGGCCTTCACCGCCGCGACCGTGGCGTCGACGTCGTCGACCTCGACGTGGGCCATCCAGTTCGGCGGCACGCCCATCTTCTTCGCGTCCTCGGGGAGCGTCATCACGCCGCCGAGCGGGCCCTGGCTGCCGACCCACATCGTGTAGGGCTCCTTGCCCATGGGGGACTCGAACGGCTGGGTCTTCCAGCCGATCACGTCGGTGTAAAACGCGATCGCGCCCGGGGTGTCCGACGTCATCAGCTCGTACCAGACGAAACGGCCGCTCATCGTTGTCTCCGTTCTCGAACGCAGCCCGTACGCGGCGCCCGTGGGGCGCCGAGCGTCCCCGAAAAAGGCGGCGGCGACAACGACCACCTCGCCGGAGCGGAGCGCGGGCGAGCGCCGGTCAGGCCTTCCCTGCGGCGGGTGAGTAGCCGAGCACGGCGGACGCGCGCGCTTCGTCCGGCGCCGAGCTCGCTGCGCCCGTGAGGCGGACTCGGAAGGTGCTGCCGATCCCCGGCGTGCTGTCCACCTCGATCGAGCCGCCGTGGGCCAGGACGATCCGTCGCACGATCGGGAGCCCGAGCCCCACCCCGGGCAGCACCTCGCGCGAGGGGGAGATCCGCCGGAACGGCTCGAAGATGCGGGGCAGCGCCTTGGCGTCGATGCCGACGCCATGATCGACGACCGAGAGGACGACGTCGTCGCCCTGACGCTCGACCCCGATCTCGACGCGCCCCCCGTGGGGCGAGTACCTGATCGCGTTGCTCACGAGGTTGTTCAGGACCTGCACGATGCGAGCGGGATCGCAGCGCGCGAAAACGGGCGCGGCCGGCGCGGCGATCCGGATCGAGTGCGCCGCGGACACGCCGGCGTAGAGCTCGCACACCTCGCGCGCGAGCGCGCCCACGTCGGCTCGTTCGAGCCGCAGCTCGAAGTCGCCTGCCTCCAGCTTGGCCGCGTCGAGGAGGTCCTCGGCGAGGCGATGGAGCCGGCCTACCTGCCGATCGAGCAGGGCCAGCGTCCGGCGCAGCCTCGGATCCGCGGGCAGATCGGGCGCGCGCTGGAGGCCCTCCGTCGCGGTCCGGAGCGCGGCGAGCGGGTTGCGCAGATCGTGTGCGACCGCGGCCAGGAACCCGAGCTGGTCGTCGCGCTGGCGGCGCAGCGCCAGGACCATGTCGCCGAAGTCGGCGGCGAGCTGCCCGAGCTCGTCGCGCGAGTCGAGGGCCAGGTGGTCATCGAGGTCCCCCGTCGCGACGCGCCGTGCCCTCCTGCCGAGGAAGGCGATCGACCGATCGAACTGGCGTGCGATCGACACCGACAGCGCCAGCGCCACGGTGACCGCGATCGCGCCCGCCATGACGCCGACCAGGCGCACGCGTCGGCTCACTGCTCGGGCCGCCGCCACCGCCTGCCGGCTGCCTTCCCGCTCGTCGCGCAGGCGCTCCGCGATTCGATCCCGCACCTCGGCGTCGTAGAACCGGCGGAGCGCGTCGTAGCGCTCGACGCTCGTGCCCACCTGCGATCCTCGCTCGATCAGCTCGCCCAGCCGCTCGGCCAGGAGCGCGTCCTCGCGCTGCTCCTCGGTCGAGAAATTCGTCGCGAGCTCGAGGCTCGCCGCACGGGCACGCTGGAGCTCGCGCTCCGCCGCGTCCACGTTGCCCGCCCACGGCGACCATCGTGACCCCGCCGCCGCGACCCGGTCGCCGATCTCGTCCACGTACCACGCGGTCGATGCCGCGACGTCCTTCACGGCCAACGAGTGCTCGAGCCACGCGTCCGATCGCCGATCGGCGACGTCCCGGATGTGGTGCCCGGCGACGAGCGACGCCACGCCGACCAACGCGGCGAGCGTCGGGAGGCCGACGATCAGGGCCAGCTTGGCGCGAACGGGGAGATCCCGCAGCCGCCGGCGCTCATGAGGCATGCTCGACTCGCGGCCGAGGCGCGGACCGCTCCTCCAGGGCGCGATCGACGACCCGGAACAGCTCGTCCAGCGAGTACGGCTTGAGCAAGTAGTACGGAGTGCCGACGCGCGCCGCGACCTTCGGGAGGTTGGGCACGCCGGAGATGAGGACGATCGGCAGCCTCTCGAGCCCGCGATCCTCGACGCGCATGCGGTCGACCATGCCCGGGCCGTCGAGGACGGGCATCTCGACGTCGAGCAGGATCACGTCGCACGATCGCTCGGAGAGCGCGCGTAGCCCATCCTCGCCGTTGACCGCGGTCCTGAGGACGTTCCCCTGCATCCGGAGGACATCGGCCAGCGCTTCGCCGACGTCGGGATCGTCCTCGACGAGGAGCACGTGGGCCATGGATCCGTATGTGGGTCCCGGTGGCGTCAACGCCAGTCGGGGTTCCCCGGGTGGAGCCGCACCGGGCTCGCGCGAGCAGGTCGAATGCGCTCCCGCGTGAGCTCCGCCGGCCGAGCGATCCTGAGCAAGCACGGTCGACGCGGAAGCGTTTGCGAGGCCCCACCGAGCTCGCGCCCGGGTCTCGTCCTTTCCACTATGCTGTCGTCCCGTGCGCCTCCCCGAGTACGACGCCCTCGACGCCACCGCCCTCGCCGACCGCATCCGCAAGCGAGACCTCTCGCCCGAGGAGGTTCTGGAGGCGGCGATCGAGCGCATCGAGGCGCGGGACGGGCGCCTCAACGCCGTGGTCCACCGCCTGTTCGAGCGCGCCCGCGGCCGCGTCGGGCGCCTCCCCGACGGGCCGCTCCGGGGCGTGCCCTTCCTGGTGAAGGACCTGAAGCTCCAGATCGCCGGCACGCCGACGAGCAACAGCTCGCGTCTTTCGCTGACGCGGATCGCGGAGCGGAGCAGCGTGCTCGCCGAGCGGTACGAGGCGGCGGGGCTGCAAATCCTCGGCAAGACGAACACGCCCGAGTTCGGCATCATGGCCATCACCGAGCCGGAGGTCCGCGGCGCCTGCAGGAACCCCTGGGACCCGGATCGCACGCCCGGCGGCAGCTCGGGCGGCTCGGCGGCGGCGGTCGCGGCGCGCATGGTGCCGGTCGCGCACGGCGGCGACGGCGGCGGCTCCATCCGCATCCCGGCCTCGGTGTGCGGCCTCTTTGGCCTCAAGCCGACGCGAGGCCGCGTGACCATGGCGCCGTTCGCGGGCGAGGCGTGGGGCGGCTTCGTGCAGGAGCACGTGCTCGCGCGCTCGGTGCGCGACAGCGCCGCGCTGCTCGACGTCGCCGACGCGCCCACGCCCGGCGAGCCCTACGGCGTGCCCGCCAAAGCGCGGCCGTGGATCGACGAGGTGGGCGCGAGCCCCGGGCGCCTCCGCATCGCCTTCACCCGCGACACGCTCTACGCGGGCGAGACGCACCCCGACTGTGCGGCCGCCGTCGACGACGCGGTGCAGCTCCTGCGCGATCTCGGCCACGAGGTGACCGAAGCGCGGCCGAGCTTCCCGCGCGCCGATCTGGTGCGCGCGTATTTCCTGACCGTCGCGACCGGGGTCGGGCGCTTCGTCGAACAAGCCTCCGAGGACGCCGGCAAGAAGAAGCCGGACGCCGCCGATTTCGAGCCCGCGACGTGGCTCTTGGCGCTGCTCGCCTGGAAGACCAGCGCGACCGAGCTCCTCGCGGCGCAGCAGGTGATGCAGCGCGCCGCGCGCGACGTGGCGGCCTTCTTCGAGGCGCACGACGTCTTCTTGACGTCGACCCTCGCGCGGCCGCCGGCGAAGGTCGGTCAGCTCGGCGTCTCGGCGGCCGAGCGCGCGCAGCTCTCGCTGCTCAAGACGTTCCCGATCGGCAAGCTGCTCGACATCGCGCTCGACAAGATGGGCAGCGGCAAGCTCGCCTGGACGCCCAACACGCAGCTGTTCAACCAGACCGGCCAGCCCGCGATGAGCGTGCCCCTGTTCTGGAACGCCGACGGCCTGCCCATCGGGGTTCAGCTCGCGGCGCGCTTCGGCGACGAGGCCACGCTCTTCCGGCTGGCAGCCCAGCTCGAGACGGCGCGGCCCTGGGCGGCGCGGACCCCGCGGCTCTGATCGCAGGGCTGGCCGGCGTGCCGGTCGCGACGGCGCGAACGTCGCTGTTCATCGGGCCACCTCGCGGCGAGCCGCTCCGCCCCGAGCGGCGAGCCACGCGCGCCGTCGGACGGCGTCGTCGCGCTCCTCCTCCTCGAGGCCGCTCTGCACCTCGCGGACCTCGGCCTCGCAGCCCGGGATGACGACGCGCTCGAGCGCGCTCAGGCGTCGCGCCGTCTTGCGGAGCCCGCGCCGGAGCGCCACCGCACCGGCGTCGAGCTCGGCCAGTCGCACGAGGTCCGCGAGCACCGCGGCGAACGCGGCGCCCGCGGCGTCGAGCGAGGCGCTCGTGCCGGCGGGCCCATACCGCGGGCGAAATGCCGGCGGGGTCGCGACCAGGCGAGGCACCGGCGTGCCGAGGATCGATCCGGCGCGGAGCTCGACGCCGGCGGCCAGGGGCTGCGCGAGGACGGCGGCGTCGAGGGCGGCGCTCCCGAGCTCGGCGCGCGCCACCGCGATCGCGACGCGCGCGGCCGAGAGCGCCGGAAGAACGCGGCGCCGCTCCTCGGCGAGCGCGGCCGTCCGGACGCGGAGCTCGTGCAAGAGCAGCTCGCGTTTGCGCTCGAGGACCTCGTGGCCGCGTCTCGCCGCGTCGAGCTGCGCGCGGAGCTCGAGCAGGCGCGAGCGCGACGCGGCGCCGGTCACCGCGCGCTCCTCGTCTCGGCGGCCTGAGCGGCGCGGCGTCGCGCGAGGAGCTTCGCGGGGATGCGAACGAGCTCGCTGTCCGGCAGCTCGGCGAGCACGTCCCAGGCGAGGTCGAGCGTGCGCCCGATGCTGCGGTGCTCGGTCCGGCCCTGATCGAGGAAGCGCCTCTCGAAGGCGTCGCCGAAGTCGAGGTATCGCCGGTCGAGCTCCGAGAGGTCCTCGCGGCCGATGATCGCGTCGAGCGCGCGCGCCCGGGCGACGCGGGCGCACGCGGCGTAGAGCTGGCGCGCCAGCGCCGGGTGGTCGTCGCGCGTTCGCCCCTCGCCGATCCCGTCGTCCATGAGGCGCGACAGAGACGGCAACACCGAGATCGGCGGGTAGACGCCGCGGCGGTAGAGGGCGCGGTCGAGCACGATCTGCCCCTCGGTGACGTAGCCGGTGAGATCCGGGATGGGGTGGGTGAGATCGCCCGAGGGCATGGTGACGATCGGGATCTGCGTGAGCGAGCCGGGGCGCCCGCGGATGCGTCCCGCGCGCTCGAAGATCGAGGCGAGATCGCTGTAGAGGTAGCCCGGGTAACCCTTCCGGCTCGGCACCTCGCCGCGCGCCGACGAGACCTCGCGCAGCGCCTCGCCGTAGCTCGTGATGTCGGCGAGGACGACGAGGACGTGCATCCCGAGATCGAACGCGAGGTACTCGGCGGCGGTGAGCGCGCAGCGCGGCGTGACCAGGCGCTCGGGCGCGGGATCGTCGGCGAGGTTCAGGAACGCGACGGTGCGCGCGAGGGCGCCGCTCCGGCGGAAGTCCTCGTCGTACGAGAGCGCGGCGTCATGAGGCAGCCCGAGCGCGCAGAAGACGACCACGAACTCGGTCGTGGTCTCGGCCGCGACGCGCGCCTGGCGGATGATCTGACGCGCGAGCTCGTGGTGCGGCAGCCCCGCCTCGGTGAAGATCGGCAGCTTCTGCCCGAGCACGACGGTGTCGAGCGCGTCGATCGCCGAGACGCCGGTCTCGAGGAAGTCGCGCGGGTACTCGCGGCGCGACGGGTTCAGCGCCGTGCCCTCGATGGCGCGCTCCTCGTCGGCGAGCGGCGGCGGCAGGCCGTCGCGCGGCCGGCCGAGCCCGTCGAAGACGCGCCCGAGCAGCTCGCGGCCCACGCCGAGACGGAGCGGCCGGCCGTGGAAGCGGACGCGGCACCCGTCGAGCGAGAGGCCCTCGGTGCCCCCGAAGACCTCGATGATCGCGGCGTCGCTCGTGGCCGAGAGCACGCGACCCACGCGCGTCGAGCCGTCGTCGGCGAGGACCTCGACGTGCTCCTGGTAAGCCGCGCCCGAGACGCCCTCGAGGAACGCGAGCGGTCCGCGCAGGCCCGCGAGGCCCCGGTACTCGAACCCCTCGACGCCTGCGGCGGCCGCGCCCTTCCCGGTCTCCTCCGTCACGGCGAAGCCTCCTCACGCGCCGCGCCGACGAGCGCTTCGCAGGCGCGATCGACCTCCGCCGAGAGCGCCTCGAGCGCGGGGAGCTCGTCGTCGCCGATCTCGGCCCGCGCGCGCTGGACCGCGGCGGCGACCGGGTGATCGAGGAGGCTCCGCGCGCGGACGCCGCGATCGATCGCCGCGGCGCCGCGATCGCGGAAGTGGAGGAGGAGGCGGAGCAGCGCCGCCTGCCGCGCCGGCGCGCAGCTGGCGTCCTTGGGATCGAACGCGCTCTGCTGGAGGAAGCCCTCCTGGATCAGGCTCGCCATCCCGAGCAGGAGCTGCTGCGCCTCCGGGAGGCTGTCGGAGCCGATGAGGCGCGCCGTGCCCTCGAGCCGCCCGGCCTCGTCGAGGAGCGCGAGCGCTTCGCGCCGGAGCCGCGCCCAGTCGGGCGCGACCTCGCGCAGCCACCAGTCCTCGAGCGCCGGCGGGAAGGCGCTGTACGACGCGGCGACGCTCACCGCGGGGAACACGCGGGCGCCGGCGAGCTCCTTGTCCAGCGTCCAGAAGACCTGCGTGAACGCCTGCGTGTGCCGCGTGACCGGCTCGGTGCGATCGCCGCCGGGCGGCGAGATCGCCGAGATGAGCGTGACCGAGCCCTCTCGCCCGCCCAGCGTGGTGACGCGGCCGGCGCGCTCGTAGTAGCTGGCGAGCCGGCTCGCGAGGTGCGGCGGGTAGCCCTCCTCGGCGGGCATCTCGCCGAGGCGACCCGAGATCTCGCGCAGCGCCTCCGCCCAGCGCGACGTCGAGTCGGCGAGGAGCGCCGCGTCGTAGCCCATGTCGCGGTAGTACTCGGCGATCGCGACGCCGGTGTGGAGCGAGGCCTCGCGCGCCGACACCGGCATGTTCGACGTGTTCGCGATGAGCACGGTGCGGTCGGCGAGGGGCCGGCCGGTGCGCGGGTCCGGAAGCTCCGGCAGCTCGCGCAGCATGCGGGTCATCTCGTTGCCGCGCTCGCCGCAGCCGACGAAGACGATGACGTCGGCCTTGGCCCATTTCACGAGCTGGTGCTGCAGGATCGTCTTGCCCGTGCCGAACCCGCCCGGGACGCCGGCGCCCGAGCCGAGCGGCAGCGGGAAGAACGTGTCGAGGACGCGCTGGCCGGTGATCATCGGCGGCCCGGGCGCGAGGCGCTCGCGCACGGGCCGCGCGAGGCGTGTCCGCCAGCGCTGCAGCAGCGTGAGGGGGCGCTCGCCGGCGGAGCCCTCGACGACGGCGACGCGGTCGGTGACGCGCAGCGGACCCGGCGGCGCGAGCACGCGCAGCCGGCCCGCGACCCCGGGAGGGACGAGGACGCGGTGCTCGAGGGCCGCCGTCTCGGCGACGACGCCGAGCAGCGCGCCGGGCGCGACGTCGTCGCCCGCGGCGGCGCGCGGCTCGAACGACCAGAGACGATCGCGGTCGAGGGCGGGCGCGCGCACCCCGCGGCCCAGCCGATCCCCCTCGGCGCGCGCGAGCGCCTCGAGCGGACGCTGGATGCCGTCGAAGACGCTGCCGAGCAGGCCCGGCCCGAGCTCGACCATCAGCGGCTCGCCCGCGGCGACGACGGGCGCGCCGCAGCGGAGGCCGGCGGTGTCCTCGTAGACCTGGCAGGTGGCCGTCTTCCCCTCGAGCGCGATCACCTCGGCGAGCAGGCCCTCTTCGCCGACGCGCGCCACGTCGCCGAGCGCCACGGACTCCGTCATCTCGGCGCGGAGCACCGAGCCCGCGATCGCGATGACGCGCCCGCTCGGCGTCGGCGCGGCGGCCGGGGCGCTCACGCGCCTTCCTCCGCGTCGCGGTAGAGCGCGCCGAGCGCCGTCCGCCACGCCGCCTCGAAGCGCCGCGCCCGCGCCTCTCGGGTGTTGTCGAACGCGACCTTGCCGCCCTCGCGCTGCACGATGCAGCCGCCCGGCAAGAGGCCCGGACGCGCGACGACGCGGACCACGCGATCCGGCGCGAGCTCGCGCGCCCACGCGGCATCGAGCATGCCGGCGTCGGACGGCGCGACGAGGACCTCGACGGCATCGCCGCGAAGCCGCTCGAGCGCTTCGCGCGCGAGGGCCGCGAGCTCGCGCATGCGCTGTGCGGCTGCGACCGGCTCGTCCAGCAGCCGCTCCCCCTCGGCGACGCTGCGCGCGAGCCAGGCCTCGCGGGCCTCGAGCGCCGCGCGCGCGTCGAGCAGGTCCTCGCGGGCGAGCCGCTCGCGCGCTTCGCGCCGGGCGGCGGCCAGGCGCGGCTCGCGGTCGGGGAGGGGACCACGCGCGGCGCCGTCCTCGGCGGCGAGCCTCGCCAGCGCCGCCTCCGCCTCGCGCTCGATGCGCTCGACCTCGGCGTCGGCGTCGTCGCGCACGGCGGCGATCACCGCGGCCGAGCTCCCGAGCGCCCTCATGCTCCGCCTCCATTCGCGGTCGCCCGCCGCCCTTCGGGCAGCACCAGGAGCGGCGGCGCGCCAGCCCGCTCGGCGAACGACCGCACGGCGCGCGGCGCCTCGGCCGCGATCTCCGCCGAGACCAGGACGAGGCCGATGGGGGGCTCCTCGGTGACGGCGCGCGCGAGCGCGGCCTCGATCTCGCGGCGTCCGCGCGGCGCCCACGCGAGCGCACCCGCGAGCCCGAAGCCACGGGCGTCGTCGGCTGTCCCGAGGACGAGGACGCGCATCGCCGCCTCCGTCACAGCCGGCCGAGGATCATGATCGCGACGATGAGCCCGTAGATCGCGATCCCCTCGGCGAGCCCGACGAACACGATGGCGCGGCCGGCGGTCTCGGGCTTCTCCGCCATGGCGGCGACCGCGGCGGCGCCGACCACGGCCACCGCGTACGCCGCGCCCAGCGCCGAGAGCCCCACGGCGATCGCCGCCGCGAGGAACCCCCAGCGCACGACCTCGGGCGCCACCTTCGCCGCCGCGTCGTTCGGGCCTTCAGCCAGCACCGAGGAGGCGGCGGCGAGGAGGACCGGCATCGCGAACAGGACGGCCACCGCGGCGCGGGCGGCTCTTTGTCTCCGGACCATGACTCGCTCCTTTCTCGACGGCGGGGCGGAGCATGAGAGGACGGTAGGCCTCCCCTCCGCCGCGGAAGAACCGGGTGAAGAACTCGTAGTACTCGAGGCGCAGCACCTGCACGCTGACGGTGAGCCCCTCGAGCAGGATGATGAGCACGTTGCCGAGCACGAGCGTGACCGCGGCCATCACGCCGCCGTGCGCCATGCGACCGATGGTGTCGGTGAGCGCGAAGAGGGCGACCATGATCCCCGCGTGCACCGCCGCGAACGCGGCCACGCGCACGAACGAGAGCGTGCTCGTGAAGAAGGAGAACAGGGTGTCGACCACCTCGACCGAGCCGACCAGGGCGCGCAGCCAGGTGGGGCCCGGGTGGCCGCCCTCGCCGTGCGCGCGCGCGTGCGGCTCGAGGCGCCGCACGAGCAGCGGCCGCGCGGCGATGAGCGCGCCGGCCGTGCCGGCGAGCGCGACGATCGCCCAGCCCGGCACCATCCAGGACGGCGGCAGGACGAGGCGCGCGATCAGCGCGAGCGCGACCCAGTAGAGGAGCGCGCCGAGCATCCCTCGGCTCCCCACCAGCGCGCCCACCCGCTCGCCGGCGCGCCAGCTGTTCACCGCGTTGAGCACGAGCCCCACGCTGACCAGGACGACGCCGAGCCCGGCCGTGGCGGCCATGAAGCGCGTGATGTCGTGGAGCGGGCGCAGCCAGAGGGCCGGCCAGAGGTGCTCGATGCCGAAGACGCTGCCGTAGAGCGCCCCGAAGAGCATGGAGGCGGCGCCGCCTTCCATGAGGAGGATGCCGTAGTCGAGGAAGCGCGGGAAGTAGCGCAGGAGGAGGAAGCCCGCCGCGAAGAGCACCGCGCCGTGGCCGACGTCGCCGAACATCAGCCCGAACATGAGGAGGAAGCTCACCGCGAAGAACGCCGTCGGCTCGACCTCCGCGTACGAGGGCGTGTCGTAGATGCGCAAGAGCCGCTGGAAGGGCCGGAGCAGGAGCGGGTTGCGGAAGAGGATGGGGACCTTGAGGTGGCCCGCGGCGACCTCGCTCATCTGCTCGGGGCGCTCGACGTCGACGATGGCGCGCTTCGCCGTGACCTCGGCGAGCAGCGCCGCGAGCCGCTCTGCGTCCGCCGCGGGGACCCACCCCGACATCACCGTGAACCGGCCGGCCGTGGCGAACTGGCTCTGCGCCTGCAGGAGCAGGACGCCGGTCTCGGCGCGCGCCTGGAGCTCGTCGAGGAGCGGCCGCGCACCCTCGGCGATGGCGTCGAGCTCGGCGTGGAGCTGCTCCGCGAGCACGCCCGCTCGTTCGATCTCGCCGGCGAGGGCCGCCGGGTCCCACGCGTCGGCGCTCGTGGGCAGGGGAATCCGCCGGCACGCGACCGCGCGCAGCGCCGCCTCGAGGCGCTCGCGCGCCGACGCCGGCGCCGCGGCCGCGAAGATCCACGACTCCCCCTCGCGCGCCAGCGGGATCACGGCGCACGGCGACGGGGCGGTGAGGGCCGCGAGGCGGTCGAGATCCTCCTCGGACCCGGTGGCGACGACGAGGTCGAGCAGCCGGAGCTTGCCCAGGCGCAGCGGCTCGAGCCCTGCGTCACGCAGCGTGCCGGCGCGCGCGGCGAGCTCGCGGGCGCGCGCGGCGCGGTCGTCGGCCTCGCGCAGCCCGCGCCACGCCTCGTCCGTCGCCCGCTCGATGGGTCGGAGCTTCTCCTCGAGCAGGTCGCGCTCCGCCGTCCAGTCGGCGGCGTCCCCCTCGCCGATGGCGCCCGAGCTCTCGGGCAGATCGCAGCCGAGCCGCTCGGCCGTCTGCCGCACGCGTCGCCCCAGATCGCGGAACGCGGCGAGCAGCTCCTCGCTCCCGCCCGGCGGCGCGACGCCGGGCACGCGCCCGTGCGCGAGATCGACGAGGTGGAGGAGGCCCTCGCGCGCGACGACACGCGTGACCGCCGCGGCGTCCTTGCTCGGCACCTGCACCCGGAGATGGGCCATGGCGACGGGGTGCAGCATCGTCGTCAGTCTCCCAGCGCGCCGGCGGCGACCGCGCGCGCGACCACGCCGCGCGCCGCGGGATCGTCGCCCGCCTCCACCAGCGCGACGAGCCCGCGCACCTCGGCCTCGGCGAGGAGCAGGAACGCGATCCCCGGCGCGAGGCGGAGCGGAGAGCCGATGAAGGCGGCGGCGCACGCGCGCCTTCGCTCGCGATGGAGCGCCTGCTCGAGCGCGTCCCAGTCGGCGATCGGCCCCAGGCCGGCGACGAGCCGCCGCGGCAGCAAGAGGCCGAGCGGGCCCTGCTCGGCGTTCCACGCCGCCACTTCCGGGAGCCTCTCCCAGCCACGCTCGCCGGCGAGCAGCGCCGTCGTGCCCGCCGCGAGCTCGGGCGCCACGCCGTACGCCGCGGCTCGACGGAGCGCGTCGAGATCGCGCTCGCGCACGAGACGGAGCACGAGCGCCCCGGCGTCGGCGTGCGCGCGCGGCAAGCGACGCACCTCGTCGACGAGCCGCCGCGATCCGAAGCGGTCGAGGGCGAGCTCGATCGCGTCCGGCTCGCCGCCGGCGAGCCCGGCGTACGGCGTGTCGGCGGTGGCGACCTCGAGGTCGCGCGCGCTCCGAACCTCCTCGGCGTCCGCGAGCTCGAGCGCAGCGAGCTGCCCGAGCGGTCGCCACGCCGGGCGCCACGCCTCCGGCGCGAGCCCGCGTCGCACCCCGCGGTGCAAGAGCTTGAGGTTCTCGATCTCGTGGAGCCCCGCCAACGCCTGGATCAGCTCGCGCCCGACGGGGTAGCTCCGCGCGAGCACGGCGTAATCGCCCAGCAGACGCGCCAGGCGCGCGCGATGGACCTCGAGAACGTCGCGGCGTGCTTGCGGTGCGCCGCCGAGCTCGAGGACGAAAGCCGCCCGCGCCGCCGGCTCCCGAAGTGCGCGGAGGTGCGCTGCGACCTCCGGGCCGGCGAGGCGCGCGGCCTTGGCGCGCGCGCGCACGTTGGCGAACGCGAGCCGCCCGGCGCTCACCTCGCGCCTCCCGGCGGCCCGTCGCGGACGATCCCGGCGTAGGTCTGCGCCGCGCGCGCGAGCACCGCCTCGGCGGCGCGCCGCCGCCCCTCGAGGAACGCGGCCCGCCGCTGCGCCCGTTCCGCGACCGCGCGCTCCGCCTCGGCGTGGATCGCGGCGATCTCGGTCTCCAGGCCCCGGCGGAGGTCGTCGAGCCGCTCGCGCTCGCGCTCCTCCCGAGCCGCCCGCGCCTCCTCGACGCGTGCGCGCATGGCCTGCGTCGCGGCGTCGATGCGTGCACGCGCGTCCTCGTCGGCCGCGAGCAGCGCCTCGAGCTCGGGGTGCAGCATGATCGATGACGACGGGGCAAACGGCGTGCCTCGAGGCGGCGTCGTGGCGAGCGCCCCCCGTGGCCGAAACCGGCGTGCGCTCGTTCGCATGGCGATGCTTCTCTGCGCCGGCCCGTGCGCCGGACGCGCGCGCACGCGAACGTCCTGCGCCTCGCGCGCGTCGACGTCCGCCTTCGAGAGCGGCTTGTCCCGCGCTCGGGACGAGCCCCGCGCGCCCGCGCGTTATACTGCGACGCCGATGGGCCCCGAACGCGACACGGCGCTGGTCGATCTCGCGCGCCGGGTCGCGGACGGCGACGAGCAGGCGTGGCGCGAGCTCTGGGTCGCCATCGAGCCCACGCTGTGGGCGGTCACCGGTAAATGGCGGATCGTCGGCCCGCTCAGCGAGCGCGAGGACGACCGGCGCAACATCGTGCTCGTGGTGATGGAGCGGCTCCGGGACGACCGCTTCCGGCGCGTGCGCTCCTTCCTCGAGTCGCTGGGGCGGCGCGGCGAGGGATCGTTCCGCGCCTGGGTGGCGACCGTCGCGGCGCACACCGCCATCGACTACGTGCGCACGCACGCCGAATACTCCAACGTGCGACGCGCTCCCGGAGCGCCCGAGTCGGCGGGCAGCCGGTGGGTCCGCCTCGATCCCATGCCCGAGTCCGGGCCGGCTGCCGGAGGGCCGTCGTCGCAGGAGCTCGCCCGCGTGACGTCGGCGCTCGTGCTGCTCGAGCGCGCGAAGCACCTGCTCCGCCAGGAGCAGCTCGACGCGCTGCGTCTCTGGCTCGAGGACCACGACCACGCCGAAATCGCCGAGCGCCTGGAGCTGCCCGGAGCGGCCGAGGCCGACAAGCTGGTGCGCTCGGCCCTCAAGCGCCTGCGGGACAGGTACGCCGGCAAGGGCGAGGAACCGCGCCGCGTCGAGGAGGGAGCCGCATGAGCGCCGGGTGCCCCGACGTCGACACGCTCCTCTCGCGCGCGGGCGATCGCTCGGCCATCGAGGCTCACGCGGCGGGCTGCGACGCGTGCGGCTCGCTCCTCGCGTTGAGGGATCTCCGGCGCGAGCCCGGCGCCGCGGGGGCGACGCCCGCGTGCGCGGACGCTTCGGGGCCTCTCGCCGCGATGGCGGAGGGGCGGCTCACCGACGGCGAGCGCGAGCGCCTCGCGGCGCACCTCTCGATCTGCTCCGTCTGCCGCGAGACGGCGGCGAGGCTCGCCCTCCTCGGCGACGATCTCGACGACGTCCCCGAGCCGCGGCGCGCCGAGCCGGCGCAGCCCCCCGCGTCGGTGGTCTCGCTCGGCGGGGAGCGGCTGCGGCGTCGAGGCTACGGGCTCGTGCACCTCGCGATCGCGGCGGCGATCGGGGCGATCGTCGCGGCGTCGGTGCTGCGCGCCGCCCGCGGACCGCGCGAGGGCGACGAGGCGCGCTTCCCACCCGAGCCGGCGAGCAGCGCCGACGCCGAGCGCGCGCGTCTCGCCGAGGAGCGCGCGCGCGTCGAGGCGGATCGAGCCCGGCTCGCCGAGGAGCGCGCCGCGATCGAGGCCGAGCGGCAGCGCCTCGCCGAGCGACAGCGCGAGCTCGAGGCGTTGGCGGCGGCCTCGGCAAATCCGCCGCCGCCGGACACGGCCGCCCCGCGGCCTTCGCCCACCCGATCCCACGTCGGCCCCGGCAAGAACAACATCGCCCCCTCGATCGACGCGCTCGAAGGCCCCTGACCTGCCGGTCAGAAAGGCCTCGCGGATCGCGGTCTTGAAGAAAAAACGCACGGCCGGGTGACGGCTCGGCCCGCCGCTGCGTCCCCTCCATCGAACCCACCGCGCGTCGCCCCGCGGCGCGCAAATCCCAGAGATGGAGGTTTCCATGAACGCTCTCCGCAATCACCGTTCGATCCTCGGTTCGCTCGTGCTCTCCGCTTGTGGCCTCGTCGCCTGCGGCGCCGAAGGGCCGCTCGCGGCCGACGGGACCGCCGGCACGGGAGGCGCGCCCGCCGACCTGCCCGACCTCGTCGAGGTCGGCGACCCCGCGCGGCCCACCGTCGAGCGCCTCGACTACGAGCTCGACTTCGGCGGCATGGCGCTCGGCGTGAAGGTCTCGCGCTGGGAGCCGTTCCAGGAGGGCGAGATCGAGGGCGTGAGCGCGAAGGTCGAGGTCGCCGGCGACGGCGACGCGAGCTACCTGCTCGAGGCGATCGCGAGCCCCGATCCGGAGCACCCCGGCATGGACAAGATCCAGGTCTCGCTCACGAACGACAACGGGCTCACCGCGCACGTGACCGAGGTCGACGGGCGCGAGATCCGGGCGCGCTACGAGGTGAGCTCGAGGGTGCGCGAGCTGCGGCAGGGCGCGGGCGATCTCCCGGCGTACCTCGAGGCCGCGGGCGCCCCCGCGCCGCAGGAGACCGCGCACCTCTGGGCCGAGTACCCGCTCGAGGGTCTCGCGGTGAGCGCGCTCGGCGCGCTCCACGACGCGGGCGCGACGACGATCTCGCCGGCGTACCTGGCGCTCGCCGCCCGGACGTTCGCGCCGAGGATCGCCGCGATGCCGCTCGATCTCGAGCTGCCCGAGACCGAGGAGGCGGCGTGGGACACCGAGCTCCACCCCTGGCTCCTCGAGGTGTCGAACCGGGGCGACGCCCAGCTCGAGTGCGACACGCCCGACAACGCGGTGGCCACCTCGGTCGACGCGAGCAGCAGCGTGCTGGGCGTCGAGGGCAAGCTCGCCATCGGCAGCATCAGCATCAGCGCCGACACCACCGAGGGCTCGCAGATCGTCGGCTCGAGCGGAGGCCTCTTGAACATCGGCGTGGTCGACGCGAACGACTGCCCGCTGCCCGACAAGACCGGGTGGATCCGCGTGGGCGGGCGGGCCGACGGCTACGCGAGGGTCGAGTGCGAGCTCGCTCCCGAGGGCGGCCGCTGCTGCCGGAACGGCCCGACCGACACCGCCGCGGCCGCCAACGCCTCGCTCACCTTCGGCGGGGAGGGCGTCGTCGTGAACGTCGCCAGCCAGCAGGGCGACGCGGTCACGGGCAGCACCTTCATCAACGGCAGCATGTTCCTCTGCGTCCACACGGCCGACCACACCATCATCCCGCAGCAGAACCTCCAGTATGGCAGCCAGCTCCGCTGAAGAGCGCCGCGCGCGGCCCCCGAGCCCCGGCGTTCACGCGCCGGGGCCGGCCCGTTGACCCCCACGCGCCGCACCGGCGACCATCGCCCCGCATGGACCTCCAGCACCTCGTGAGCGGCGCGTTCGCGCGGACGTTCCGGGGCGTCTTCCTCGCCCGACGCGGCGAGGCGGCGCTCCGGCGCGCGCTCGGTGTCGCGGATGGGCACGCGGCGCGCGTCGCCGAGTCGGAGGACGATCTCCGCGCGGGGCGCGAGGCGCGCGGGCCGGGCCGGCGCCGCAACGTCCTCTTCATCACCACCGATCAGCAGCGCTACGACTCGCTCGGGGTGAACGGCGGCAAGGTGGCGCGCACGCCCCACCTCGACGCCCTCGCCCGCGCCGGGATCAACTTCCGGAGGGCGCACGTGCAGAACGTCGTCTGCATGCCGTCGCGGGCGACGATGCTGACCGGGCAGCACCCGCGCACCCACGGGGTCATCGCCAACGGCGTCGCGTTGCCCGAGGACGCGCCGAGCGTGGCGCGCCAGCTGCGCCGGGGCGCGGGCTACCGGACCGCGCTCATCGGGAAGGCGCACTTCGAGCCGCACCTCGACCCGGGGCTGCGCTTCTACGAGAACCGCTGCGCGTCCGCGGGCCACGAGGGGCCGTGGCACGGCTTCGAGCACGTCGAGCTGGCGACCCACGGCCCGATGGGCGGGCACCATTACGCGGCCTGGCTATGGCGAGAGCACCCCGAGGACGTGCGCGGCTTCGCGGCGGTGCTCACCGGCGCCGGCGGCGGCGAGACCGGCGCGCCCGAGGTGGCGCACAACCCGATCCCGCGCGAGCACTACCACACCGACTGGGTCGCCGATCGGACCTTGCGCTGGCTCGCGTCGGTCGACGCGGACGAGCCGTGGTTCTGCTGGATGAGCTTCCCGGACCCGCACCACCCCTACGATCCGCCGCTCGACGAGGTGAAGAAGCGATCCTCGTGGCGCGATCTCGCCCTGCCCGACGGTCACCCCGGGACGCGAGAGCGGATCGAGGCGATTCTGCGCGGGCGGCCGCGGCACTGGCTCGACTGGTACGAGGGGCGCTTCCGGAACCCCGAGGGAGGCCCGATCCATTTCGTGCCCTCGCGCCTCACGCACGATCAGCTCCGCGAAGTGCACGCGATGATCCACGTCGAGAACGAGCTCGTCGACGAGGCGTGCGGCCGCGTCTTCGCGTGGCTGCGCGCGACGGGGCAGGACGAGCACACCGACATCGTCTTCACGTCGGACCACGGCGAGCTGCAAGGCGACTTCGGGCTGATGTTCAAGGGGCCGTACCACGTCGACGCGCTCCTGCGCGTGCCGCTCCTGTGGCGGCCGGCGCCGTCGCGCGGCGTCGCGCCGGCCGAGGTGAGCGAGCCCGTGGGCCTCGTCGATCTCGCTCCGACCTTCTGCGCCATCGCGGGCCTCGAGCCGCCGGCGTGGATGGAGGGCGCGGTGCTGCCCGAGCGAGCAGGCTCGGCGCGCGAGCGGGTGATCACCACCTTCGACAGCCAGTTCGCCCCCGTCGGTATGCACCTCCGGACGATCTACCGCGACGGCTGGCTCTGCACCGTCTACGAGCCGCGCACGCGCGACCGAGGAGGCCGCTGGCCGCTCTACTGGTCGATCTGGGGCCGCGGCACCGAGGTGCCCGAGTACACCGGCCACGAGGGCGAGCTCTACGACTGCCGCGAAGATCCCCGGCAGTGGCACAACCTCTGGAGCGATCCCGCCCGCCGCAAGCTGCGCGACGAGCTCGTGGCCGATCTCCGCGATCACCTGCCGGTCTCGCGCGATCCCCCGCTCCCGTTCGCCGCGCCCACCTGAGCGCCCGGCGGCGGGCGCGGACGTCCGCCGACTCGGGTCTGCGCTTTACTTGATCGCCGCTCTGCCGAGCGCGTTGCCGAGCAGCTCCAGCGCCTCGCCGATCGCCGCCGAGTCGACGACGAGGCTCGGCCGGAAGCGGATGGCGCGCTCGCCCGCGGGCAGCACGATCATCCCGTCGTCGAAGCAGCGCGCGATGATCGCGGCGCGCGTGGCCGCGTCGGGCAGATCGATGGCGCACATCAGGCCGCGCCCGCGGGCGTTGTGGACGACGTCGGGGAAGCGCGTCTGCAACGCGGCGAGCCCCGCCTGGAGCTCGGCGCCGCGCGCCGCGGCGTTGTCGAGGAGGCGCTCGTCCTCGATGATCTCGAGGATGCGCGTGCAGCGGACCATGTCGACCAGCGACGCGCCCCAGGTGCTGTTGATCCGGCCGGGCTTCTCGAAGACGTTGTCCTCGACCTCGTCGACGCGGGACGAGACCATGATCCCGCCGACCTGCATCTTCTTGGCGAAGCAGAGGATGTCGGGGACCACGTCGAAGTGCTGAAACGCCCAGTACTTGCCGGTGAGCCCGAGGCCCGTCTGGACCTCGTCGAAGATCAGCATCGCCTCGCGCTCGTCGGCGAGCCGCCGGAGCGCCCGGAGGAACTCGCCGCGGAAATGGTTGTCGCCGCCCTCCGCCTGGATCGGCTCGAGCAGGATGGCGGCGATGTCGTCGGGGTGCCGGTCGAACGCGGCCTCGGCGCAGGCGATCGCCGCGCGCTCGTCGCGCTCGGCGGCGCGCAGGTTCTGGCCCTCGAGCGGGAAGGTGACGGCGGGGGAAGGGATGCGCGGCCAGTCGAGCTTCGGGAAGAGGTCGGTCTTGACCGGATCGGTGTTGGTGACGCTCAGCGTGTAGCCCGACCGGCCATGGAAGGCGCGCTCGAGGTGGAGCACGCGCGTGCCGAGGTCCCCTTTGCCGCGCGCCCGGTTCTTGCGGATCTTCCAGTCGAACGCGGTCTTCATCGCGTTCTCGATCGCCAGCGCGCCTCCGTCGACGAAGAAGTAGTGGACGAGCTCGGGCGGGGCGGCGGTGCGCGAGAGCGTGTCGACGAACTCGGCCAGGTACGTGGTGTAGAGGTCCGAGTTCGAGACCTTGGTGGTCGCCGCGCGCCGGAGCCGCTCCTGGACGGACGGGTCGAGCATGCCCGGGTGGTTCATCCCGAGCGGGCTCGACGCGAAGAACGAGAAGAAGTCCAGGTACTCCCGGCCTGTCACGGCGTCGCGGATCCGCGTCCCCCGGCTCCGCTCCAGGTCGACCACGATCGGGAAACCGTCGGCGAGCATGTGCCGCCGCAACGTCGCGTGGACGTCGGCGGGATCGACGTGCGAGCGCCGGAACATGCCCAACCCTAGCAGGGCGGGTGCCGCGGAGCCCGGGGGCGCCTCAGGGGCAGCGCGGCACCGTGTACGTCCCGTCGAGGTGCCCGTCGAGCAGCATGTCGTCGGCTTTCGACAGCGTCACCACGACGGACGTCGCGCCGACGCTGCCGAATTCGACGACCACGCCTTGGATGTCGCCGCCGCCGCTGATCGCGGCCGTGCCCGAGCAATCGCCCGGCGTCGAGCTCTGTTGCGCGCCGGCCTCGGTGATGAAGTAGGTCGCGCTGGCGCTCGGGAGCACCCCCGGGACCAGGAGATCTTCGGGGAAGCGCACCTCGAGATCCGCCCAGCTGCACTGTCCGAAGGGCGAGCTCACCTCCGGCGCGGCGCACGTGAGCGGAAACGTCGCCACGCGGAGGGTCACCTCGCCGTGGCCGTAGAGGACGGCGCTCGGCCCGCCGCCGACGCCGCCGCCGGTCGAGGTGCTCGTCGCGCCGGGCGCTCCGGTCGACGTGCTGGTCGCGGAGGCCGCGCCGCCGCTGCCGCCGTCTCCGCCGCCGCCTCCCGAGACGACGGAGCCGCCGCAAGCCGCGCCGAGCACGGCGATCGTGGCCAGCGCGGCCGACGTGAAGGTTCGCATGCAGGCAGGCTAGACGATGGGGCACGATGCGCCAAAGGAGCTCGTCATGAGCGTTCGATCCGCTGCCCTCCGCATCGCCGAGAGCCCCACCGCGTACCTCCCGCTCGCGCCCGGTGACGTGAGGATCGAGCGCCCCGGCTTCGTCGCCTGGCTCGGCTCGGGCGGCGCCCATCCGGCGCGGAACATCGTGCAGCGCCTCCGTCTCGAGGGCGACGTGGACGCCGCGATCGCCGAGGTCCGGGCGCTGCTCGCCGGGCACGGCCGCCCCAGCTCGACGTGGGAGATCGGTCCATCCTCGACGCCGGCGGACCTCGCTCCGAGGCTGCGCTCGCACGGGATGGTGCCGCACGAGCTGGCGTGGGGCATGGTCGCGGACGCTCCGCTCGCGGTCACGCCCTCGGAGGTCGTCGCCGCGCGCGCCGAGACGGTCGACGACTACGAGGCGGCGTTCGAGCTCATGCATCGCGTCTTCGGGGAGCGCCGCGCGGAGTCGGCCGAGGAGCGCCGCGCGCGCGCCGCGCAGGAGCGCGAGCGCCACCGGGCGGGGCAGGGGGCTCTGTTCCTCGGTTCGCTCGCGGGCGAGCCTGTCGCGGCGGCGCGCTCCGTCTACACCGACGGCCTCGTGGTCCTGATGGGGGCCGCGACCCTGCCCCACGCCCGAGGTCGCGGCGCGTACCGCACGCTCGTCGCGGCGCGCTCCGACGACGCGAGGACGCGCGGGACGCCGACGCTCGTGATCCAGGCCGGTTCGATGTCGCGCCCCATCCTCGCGAGGCTCGGGTTCGAGACCGTCGCCGAAGTGGAGGTCCTCCTCGACCAGCGCTGAGGCGCTGCATCACCAGCGATCCCGGACGGCGTTGCGGGCGCGGGCGGCGCGGTGCGATCATGGTTTGCCGCGCGGCGCGCGGCCTGGAGGGCTCGCATGGCGACGTCATCACGTGCCGGAGCGTTCGTGTGGGTGTCTCTCGGCCTGGTGCTGATCGCGCTCGGGTGCGGTGGCGGCGAGACCGGCAACGGGTCGGGCGGCGGCGGAACGACCTCGACGGTGACGGGCGGCGGCGGCGCGCCGGCGACGACCACGGCGACGACGAGCACCGGCGGCTGCCCCGCGGGGCTCTCCGAGTGCGGCGGCGCATGCGTCGACACGAGCGTCGACCCCGCGCACTGCGGCGGTTGCGACGGCGCGTGCGCTGCGGGGGAGGTCTGCGCCGGTGGAGCGTGCGCGGTGGCGTGCGGCGGCGGGGCCACGCTCTGCGGCGGCCAGTGCGTCGACACCGATCTCGATCCGGCGCACTGCGGCGACTGCGCGAACGCCTGCGCTTCGGGCGAGCTCTGCTCGGCGGGGCAGTGCGGCGTCGCGTGCCTCGGCGGGACCACGCAGTGCAGCCAAGCCTGCGTCGACACGCAGAACGATCCGGCGCACTGCGGCGGCTGCGCCGCGGCATGTGGTCAAGGGGAGGTCTGCTCCGCGGGAACCTGCGGCTTCGGCTGCGGCGGCGGGACCACGCTCTGCGCCGGCGCCTGCGTCGACACGAACGTCGATCCGGCGCACTGCGGCGGCTGCGCCAACGCCTGTCCGCCCGGCGAGGTCTGCTCGGGCGGCAGCTGCGGCCTCGGCTGCTCCGGGGGAACGACGCTCTGCGGCGCCGCCTGCGTCGACACCGCCGTCGATCCGGCGCACTGCGGCAGCTGCGCCACCGTCTGTGGCCCGGGGGAGGCCTGCGGCGGGGGGAGCTGCGCCCTCGTGTGCGCAGGCGGGACCACCGACTGCGGCGGCGTCTGCTCGGATCTCGCGGTCGACCCCGCCCACTGCGGCAGCTGCGCCGTCGCCTGCGCGCCGGGCGAGGTCTGCTCCGCCGGCAGCTGCGCGGTCGGGTGCGGCGGCGGCACCGTCGCCTGCAACGGAGGGTGCGTCGACACCGGCGTCGATCCCGCCCACTGCGGCGCGTGCAACGCCGCCTGCGCGCCCGCCGAGAGCTGCGTCGGGGGAGCGTGCGCGCTCGTCTGCTCGGGCGGGACGGTCGCCTGCGGAAGCCAGTGCGTCAGCACCGCCACCGATCCGTCGAACTGCGGCGCGTGCGGCAACGCCTGCGCCGCCGACCAGGTCTGCATCTCCGGAGTGTGTGCGCCGCTCTGCCCCGGCCTGACCAAGTGCGGCGCGCAGTGCGTCGACGTGCAGACCAGCCCCGCGCATTGCGGCGCCTGCAACGCGGCCTGCGCGCCCGGCAGCGCCTGTGCGATGGGCGGGTGCACCCTGCCGACGTCGTGCAACGCCGCGCACGCGGCGAGCCCCGGCGCGCCGAGCGGCGTCTACACGATCGACATCGACGGCGCGGGGCCGAAGGCGCCCTTCGACGTCCGCTGCGACATGACCACCGCGGGCGGCGGTTGGACGCTGGCGCTCAACCTCGACACCTCCGACGGCCACGTGATGTGGTGGGGCGACCCGCTCTGGACCAACACCGGCGTCTACGGGACGGCGCCCGGCGGGCTCACGCAGGACCACAAGAGCGAGGCCTTCAACAGCCTCACCGGGGCCGCCGAGATCCTCATCGTCGTGCACGACGAGGGGACCACGATCGGCTTCAAGCGGTGGACCAAGGTCAACGGCGCGACGTTGCTCTCGCACCTGCAGGGCGGGGACAACACGCTGATCGGCACCGCCGTCACCGGCGCGGACGTCGCCTCGCTCGCGCCGCAGGAGCGCGTGGTCCGGCTCTCGACGCAGCTCTTCGCCAACCATTGCGTGGCCACCGGCGGCGCCTGCACCAGCGGCTCGACGGGATCGCCCGACGGCGATCGCCTCGGATCGAACGAGGGGACGCCCTCGGACAACGTCGGCGGCGGCCTCGGCAACTGGCACGACATGCGTTACTGCTGCGCCGGCCAGACCTACGCCGGCAAGACCTGCAACGGCGGCTCCATCCGCACCAGCTCCGAGGCGCAGGGCGGCTGGGCCCTCTGCTACACCGCGAGCCAGCCGGGCTACTTCGGGAGCGACACCTTCGGGCCGGCCTCGAACACCTGCTCCGACGCGAGCGGCTGCGGCTTCTCGAACTGGGCGTCGGCCAACGGGCTCGCCTACGACTACGCCGTCTGGCTGCGCTGACGCGCCGGAGGCGGAGGCGATCGGGCGCGCCCTGCCCGGCGTCGACGCGGAGGCCGCCTTCTCGGCGGTGATGTGCGCGCTCGAGCAGCGGCTCACCCGAGGCGAGGCGATCCACGCGCACCCGCCGGCCGCGACGGGCACGTAATCACTTCTCCTTGGGATCGAGGTCGATGACCCGCGGCGCCTTCGGCGCATAGCAGTGGAGCCTGGGCCTCTCGTCCTTCATCGTCGCCTTCACGTGCGCGACCAGCGCCTCGCCCTGCGCCTTGCTGGTGACCGTGACGCCGAGGTGGCGCTTCCCGTCCTGAAACTCGACGAGGCGCACGGCGGATGCCTCGGGGAACGCGGAGAGGGCCTTCCGGGTGGACGGGAAGGTGAAGTCCTTCGCGTTGTTGTCGGCCACCTCGTAGAGGTAGACGAACGGCGTCGCGCAGCCGCCCGGGAGCGGCGCGCGAGCGGTCTCGCGCAGCTTCGCGATGTTCGGTCCCGACTCGGCCCAGAACGTCTCGCCGTCCATCGCGAGCTTCGACACGGCGGAAGGCTTCTCCAACGTGGCGACGGGGGTCCATCGACCTTCGTCGCGCCGATGGATCGTCTCGCCGTCGCTCACGTGGAGCTCGCCGCGAGGCGAGACGAAGACGTCGCGCACGGGCTTGTCGAGCGGGGGCAGCGGCTCGAACGTCCCGTCGCGGTAATGGAGGATCGGGTCCCATGCGCCCTGGGTCGCCCAGAGCTCGTCGCCGGGGCCGGTCAGGATCTCGATCGAGAAGCCGGCGTCCTTCCACCACGGGCGCAGATCGACGAGGCGCGACTTGCCGGACGACTTGTCCCACACCTCGGCGTGGGGCCCGCGTTTCTGGCACGTCGTCCCGATCGTCAGCAAGGTGCCCGCGGAGGTGGCGCCGAACCGGTACGGGCTCACCGCCGGCGGCTCGGGGCCATAGTCGGGCTTCGTGTACTCGTCCGGCTTGCAGGCCTCCGACACCGTGAGCGCATGCCGCGCGAGCTTCGGCCCTCGCAACGTGAAGAGCTGGGTGCCCTCGAACATGGACCAGCCGGCGGCCACCACCGATTCGCCCACGATGGCAACGCCCGACAGCCAGCCGAGGCCTCCTCCCTCGGCGATGGTGAACGAGGCCGTCCTGCCGGTGAGGAGCCGGTAGGTCGGCTGCAGAGCCCGACCGTTGCTGCTCGTGTACTCCGCGCCCACCGCGTCGGGCCAGCGACCGCGGACGGATCGGAGGATGTTATCGCCGAGCGCCGGCGAGCCCTTGGGGATCTTGCCGACCCACTCGATCGTCGGGCTGCTCCCCGCGTCCTCGTTCGAGCGCGTCACGAGGCGACCCACCCGCTGGCCCTCGCTCACCATGAGCGCTCCCTCGATCGGGTGGAGCTCCCACGCTGCACCGCTCGGCGGCCCCGGACGAAGCTCTTCCAAGCCGAGCACGGGCAGCGTCGCGGCGGGCGCGGCCGGCGCCGCGGCGCTCGCGGAGGCGCTGGCGGCGGAGGAAGCGCCTTGCGACGAGGCCGGCACCTCTTTTTGCGGCGTGGCGTCCTCGCGGCAGGCGCCGGCGACGGCCACGACGGCGGCGAGCACGAGCCTCGCGGATGGGCGGAACGCGGGGCGCGACGTGACCTTGGTCAGTTCGTCTTCCATGGAAGCACTCCGGAATAGAGCTCCACCTCGGACTCGATCTTGGCGTCCGCCGGGTTCGTCCCGACGCCGACGGTCGCCACCCTCTGAAGGCTCACGCGCCACGACAACGCGCCCGATCCCTGTATCGACGCCGGCGGCGCGACCGCGAGGTCGACGACGACGGGCTCGGCGAAGACGCGATCGTCGCGCGAGAGCTGCCGCGCCGGCTCCCTCGGGACGATCTCGAAATGCCGCGCGAGGTGGCGCACGGCGCGGCCGAGCACGCGGCCGCTCGCGTCCTCGAGCTCGCAGGAGACCTCGAGCCGGCGGAAGAGGTCCCCCGTCGGGAACGCATGGCCAGGCGCCGGCTGAGCGAGCGTGATCCGCACGCCGCCCTCGATGCGCTCGGCGGTGGCGCGCAGGTTGGCCCGGAGCCAGGCCGGATCGCGAACCTCGGCGAAGGAGTGCGAGCGGCGTCCGCCGACGAGCGGCATGTGACACGCGGCGCAGCTGTCGGCGGCGGCGGGCGCGCGCTGGTGCTCCCGAACCGTGGTCTGCATGAAGCGACCGTCGTCGCTCCCCGGCAACCCCGGGAAGCGGAACTCGTGACAGCCGGCGCAGGCGCCCGTCCCGGCGAGCTCCGCGGAACGCTGCAGCGGGTGCGGCGCGGCGACCTGCGCATCTCCCTCGGCCGACGGGGCGGCGAGCACGGACCCCTCTTCGGTCACGTGACAGGTGACGCATCCGACGCCCAGCTCGCTCACGGCGCGCGGAGGCGTCTCGGCGCCACGCGACTCGGGAGCGTGGCAACCGCGGCAGAACGCGGTCGGCTCGATTGCGAACGCGCGCCGAAAGGCCGGATCCGTGGCCGCGTGGTGGTGGCGCGAGCCGCGCCACGCTTCGGCTTCCTCTTCGTGACAGGAGACGCAGGTCGCGTTCAGAAGAACGGCCGTCTCGAGCCTCCCGCGGTAGGGACGCGGCATCGCGTAAGTCGGCGCTGATGGCGCGCTCGTGGCCGCAGGGGGCGCGACGGCTGTCTCCTCGCCGGCGGAAGCGGACGTCGCCGCCGCCGGGAGCGACGCCGCCGCTCCATCGGTGGACGCGTCCTCGAGCGCGCAACCCGCGAGGCCGAGGCACATCGTGAAGACGTAGCGAGGAACCCGCATGAGGAAGGCGATCGGGCGAGGCCCGCGAACAGGCGATAGTCGCACGATGCTCACGTCGGGAGCCAGCGCGGGCTCGAGAGCCGGCCGCCGCACGCGCCCGGCGCGCCCGTGCTACGCCAGAGGACTCCGATGGGCGCGATCGAACGGGCGCGGGGCGGGCGCGGCAAGGCCGAGCGGGCCCATCCGCTCGGCGGCTTCTCGCCCGCGGTGCGCCGCTGGTTCGAGGAGAGCTTCGGCGCGCCCACGCCGGCGCAGGTGAAGGGGTGGCCGTCGATCCACGCGGGCGCGTCCACGCTCCTGCTCGCGCCGACGGGCTCGGGAAAGACGCTCGCGGCGTTCCTGGCCGCGATCGACCGGCTGATGTTCGCCCCCGAGCCGGCGCGCAAGGCGCGGTGCCGCGTGATCTATGTCTCGCCCCTGAAGGCGCTCGGCGTCGATGTGGAGAAGAACCTCCGCGCGCCGATCGCCGGCATCGCGCGCGTCGCCGAGCGCGACGGCGTCCCGTTCCGGCTCCCGTCGATCGGCGTCCGCTCGGGGGACACGCCGCAGAGCGAGCGCGCGCGCCTTGGAAGGACGCCGCCGGACATCCTCATCACCACGCCGGAGTCGCTCTACTTGCTGCTCACCTCGGCGGCGCGCGAGATCCTCGAGCCGGTCGAGACGGTCATCGTCGACGAGATCCATTCGCTCGTCGCCTCCAAGCGCGGCGCCCACCTGTTCCTCTCGCTCGAGCGCCTCGAGTCGCTCCGCGGCCGGCCGCGGCGCCCGGTCCAGCGCATCGGCCTCTCGGCGACGCAGCGGCCGCTCGAGGAGATCGCGCGCCTGCTCGGCGGCGGCGACGCGGGACCGGACGGCTCGGGGTCGTGGAGCCCGCGCCCGGTCGAGGTCATCGACGCCGGCGCCCGCAAGGCCTGGGGGATCACGGTCGAGGTCCCGGTCGAGGACATGGCGAAGCTCGCGGCGCCCGAGCCGCGCGCGCGCGCAAGGCGGGGCGAGGACGAAGCGCCCAATCGGTCGATCTGGCCGTCGATCCACCCGCGCCTCGTCGAGCTCGTGCGCGCGCACCGCTCGACCATGATCTTCGCCAACAGCCGGCGCCTCGCCGAGCGCCTCGCCTCGGCGATGAACGACCTGGCCGGCGAGGAGATCGCCCTCGCGCACCACGGATCGGTCGCGCGCGATCGGCGCCAGCAGATCGAGGACCGGCTCAAGTCGGGCGATCTGCCCGCCATCGTCGCCACCTCGTCGCTCGAGCTCGGGCTCGACATGGGCGCCGTCGATCTCGTCATCCAGATCGAGGCGCCTCCCTCGGTGGCGTCGGGCATCCAGCGCATCGGGCGCGCAGGGCACTCGGTCGGCGCTGTCTCCGAGGGCGTCATCTTCCCGAAGTACCGCGGGGACCTCCTCGCCTGCGCCGCGGCGACGGCGCGCATGGTGGAGGGCAAGGTGGAGGAGACCTTCTACGCCCGCAACCCGCTCGATGTGCTCGCGCAGCAGCTCGTCGCGATCGCGGCGCTCGAGCCGGTGGCCGAGGACGATCTCTTCGCGCTCGTCCGCCGGGCCGCGCCCTTCGCCGACCTTCCGCGGGCGTCGTTCGAGGGTGTGCTCGACATGCTCTCGGGGCGCTACCCGTCGGACGAGTTCGCCGAGCTCCGGCCGCGCCTCACGTGGGATCGCGTCGCCCACACCATCAAGGCGCGCGAAGGCGCCCGTCGCCTCGCCGTGACCAACGGCGGCACCATCCCCGACCGCGGCCTCTACGGCGTCTATCTCGCGGCCGACGGCGGCGGCCGCCAGAGCCGGCGCGTCGGCGAGCTCGACGAGGAGATGGTCTTCGAGTCGCGCGTGGGCGACGTCTTCCTCCTCGGCGCCTCCTCGTGGCGCATCGACGAGATCACCCACGACCGCGTGATCGTGAGCCCGGCCCCGGGCCAGCCCGGCAAGATGCCCTTCTGGCACGGCGATCGCCCCGGCCGGCCGATCGAGCTCGGTCGCGCGATCGGCGCCCTCGGACGCGCCATCGCCAAAGAGCCCCGCGACGCCGCGATCGAGCGGCTCACCCGCGATCACGCGCTGGACGCGCGCGCGGCCGCCAACCTGGTGACGTACCTCCACGACCAAGCCCGCGCGACCGGCGAGGTCCCGAGCGACCGCGCCATCGTCGTCGAGCGCTTCAAGGACGAGGTCGGCGACTGGCGCGTCTGCGTGCTCAGCCCCTTCGGCGCGCGGGTGCACGCGCCCTGGGCGAACGCGGCGCTCGCCTCGCTCCGCGATCACGGCGACGGCCAGGCCGAGGTCCTCTGGTCGGACGACGGCATCGTCTTCCGGCTCCCCGAGACCGAGCGCGCGCCCGACGTCGCGCGCTTCCTGCCCGCGCCCGACGAGGTGGAGGACCTGGTGATGCGCGGGCTCGGCGAGAGCTCGCTGTTCGCGGCGCGCTTCCGCGAGAACGCGGCCCGCGCGCTGCTCCTTCCGCGGCGCTGGCCGGGGCAGCGCTCGCCCCTCTGGGCGCAGCGCAAGCGCGCCGCCGATCTGCTCGCGGTCGCCTCGCGCTACGGCTCGTTCCCGATGATTCTCGAGACGTACCGCGAGTGCCTGCGCGACGTCTTCGATCTGCCCGCGCTCGTCGACCTCCTGCGCCGCGTCCGCGCGCACCAGATCCGCGTGGTGCCGGTGGACTCGCAGAGCCCCTCGCCGTTCGCGGCGTCGCTCCTCTTCTCGTACGTGGCGAGCTTCATCTACGACGGCGACGCGCCGCTGGCCGAGCGGCGCGCCCAGGCGCTCTCGGTCGACAGCGCCGAGCTCCGCCAGCTGCTCGGCGAGGCCGAGCTCCGCGAGCTCCTCGACCCGCTCGCGATCGAGGAGATCGGGGCCGCGCTCCAGCGCACCGGCGGCCACCGCCCGGCGACCTCCGCCGACGGCGTCCACGATCTGCTCCTCGGCCTCGGCGATCTCACCCGCGACGAGATCCGCGAGCGCGCGAGGCCGCACGAGGCGGCCGACGCCTGGATCGACGCGCTCGCGGGCGAGGGCCGGATCGTCGAGGTGACCCTCGCCGGGCAGCGCCGCTTCGCCGCCGCCGAGGACGCGGCGCGCCTGCGGGACGCGCTCGGGGCCGAGCTGCCCCCGGGGCTGCCCGCCGCGCTGCTCGAGCCGGTCGCCGACCCGGTCGGGGATCTCGTCTCGCGCTTCGCCCGCACCCACGGCCCGTTCCTCGCCGACGCCATCGCGGTGCGCCTCGGGCTCGACCTCGTCGTGGTGCTCACCACGCTCGAGCGCCTCGCCGCCGCCGATCGCGTCGTCCTCGGCGAGCTCCTGCCCGGCGGGCGCTCGCGCGAGTGGTGCGACGCCGAGGTGCTGCGCACGCTGAAGCGCCGCTCGCTGGCCAAGCTGCGCAAGGAGATCGAGCCCGTCGAGCCGGCGGCGCTGGGGCGCTTCCTCGCCGACTGGCAGGGCGTGCGGCGGCCGCGCGGCGGGCTCGACGCGCTCCTCTCGACCATCGAGCAGCTCCAGGGCGCGCCCATCCCCGCATCGGTGCTCGAGGCCGACGTGCTCCCGGCGCGGATCAGCGGCTACCGCCCCGCCGATCTCGACGTCCTCTGCGCCGCCGGCGAGGTGGTGTGGATCGGCGTCGAGGCGCTGGGCCCGCGCGACGGGCGCGTGGCGCTCTACCTCACCGGCGAGGTGGCTCGGCTCGCGCCCGCGCCGCGGGAAGCGAGCGGCGAGATCGCGGCCCGCGTGCGCGCGCTGCTCGCCGAGCGCGGCGCGCTCTTCTTCGCGGATCTCGTCACGGCGACCGGCGCGTTCGCGCACGATCTCCTGGGCGCGCTCTGGGAGCTCGCCTGGGCGGGCGAGGTCACCAACGACACGTTCGCGCCGCTGCGCTCGTACCTCCGGGGCGACGCCGGTCGCGAGACGCGGCCGCGGCGCTCGACGCTGCGGAGCCCGGTGCTCAAGGCGGCGGCGCACGCCGCGTTCCGCTCGCGGCGCGCCGGTCCTCCGGGCAGCGAAGGGCGCTGGTCGCTCACCGCGCGGCCGGCCGTGCGTCCACCGACCGAGACCGAGCGCCGCGCCGCGCTCGCCCGCGCCCTGCTCGAGCGCCACGGCGTGCTCACCCGCGAGGCCGTCGCCGCCGAGGGCGTGAGCGGCGGGTTCAGCGCCGTCTACGAGGTCCTCAAGGCGCTCGAGGAGGCGGGCCGGGTCCGGCGCGGGTACTTCGTCGCCGGGCTCGGCGCCACGCAGTTCGCGCTGCCCGGCGCCGACGATCGCCTCCGCGCCGTGCGCGAGCCCAGCGAGGCCGGCGACGCGCTGGTGCTCGCGGCGACCGATCCCGCGAACCCCTTCGGCGCCGCGCTGGCGTGGCCCGAGCGCGCCGGCGACGGCGCCCGCCCGCAGCGCGCCGCGGGTGCCTACGTCGTGCTGCTCGACGGCGCCCTCGTCGCGTGGATCGGCCGCGGCGGCGGCGTGATGACGTTCCTGCCCGAAGGCGAGCCCGAGCGCGGGCACGCGGCGGCGGCGCTGGCGCGCGCGCTGGCGGCGCTCGTCGATGGTGGCCGGCGCCGGGCGGTGCTGCTCTCGGACATCGATGGAGCGCCGCCGGCGCAGTCGGCGCTCGCGCCGGCGCTGCGCGCGGCGGGGTTTTCGCCGACGCTCCGGGGCTATTTCAAGCGGGGGGCCGTGGACTGAGGCGCAGCGCGGCCCGGGTCGCGCGTCGCCTGCGGTCCGGCGCATGACACGCGCGGCGGTCTCCTCCGCTCCTGGCGCACGCTGGCACAGGAAACCCCGCGAAACCCGCGCCGTCGGGACGACGCGCCCTGGCACGGCGGCTGCCTGGGGCGTTCCACATGAGGATGAACTGGTGGATGGGAGTCTTCGGAGCGGGCCTGGCGATCGCGGCGGCGTCGGGCTGCGGGAGCTCGGTTGCGAACGAGACCGACGGCACCGGAGGTGGCGGCACCACCTCGAGCACCACCAGCGGCACCACGTCGAGCACCACCACCGGCACCGGCGGCGGCCCCTGCGCTGCGTTCGCCGATCAAGAGGGCGCTGCGTCGGTCACCGTCCGCTTCCGCAACGAGTCGCCGTACCTGATCTACTTGCCGGGCAACTGCAGCGACGTCGACTACTCGATCGAGCTCATCGGAGGCGGCGACCAGGTCGCCTACACCTACGACGGCAGCTGCCTCCAGACCTGCGAGGACCTGCAGACGGATCCGCCGTACGCGTGCGGCGCGTGCGCGCCCATCGCCTATCTCCTCGAGCCCGGCGCGACGCGCGAGCTCACCTGGGCTGGGACGGGGCTCGAGTGGGGGCTCACCATGCCCGACGCCTGCTGGGCCTACCCGGAAGGCATCGGGACCTGCGGGCAGATCGTGGCCGCGCCTGCGGGCACCTACCGCGCCGGCGCGATGGGCTTCGACACCTGCGCCGACTGCCAGTGCGATCCCGGCGGCGAGTGCTTCGGCTACCCGACGGGCGCGCAGGCCTACCCGGATCTGGTCACGTTCGAGTTCCCGGCCGACGCGACGGTCGAGATCCTCTTCGGCGCTTGCGCCTTCGGCTGCCCGTGAGGGTCGATGAGCGGTCGTGCTGACCCGCCCGGCTGGACGGCTTATCCTCCGAGGGTGGTGCCGCCACGCAAGGAGCGCGAATCGCGATGCAAGATCGATCGGCCGTCGTTGAAGAGCTGAACCGCCTGAACAGGTCCCGGCAAATCGCCGTGATCGCAGCGATCGTGCTGCTCGTCGTGAGCCTCGTCATGCCGAGCATGGTCTTCGCGCTGCTCCGATCGCTCGCGTGGGGCGCCGCCGGGGTGCTCAGCCTGATGCACGCCTCGAAGGCCAAGGAGGCAGGCCTCCCGTCGAGCTACATGAACGCCGTCATCTACTTCGTCGTCGCCGTGCTCCCGCTGTTGAAGGGAAGGTGAACCGTCCGCGCTCGGCCGTCCCGGATGGTCAGCGCGTGCTGCGCGTCGCCAGCCGCTCGCGCTTCTCGCGGTTCGCCACCACCTTCGCGGCTCGCCGGGCGCGCGCGGCCTCGGAAGGGACGCGCCCCGGCAACGGCTCCTGCTCGGCGTGGTGCTCGGCGAAGTCGCCCGGCGAGTAGCCGAGCTCGAAGAGGGTGACCTCGGACTTGGCGCGGTCGCCGAGGCGGAAGGGGACGACCGAGGCGCCGATGCCCGCGCCGACGTAGACGGCACCTCGCGCCGCGGAGCGGCCGTGACCGTCGTGGGCGCTCGCCGGGTCGGCACCGGCGCGCGTCCCGTAGAGACCGTGCACGTAGCGGTGACCGGTGATGCGTCCGAAGGCGCGCTCGTGCAGGCGCGCCAGCGTGAGGTGACCTGCGTGGGTGTGGCCGGAGAAGACCAGCGGCACGCCGTGGCGCCAGAGCCCGTCCGCCTCCTCGGCGATGTGCGAGAGGCCGATGGTCGGCAGGTCGCGCCGGAGCCCCTTCACGGCGCGCTCGAGGCGCGCGTGGCCGGTGTACGCGTCGTCGAGCCCGACCACCTGCAGGCGCTCGTGCCCGAGCGTCACGATGGTGCTGGCGTTGTCGAGCACCTCGACGCCGGCGCGGCGCAGCGAGCGGCGCACCTCGTCCGCGCCCGACCAGTGATCGTGGTTGCCGAGCACCGCGAGGGCGGGCGCGGAGAGCCTGGAGAGGATCTCCTCGAGCTGATCGAGGTACGCGTGGCTGTGGCAGACGAAATCGCCGGTGAGAACGACCAGATCGGGGCGCTGCGCGTTCGTGATCGCCACCGCCGCGCGCTGCACCGCCATGGGGGTCACCAGGCCGAAATGCTGGTCGGTGAGGTGGGCGACCCGCACGTGCTCGATCCGCTCGGCGTAGCTCTCCGGGCCGGCGAAGCGGCGGAGCCGGATGCGCGAGCTCGCGGCGGCGAGCGCCCCCACGCCGATCGAGCCGTCCTCGGGCAGGAGCCGATCGAGGAAGGGAGCGAGCGGCGGGGTCGAGGGCCGTGTGCTCACGATCGATCAGCTTAAGACGCCCGGGCGCCCGAGGCACGCCGGCGCCGCCGAAATCCGTCCGCCGGCGGGCGCATTTTTGGCGTCGACGACACGGGGGCGCGCGTCGCGTCGCGCGCCTCGGTGACCGAAAGCCCCGACACCGTGGACTCGACCTCGCGGACGGTGGATGCTCTCGCATCATGCGGCTTTGCGTCGTCTTCGCTCTCGTCGTCGCCGGCTGCGACGGCGCGCCCTCGGCCCAGACCCCGCCGGCGGCGATCTCGGCGGAGGCGCCGCCGGCCGCTTCGGCGCAGGCCGCGGCGGCCAGGGCTTCCGGCGCGCAGCCCTCGTCCTCCGCAGCGGCCCCGACCGCTCCGAGCTCGCCGGGCGGGCCGGAGGCGTGCGGCGGTCTCCGCTGCATGCGCTACGCGTCGGCCAACCAGGCGTTCGGCGAGGCGCTCGCGCGCAAGCCCTTGGTCCTCGCGGTCGGCGAGACGCACGCGCAGAAGGGCACCGAGGGGATCCCGTCGACCACGAAGCGCTTCACCACGGATCTCCTGCCGCTCCTCGAGCACCGCGCCTCGGACCTGATCATCGAGCTCTGGGTCGCCGATCCGAAGTGCAACAAGAAGAAGGTCGCCGAGGTCGCCGAGCGCCAGAAGGAGGTCACCAAGGACCAGGCCGAGAGCGATCAGAACGAGTTCGTCACCATGGCCGACCGGGCCAAGGCGCTGGGCATCCAGCCGCACGTGCTCCGGCCGACCTGCCAGGAGTACGACGAGATCCTCGCGGCGGGCCCCGACGGCATCCCCAAGATGCTCGCGATGATCAAGCGGCTGACCGAGGAGAAGGCGATCGCCCTGTTGAAGCGCAACGCCGGCGCCAAGAAGGAGGCGATGGTCGTCACCTACGGCGGCGCGATGCACAACGACCTCGCCCCCAAGCCGGGGCGCGAGGACTGGAGCTTCGGCCGCGAGCTCGCGGCCGCGACCAAGGGCCGCTACGTCGAGATCGATCTCATCGTCCCCGAGTTCATCAAGGACAACGCCTCGTGGCAGTCGTTGCCCTGGTTCGAGCACTTCGACCGGAGCAAGCGGCAGGAGCGCGTGACGCTGTTCAACCCGATCGACGACGTCTACGCGCTGATCTTCGCGACCCACGGCCCGGCGCCGGCGCCCTGACGCTCATCGGGCCGGCCATCGCCTCGAGCTCCTCTCCCACGAGCTCGCCGCCCTCGCCGCGCTCGTGACCCGCGAGCCGCGACGCGGCGCCCCGAGCCACCCCCGGCGCGGCGCCTCGGGCGCGGGTCGATCGGTCGGACCGACCGGGGCCTGGGTGACGATGGCGAACTCGCGACGCGACGCCTGGAGCGACTGGAGCACCTCGAGCAGGATGAAGGCGAAGCCGGCGAGGAAGGCGCAGAGGCCGGCGGTGAAGAGCACGACGGGCAGGACGGTGGGCGCGCCGCGCGCGGACACGAGCGTCTCCAAGATGAGGCTGAGAGACGTGGCGACGAAGAGCGCCATCCCGAGGAACGCCGCGAAGAGCGCCTTCTGCGCGAGCCTGGCGCGGCGGAGCAGCAGCCGGACGAGCACCTCGTCCTCCGCCATGCGCCGGCGCACGTGGGAGGCGGCCTGCGTCGGCTGCGCCATCCCCTCGCGCAGGCGGAGCCGCTCGTAGTTGATGGCGCGGAGCCTGTCGATGAGCCTGCCGTAGCGCGTCTGGACGACCAGGCTCACGAGCCCCTCGGCGCTGATCATGATCACCGGGACGAGCGTCGCCTGGATGAGCTGGGTGACCTGCGGCAGCTCCATGGCCGCTCGGCCTGCAAGCGCTGCACCGGCGAGCGGCGGGCGGTGCGGCAGGCGTGAGACCGCCTACGCGCCGTTGGAGGTCGGCTAGAGTGCGCCCGCCGGCGTCCGATGCGCGATTCCTCCTCAGGGCTCCGCCCTTCCACCCCCGCGGAGCTCGAGCCCAGGAGCGCGCAGCCGCAGCTCCTGGAGCTCGGCCGGCCGCACGACTCGAGGCCGCGCCCCCGGCTCGCGCACCTCGCGGGGCTCGACGGGCTGCGCGGGCTCGCCGTGCTCGGCGTGCTCCTCTTCCACGACGGGCGCCTGCCGGGCGGCTACCTCGGCGTCGATCTGTTCTTCGTCCTCTCGGGCTTCCTCATCACGTCGAACCTGCTCACCGAGCACCAGGCGTCGGGGCGCATCGATCTCGGCGCCTTCTGGGTGCGCCGCGCGCGCCGCCTCTTCCCGGCGCTGCTCGCGGTGGTGATCGTCGTGGGCGCGGCGGCGCCGTTCGTCGCCTCGCCGGCCGAGCGCGCGCGCATCCAGGCCGACGGCCTCGCCGCGCTCGCCTACGTCGCCAACTGGCACACCATCGTCGCCGGCCGCAGCTACTGGGACCTGTTCGCGGCGCCGTCGCCGTTCGAGCACACCTGGAGCCTCTCCATCGAGGAGCAGTTCTACGTCGCCTGGCCGCTCGTCGCCTGGGTGGCGCTGCGCGCCCGCCGGCCGCGGCTCGCGCTCGGCCTCGTCGCGGCCGGGCTGACGCTCGCCTCCGGGCTCGCCCTCGCCCGGGCGTTCGACGCGGTCGGCGCCTCGCGCGCGTACCTCGGCACCGACACGCGCGCCGCCGCGATCCTCGCCGGCGCGGGGATGGCGTGCGCGCTGCACGGGCGCGCGCCGCTCGCCGGTCGCGCCGCGCTCGCGCTCGACGCGGCCGGAGCCCTCGCGCTCGGAGGGCTCGCGCTCGCCTGGGTGCGGCTCGAGGGCAAGGATCCCTTCCTCTACGAGGGCGGCCTGTGGCTCTCCGAGCTCGCGGTGCTCGCGCTCGTGTGGTGCGCGTCGCAGGGCCACGCGAGCAGGATCGCCCGGCTGCTCTCGTTCCGGTCGCTCGCCTGGGTGGGCCGCGTCAGCTACGGGCTCTACCTCGTCCACTGGCCGATCTTCACCTTGCTGCGTCCGGGGCGACTCGGTCTCTCGGGCGCGGCGCTCACCGTCGTGAGGCTCGCGCTCACGTTCCTCGTCGCGGCGGCGTCGTTCCGTTGGCTCGAGGATCCGATCCGGCGCCGCGGTCTGCCGTTCGGCCGCGCCGCGATCGTGGTCCCGGCGAGCTTCGCGGCGGCGGCGGCCGCGCTCGTGCTCGGCACGCACCTGCCGGCGCGGGCGGCGCCGCCCGCCGAGGCCCGTGGCCCGAGCGCGCCGCGTCCGGCGTCGGAAGAGCTCCCGCCGGGCGCCCCGCGGCTTCTCGTGCTCGGCGACTCGGTCGCCGCGGCGCTCGGCGAGCGCCTCGCGGCGCTGGGGCACGACGAGGGCGTCCAGGTCTTCGCCCACGGCATCGGCGACTGCAGCCTCTTCGAGGGCGTGCTCCCGACGCGGTCGCTCGAGGATCGCCCCCACAGCGGGGGCAACTGCGCGGCGCGCTGGGAGTCGGACGTGCTCGAGATGCACCCCGACGTGACGCTGGTGGTCCTCGGCGGCGGCTTCTTCGCGCCGGTGCGCGTGGAGCGGCGCTGGCGGTGGGCCTGCGACGACGCGTTCCACCGCGCCTACGCGCGCGAGCTCACGCGGCGGCTCGAGGTCATCCGCGCGCGGGCCGGGCGCCTCGTGATCGCGCGCGTGCCGTACCCGGTCGGCACCTGGAAGAGCGCCAAGCTCGACGAGCGGACCGATTGCTTCAACGAGCTGCTCGAGGGCGTGGCGCGCCGCGTGCCCGACGTCGAGGTGCTCGACCTGGCGCGTCGCGTCTGCCCGTCGACCGACTGCGAGCTCGAGAGCGAGGGCGAGCCAATCCGGCCCGACGGTTTGCATTTCCAGGGCCGGGGCGCCGACGCGACGACGCGGTGGGTGCTCGCGAGCCTCGGCCGGCGGGGTGAGGTGCGCGACCGACCGGCGAGCGCGCCCGGGCCGCGCTCGTCGCCGAGCGGAGCGGCGACGGCGCCGTGAGGCGCTCCAACATGGGGGCGGGAAAATCGACCGGCACATCGCGAAAACGGCGGCCTCGCCAACTCCAGGAGCGTGGACACCGTGGCCTCGCCCTTCTTCCCACGGGAGGCGGGCGGTCACGCGGTCTCGCCTCGGCTCCGAAGCTCATCGCGACGCGCGCGCTCCGCCGCCTCCGTCGTGGCTGCGAGCGCTCGGTTGTGCTACCGTGGTAGCACCATGGCGAAAGCCACCAAGCCGTCGAGAGCGGGTCGTACGAAGAAGGTGAGCGTGTCGCTCGATCGGTCGGATCTCGCCCTCCTCGTGAGGCGCGCGCGCCGATTCCACGGCGGCAACCTCTCCGCAGCGATCGCCGAGGGGGCACGCCGGCTCGGCGAAGAAGAGGGGCGCGAGGCGCTCGTGCGGTGGCTCGGCGATGCGGCGAAGACGACGCGCTCACAACGCGACGCCATCGTGGCCGAGTGGCTCGGCCCCCCGCGACCGCGCGCCCGCCGGTCGGCCGCATGAGTCACGCCGACCCGCAGAAGGCGGGCCGCGGAACCAGGCTGGGTCTCACGTTCGACTCGGGCGCGCTGATCGCGCTCGAACGGCGGCGCGCCCGCATGGCTCGCGTCTACGCCACCGCCGTCTCCGCGGGTGTCATCGTGACGGTGCCGGCCGTCGTCATCATCGAGTGGTGGCGAGGGCCATCCCGTGCGCGAGAGGCCATCTTGCGGGGCCTCCGCATCGAGGGGACCGACGCTTCGCTCGCAAAGCTCGCGGGCGAAGCGCTCGCGGAGGTGGCCGGCGCGACGGCCATCGACGCGCTCGTCATGGCGTCCGCGGCGCGACGCGGCGACATCGTGTACACGTCGGACTTCGAAGACCTCGATCGGCTCCGAACGTTCTTCCCGGCTGTCCGCGTGCTCTCGATCGACTGACCGCTCGGCCTTGCTCGCGAGCTCGTCTCAACGCCGTGGCGGCGGAGCGCCTCGTCCGCCGCTCCCGCGGCACCGCTTCAGGGCTTCCATCGCCGGGGCGAGGCGCGGCTCGTCGCTGGGCCGGGCTCCGCGCTTCTTCAGGTACGCCTCGAGGCGCCCGATCTCGGCGGGCCCGGCGGCGCAGAGCGCCGCCGCGATCTCCTGCAGACGCACCGCCGGCTTCTCGAACGGGAGCCACGGTCGCGCCGGCGCGTCGAGGTACCGATCGAGGCGCGCCACGATCACGTCGGCGCGCGACCAGCCCTTGCCCAGCGCCGGCCAGATCGCCGGCACGAAGGACACCGCGTAGGGATCGTCGTCGAGGAAGGCGCCGAGCTCGGCCGCCGAGACGGAGGAGCCGAAGGTCGCCTCGAAGCGCGGCCAGTCGACCGCGCCGCTGCCGTTCATCGCGAGCGTCGCCAGGAGGCGGAGCAGGGGCCCGCGCCGCTCGGGGTGCGCGCGCCAGAGGCGCTGCGCCTCGTCCGCGAGCCCGTCGCGACTCCCCATCCCCCACGCCTCGTCGGTGATGACGCGGGTGGCGCCGCGCCAGGCTCCCTCGTCGCGCTGCACCGCGCGCCATAGCGCGACGACCTCGCCGGGGCGGCCGATCGCGACCGCGTTGGCGAACACCGTCTCGGTGAGGGCGGGATCGCGGTGCTCGACGACCGCGTCGGCGAGGCGCTGCCGGTCGCGCTCGCCGTCGAGCGCGAGCGCGTACCAGGCGTGATCGGAGCAGGAGAAGGTGCGCTTGCCCCCTTCGGCACGCGCGGCGGGGCACACCAGCCACTGCCGGACCTCGTCGTCGCTTCCCGGCGCTGCGCGCGCCGTGGGGTGCCCGGCGGCGATCCAGGCCTCGGCCGCGCGCAGGCCGAGCGCGAAGCGGTCCAGCCCGGGATACGCGTCGGCCGCGTACCTCGCTCGATCCGGCGCCGGGTCGCCCGCGCGAGCGAAGAGGCGCTCGACCAGCGCGAGCCGCTTGGCGGGCGGAAGCGCTTCGAGGTTCGCGCCGACCCAGGCCGACCACGCGGCCTCGGCGCGCTTGAACGCGCTGCCCGCCGGTGCGGCCCTGACCGCGTCGGCGAAGCGCAGGTACGCCAGCCGGAAGAGCTCGCCGTCGGCGACGAGGCGCTCGGCGATGGCTCGCGCGAGGGCGCCGTCGCCGGCCCCGGCGCAGAGCTCGTGGAGCCTCGCCAGGCGCACGACGCGCTCGCCGTCGGGGTGATCGGCGAGCGTGTCGGCGTCGAGCGGCGCCGCCCGTCCGCGCGAGGGCGCGGTGAGGACCTGGAAGTAGAGCGCGTAGTCGGCGCGGGCGATGCGATCGGGCGGCCGTCCACCGAGCTCGGTCTCGAGCATCTCGCGGTAGCGATCCCGGATCGCCCCCGCGACGAGACCCTCCGGGATCAGCGCGCCTGCGCCCGGCGGCCTCGCCAGGACGACCCGGTCGGCGTCGGCGTCGAACCGCGCGGTGGGCGCGCCCGCGGCGGCGGTGTACTTCACCTCGATGCGCGCGAGGCGCGGCACCGCCCAGGCGAGCTCGCGCGCGTCGGCCTTCTTGCGCGCCTCGAGGTCCTTGGTGACGTTCTCGATCGACGCGACGAGCGCCTCGTCGAAGGCGCCGCCGTCCTTCGGCAGGAGCGAGGCGTCGATCGCGAAGACGAGGGGCCCGGTGAGCGCCTCGAGCGCCCTCGTCGCCGCGACGAGGCGCGGCGCCTTCGGGTCGAAGGGCACGTCGTCCTGCGCGGGCGTGAACGCGACCGACACCTTGCGCGTGACGTCGACGACCTGCGGTTTCTTGGCGCCGTCGTCGGGCGGCACGCACGCGGCGCCGGCGAGGGCGAAGGCGAGCACGAGCGCGAGTCGGTGATGCATCGGGTCTCCGGGGGAGCGGCCGGCCGCCCGACGGAGTATCCGATCGTTGCGCGGTAGTGCGCTCGAAGTTTCGGAGCGAGGCGCTCCTCGGGTCCCTGAGCGCGGCGGGTCGAAGGCGATCTCCCCGTCGATGTCAGGCCCCGTCCTGCCGGCCTCGCGGCGCGAGCGGAAGCCGCACGGTGATCGTGGTCCCCTGGCCCACCGTGCTCTCGATCCCGATCTCGCCTCCCATGGCGCGCACGAGCTCGGCGGCGATGGAGAGGCCGAGGCCGGCCCCGTGCCCCGCGTCCGAGGCGTCGCGTCCGCGCGAGGGATCGGCGCGGTAGAAGCGATCGAAGACGCGCGGCAGGTGCTCGGGGGCGATGCCCTCACCGTCGTCCTCGACGCGGAGGCGCGCCCAGGCGCCGTCCGGCGCGAGATCGAGGCGGACGTGACCGCCGGCCGCGGTGTGCTTGAGGGCGTTGTGCGCCAGCGCGCGGAGGACCTGTCGCGTCCTTGCCAGGTTCGCCCGTCCCCACACGGGGGCCGTCGCGGCCGAGAGCGCGACGCCGCGCTCGGCGGCGAGCGGCTCGAGCTGCGCGACGATCTCCTCGACCACGTCGGCGAGCGCCACGGGCTCGAGCGCGAGGTCGGCCTCGCCCGCGTCGAGGCGGGCGAGATCGAGCAGCTCGCCGAGCAGCGCGCTCAGCTCGTCGGCGTCCTTGCGGAGCAGCGCGAGCTCCTCGGTGATCGCCGGCGCCAGCGCGGAGCCCTCGCGCTGGAGCAGCTCGGCCCGGGCGCGGACCACCGCCACCGGCGTCCGCAGCTCGTGGCTCGCGTCGGCGATGAACCGGCGCTGCCGATCGAAGGCGCCGGCGATCGGCCGCATCGCCCGCCCCGCCAGGAAGATCGATCCCGCCGCCGCGAGGAGCAGGCCCGCGCCGCCGGTGGCCGCCAGGATCCAGAGCGTACGGGACGCCGAGCGCCGCTCGTCGGCGACGAGCTTCGCGACCTGGACCGCGCCCACGACGTGGCCCTCGTGCAAGACGGGCAGGCTGAGGACGCGCACCGGCTCGCCGCCGAGATCGTGATCGACGACGACCTCGCGCCCGCCGAGCGCCGCGCCGAGGTCGGCGCGCTGCGGCAGCCCGCGGACGCGGCTCGTGCCCCAGGTGTCGCGGACGATCCCGCGCCGGTCGGCGACGACGACGGCGAGGTCGGGCGGTCGCGGATCGTCGGCGCCCGCGCGGAGGTCGTGATCCCGTCGTTCGCCGCGCTCGCCGTGGTCGTCGTCGTCGTCGTCGTCGTCGTCGTCGTCGTGCCGATCGTGCTCGCTCCCGTGCTCCAGACGGCGCGCGGCGCGCTCGGCGGCGAGGCGGAGCTCCTGCTCGATCGCGGCGTCTCGTGCGCGCGCCTCGCCCAGCGCGCTCGAGCCCAGCGTCACGCCCAGGACCAGCGCCAGTACCGCCAGGTTCAACGCGGCGAGGCGCCAGCGCACCCGATCGAACCGGAGGCGCGCGCCGCCGGGCCTCCGATCGAGCGCGGGATCGGAGCGCATCAGCGCCCCAACGTGTAGCCCACCCCACGCACGGTGCGGATCAGCGGCTCGGCGGGCGGCTTGTCGATCTTCTCGCGGAGGTAGTGGACGTAGGTGTCGACGACGTTGCTGCCGCCGTCGAAGTCGTGCGGCCAGACGGCGCCGATGATCTGATCCCTGGTCAGGACCCGGCCGGCGTTCTTCATCAGGAACTCGAGCAGCGCGTACTCGCGCGCCGTGAGCTCGGTCGTGCGGCCGGCCCGCCGCGCCTCGTGGCGGACGCGATCGAGCGTGAGATCGCCGACCGCGAGCTCGCCGGCGCCCTGCTCGCCTTTGCGCCGGAGGAGCGCCCGCACGCGCGCGAGCAGCTCGGTCATCGCGAACGGCTTCACCAGGTAGTCGTCGGCGCCGGCGTCGAGGCCGGCGACGCGGTCGTCGACGGCGTCGCGCGCCGTCAGCATCAGGATGGGCGTGCGCACCGCCTGCCGGCGCAGGCGCATGCTGATCTCGAGGCCGCTCATCGTCGGCAGCATGACGTCGAGGAGCACGAGGTCGTAGCTGCCGGCGCGAGCGCGCTCGAAGCCCTCGCCGCCGTCGCCGGCGTGGTCGACCTCGTAGCCCTCGGTTCGGAGGCTCCGCTCGACGAGCTTGGCGAGCCGCGGCTCGTCCTCGATCACGAGGATCCGCACGCCCACGAGCGTAGCACCCGAAAAAATGCCGACATGAGAAAGCTCTCATCTCCCGCGAAGGCCGGTCCCATGCCGGCGGCGCAGCATGGATTTCAGGAGGATCCATGACCGCGCAACCGAGCCCGTCTCCCCGTCCGCTCCTCGCCACCGCCGCCGCCGTCGCCAGCGTCGCGCTCGCGCTCGGCGTCACCGCCGCCGCGCTGCTGGGATACATCCGTCCGCCGGGCGAGGACCCCGCCGCCTCGCCCTCGGCGCTCCCGGCCGAGGCCGGCCCTCCGCCGGCGGCCGCCCCGCCCGCGCCGGGGCAGGTCGAGCCCGCGCCGGAGCCGGCAGCGCTCGAGCCGGCGCCCGCGGAGCGACGCGCCGCGGCCGAGCCTCGCCGCGAGGAGCGCCGCCGCCACCACGACGACGACGATCGCGACGAGGAGGACGGCGATGACGATTGACGAGCCGACGATCGC
>CAYJPW010000068.1:0-24694 GCA_964372055.1 uncultured Polyangiaceae bacterium
CGCTCGGCGCGGGCTGGGGCGACGCGGCGTCGCCGCCCGGCGCGGGCGGAGCTTCGGTCGGAGACTTGGTGCACGCGGGCGCGAGGGCGAACGCCGTGAGCAGGAGGAGCCCGGTGAGCGAGCGGCCGTGAGGCATCGCCAGGAGCCTACCATCGGCGGCCGAGCCTTCGCGCCGCCTACCCCGCGGCGAGCCCCGTCAGCTGCTCGCTCACCAGCCAGAGGCGCCGCGCCACCTCGGGATCCTGCGCCTCGCGGCTGGGGCGCTTCTCGCGCTTCTCGATGAAGTACTTGCCGGTCGTGGCGGCGACCTCCGGCGAGGTGGCGAGGTGGATCGTGGTCGCGGCGCCGTCCTCGGCGGTGGTCAAGAAGGGCCGGACGACCTTGACGAGGAAGCGCATCGGCCCCGATCCCGACGCCCCGAAGTTCGTGGCCACCACGCCGGGGTGGAGCGCGTTGGCGGTGACCCCGGTGCCCTCCAGGCGGCGCGCGAGCTCGGCGGTGAAGGCGAGGTTGGCGAGCTTGGAGCGGCCGTACACGGCGAACGAGCGGTAGCCGCGCTCCGTCTGGAGGTCGTCCCAGTCGAGGTGGGCGCGGCGATGCGCCTCGGAGCTCACGTTGACGACCCGCGCGGGGGCGCTCGCGACGAGGAGATCGCGGAGGAGCGCGGTGAGGAGGAAGTAGCCGAGGTGATTCACCGCGAACGTCGCCTCGAGCCCGTCCTCGGTGACCAGGCGCTCTCCGTGGATGGCGCCGGCGTTGTTGACGAGCACGTCGAGTCGGTCGTGCGTCGCCAGGAAGCGGGAGGCCAGATCGCGGATCGCGCGCTGCGAGCCGAAGTCGCAGAGCTCGAGCGAGGGCGCCGGGCCGGTGGCGGCGGCGCGCACCTCGGCGAGCGCCGCCTCGCCCCGCGCCCGGTCGCGGGCCACGAGCGTGACCGCCGCGCCCATGCGCGCGAGCTCGCGCGCCGTCACCTTGCCGATCCCGGAGCTCGCGCCGGTGATCAGGCAGACCTTGCCTCTCATCGCGTCCTCGCCGCCGGGGACGCTACCACGGCCTCCGCGCCACCAGGCGCGCCTCGTGGCGGCCCTCGCCGAGCCAGCCCTCTTCGTAGCGCACCGTCTCCAGGCCTTGGACGAGCGCGGGGAGCTCGCCCTCCTCGAGCAGGAAGCGCGCGCTCGGCTTCGGGTGCCGCTCGAGGTTCTTCCGCGTCGGGTGGACGACGACGAGCAGCCCGCCCGGCGCCAGCGTGGCCGGCAATCGCCGGTAGAGCTCTCGATCGAGGTAGTGGAAGACGAGCACCAGATCGAAGGGGCCGGTCGGCGGCGGCGCCTGCTCGAGATCGATCGCGAGCGTCGCCAGCGTCACGCCGGAAGAGGCCGCGGCGTCCGCCGCGATGGCGAGACCCACCGGCGAGACATCGGCGAGGAGCACGTCGAGGCCACGGCGCGCGAGCCAGATCGCGTGCCGGCCCGCGCCCCCGGCGAGATCGAGCGCGCGCCCGCGTCGAGGCAGGAGCGGGTCGAGCTCGGTCACCAGCGCCGACGGCTCGCCGGCGCCCGGCTCCGCAGCCCGCCGCTCCGACCAGCGGGCGTCCCATTTGCGGCGGTCGTCGTCGGACATGCACCGCCAGCGTAGCCGCGACCTCGCCCGCGCGCCGCCTTGAGTCGCGCGCCGCGCGGCGCTAGAGCGGCCGGGTGCGGTCCATGCTCGAGCGCTCGGTCCTCGCGGCGCTGCTGCTCCTCGCATCGGGCGCGATGGTGAGCTGCAAGGCGCCGAGCGGCGACGCCCCGGCGCCGGCCGCCTCCGCCCAGGCAGCGCCGGCGACGTTCGAGATCGCGGTGCTCGACGACGAGGTCGACCTCCTCGACGGCCCGCCCGAGCCGTGGCCCCGCGGCGTCTCGATCGCGTCCGAGGGCGTCCCCGCCGGCGTCGACCCATCGGGCGAGGTGCGGCTCGCGCTCGTGCACTACCTCCGGATCGTCAAGGGCCCCGACGAGACCATCGAGCAGACCCGCGCCCGCGCGACCTCCTGGCTGGAGTCGCGCGGCCTGCGCCCCGACCAGCGCGTGCTCTACTCCGCCGTCGAGGAGGAGGACCTCGAGACCGGCAAGCTCGCGATCGTCGGCTGGCGCTCCTTCGTCGCGCGCAATGGCTCGGTGCTGACGGGCAAGGACCTCGCCGACGCGAACGCCGACGCAGCCGAGGGGCAGGCGTTCGTGAAGATCGCGCTGCTGCCCGACGCCGCCGAGCGCTTCCGCGTCGCGACGCGCGACAACATGCAGCGGCGCATGGCGGTGGTGATCGACGGCAAGGTCGCGAGCGCGCCCGTGATCCAAGCCGAGATCCCGGGCGGATCCATCCAGATCGGCCTGGGCGACGCGACCGACCCCGCCGCGCAGCGGGCCGAGGCGCAGCGCCTCACCGCTGCGCTGCGCGCCGCCCGCTAGCGCTTCGTGGCCTTCTCGATCGACTGGAGGCGCGCCAGGATTTCGGCGTGCATGTGGTCGACCTTCTCGTGCATGTGCGCGATCTCGAGCTCGGCCTTCAAGTTGACCTGGTACTCGATGTCGTTGCGCACGCGATCTCGCGCGACCTGCCGGTTCTGGCTGAGGAGCACGAAGACCGAGAGGACGATCGCCTCCAGCGAGACGCTCATCGTGAGCAGGCCGTACGGGTAGGGATCGAACCCGCCGAACCGCGCCAGCGGCCCGGAGTTGAGGATGATCCAGAAGAAGAACGCGCCGAGGTGGAGGAACAAGAACGGCAGGCTGCCGCTGAAGTCCGAGATCCAATCGGCGACCTTCATCACCGTCGAGCGCTTGTCCTCGGTCTCCTCGTTGACGTTTCGCGAGGCGGTGTGCCGCAAGAGCTTCGCGGTCTCGCGCAGGCGGCGGCCGGTGGCGGCGAGCAGGTCCATGGCGGCGGCGGGCTTGACCCGGAGAAACTCGTCGAGATCGTCCCGGTCGACCTCGAGCGCGGTGACCTCGGAGACGGCGAGCGCCGACGCGGTGCGCGGCCCGGCGTCGAGCAGCGAGATCTCGCCGAAGAAGTGACCGGGGATCGCCGTCTCGAGGACGATCCGGTCGCCGGTGTCGTTCTTGAAGAAGATCTCGACCTCGCCCGACGTGACCACGTAGAGCGAGTCGCCGGGGTCGCCGGCGTGGAAGATCGCCTTGCCGGCCGGGAACACGACGCGCTCCAGCCGCTCGGCGAGCGCGGCGCGCTCCTGCTCGTCGAGCAGGGAGAACAGGGGGACTTCGGCGAGGAGCTCGGTTTCGGTCGCCACGTCTCCGGCGTACCGCACGGCGCCTCGCCTTGTCCACGGGTCACGCCGTGGCTATCGCTCCGGCCGGAGGCGTTGGTAGCATCGGCGGAAGCTCGCGGGGTGCTCGCCCGCGAGAGAGGAGCTTCGCCATGGCCGTCCGTCTTCCCCTTCGCGCCAGCTGGTTGTTCTTCCCCGCCGCGGTCGCCGCGCTCGCCGGTGCATGCTCCGGCGACGGCGACACCGCCACGACCGGCGGGCCCGGCGGCACGTCGGGCGGGCCCGGCGGCGGCGGTCAGGGCGGCGACACCTCCACCGCCACCAGCACGACCGGCACCGGCACCGCCACGACCGGGACCGGCGGCGGGGGAGGCGACACGGGCTGCACCAGCGACGCCGACTGCGTCGGCGATCCCGGCGGCGCGAAGTGCGACGTGGCGACCGGCGAGTGCGTCGGCTGCCTCCCGGCGGCCGACGATTGCATGCAGGGTCAATACTGCAACCCCGCGACGAGCCAGTGCGAGGTCGGGTGCACCGACGACACCGACTGCGATCCGGCGAACAACCTCCTCTGCGATCAGACCACGAACAAGTGCGTCGGCTGCCTCGACGACGCCAACTGCCCGCTCGGATCGATCTGCGTCCAGAGCACCTGCCTCCCGGGCTGCTCGCCGAGCCACGACTGCCAGGCCGGCTTCACCTGCTGCGGCGTCCAGTGCTTCGATCTCACCACCGACGAGCTGCACTGCGGCGACTGCAACGTCGTCTGCGACGTGCCGCCCAACAGCGAGGCCCTCTGCTCGAACAGCCAATGCGGCCTCGGCCCGTGCGGCGCCGCCTTCGCCGACTGCAACCTGGTGGTGGCCGACGGCTGCGAGCAGAACGTGCTCCAGGACGGCCCCTGCGTGTGCGCGCCGGGCGCGACGCAGAGCTGCTACCAGGGCGCGCCGGGCACCGAGGGCGTGGGCCCGTGCGTGGGCGGCACCGAGACGTGCAACGCCGACGGCCTCGGCTGGGGCCCGTGCCTGGGGCAGGTGCTCCCGGTCGCCGAGGTCTGCGCCAACAACGTGGACGAGGACTGCAACGGCGCCGCCGACGACATCTCGGACCAGGACGGCGACGGCTGGACCATCTGCAACGGCGACTGCTGCGACACCACGCTCGACTGCACCAGCCCCGAGCTCGTGAACCCGGGCGCCTTCGACGTCGGCGGCAACGCCCTCGACGACGACTGCGACGGCCAGATCGACAACGGCGTGCTCAGCTGCGACGGCGGGCTCGCGAGCAATTCGGGCGTCGCGCTCGACTACGCCAAGGCGATCGATCTCTGCGCGACGACGGTCGAGAACCCGCCCATCGCGCAGAAGAAGTGGGGCGTCATCAGCGCGAACCTCTTCCGCGCGAACGGTGCCGGCACGCCGGCCGCCAACTCCCGGGCGATCCGCCAGGGCTTCGGCGGGAACGTCGGCCCACTGAACGGCGCGCGCATCGCGGTGCTGTCGACGGGGCGCGCCGCCGCGCAGGCGGCGCCGAACAACACCAACCCGGCCTGGGCGGCCTTCCAGGGCGGGCAGGACATGGGCACGACGAGCCCGGTCCCGGCCGACTGGCTCGCGGCCAACAACAACAACTTCCCGAACGCGCCCGGGTGCCCGGACCCGCAGGGCGGCACCACGGCGCACGATCCGGTGATGCTCAAGGTGCGCGTGCGCGTGCCGACGAACGCGAAGTCGTTCAACGTCTCGAGCTACTTCTACTCGAGCGAGTACCCCGAGTGGGTGTGCAGCGCCTTCAACGACTTCTTCCTGACGCTGCTCGACTCGCAGTTCGTCCCGGGTCCGGGCGAGTCGCCCAACCCCGCCGACAAGAACCTCGCGTTCTACGATCCGCCGCCCGTCGGCGGCTCGGTGTACCCCGTCGGGGTGAACCTCGCGTTCGGCAACACCGGCCTCTTCAACCAGTGCAAGAACGGGCCGACGGGCTGCGGCGGCGGCGCCGTCCCCGGCAACACCAACAGCTGCGTCGCCACGACGGGCCTCACCGGCACGGGCTTCGACATCGCCAACCCGCCCTCGCAGTTCGCAGGCGATCCGGGCTGGTGCGGCACGAGCAACCTCGCCGGCGGCGGCACCGGGTGGCTGACCACGAGCGGCAACGTGAAGCCCGGCGAGACCATCGAGGTCCGGTTCGTCATCTGGGACACCGGCGACCAGTGGTACGACTCGGTCGTGCTGCTCGACAACTTCGTCTGGTCGCTCACGGCCGCGCAGCCGGGCACGCACAACTAGCGCCCGCGTCGCACCTTCACCCGAGCGAGGGCGCCACGACGACGAGCCGCGCCGGTCCTCCCGGCGCGGCGCGGACGGCGTCGCCCACCGACAGATCGATCGCGCGGAGCGGCGAGTCCCCCAGGTAGAGAGCCTCGTCGCCGTCCGCGATGAGCTCGACCGAGGGCGCGGCGCCGTCGGTCGCCGGAACGAGGCGCCAGCCGCCGAGCCTGACGGGCGCGCCGAGGCTCACGATCGCCCGCCGATCGGCCACCTCGATGGCCACGGCGCCCTCCGGGTCCGCGGCGTCGGCGGGAGCGAAGCGGCAGCCGATCCCGTCCGCGAGCTCGACGGTGAGCCCGGCGCCCACGGCGAGCGGCCCCGCGATGCGCGCTCCGGCCAGGGTCGTGCCGTGATGGCTGCCGAGGTCCTCGATCACGGCGCGCCCCTCCGAGCGGCGGAGCACGAGGTGTCGCCGGCTCACCGCGGGCGCGGGGACGCACACGTCCACGTCGACGCGACCGAGGATGGCCTCGCCGGCGAGGATCACGCGCAGCGGCGCGCCCTCCCACGCGAGATCGATCCGCGGCGGTCGCGCGAGACGGCGCTCGATCTCGCCGAGCCGCTCCGTCACGAGCGCGTCGCGGCCGAGCGACCGCGAGCCTCGCTTGGGCTCGAGCAGAAACGCGCGCGCCTCGGCGATGGCTCGGCGGCGCTCGCCCGTCGCGTCGAGCGCGTCGATGCGCGCGAGCACCGCGTCGGCGGCGCGGTCGAGCCCCGCGCCGCCGGATCGCGTCTCCACGCTCGGTGAAGCGGTGCTCGCCGCCTCGCCGGCCGTACGGCGGTCGCCGCCCTGCGCGCCGGTCGCCGTGCCGCGACCGACAGCTCGCGACGGGCGAGCGAGCGGGGGCGTGTCCCTGCTCGCTCCGCGCGCCGCCCGCAGCTCGCGGAGCTTCTCGCGCGTCCGGGCGAGCAGCGACGTCCAGCGAGCGAAGCGCTCGGTGCCTCCGGCGACGCCGAGGTCTTTGGCCAGCGCGCGCTCGACCGCGGTGACGGCGCGCTCGTGATCGGCCTTCGCCTCGCGCAAATCCGCCTCGAGCACGAGCGCCTCGGGCGAGGTCACGCCGGCGAGGAGCGCGAGGGCGCGCTCGGTCTCGCCGTGCTGGTGGAGCACCTTGGCGCATCGCGCCCGGATCGGGTCGGAGAGCTCGGCGCCGGTCGCGACGAGCGCGAGGACCCCGGCGCGCTCGAGCCCGATCTGGCGCAGTCGGTCGAGGAGCTCCGGCACCCGCTCGAGGGCCGGGCCGCCGGGGGTCCCGAGCTCCGACAGGGCACGCACGTGCGAGGACGGCTCGCCTCGCAAGGGCGGCGGCGGCGCGACGCGGGGCTCCGGCGGCGGCCCCACGTAGCGCAGCGTCGCGTCGGGATCCCAGAAGCGGCGATGGCGCCGCCGCCAGAGGAGCTCCTTGAGCAAGGCTTCGCTCGGGGCCAGGCCCCAGGGTGCGGCGTCCGCGCCGCTCGAGAGCGCTGCGCCGAATGCCTCCATCCGCGCCACCTGCTCGGTCGTGAGCGGGGCCGCGAGCGGATCGCTCCTCGCGTCGACCTCGACGTCGATCCAGAAGCCGTGCTCGAGCGCCGGCGCGGCGCGCGCCGCGAGAGCTCCGCGTCCGGCCGGCTCGAGCGGCCGCGAACGCGGACCGCGCATGGGCTCGAGTCGGGCGGGACTCGCCGCCCCGCACCAACCCCTGGGAGCCGGCGCGGCGCGCGCCGCGGGGACCACGTGGACACCGCGACGCGGGAGCAGGGCGATGCGGAACGCCCTCGGGCTCGCGGAGGCGTCGATCGCCCCGCCGAGGAACCCGCCGTCGGCGATCCAATGCATCGTCGTTCGCCCCGCGGGCGAGGATACCCCTCGTGAGGCGCCCGTTCGACCCGCGCCGACCGCGGCGCGGTCGAGCCTCGACGCCGAGGCGCCGCGGGACCGCGGATCAGAGCCCGGTCGAGTACGCCGGAGCGAGCTGCCAATCGGCGTCGAGAAAGCCGCTCGCCTGCACGCCGGCCGCCGTCCACACGAAGAAGTCCGGCATCCCGGAGCGCGAGGAGAAGGGCATGTAGCGGAAGAGGAGGTACTCCGAGCCCGGCGTCGCCTCGAACGCCGCCGAGAGGCGGTCGCCCTCGGGGAAGACGAACGCGACGGCCGCGGCCGCGACGGAGGTGCCGCCCACGGTGATGCCCTGGTCGTCCCACGTGAACGGGAGGTCCGTTGCGCCCGGGATCGCCGCGGGAGGGACGCCCAGGTAAACGAGGTTGTGCGTCGTCCCGAGCGCGGCATCGAGCGCCGAACGCGCGACGGCGCACGCCTGTCCGTTGCCGAGGACGGCCCACCACGAGACGAGGTAGGCGGCGTACTGGCGGTAAGCGTCCGGGCCCTGGTCCTCGTAGACGAAGCAGAAGGGCCGCTGGAACACCTGGTTGAGCGGCCCGCTCACCGTCGCCGTCTTGCCGCCCGCGGGGCCGATCGCGATCGGCGCCGCGCTCACCGGATGGGCCACGCCGTCGACGACCGCCGACTGGATCCCCTTCGCGAGCAGCGCCGCGCCGTCGAGCTCGAGGGAGCGGACGTTCGTCGTGGTGACGGTCACCTCCGCGGCGGCGGCGTGCGACTCGACCACGCAGCTCTCGAGGGGGCTCGTGCACGAGCGGAGCGCGACGAACGAGTGGCGCGCGCTCACCCAGGGGCCCGCGCTCGTGAAGCGGAAGTCGAGCTCGGTCGGGTCGAGCGTCCGCCCCTCCATCACGGCGATCATCGGCTCCCAGTCGACGCAGTCGGCGCCCTCCTCGTCGGCGTCGTTGTCCCACCAGTGCCGGCCGGCCGGGTCCTCGTAGTAGGTGAGGTCGGGGACGATCGGCAGCAAGGTCGAGTACATCGTCTGCGCCTGCGCCACGGGCACGTTGTCGTCCTTGGCCCCGTGGATGATGTAGACCGAGCGCGCGGCGAGGTTGTCCACGAAGTCGAGCGTCTTGCTGGCGGCGCGGGCGCGGCCGATCGGGCCGTCGGGGATGGGCGAGCCGCCGTAGGTGTCGAACGAGATCCAGCCCGCGCTCGGGGCGATGACGCCGAAGCGCCCGGCGTGGTGCACGCCGACGTGCCAGGTGCCGTGGCCGCCCATCGAGTGCCCGGTGAGGTGCACGCGCGTGGGATCGATGGCGAAGGTCGCGAGCGCGTGGTCGAGCGCCTCGACCGCGTCGAGCCGCCCCCACTCCTCCCAGTCGAAGCCGAAGGGGCGACGGTTCGTGGGCGCGACCAGGTAGGCCCAGCTCTTGGGCGAATAGGCCGCGGCCTGGCCCCCCGCCTCCACCGAGGCGCCGTGGAGCGAGAGGATGAGGCCGTACTTCTTCGCCGCGTCGAACCCCGACGGCGGCATCACGGCGTAGTACTGGGTCGAGCCGTCGACCTCCGAGCGCCGGGTGTGGCGGTAGCGGCTGCCGGCGGCGACCGTCGGCAGCTCCACGTCGGCCTCGTAGGGCCACGCCAGCGAGGGCGACTCCACGCGGACGCGCACGTGGAGCGGCTGCCCGCCGCCCGGGATCGGTCCCTTGGGCGTGAGCTTGAACGAGAGCTGCGTGGCCGACGAAGGCGGCAGCGACGCGTGCTCGACCGAGGTCGCCTCGAAGGCGTCGCTCTCGAGCACGCGCGCCTGGACGGCGGCGGCAGGCGCGCGGGTCAGGTTGAGGACCGGCACGCCGATCCACTGGTCGAAGCTCGCGCCCTCGACGAGATCCGGCGCGGTGACGTCGGCGGTGTTGAGGTGGAGCTCGGCGTCGGTCGACCAGAGCTCGACCTCGGGAACGTCGCGCTTGCCGAGCGCGCGCACGACGACGAGGTTGTCGCCATCGGAGGTGCCGAGCGGCACGCGGATCCGGCCCGAATGGTAGAAGTCGCCGGGCTGCGGCGAGGCGTCGTTCGCCCACATCATGGCGACGGTGTCCCCGCGCGCGAAGACATGGTGCCCGGGCGGCACGGCGACCTTCGCCGCGGCGTAGAGGTAGTCGGCGCTCGTGAACTTGAGCGCGCCGTTCTCTCCGGGGACGAGCGGCTTCCAGCTCGCGCCGAGGTACGAGCCCTCGGACGGAAGCTCGAAGCTCCCGTCCTCGATCGCGGCGCGCACCTCGTCGCTCGACGCGGCGACGCCCGCCACCATCCAGGTCGCGACGGGCAGCGGGACGGGCTCGCCCGGAGGCGTGGGCAGCGCGCCGCCCGCGCCGGTGGTGCCTCCGCCGCCGGCGCCGCCCCCGGCGCCCTCGCCGCCGAGCGGGACCGGGTTGACGATCTCGGCGCTGGAGCAGCCGAGGCTCGGGGCGCCCACCGCCAGGGCGACGAGCCCCGCGAGCCCGAGGAGGACGCCGGTACGCATCGTCGCGGCAGCATACAACAGGCGCGTCGTCCGGAACGCGCGCGCCCCGCCGCCGACGGCGCCGCCGCGCGCAGCGGACGACGGGTTCAGCAGCTGGTGGGTCGACAGGGACTCGAACCCTGGACCTACGGATTAAAAGTCCGCAGCTCTACCGACTGAGCTATCGACCCGCCCCTCGAGGGGTGCCGCACGCTACCACGCTTTCGCGCGCCGGACAGCCGCGCTAAGAAGCGGGCACCATGGCGAACGAGAAGAAGGACGAGTCCTTCGCGGCGCTGTTCGAGCAGTCCGCGGGGGCCGGCGCGCTGAAGCGGCGCCTGCGGACGGGCGAGCGCGTCGAGGTGACCGTGGTCGCGATCGGGCGCGACGCCGTCTTCGCCGATCTCGGCGCCAAGCAGGAGGGCTACTTCGACGTCGCCGATCTCTGCGACGCCGAGGGCAAGCTCAAGGTCGCGGTCGGCGCCAAGGTCTCCGCGGTGATCGCCGACGCCGACGAGAGCTCGGGGCAGGTGAGGCTCTCGCCGGTCTTCGTGCGGCGCGCGAGCGAGGAGGCCGGCGACGCGCCCGAAGGCGAGGTCGTGATCCCGGTGGCGAAGTCGACGCCGCTCATGATCGAGGGCGCGCGCGTGAAGGGGAAGGTGACGGGCGTCGAGCGCTACGGCATCTTCGTCCAGATCGCCGGCACGCAGGGGCGCGGCGGGCGCGGCCTCGTCCCCACCGCGGAGACGGGCACGCCGCGCGGCGCCGATCTCAAGAAGCACTTCGTCGTCGGTCAGGACGTCGAGGCGAAGATCCTCGCCATCGCCGAGGACGGCAAGATCCGCCTCTCCATCGCCGCGCTCAAGGCGGACGACGAGCGCGGCGAGTTCGAGCAGTTCGCCAAGGGCGAGCGGAAGCGGCAGGGCGAGACCGAGGGCAACCGCGGCTTCGGCACGCTCGGCGAGCTGCTCGCGAAGAAGAAGAAGTAGCCTCGGTCGCGCGGCGCCGGCGCGAGTGGCTGGCGCGCCAGGGTGGCGTCGGCTCGAGGGAGCTAGACGCCGGTCGAGCCGTACCCGCCCGCGCCGCGCTCGGTGGCCGGCAGCTCGGCCACGAGCTCGAGCTCGGCCTGCGCGACGGGGGCGATCACGAGCTGCGCGATGCGGTCGCCGGGGCCGATGGTGAACGGCGCGTCGCCGAGGTTCACGAGGATGACCTGGATGTGCCCCGTGTAGTCCGAGTCGATCGTCCCGGGCGAGTTGAGCACGGTGACCCCGTGCTTGAGCGCCAGGCCCGAGCGCGGCCGCACCTGGCCCTCGTAGCCCGCGGGGATCGCCATCGCCCAGCCGGTCGGCACGAGCGCGCGCCGCCCCGGGGGCACCACGAGCGGCGACGTGATGGCCGCGCACAAGTCGAGGCCCGCGGCGCCCGCCGACTTGTACTGCGGCGGCGGCGCCTCGACCTCGCCGGCGCGCCGCATGGGGATCGTGATGCGTCGCGCGCCTCTCGGGCCCGAGGTCGCGGGCTGCTTGGGATCGTTCATGGCGTCCTCGCTCACGGCCGCGGCAGGACCGCTTCCATGCCCGGCTCGGCGCGCAGCGCGCTGAGGGCCGCGTCGGACCAGGCGCGCGCGCGGTCGGAGAAGCCCGCCTCGACGGCGCGGCGGAGCAGCTCGATCGCCCGATCGTGCTCGCCGCCCTGCGCGAGCGCGCGCGCGGCGTCGTAGGCGTCGTCGCCTCGCCCGCGGCGGGCGAAGACCGCCTCGTAGAGGCGGGCGGACCAGCTGAACGCGCCGCCTTCGAACGCGAGCGCCGCCATCCGGCGCGCGTCCTCCTCGGAGAGCGACTCGACGATGTCGAACGCGATCGCCGCGGCGCGGGCGACCTCGCCCTGCTCGAGCAGGATCTGGATCAGCGGGCCGACGATCTCCTTGCGGTCATCGCCCTCGGCTCGCGCGGCCTCGAGCACCTTGCGCGCGGCCGCGAGGTCGCGGCGGGCGTGCAGCACCGCGCCGACGAGCGCCCGGTCCGCCGGCTGGATCCGTCGGACCGCATCGAGCACCGCCGCGGCCTCGTCGACACGGCCCGCGAGCAGGTGCGTCCACGCGATCACCTCGAGCGCCGCGTGCGCGGCGGCCGGCGGGGCCGGCTCGGCGGGGAGGCCCGGCGCCGGGGGCTCGCCCGCGAGGATCTCCTTGGCGAGGGCGGCGGCGCGGTCGAGGTGCTCGTCGGCGAGCGCCTCCTTCGCTTCCCGCAGCAGGCGCGCCGCCGTGGGCGAGAGGTCCGGCGCCCTCGGAGCGGGGCGCGACGGCTGCGCGGGCATGCTCGTGGTGGCCGGGCCCTCGCCGCGCCAGCGCTGGTAGCTCTGAGCGGCCCCCATGCCGAAGATCACCGCGCCCCAGATGTTCTCGCCGAGCAGGAAGTACAAAGCCACGACGCCCCCGATGATCAGCGAGACGAGCGCGGCGGTGCGCTCCCGCTTCGGCCCGAGCGCGTGCTCGAGGACGTGTCCGCCATCGAACGGAAGGACGGGGATGAGGTTGATGACGCCCCAATAGAGATTGACCTCGATGAGCTGGCCGAGCATCCAGATCGCGAGATCCGGCAAGCGCTCGAACAGGCCGGGCGCCGCGACGGCGGTTCCGTAGATCGCCCCCGCGATCGCGAAGCCGGCGAACGGGCCCGCCAGGCTGACGACGATGCGTGCCGGCCGCGAGAGCGGCAGGAGCATCCGCCACGACGTCGTGCCGCCCATCCAGTGGAGCGCGATCTCGGGCTGGATCTTGTGGCGCTTCAGCGCGAACGCATGACCGAGCTCGTGGGCGAGGATGGAGACGAGCACCACCGCGATCCAGACGGCGATCGCCACCTTCGGAAGAGTCGGGTTTCGGAGGTGGCGCAGCCCGAGCACGAAGGCGGTGACCCAGAACCCCACCTGGATCTCGACCGGGACGCCGAACAGCCGGAAGCTCATCGCCTGAAATCCTAGTACGCGCCGGCCGCCTGCGCTTCAACGATTGCGGCTCGCCGCCCGCTTGCCGTAGTCTGGCGCGCCCGCGCGGCCGGGCGCGCCTCGAACGGGACTTCGACGATGCGGCTCCTGGCACAGATGCAGCGGACGGCGGGGCTCGCGCTCCTCGGCGCGTGCGCGGCCGGCGGCTGCGGCGGCGCGGCGCCCGCGACGGCGACCGCGGCCTCGTCCCCGCCCGCGCTGATGCCCGAGCCGTCCGCGCCGGCCGCTCCTGCCTCGTCGGGCTCCGACGCGGTCCCAGGCGGCGCGCCGGCAGCGCACGCGGCCAGCCCCGAGCCGCCCGCACCCGGCGCATCCTCGGTCGCCAAGGCGGCGCCCACGCCTCCGCCGATCCCGCCGAACACCGCCGTCCTGCACATCGGCGACTCGTTCGTGCTGGCCGGCTTCGCGCAGGCGCTCAAGCCTCGGATGAAGGAGCTCGGCGTCCGCTATCAGGTGAAGTCCGAGCAGAGCTCGTACACCGTGACCTGGGCGGCCAAGCTCGAGCGCCTCGTGGCCGACACGCAGCCCGACCTGGTGATCATCACCCTGGGCGCCAACGAGGTCACCAACACCGATCCGCCGGCGCACGCGCCGGCGGTGCGGCGCATCGTCAAGATCATCGGCCAGCGCCCGTGCGTCTGGGTCTCGCCGCCGCTGTGGCGCAAGGACACCGGGATCATCGACGTGATCCGCGAGAACACGGCGCCCTGCCGCTACTTCGACTCGGACGCGCTCGTGCCCCAGCCGATCCCGCGCCAGTCCGACAAGATCCACCCGAGCCCCGAGGGCGGAGCGATCTGGGCGGCCGCGTTCTGGGCCTGGCTCGAGAAGGAGCGCGCCGCGAGCGGCGTCGCGGATCCCGCGCGGACGCCCCCGGCGCGCCCCTGGGCGCTCGGGCCCGCGCCCGCGGACGAGCACCTCTCGCCGGCGAAGCGGATGGCGCTCTCGCCCGATGCGCCCCGCGAGGGCGCGCGCGCCGAAGCGCCCTCCGACTGACCGTTTGCGGCCTGCGCCGAGGCGCCATCGTGAACGGCGTGCGCGCGATGGCCGCCGCCGCGCCCGCCGCACCGCGCCTACGCCGGCACGCCGAGGGCGACCGCGATCGCCGCGCGCACGTCGGCCATGAGCTCGCGGCGGCGCTCGACGCCGTACGCCGCCGGATCGACCGGCGGAAGGATCGTCACCGTCACGCGCTGTCCGGTGTGCACCACCGTCCCTCGCGCCGGCAGGATCCGGCGCGTCCCGTCGATCGCCACCGGGAGGATCCGCGCGCCCGTCTCGAGCGCCATGCGGAAGCCGCCGCTCTTGAACGTGCCGAGCTCGCCCGTCGGGCTGCGCGTCCCCTCGGGGGCGATCCAGACGTGGGTTCCCTCGCGCAGCATCGAGCCGCCCTCGCGGAGGCTCGAGACCGCCTGCTCGCGGTCCGACCGGTCGACGCAGATGAACCCCGCCGCGCGCATCGCCGCGCCCCAGACGGGCACGCGGAACAGCTCCTTCTTCGCGACCATGCGCAGGCGGCCGGGCAGGGACCGAAACAGCACCGGGATGTCGTAGAGCGACTGGTGGTTCGACATCACCACGAACGACTCGCGGCCGTCGCCGGCGTGCTCGCGACCGCGCACCTCGAGCTCGACCGTCGCGTCGTCGAGGATCTTCCGCGCCCATCGATCGAGGCGCTCGTCGCACTTGGCCAGCGTGACGCGGCCGAGCGCCGCCTCGACGACCGTGGGGACGCTGATGCGCCCGGTCTCGAGGATGCCGCGGATCGTGTGCCGGATGCCCATCCCTACTTGTTGAACTTCTGGTCGCAGGCCTTGATGCAGTCGCGGTCCTTGCAGTCGGCCGCGCACTGATCCCAGTTGCCGTGATCCCAGCCGGTGCCGCCGTCCGGATCGTCGGCCGCGCCCGTCCCCAGCCCCTCGCACGCGTTCGACAGGGCGCTGCAGGTCTTCCCGGCCGGGCAATCGGTGTCGTAGCGGCACTCGACGCACTTGAGGTTGTAACAGACGCTGCCCGCGTGCCCCGCGTCCGGATCGGCGCAGTCGGCGTTGGTCTTGCAGACCGGGAAACGCCCCTCGTTGCAGGCCGCCCCGGCGAGCGCCAGCGAGACGGCGAGGATGCCTGCGCGCGCGAAGCCCATTGGCGCCGGAGGATACACTCTGTCCCGCTTCGAAACGCAAGCAGGGCGTGAGGCGACGCGGGATCAGCGGTGCGGCGCGGCGGCGAGGCCCGTGATGGTGACCACCAGCGTCCGCGTGTGCGGGGCGTGCCGGTGCTCCCAGACGTACAGCCCCTGCCAGGTGCCGAGCCCGAGGCGGCCGGCGACGACCGGGACGGTCTCGCTGGTGCGGGTGATCGCGCTGCGCAGGTGCGAGGGCATGTCGTCCGGGCCCTCGGCGTCGTGCTCGTAGCGCGCCGCCTCGGGCGCGAGGCTGCTCATCCAGCGCTCGAGGTCGCGCAGGACGGCGGGATCGGCGTTCTCCTGGATGACCAGGCTCGCCGACGTGTGCTGCAGGAAGACCGAGCAGAGGCCCGTCTCCACCCCGGCCGCCGCGACGACGCGCTCGACGAGCGCGGTCACGTCGACGAACCCCTTCCCGGGCGTCCTGACCTGGACCTTCTCCTGGTGCACCGTGTGTCCCATGGCGTGGTCCTCAGGGCTCGACGTCGACGATCAGGCTCCACGCGGTCCACTGCTGGAACCAGCGCCCCACCTCGCCCTGGAGCGCGGCGGCGCGCTCGGGCTCGAGCCCCTCGGCGATCGCGCTGCACGCCGGGACGAGCGGCGTCCCGGAGGCGAGCCGATCGAAGAGGCGCGCCTGCTCCGGGGCGAGCACCTCGTAGTGGATGACGAGCTCCTTGCGGAAGAGCACGAGCTCGATCGGCGACGCCGCCGGCGCTCCCAGGAGGGCGAGGTCGGGCGTCTCGCCCGAGCGCACGGCGAAGCGGAGATCGTGGACGCGATGCCGCACGGTCAATCGCACGGCGAGCGGGTGGAGCACGACGCGCGCCGTCTCCCAGGCCTCGGGCGCGAGCGCGGCGATCTTGCGGGGATCGAGCGGCGGCGGCTCCGGCCCGTCGAACAGCTCGACGAACGCGTTCTCGTAGCGGACGAGCTCGACGCAGAGCTCGCGCCGCTCGTCGGGGAAGCCGGCGTAGCGCTCGGCGAAGGCGACGATGTCGTCGCCGAGATCGCGGAGCGCCGGCGTCCGCGGTGGGTGGGCGCCGAGGTAGCCCTGACAGAACGCCTCGAAGGCGTCATCGCCGAGCACGTGCGCGAGCGCGACGTAGTCCTCGCGGAGCGAGTCCGTGTGGCGCAGCCAGAACTGCCGCCGGTAGATGTCGACCTGCTCGGCGGGCGTGAGCCGCTCGCTGCCGGCGACGTGCCCCGCGCACGCCGCCGAAAGCTCGGGATCGTCCACCACCGGCGCGACCCGCTGGAACGCCGCAGCCAGCAGCCGCTGCGTCTCCTCAAGCGGCGCGGACACCGGCGACCTCGTCGCGGATGGCGCGGGCCTTCTCGGCCTCGGCCATCAGCGTCTCGAAGGGGGGGATGTCGTCGTCCCACTCGATCAGGGTGGACACGTTGCCGGTGTGCTCGCAGGCGCGCCGGTAGAGCGCCCAGACGGCGTCGACGACGTGATCGCTGTGCGTGTCGAGGATGTACCGGCCGCGGTTGGTGTGCCCGGCGAGGTGGTACTGGACGATGCGCTCGTGCGGGACGCCGTCGACGTACGCCAGCGGATCGAAGCCGTGGTTGTAGGACGAGACGTAGATGTTGTTCACGTCGAGCAGGATGCCGCAGTCGGCCTCCTCGACCACCGCGGTGAGGAACTCCCACTCGGTCATCACGCTCGCGGTGTACGTGAGGTAGCTCGAGACGTTCTCGAGGACGAAGCGGGTCTCGAGGAAGTCCTGCACGTCGCGGATGCGGCGGGCGACGTGGCGAACGGCCTCGGGAGTGTAGGGCAGGGGGAGGAGATCGTGCAGGTTCGCCCCCGCGGCGCCGGTCCAGCAGAGGTGATCGCTCACCCACGGCGAGCCGGTCTTCTTCAGGAGCGACTTGAGGCGGGCGAGGTACTGGCGGTCGATCTCGGCCGGTCCGCCGATCGAGAGCGAGACGCCGTGCTGCACGAGGCGGTACGAGGCGAGGGCGCGCTCCAGGTTCGCGATCGGCCGCCCACCGGCGACCATGAAGTTCTCGCTGATGATCTCGAACCAGTCGACGCGCGGCCGGTGCTCGAAGATGTGGGCATAGTGCGGGATGCGCAGCCCCACGCCGACGCCGAGATCGGGCAGCCCCATGCGGGCGCGGTCGGCGCGGTCGGCGCCGGCGCGCTCGGGCGCCGCGGGTCTCTCGACGGTGGGGATCGTCACGGCCATTTCTTAGCCCGAAGAAGGCGACCGGGGCCAGGCCCCTCGCTCGCGCGAGGGACGTGACCCCGGAACACCGGTCAGACGTGGCTCACGGGGCCGCGGGCGGGGCGCAGTCGGCCGCCTTGCAGCCGCCCTGACCCTTGCACTCGTTCTTGCCCTTGCAGTCCTGCTTGCCCTCGACGTGGCAGTTGCCCTTTCCCTTGCACTCGTTCTTGCCCTTGCAGCACTCCTTGCCCATCGCGGCGGCGCCGGCCGCCGCGGGGTCCGCCGTCGGAGCGCCGGGAACCTCGGGCGCGGCCGGGGCGCCGCCGCACCCGGCGAGACCCGCGACCATGCCACCCACAGCGGTGAACGCCAACGTCTTGCCCATCTGAATAGCCATGTTCGAAACCTCCACGTGGTTTGCTGTCGGAGGCGCGCCGGCTCCAACCGAACGCGCCTAAGGAAGTGGGATTCGCGAGCGGAGGTCACCTCTGCCCACACATCCGCGCCTGCTACGCGCGAGAGGGACTACCGTTTCGTCGTTTCCGTCGGCCATCGATGCGGGTGTCGCCGAAGTCACCGGTTTTGGGCACAGCCTCCGGGATCGGTCGAGCGGCGGAGCCGGTGGGTGGGCCCTTTGTCGCCTGCGCCACCCGCGAGCTACGCTCCAGCCCCCAACCTGGTTTCGACGCTCGGTGCGACGAATCCGGCTCATTCTGGTATCCGCATCCCGAGGGGCGATGCAAGCGAAAGTCTCGCGGCGGATGGCCCAAGTCGAGCGCAAGCGCGTTCCGCGTTCGCGGCCGCTCGAGGCCAGGCGCGATCCGCGTTCGCGGTCGCTCGAGGTCAGGCGCGATCCGCGTTCGCGGCCGCTCGAGGTCAGGCGCGATCCGCGTTCGCGGTCGCTCGAGGCCAGGCGCGCCGCGGCCCGCGTGCTGCTCGCGGGCTTCGCGCTCGCGCCGCTCGGGTGCGGCGGCGCTGCGCCTCGCGAGGGCGGCGCGCCGGAGGTGGACGTCGCCGAGGTCGCGGCGGAGCTCGAGGCGATGGCGCCGGGCGCCTCGCGCAAGCCGGAGACGTTCCGCGGCGTCCTCGCCGACACCGTCGCCAAGGACGCGTACACGTGCCTGCCGCGTCCACGCGATCTCTTCTTCGGCGCGCCCGAGGGCGAGCGCCTCGTCAGCGGCGCGATGCCGCACTACGGCCTCTACTTCGGCCCGATGCAATACCTCGTGCGGCGGCGTGGCGGGGCGGCGCCGCGCTGGGAGGTCCTCGTGACCATCGCGGTCGAGCCGCCGCGCGAGGACGCGACGCTCGAGCTCCCCGACTGCGTGCTCGGCAGAGGTCGGCTAGAAGGTCCGGTCGTCTGCCGCGGCGCGCCGTACTCCGCCGCCGCGGGCACCGATCCGTGCCCCGCCTCGGGGCGTTTCACGGCGCCGGCGACGCGCGCCAACGTGAGCGCCCTGCTCCGGCGCTGGTCGGCCGACGCCGAGCGCTACTGGAACCGCGACGCCGACGCGTTCGGCGTGCCGGTGCGCTACGACTTCGATTTCGTGCGCGCCGACGAGGCGCACGCGCGTGGGCAGCGCGTCGATCTCGAGGTGCCCCTGGGCACGACCTGCGGGCGGACGCCGTACTTCTCGGCGATGCGCAGCGGCTGGTCGCTGCCGGTGCTCGCCCACGAGGTCGGGCACGTCATGGGCCTGCTCGACGAGTACGAGACCTTCTCCGGCATCGTCGGCGTCTACCCCAAGACGCCGTTCCCGGGCGCCGAGGTGAGCCGCATGGGCTTGTCGATGAAGGAGTCGACGCGCGTCCTGCCGCTCCACCACTACCTCGTGCTGCGCCGCTACGCCTGCCCGGAGCCGTCGTCGCGCGACCCCTACCGCCACGCGCTCTGATCGCGGCCTCAGCCTAGCACCCACCCGTTCGCCTCGAGCGCGCTGCGATGGGCGGCATCCCTGGGTCGCCGCCGCGCCGCGTCGCGCGCTCGACGCGGCGCGGCGGCCGAGCGCGCTCGGCTTTCCCCTTGACGCCGGCGCCATCATCCCCAACTAATGTTTCAGAAGGTTTTGAAAGTTCGATGAGCCGCGAAGAACACCTCACCGAAGCCAAGCTGCTCGCAGCCGACGCCATCGGCGACGTGATCGAGCACTGGGGCTTCCGCAAGGCGCTGGGGCGCGTCTGGACGATCCTCTACCTCGAGCCGGAGCCGCTGCCCGCGCCGGAGATCGCCGCGCGCCTGGCGATGTCGGCCGGCGCAGTGAGCATGTCGCTCTCCGAGCTCCAGCGCTGGGGCGTGGTGCGGCGCGTCTGGCGCCCGGGGGAGCGGAAAGAGTTCTTCGAGGCCGAGACCGATTTCTGGAAGATGATCTCGAAGGTGATCAACGAGCGCGAGCGCTTCCTCGCCGCCTCGGTCAAGGAGCGCCTCGGCAAGGCGGTCGATCTCATGGCCTCGTCCCCGCAGACGGCCGAGACGCGCGGGTCGACCGAGCGCGTCAAGCGCCTGCTCTCGTTCGCCAGCATCGCCGAGGCGGTGCTCGACACCTTCATCACCTCCCGGCACGCCGATTTCTCGGAGTTCAACAACCTCCTCGTCCTCACGCGCGCCGCGACGCGGCGGCGCAAGTGACCCGGACCGGTCGGGGGCGCCGCCCCCGGCCACCCAGCGGAGCACGCATGACCGTCGCAGCCCCTCGTGAGCCCATCCACCGTGACGACGTGCTCGGCCGCCTCGAGGGCGTGTCCGGCGGCCACGGCGCCTCGGACGTCGCCTCCCGCATCGCCGAGCTCCGGCGCTGGATCGACGCCGATCTGCGCGAGGTCGAGGAGGCGCTGGCCCGCATCGATCGGCGCGACACCCCGATGCACGACAGCGCCCGGCACCTGCTCGCGCTGCCCGGCAAGCGCCTGCGCCCCACCTGCGTCGCCGTCGCCGCGCGCCTCGGCCAGGGCTTCGGCCCGGCGGCGCGCGAGCTCGCGGTGGCCGTCGAGCTCGTCCACGCCGCGACGCTCCTCCACGACGACGTGGTCGACGTCGGCGACGTCCGCCGGGGCGCGCCGGCGGCCCGCGTCCTCTACGGCAACGCGGCCTCGATCTTCGCCGGCGACTGGCTCCTCGTCGAGGCGCTCGGGCGAGTGCGCGCGGCCGGCGTCCCCGACGTGCTCGACCGGATGCTCGTCGTGCTCAAGTCGATGCTCGAGGCCGAGGCGCTCCAGCTCGCCGCGCGCGGCCGCGTCTCGGGCGACGTCGAGCAGTACTTCCGGGTCGTCGAGGGCAAGACGGCGTCGCTCTTCCAGTGGGCGATGTTCGCCGGCGCCCGCGCGGGCAAGGTCGCCGGCCCAGCATGCGACGCGCTCGAGGTGTACGGCCGTCGGCTCGGCGTCGCCTTCCAGATCGTCGACGACGTGCTCGACGTCTCGGGCGAGGCCGAGGTCGTCGGCAAGTCGCTCTTCGCCGATCTGCGCGAGGGGAAGATGACGTACCCGCTCCTCCTCGCGGTCGAGCGCGATCCCGATCTCGCCGAGGCGCTGCGCGAGGCGTGCGCCGCCGACGTGGTCGAGCTCGCCCTGCAGCGCAAGACGGCGGCCGCGATCCGGGCCACGGGCGCGAAGGACGACAGCCTGGCGCTGGCCCGGCGCCTCTGCGACGAGGCGGTCGCCGCCCTCGGGCCCCTGCCGCCGGGCCGCGGCCGGGAAGCCCTCGAGAGCATCGCCGTGGCCTCGCTCGCCCGGAAGAAGTGAGGACATCATGATCGTCTCCCTCGAGCCCTCCGCCGATCGCGACGCCGTCAAGCGCGAGCTCGCCGCCCGCGGACAATGGATCGTCGCCGTCGAGACCAGCGCGCCCGACGGGCGCACCCACCTCGTCATCTCCGCCGCGTCGCCGTACGCCGACCCCATGGAGATCGGGCGCCTGCCCGGCGTCGCCGCGGTCTCGGTCGGCGCCTCGGCGCATCCTCGCGTCGACGCGCAGCCGCGCGCCATCGCCGTGCGCGGCGCGCTTATCGGCGCCGGCGAGCGGCCGGTGTTCATGTGCGGCCCGTGCAGCGTCGAGTCCGAGGCGCAGATCCAGAGGCTCGCGGGCCTGCTCGCGCCTCGCGGCGTCGGCTTCCTCCGCGGCGGGGCGTTCAAGCCGCGCAGCTCGCCCTACGCCTTCCAGGGCCACGGCGAGCCGGCGCTGCGCTGGCTGCGCCGCGCCGCCGACGCCCACGGGATGCGCGTCGTCACCGAGGCCCTCTCCGAGGCCGACGCGCCGCTCGTCGCCGAGCACGCCGATCTCGTCCAGATCGGCTCGCGCAACATGCACAACTACGCCCTGCTCAAGGCGGTGGGGCGGACGGGCCGGCCGGTGCTCCTCAAGCGCGCCATGGCCGCGACGATCGAGGAGTGGCTGCTCGCCGGCGAGTACCTGCTCACGCACGGGGCGGGCGGCGTCATCTTCTGCGAGCGCGGCATCCGCAGCTTCGACGACTCCACCCGGAACCTCCTCGATCTCGGCGCCGTCGCGCTGCTCGCGCACGTCCGCAGGCTCCCGGTCATCGTCGATCCTTCGCACGGCGCCGGCCGGCGCGATCTCGTCCTCCCGCTCGCGCGCGCCGCGCTCGCCGCCGGCGCCGCCGGGGTGATGATCGAGACGCACGACGATCCGGGGTGCGCGCTCTCCGACGGGCCCCAGGCGATGCCGCCGGCGGAGCTCGGCGCGGCGCTGGAGGCGCTCTCGGCCGGAGCGCGCGTCGAGGCGCCGCCGCGCCCCGCGCACGCGCCGCGGCTCGACGAGCTCGTAGGAGGTGCGTCGTGACGCGCGAGCTGACGAGCCGGATCAGCGGCTTCTACAAGCGGAGCGTCCCGGCGCGCCTCGGCGCGCTCGAGGCCGCCGCGGTCATCGACGCCGAGGCGCGGGGCCACCTCGCCTCGGGCGGCGGGCTCGACGTCTCCGTCGCAGATCGGATGAGCGAGAACGTCATCGCCGTCCACGGGCTCCCGCTCTCGGTGGCGCTCAACTTCCGCGTCGACGGGCGGGATCACCTGGTCCCCATGGCCGTGGAAGAGCCGAGCGTCGTCGCCGCGGCGTCGAACGCCGCGAGGATGGTGCGCGAGTCGGGCGGATTCACCGGCGAGGCCGATCCCTCCATCATGACCGCGCAGGTGCAGCTCGACGGCGTGCCCGACGCGCCTGGCGCGGCGGCGCGCCTCGGCGCCGTGCGCCAGGCGGTGCTCGCGGCCGGGGACGCGTCGATCCCGCGCATGGTCGAGCGCGGCGGCGGCTGCCGTGATCTCGAGCTCCGCGTCCTCGACGAGGGCGAGGGCGTCGTCGTGGTCCACGTCTACGTCGACGTCGGCGACGCGATGGGCGCGAACCTCGTCGACACGGTCGCCGAGGCGGTCGCGCCCGTGGTCGGGCACGCGCTCGGCGGCGCCGTCGGTCTGCGGATCCTCTCGAACCTCCCGGCGAGGCGGCTGGTCCGCGTTCGCGCCGAGGTGACCGAGGCGGCCGTCGGGGGCGCCGACGTGGCCGACGGCATCGCCCGGGCGAGCCGGTTCGCCGAGCTCGATCCGTACCGCGCCGTGACGCACAACAAGGGCTTCATGAACGGGCTCGACGCCGCCGCGGTGGCGCTCGGGCAGGACTGGCGCTCGCTCGAGGCTGCGGCGCACGGCTGGGCCGCGATCGGGCGCCACGACGGCGGTGGCTATCGCCCGCTGAGCACCTGGAGACGCACGGCCTCGGGGCTCGCGGGCTTCGCCGAGCTGCCGCTCGCCGTGGGGACCGTCGGCGGATCGACCCGCGCCCACGCCGGCGTCCGGGCCGCCTTCCAGCTCGCGCGCGTCGGCGGCGCCGCCGAGCTCGCGATCCTGCTCGCCTCCGTCGGCCTCGCCTCGAACCTCGCGGCCCTCCGCGCGCTCGCCGGCGAGGGCATCCAGAAGGGGCACATGCGCCTCCACCACCGCAAGCACCAGGCCCAGGCGCCGGGCGACGATCCGCTGCGCGCGCCGGCGGTGGAGGCCGCCGCCGTGCCCCGGAGGGCGCTCCGCGCCGGGGGCGCGCCGTGAGCGCGCCGCACGAGGTCGGCGCGGCGCCGCGTGCGGGCAGCGGCGCGATGTTCGACGCCATCGCCGAACGCTACGATCTGCTCAACCGCATCCTGTCGCTCGGCGTCGACCAGGGCTGGCGGCGCCGCACCGTCCGCGCGCTCGCGCTCCCGGCCGGCGGGCGCGCCCTCGATCTCGCGACCGGGACCGCCGATCTCGCGATCCAGATCGCGCGGCACTACCCCGAGGCCCACGTCGTCGGCGTCGATCCGTCGCGGCGCATGCTGGAGGTCGGGCGCCGCAAGCTCGCCGGAGCAGGCCTCGAAGACCGGGTGACGCTCGAGGACGGCGACGCCGAGCGGCTCCGCTTCGAGGACGCCTCCTTCGACGGCGTCTCGATCGCCTTCGGCATCCGCAACGTGCCGGACCGCGACGCCGCGCTCCGCGAGATGGCGCGGGTGACGCGGCCGCGCGGGCGCGTCGTCGTCCTCGAGCTCTCCGAGCCGCGCGGCGGCGTGATGGGGGCGCTGGCGCGCTTCCACGTGCACTCCGTCGTGCCGGCGCTCGGCGCCATGCTCTCGGGGGCGTCGGAGTACCGGTACCTGCAGCGATCGATCGCGGCGTTCCCGCCCGCCGAGGCGTTCGCCGAGCGGATGCGCGCGGCGGGCCTCGACGTGCTCGAAGCCGTGCCGCTGACGTTCGGCGTCGCCCACCTCTACGTGGCCGAGCCGCGGCGCGCCGCGGGCGTCGGGGAGGCGCCGTGACATGGGCCGATCGTTCGCGGCGCTGATCGACGCGCTCCGGGCGGAGCCCGCCGGAGACCGTGCCCGCGTGCTCGTGCTCGCGGCCGAGGCGCCGATCGCCGACGTGCGCGCGCTCCTCGACGCCGGGCTCGGCGGCGAGCGGCTGCTCTGGGACGCGACCGCGCTCGAAGGGCCGGGCTCGTGGGCGATCGCCGGGCGCGGCGAGGCGTTGCGCATCGCAGCGACCGGCGCCGGTCGCGTCTCCGAGCTCGAGGCGCGCGCCGGCCGCGCGCTCGGCGCCCTCGCCGTCGACGACGGAGGGCTCGCGCTGCCGCCGCCGCGCCTCTTCGGCGGCGTCGCGTTCCAGCCGCGGCGCGAGGCGTCCGCGCGCGATGCGAGCGAGGCGCCCTGGGCCGGGTTCGGCGACGCGAGCTTCACCCTCCCGCGCTGGCTCTACGCCCGGCGGGGCGGCGCGGCGTTCGTGCGCCTCGCGGTGCGCGCAGGCGAGCTCGGCGCCGCGCTCGCCGACGAAGCGGCCGCGGTGATGGGCGCGCTCGAGCGCGCCGCCCGCGCGATCGGCGGCGCGCCCGGCGCGGCCGGCGGCGCCGGCCGCGAGCCCGAGCGCGATCC
>CAYJPW010000068.1:24794-51733 GCA_964372055.1 uncultured Polyangiaceae bacterium
GCCGCTGCGGTCGCTCGAGCCCGAGCGCGATCCGCCGCTGCGGTCGCTCGAGCCCGAGCGCGATCCGCCGCTGCGGTCGCTCGAGCCCATGAGCGCGCGCAGCTGGGAGGCGCTCGTCACCGACGCGCTGGCGCGCATCCGCGCCCGCGAGCTCGACAAGGTGGTGGCGGCGCGCCAGACCCGGCTCTGGGCCCGCGAGCCGATCGATCTCGGCGAGGTGCTCGCGCGCCTCGCCGGATCGCAGCCCGGCTGCGCCGAGTTCGCCCTGCAGCGCGGCGACGCCGTCTTCCTCGGGGCGAGCCCGGAGCGGCTGGTGGTCAAGCACGGCCTCGCCATCGAGACCGAGGCGCTGGCGGGCTCGGCGCCGCGGCGCGAAGGCGACGGCGGCGAGGGCGCGGCGGCGCTCCTCGGCAGCGACAAGGATCGCCGGGAGCAGGAGATCGTCGTCCGCGGCATCCGCGCCGCGCTCGAGCCGCTCTGCGAGCGGCTCGATGTCGGCTCCGTCCCGTGCGTCCGCACGCTGCGGAGCGTGCACCACCTCTCGACCCCCGTTCGCGGGACGCTGGCGCGGCCGCTCCACGTGCTCCGCGTGCTCGAGGCGCTGCACCCGACGCCGGCGGTCAGCGGCCTGCCGCGCGATCGCGCGATGGCGTGGATCACGGCGCACGAGCCGGCGCCGCGCGGCTGGTACGCGTCGCCCGTGGGCTGGATCGACGGCGCGGGCGACGGCGCCTTCGCGGTCGCGATCCGGTCGGCGCTGGTCGCGGGCGACCGCGCCTGGCTCTACGCCGGGGCCGGCATCGTCCTCGGGTCGGACCCGCGGCTCGAGTACGCCGAGACCGCGGTGAAGCAGGCGGCGATGCTGGCCGCGCTGGGGGCGGCGTGAGCGCCTCGAACCTCCACCTCGCCTGGGCGCGGCTCTTCTTCTCGGCGCTCGCGGCCTCCGGGGTGAGGCGCGCGGTGCTGAGCCCCGGATCGCGCTCGACGCCGCTGGTCCTCGCGGCCGCCGCCGAGCCTGCGATCGAGTGCTTCGACGTCGTCGACGAGCGCTCGGCCGCGTTCTTCGCGCTCGGGCAGGCGCGCCTCACCGGCGAGCCGACGGCGCTCGTCTGCACCTCGGGCACCGCGCCGGCCCACTACCTGCCCGCGGTCATCGAGGCCTCGCAGGCGTTCCTGCCGCTCGTGGTCGTCTCGGCCGATCGGCCCTTCGAGGCTTCGGACGCCGGCGCGCCGCAGACGATCGATCAGGTGAAGCTCTTCGGCGGGCACGTGCGCCACGCCGCCGAGCTGGGGCTGCCCGACGCCTCGCCCGCGGCGCTCCGCGCGGTCTCGAGGATCGCGGCGCAGGCGGCGCACCGGGCGCGCTGGCCCACGCCCGGCCCGGTCCACGTCAACGCGCGCTTCCGCAAGCCGCTCGAGCCCGTCGATGGGGCGGGCCCGGAGCCCTGGCGATCCGAGATCGACGCGCTGCTCGCGGCGGGGCCGCCTCGCACCTACGGCGCCGAGGACGCGCCCGACGATCGCGCGGTCGCCGAGCTCGCCGCCGCCGTGGCGCGGGCGCGTCGGGGTCTGGTCGTGTGCGGCCCCGCGCCGGCGCACGGCGATCTCGCGGCAGCGCGGCGCGCGGTGGGATCGTTCGCGCGGCAGGCCGGCTTCCCGGTGCTCGCCGAGGCGACGAGCCAGCTCGCCTTCGGCGTCGATCCGGGCGCGGCGGCGTGGTGCCCGGGCTTCGACGCCGTCCTGCGCTCGCCGTCGTTCGCGAGGCGCGCGCCGGATCTGATCGTCGAGCTCGGCGCCGCGCCGACCTCGTCGAGCTACGCGGCCCTGCTCGACGAGCACCCGCGCGTTCCCCGTTTCGTGCTCTCGCGGCACGGCTGGAGCGATCCGGCCGGGACCGCGGCCGCCATGGTCCACGCCGATCCCTACGAGACGCTTCGCCGCGTGGGCGCTGCCCTCGGCGCACGGCGCGAGCCGTCGGATCCGGAGTGGCTGGCCGCGTTCGCGCGCGCGGCGTCGGCGGTGCGCGACGCGGTCGCGACCGAGCTGGGGGGCGGCGCGCTCACCGAGGGCGCCATCGCGCACGACGTGGTGGCCGCGCTCGGCGACGGCGCCGTGCTCGCGGTCGGCAACAGCATGCCCATCCGCGACCTGGACCTCTACGCGCCGGCGTCGGCGCGGTCGCTCCGCGTGCTCCACCAGCGCGGCGCCAACGGGATCGACGGCCTCGTCTCGGGCGCGGCCGGTGCCGCGAGCGCGGCGAGCGGGCCGGTGGCGCTCTACGCCGGCGATCTCGCGGCGGTCCACGATCTCGGCGGGCTCGCCGCGGCGCGCCGGAGCCGGCGACCGCTCGTGATCGTCGTCGTCCAGAACGACGGCGGGCGGATCTTCGAGGAGCTGCCGATCGCAAAGCGCCCCGAGCTCGCCGGCGCGCTGGAGGCGCATTTCACGACGCCGCAGGGCATCGCGTTCGAGGGCGCCGCCGCGAGCTTCGGCGTCGCCTACGCGCGCGTCACCGATCGCGCGGCGCTCGCCGGCGCGCTCCGCCGCGCGCTGGCGCAGGGCGGCTGCACGCTCGTCGAGGCGGTCGTCCCGCCGCACGACGCCGTCGCGCGCCGGCGTGAGCTCCGGGCGCGCGTGCGCGAGAGCCTGGGGGAGGCGTGATGCGCTACGAGATCGAGGCGAGCGCGCCGTCGGGTGCAGCCGCGTCGCGTCGGTCGGCGCGCGGCGAGCTCGCGCCGATCGTCGCGCTGCACGGCTTCCTCGGCACGCCGGCCACGTGGCGCACCGTCGTCGAGCGCCTCGAGGGCGCCGCGGCCCCGCACCGGAAGGCCCTGGGCGCCGCCACCGCGAGCCCCCGCCGCGTCGCGCTCGGCGTGCTGCCGGGCCACGGCCGTGAGCCGTGGGTCCCGGACGGCGTCTCGTTCCTCGAGATCGCCGAGGCGATGACGCGCGCGATCCCGTTCGACGAGCCGTCGGTGCTCGTCGGCTACTCGATGGGCGGCCGCCTCGCGCTCGCCATGGCCGCCCTCCACCCGTCGCGCTTCAACAGCGTGATCGTGATCGGCGCCAGCGCGGGCCTCGCCGACGACGCCGAGCGACGCGCCCGCGCCGCCGCGGACGACGCCGACGCGGATCGGCTCCTCGCGGCCGGGCTGCCGGCGTTCGTCGACGGGTGGGAGGAGCGGCCGCTCTTCGCCACCCAGCGCGAGCTCGACGCGGCCTCGCGCGCGGCCGTGCGACGCGAGCGCCTGGCGCACACCGAGGCGGGGCTCGCCTGGGCGCTCTGCACCCTCGGGCTCGGGCGGATGCCGCGCCTCGATCCGGCGCGCTGCCAGGTTCCGCTCGTCGCCGTCGCCGGCGCGCGCGACGCGAAGTACGCGGCGATCGCGGCCGCGATCGCCCGCGAGGCGCCAAGGGCGCGGGCACGGATCATCGAGGACGTCGGGCACAACGTGGCGCTCGAGGCGCCGGCGGCGCTCGCCGCCGTCATCGGCGAGGCCCGACGGCCCGCCCGGACCGAGGAGAGGGATCATGGCTGAGATGAGCTGGAAGAGCGTCGGGGGCTACGAGGACATCCGCTACGAGAAGGCGGAGGGCATGGCCAAGGTGACCATCTGCCGGCCCGAGGTGCGCAACGCCTTCCGGCCGAAGACGGTGACCGAGATGATCCGCGCCTTCGGCGACGCGCGCGACGACGCCGAGGTCGGCGTCGTGATCCTCACCGGCGAGGGGCCCGACGCCTTCTGCGCCGGCGGCGACCAGCGCGTGCGCGGCGACGGCGGCTACGTCGGCGCCGACGGCATCCCCCGCCTCAACGTCCTCGACCTGCAGCGCCAGATCCGGACGCTCCCCAAGCCCGTGGTGGCGATGGTCGCCGGCTACGCCATCGGCGGCGGCCACGTCCTCCACCTCGTCTGCGATCTGACCATCGCCGCCGACAACGCCCGCTTCGGCCAGACCGGCCCCAAGGTGGGCAGCTTCGACGGCGGCTACGGCGCCTCGTACATGGCGCGCATCGTCGGCCAGAAGAAGGCGCGAGAGATCTGGTATTTGTGCCGCCAGTACGATGCGAGCCAGGCGCTGGCGATGGGGCTCGTCAACGCCGTCGTCCCGCTCGCCGACCTCGAGCGCGAGACGGTGCGCTGGTGCCGCGAGATCCTCGCCAACAGCCCGATGGCGATCCGCTTGCTCAAGTCGGCGTTCAACGCCGACTGCGACGGCCAGGCAGGGTTGCAGGAGCTCGCCGGCAACGCGACCTTGCTCTTCTACATGACCGAGGAGGGCAAGGAGGGGAAGAACGCCTTCCTCGAGAAGCGCAAGCCGAACTTCAGCCGCTTCCGCAGGCTGCCGTGAGCGCGCCGGCGGCCTCGGCGCCCGCGGTGCGCCCCGGATCGGCGCGCGCCTGGCTCGTCGCCGTCCGCCCGGCGACGCTCGGCGTGGGCGCCGTCCCGGTGCTCATCGGCACGGCGATCGCGCGCGCGCAGGGCGGGCTCAGGGCGGGGCCGGCGATCGCCGCGCTCGCCGGCGCGCTCTTGATCCAGATCGGGACGAACCTCGCCAACGACGTCTTCGACTTCGAGAAGGGCGCCGACACGGCCGAGAGGATCGGGCCGGTGCGCGCGGCGCAGGCGGGGCTGCTCACGCCCGCCGAGGTGCGCGCCGGCATGGTGGCGAGCTTCGCGCTCGCCGCGCTCGTCGGCGTCTACCTCGTCGCGGTCGGCGGTCTTCCGATCGCGATCGTCGGGCTCGCGGCGATCGCCTCGGGCGTCGCCTACACCGGCGGGCCGTGGCCGCTCGGGTACAAGGGCCTCGGCGACCTCTTCGTCTTCGTCTTCTTCGGGCTCGTCGCGGTGTGCGGCACGGCGTTCGTGCAGCTCGGCCTGGTCCCGCCCGTCGCCGTCGTCGCCTCGCTCCCGGTGGGTGCTCTGGCCACCGCGGTCCTGGTCGTCAACAACGTCCGCGATCACCGGACCGACGTCGGGGCCGGCAAGCGCACGCTCGTGGTCCGGCTGGGCCGGCGCTTCGGCGTCGGCGAGTACGTCGCGCTGGTGGCGCTCGCCTACGCGGTCCCGCCGAGCCTCGTCGCCGCGCGGATGGGCTCCCCGTGGGCGCTCCTGCCGCTCGCCACGGCCCCCCTCGCGGTGAGGCTCGCCTCCACGCTCGCGCGCCGCGAGTCCGGCCCGGAGCTCAACGCCTGCCTCGCGGGCACCGCGCGTCTCCTCCTCGCGTTCGGCGTGCTCTTCGCGGCCGGGCTCTCGCTCTAGAGCACCGATCATGTCGAATTCCCGGCATATGCGCGCGATTTCGGAACGATCCACGCGGCCTCGTCGCTCCGCTCCTCAGATTCCCGGGAGTCGTCTTGTGGTGCTCGCTCCTCGGGCGCGCGCCTCGCGCTCGAACTCCCGCGAATCGGCTCGGCTTCCAACCTGTTCGGTGCGCTAGAGGTCGGCCGATGCGTGTGGTCGCCTCGAGGACGCTCCGGTTCGAGGGCGCGGCACGCCACGCGACCGGGCGCCTCGCCTGGGACCGCCGCGCCGGCCTCCTGCTCCGGCTCGTCGACGAGGACGGGCGCGTCGGTCAGGGCGAGGCCTCGCCGCTGCCCGGCTACTCGCCGGACGACATCGACGCCTGCGAGCGCGCCCTCGCCGCGGTGCACGAGCGGCTGGCCGACGTCGGGGAAGACGACGCGGGGGCCGCGATCGCGGCCGAGCGAGCGCTCGCGCCTGCGGTTCGCGCGCTGGGCCTCGTCCCGGCTGCCACGTTCGCGATCGAGACGGCGCTCCTCGATCTCGCCGGGCAGCGCTCGGGGCAGTCGGTCTCTGCGCTGCTCCGAGGCGCGCCGCTGCCGGCGGGCGCCACGGTCCCGCTGGCGGGGCTCGCCGGCGCTGCGCTCGACCCCGAGCTGGAGTCGAGCGCCCGGGCCATCGCGGCGCGCGGGATCGCCGCGCTCAAGGTCAAGGTCGGCGCTGCCGGTGCTTTCGAGCGCGAGCTCGCCGCCCTGGAGAGCCTGCGCGCCGAGCTGGGGGACGCGGTCGCCTTGCGGCTCGACGCGAACGGCGCGTGGGACCTCGAGCAGGCGCGCCGGCACCTCGCGCGCCTCGCGCCGCTCGGGCCGGCCTGGATCGAGGAGCCGTGCGCAGGCGCCGCGCTCGCGGAGCTGGGGCGCGCCGCGATCGGCTGGGCCGCCGACGAGTCGCTGGCGCGCTCGCCCGATCTCGCCGCACGCTTGATCGAAGCGCCCGGGTGCGTCGCGGTGGTCCTGAAGCCGGCCTTGCTCGGCCTCTCGGCCGCGCGGCGGCTCGCGCTCGCCGCCGGCGCGCAGGGCAGGGCGGTCGTGATCACCCACCTCTTCGACGGCCCGGTGGCGCTCGCCGCGGCCGCGGAGCTCTTGCTGTCGCTCCCGTCCGCCGCGGCGGCGGGGCTGAATCGGCACGCCGGCCTGGGCGCTTGGCCGCGGGCCGACGTGCCGCAGATCGCGCCCGGCGGCGCCAGCGTCGCGCCGTCCGGCCGCGCCGGGCTCGGGCTCGCGCCGATCGCGCCCGAACCGCCGACCGAGGGCGCGCCGTGAGCGAGCTCGCCGGCGGCACGGAGCTCAGCGTCCTCGCCGCCGCCGCCGAGGCGCCCGGGCGCGACGCGCTCGTCCGCCGCGACGGCGTCCTCAGCTACGCCGATCTCGCGGCGCGGGTCGACCGCGTCGCCGGCGCGATCGAGGCCTGGGCGCTGCCGCCCGGCGCTCCCGTCGCGCTCCGCGCCTCGAGCCGGCCCGCGACGGTGACCGCGATGCTCGCGCTCGTCGAGCTGGGCGTCCCGTTCGTCCCGATCCACCCGGGCCTGACGCCCGCCGAGATCGCCGTGCTCGTCGAGGACGCCGCGCCTGCGCGGGTGCTCGAGGACGCGGACCTCGACGCGCTCGAGGCTGCTTCGCCGCCGCGCCGCCTCGGGCGCCGCGCCCCGCCGCCGCCCGAGGCGCCGCTCGCGATCCTCTACACCTCGGGGACCTCCGGGCGGCCCAAGGGCGCCGTCCTGCCGCGGTCGGCGTTCGTGGCGAGCGCGGCCGCGAGCGCGCACAACCTCGGCTGGCGCGGCGACGATCGCTGGCTGCTCTGCATGCCGCTCTGCCACGCCGGCGGGCTCTCGATCGTGACGCGCAGCCTCGTCGCGCGCCGCGCCGTGGTGCTCGAGCCCCGCTTCGACGCTCCCGCCGTCCTCGAGGCGGTCGAGGCGCAGCGCGCCACGCTGCTCTCCGTCGTGCCCACGATGCTGAAGCGGCTCCTCGCCGAGGACCGACGCGGGGCCCTGGCGCGTCTGCGGGCGATCCTCGTGGGCGGCGCCGCGGCCCCGCTCGCGATCATGGAGGAGTGCGCGGCGCGCGGCGTCCGCGCGCTCGCGACCTACGGCCTCACCGAGGCTTGCTCGCAGGTGACCTGCCAGATCCCCGGCGACGGACCTCCGCGGGCGCGCGCCGGCGCCGGCAAGCCCCTCCGCGGCGTCGAGGTCTCGATCACCGACGACGACGGCGAGCCGGTCTCCGCCGGCGTCACCGGCAAGGTCCGCGTCCGCGGGCCCACGCGGATGCGCGGCTACCTCGGGCGCGAGCCGCTCGCGCCGGGCGCGTGGCTCGACACCGGCGATCTCGGCGCGCTCGACGCCGCCGGCGAGCTCCACGTGCACGCGCGCCGGACCGATCTCGTCGTGACCGGGGGCGAGAACGTCTACCCGGTCGAGGTCGAGCAGGCGATCGAGGCGCTCGGCGGCGTGGCGCGAGCGCTGGTGTTCGGCGTCCCGGATCCGGTCTGGGGCCAGCGGGTCGCCGCCGCCATCGAGCTCGACCCCGCCCGGCCCGCCGACCCTGCCGCCCTGCTCGCCGCGTTGCGCGGGCGCCTCGCGCCGCACAAGCGCCCGCGCCTGGTCTGCTTCCCGCGCGCGCTGCCGGTGATCACCGCCGACAAGCTCGACCGCGCGGGCGCGCGCGAACGGCTCGCGCGCGAGCTCGTCCCCTGGACGTGACCGCGCTCACGCCATCGGGGCGCGGACCTCGTCGAGGACGCGCCATCGCGAACAGGGCGGGGGCCTGCTCGAGCTCGTCGATCGACAGGGACGATCATCGCGCCCCACATGCCGTGGTGCGCGCGCGACCTCGACGTGCCGCGTGTCGACGCTCGACCTCCATCGCACCACGGTCACCCACAACAAAAACGCGGCCGATTCGAGCGGCTCTCTCCGCAGCGGGGCGTGCTCCGAAAGCTCCGCCCCCGAGGGCGCTTGGGGTACGATTGGCTGCCTTTGGACCAGAACCCCGGCATCCCCCAGCCCGGCACCGTGCTCGTCGGGAAGTATCGCGTCGAGCGGGCGCTCGGCGAAGGGGGGATGGCCGTCGTCCTCGAGGCGACCCACCTCGCGCTGGGCCAGCGCGTCGCGGTCAAGCTGCTGCGCGGGAACGCGGCCCGTTCCCAGGAGGTGGTGGCGCGCTTCCTCCGCGAGGCGCAGATCGCGGCCCAGCTCCCGCCGGAGCACATCGCCCGCGTCACCGACGTGGGGCAGAGCCAGGACGGCACCCCCTACCTCGTGATGGAGCTCCTGGTCGGGCGCGACCTGGCGCACGAGCTCCACGCCCGCGGGCCCCTCCCCATCGTCGAGGCGGTCGACCTGGTTCTCCAAGCCTGCGAGGGCGTCGCCGAGGCGCACGCCGTCGGCCTCGTCCACCGGGATCTCAAGCCCGCGAACCTGTTCCTCACGCGGCGCCGCGACGGCGCGCCGGTGGTCAAGGTCCTCGACTTCGGCCTCTCCAAGGCGGCCGTCGACAAGGCGAGCCACGCGCTCACGCAGACCACCTCCAACTTCGGTACGCCGCAGTACATGTCGCCGGAGCAGATTCAGTCGGCCAAGCACGTCGACGCGCGCAGCGACCAGCACGCGCTCGCCATGGTGCTCTTCGAGCTGCTCACGGCGTCGCCGCCGTTCGAGGCGGACACCGTGACGGCGCTCGCGGTGATCATCGCGACCAAACCGCCGCCGATGGCGTCCGAGCTCCGCCCCGAGGTGCCTCACGGGCTGAGCGCGGCGCTCGCTCGGGCGATGGCGAAGCGGCCCGAGGACCGCTTCCCGGATCTCGCCGGGTTCGCCGCCGCGATCGGGCCCTACGGCGGGGTCAACGCCGGCCCTCAGGCGTCGGCGATCGCCGCGATCCTCGCCGCCGTGCCCCAGTCCAGGAGCGCGGCCGCGCCCGACGCGGCGACCGCCACCGCTCCCGCCGAGCTGGCCGCGCGCGCCGCCGCGCCGAGCGCGATCGCGATGTTCCCTGCGAGGGCGGCCGATCCGGCGCGGCCCGTGCTCCGATCGCCCGCGACGCACGCCCCGCTCACCAGCAGCTGGCTCGATCTGCGGCGCAAGCCCAGGAGCAAGATGCTCCTCCTCGGCGTGGGCGCGGCCGTCGCGGTGGTGTGGCTCGCCGTGGCGGTGGTCGTTCTCGTCCGAGGCGGCAAGGCGGCACCTGCGGGCGAGGTCCAGCCGGTGACGAGCCCGACCGAGCTGCCCGCCGTGCTGCCGGCCGCGCCGGTGGAGAGCGCCGCGCCGCCCGCGTCCGCATCGGGTGCGCCTTCGGCGAGCGCGTCCGCCGCGGCGCCGCCGCCGGCGACGGCATCCGCCGCGACCACCGCGACGACGGCCACGCCGCCGCCGAGGCGGCCGCCGGCCCGGACCCCGCGGCGCACCGATCCGGGCGCGAGCGAGGTCTTCGGTGGCAAGCGCAAGTAGACGCCTCGCGGTGGGCGCCGCGGTGCTCACGATCGCCCTCGCGCTCGACGCCCGAGGGGCGCGCGCGCAGACCGCGCCGCGCTCGACGCCGGCGAGCGCCTCGCGCGCCGACGCGCTCTTCCAGGCGGGCAAGCGCCTCTTCGACGCCGGCAAGCTCGAAGAGGCCTGCCACGATCTCGCCGAGAGCGAGCGCATCGATCCGAGCATCGGCACGCTCGGGCTGCTCGCGGCCTGCCACGAGCAGCGCGGCCTGCTCGCGACGGCGCACGACGAGTACGTCGAGACGGCCGCCCGCGCCCGCCGCGCCGGGGACGATCGCGAGAGGTACGCGCGCTCGCGCGCCGCCGCGCTCGAGCCGCGCCTGCCCACCGTGCGCCTGCGCTTCGCCCTCGGCGAGGCCGGCCTCGAGGTCCTCCGCGACGGCCGGCGCCTGCCGCCCGCGCAGATCGGCGGCGACGCGCGGCTCGACCCCGGCACCCACACGTTCGAGGTGCGGGCCACCGCGCGCAAGCCGTGGCGCACCTCGATCACCATCAAGGAGCGCGAGCACCTCTCGATCGACGTGCCCCAGCTCGAGCCCGCCGATCCTTCGACCGCGCTCGGCGCCGCGCGCGGGCCGCTCCCGTCTCCGCGGGGCGGCGACGAGGAGCCTGCCGAGCCGTCGGTCGATGCGCCCCCGCCGTCGAGCGATCCGCGCCGGCTCGGGGGGTTCGTCGCCGGGGGCGTCGGCGCCGCCGGGATCGCCGTCGGCGTGGTGGCGGGGATCGTGGCGATGTCGAAGCACGCCGACTCGGAGGAGCTCTGCCGCGAGCGCGCGGGCCGCTACGAGTGCACCCCCGAGGGAGGCGCGCTCGTCGACGGCGCGAAGTCGGCGGCGCTCGTCTCGACCGTCGGCTTCGGCGTCGGCGTCGCCGGGATCGGCGCAGGCGCGGTGCTGCTGCTCACCTCCGGATGGCCCGCCTCGGCTCCGCGCGCCCGCGGCGCCGGACCGAGCCTCGCGTTCGCGCCCGCCGCCGCGCCCGGGCTGGCGATCGCCGCGGTGCGCGGTACGTTCTGACCGCGTGCTGCGACGAGCCCTGATCCCGGCGATCGCGCTGACCCTCGTCGCGTGCGGGCCCTCGAGCGGCGGCCCCGACGCCGGCCCGTCCGACGCCGCCCCCGACGCGCCCCCCGAGGACGCGGGCACCGCCGATGCAGCACTGGACGTCTCGGGTGCGGAGGGCGGCGCCGAGGACGCGGGCTCGGACGCGGCGCCCGCGAGCGAAGCTCGAGCCTGCCCGCCCGACATGGTCCGCGTCGCGAAGCGCTACTGCGTCGACCGCTACGAGGCCATCCTCGTCGACGCGAAGAGCGGCCAGCAGCTGTCGCCGTACTACCCGCCCACCCGCAAGATGGCCGCGTTCGTCGAGAAGCTCTGGACGCAGCAGCGCCTCGAGACCGGCGACGAGGACGCGCGCAAGATGCCGATCCCGATCCTCCCGGCCTGGGAGAAGACGCGCGAGCTCGAGCCCCGCGCCGTCTCGCGGCGCGGCGTCACGCCCCAGGGCTACACCAGCGGCGAGGTCGCGGCGATCGCCTGCCGGAACGCGGGCAAGCGCCTCTGCACCCTCGACGAGTGGCGCACCGCCTGCCGCGGCGAGCGCGACCAGCCGTTCCCCTACGGCGAAGAGTACTCGCAGGGCGGCTGCAACATCTTCCGCGAGGGCCACCCGGCCGCGGTGCTCCACGGCAACGCCAGCGTCGGCCACACCGATCCGCGCCTGAACCAGGTCCGCGTGAACGGCAAGCCGCTCCTCCGCCGCACCGGCGACACGCCGCGCTGCATGAGCCCCTGGGAGGACGACGCCATCGCCGACATGAACGGCAACATCGACGAGTGGATCGACGATCCCGAAGGGACCTTCGTGGGAGGCTTCTTCTCGCGGTCGAAGAAGGACGGGTGCGCCTCCACGATCACCGGGCACAACTTCGACTACTTCGACTACTCGACCGGCGTCCGCTGCTGCAAGGACCTCTGAGCGATCTCGCTCACGGCCCAATCGTCCGCGCGCGCCGGCCGGACGAGCCGATCGCGAGCGCGAACGCGGACCTCTACTCCGCCGCGTCGCGCTCGGGCGGGTGGATCGAGATGGCGCTCGCGGTGCCGTGCGCCCGTCCTCGGTCGAGCCAGAGCAGCCCGGCCGGGAGCACCAGCACCGCGGCGGCCAGGCAGCAGATCTCGCCCAGCACCGCGGCGATCCCGAGGCTGCGCACGGCGTAGTTCGTCGATCGGACGAGCGCCAGGTACCCGAGCGTGGTGGTCAAGCTGCAGAGGATGACCGCGCCGCCCGTCTCGCGGACGGCGGTGAGCGCGCCGCCGGCGCCCTCGCGCACGTAGCGCTGCACGATGTTGACGGCGTAGTCGACCCCGATCCCGAACGTGATCGGCAGCGCGATGAAGTTCAGGAAGTTGAGCTTGATGTCCTCGAGGACGAGGAGGCCCGCCATCCACGCGGCGCCGACGAGCAGCGCCGAGATCACCGCGAGCGCCGGCCGGCCCGCCCGGAAGGCGATGATGACCACGAGCACGGTCGCCACCAGCGAGAACATGACGGCGGGCGGGACGTCGGCGACGATCGCCGTCCACATGTCGGCGTAGATCACGGCGCGCCCCGAGCCGAGGACGGTGCTGCCGTCCGGAAGGCGCGTCTCGCGGTACGAGTTCGCCCAGCGGAAGAGGTAGTGCGCGTCGTCGACGCTCTCGGGCGTCACCGGGCTGATGTAGACGATGCGCCCGCGCGTCCCGTCGCTCTCGGTGAACGCGCGCGCGACCCCGGGCGGCAGGTCCTCGATCGCGAACGGCCGGAGGTCGTCGGGCGGGATGTAGTCGTCGATCTTGTTCCAGTCCTCGTCCTTGATGAGGCCGCGCTTCTTGGCGCGGACGACCTTGTCCTTGATGGCCTTGAGGACGTCGATCTTCTCGGCCTGCTTCTCGGGGACGAAGTCCTGGAGCGCGTGGATGGCCTTGAACGGCTTCTGGCCCTCGGGCGCGGCATCGCGCTTCTTGTAGAGCTCGTCGCGGAGCGGCGCGACCTGCTCGGGGCGCTCGACGAGGATGGCCATCCCGTCCGACCCGACGTACCCGGTGATCTGCTCGGCGGTCTGGGTGGTGTGGATCTCCTCGGCCCGCGCGCTCACGTCGTTGCGCAGGTTCTTGAGGTCGTACTCCATCGGATCGCGGCGGACGTACTGGACCATCGCCACGCCGCCGCCGGCCGCGAGGAGGAGGCCCACGATCGTGATCGCCCGCGGCGCCCTGGGGACGATCGCCGCGAACGGCTTGCCGAACGCCACGCCGCCCTGGGTCATGCGGCGGAGCTTCCCGACGAGGCCGCCGACCTCGCGCTCCAGCGGAGAGATGCGCTCGATGACCGCGAGGATCGACGGGAGCGTCCAGTAGGTCGCCACCCAGCAGAGCACCATGCCGACGCTGCCGATGAGCCCGAAGTCGCGGAAGCCGCGGAACTCGGTGATCAGGAGCGAGCCGTACGCGGCCGCGGCGGCGAAGCCGGCCGTCGCGGTCGGCAGCCAGGTCTCGCGGTGGGCGATGCGGACCGCCGAGGCGAGCGGGAGGCCCTTGCGGCGCGCCTCGAGGTAGCGCGCCATGTAGATGATCCCGAAGTTGATGCCGTTGCCCGCGACGATGGTGAACAGGAACCCGGTCGCCAGGTTCAAGTGGCCGATCATCAGCTCGGTCATCCCGAACGTCCACGCGACGCCGATGCCGATGGTGATCAGCATCGTGATCAACGTGCGGAGGCGCAGGTAGTAGAGGAAGACGATCCCGGCGATGAGGACCGCGCCGAAGTAGCCGACCTCGGTGAGGTCCTTGTTGATCGCGGTGTACTCCGAGATCCCGGTCTGGAGATCGCCGCCGAACTTGTAGCCGATCGAGGGATCGAACCGCTTCACGTCGACGCGGTCGACGACCTCGCGGATGCGCCGGATCGCCTCGGTGCCCTGGGTGAAGTCGCTGCCGAGGACCTTGGAGCGGATGGCGACGACGACCGTCCGGCCGTCCTTCGACTGGTAGTACCCGTCCGGGTAGCGCTCGGTGTCCGACTCGGTGACGCCGAAGCTCTTCTGGAGCGCCTTCGCGTCGATCTCCGGCGGTTCGTCGCCCTCGTCGAGGAGCGTGCCGGTCGCCTTGCTCACCTCGTACTCGAAGCGCGCGTCGATGTCGTCGCGGAGCTTCTCGAGCTTGGGCAGCTCGGCGAACAAGCCGGCGCGCGGGGAGAGGAAGCGGAACGCCTCGTGGACGCCGCTCTCGGCGCTGCCCACCCAGGGCGGCCCGAGCTTCTCGAGCTCGGGGACCAGGGCGTCGGCGGCCTTGCGCAGCGCCTCGGTCGGCGGAGGCTTGCCGTCGTCGTTCGCCTCGAGCACCACGAACAGCGTCGAGACGCCGGCGGTCTTCGCCGCCACCCGATCGAGCTCCTGCACGCTCGGCCGGTCCTCCGGGAGCAGACGCTCGAACCCCGTGAGCACCTTGAGCCGGAGCGCGAGCCCCACCGAGACGAGCGTCAAGAGCGCGGCGACCGCGATGGGGATCCAGGGCCGCCGCACCTGAAAGTCGGCGAGCCACAGGAAGAAGCCGGAGCTGGCCCGCGAGGGCGGCGGGGGCTCGTCGGGGCGCTGATCGCGCGGCGCCCCCATGCCGCGCGGGACACCAGGCGGACGAGGAATGAGGAGGGGCGGCGGCGGCGTGCTCAGGGAGACCTCTCGGAACGCCTGGGTATAGAACAAATGCGGGCCGGGGGTAGAGCCCGAAAGCGGCCCGGCGCGTCGCGCCGGCCCATCGGGCACGAATCCAGCGTGCCGTCCGGTCGAACGCCGCGCCCGCCGGCCTGGTAGCGGGGTTGATGATCGCCAAGGCGTCTCCACGCGCGACCCCTGGCGCGGCGCGTCCTCGTCTCTCGACGCAGCGCTCCTCTCGATCGATCGAGAGGCTCTCGATCGCCGATGCGCTCACCGTCGCCGGCCGAGGCGACCGCGACCCCACGCCATCGCCGGCGCGTGGTGGTGATGGCGGCCGGCGCGCGCCATCCCGAGGCGTGGTGGACGGCGCCTGGAGCTCGCGGGCGGCGTGCAGCCTCCGCGCCGCGCCGGCGAGCGGGCGCCGCCGCTACTTGCCCTTCTTCTGGGGGAAGTCCCCGGACGACGAGCGCGTCGAGCCCGACGAGCTCAGCTTGCCGCCCTTGCCGAGTTCGATCGACGAGTCGAACGACGACTCGACCTCGGACTTCATCTGCTTCTTCGACGGCGGTCCGGGCTTGGTGGGGGCGGGCGTCGTCGTGTTCGGCGGCGCCTTCGGCGCCGGCGGCCGGCTCGTCGTCGGGGGCCGCGGGGCTGGGGCGCTCGTGCTCTCGGGCGCGAGCTTCTCCTTCTCCGGCGTCGGAGCGTTCTTGCTGTCCGGCGGCGCCTGGAGCTCTTTCGCGGCGGCGGCGCGGGCGCGCGCGTCGACGACGGCCGGCGCCTGATCGCCTGCAGGATCGAGCCGGGCGGCGTCGTCGAGCCCGCGGACGCACCGGTCCCACTCCTCTTGCTCGCACAGACCCAGCGCCTCGGCGCGGAGCTTCTGCGCCTGCTCGAGCGGCGTCGGCTCGGGCGGCGCCGGCTCGACCGACGGGACGGGGCGGTCCGGCCGGATCTCGGCCTCGGGGGCCTCCTTGGGCCCGCGAAGCAGCCACCACGCGACGACCGCGAGCACCGCGAGCGCAGCGACCGCCGCCAGCTCGGCGAGCCACCGCTCCTTCATCCAGCGGCGCAGCCGCGAGACGCGCTGGCGCACCCGAGCGGCGGGCACGTTCTCGTCCGCGGCGATGTTCTCGAGCTTCTCGCCCTCGCCCTCGCGCGCCATCCAATCGAGGGTCTGCTTCGCGTCGCGCTCGCCGGCGGGGCCTCGGGCCGCGCCGGGGGCCTTCGCGGCCTGGCGCTCGGCCCAGCCGACCAGCTCGCGGGCCTCGAGCGGCGCCGGGGGGGCCTCGGGCTCGGGCGCCTCGACCGGCGCCTCGCGCTTCGACTTCCGGTGGAAGTCGGCGACCTTGTGGCGCGCGATCCCGACGACCCACTTGCGCAGCTCGGCGTGATCCGACGGCACCTCGGCCGCCGCGAGGGCGTCGACGAGGATCGTCTGCACGACGTCGTCCACGTCGGCGGCCGGCACCCGGCGCTTCACGAAATCCAGGAGCAGGCGCCGGATCTCCGGCTTGCCCAGCGCGGCCCTGTCGCTCGTGGCACCCACACGTGTGGTCATCGCGTCGCTCATCGGGGGGGCATCGCCCCGCCCGGCAGGAGTGTGACGGCGCGATCGAACAAATCGATCACGTCGAGCCGAGGGTAGGCGCTCCGCCGCCCCGACGAAAGGCACGAGCGGCCGCGCTTGGGCCGAGGGCGCGAGGCCCGGGGCGCGCCAGCTTTCCGCCCCGCTTGCGGCGCGAGGGTGCTATGAAGCGGCCCCCATGCCCCGCCAGTACTGGCTCATGAAGAGCGAGCCGTTCAAGTACTCGTTCGCCCAGCTCGTACGCGAGGGCAAGACGGTGTGGGACGGTGTCCGCAACTTCGAGGCGCGCAACAGCATGCGCGCCATGAAGGCCGGCGATCTCGTCCTCTTCTACCACTCGAACGAGGGCAAGGCCGTCGTGGGGATCGCCCGCGTCCAGCGCGAGGCCTACCCGGACCCGACGGCCGCCGACGAGGACTGGAGCGTCGTCGATCTGGAGCCGGTGGCGCCGCTGAAGGACCCGGTGTCGCTCGACATCATCCGGAGCGATCCCGATCTCGCCGACATCGCGCTCCTGAAGCGCTCGCGCCTCAGCGTCGTCCCGGTGTCCAAGGCCCACTTCGACAAGATCCTGAAGCTCGGGCGGACCCGCCTCGCCGCGAAGGCTTGACAGGGTTGCCGTAGGCCCCGAGTGTTCGTCCCGTGATGCAAGGACGCTCCCCACGCGCCCGCGGCCGGTCGGTCGGCGCCGCCGCGCTCCTCCTCGGCTTGCTCCTGCCGGCGTGCGCCGGCCCGCCGGTCCCGACGGCAATCGAGGGCGAGCCGGTGTGCTCGGACTTCGAGGTCGGCGCCACGCGGACCAAGACCCGCGGCGGGCTGCGCCACCCCGTCACGATCACCGTCAAGGAGGGCAGCGAGGTGGTGATGCGCGCCACCGCCCTCGGTCTCCGCACGCCGAGCGACACGAAGACGCGGATCCTCCTCCGCGACACCGACGCCGAATACACGGTCGAGTGGGGGCAGTGCGAGAACGAGCGCGCCCCCAAGCCGGTCGAGGGCGGCCGCGAGGAGAAGGGCGCCGCGCAGTACGAGTGCGGCGCTGCGAAGGTCTACAAGACCGAGCCGCTCGTCACCAAGAAGGGCGATCTCGGCTCGCACGTCCTGCAATTCCCGCCGCCGCCCCAGCCGGAGTGCTGGAAGGCCGAGGCTCCGCCGGCGCCGTCACCGAGCGCGTCCGCGCCCGCGCCCCCCTCGCCGACGCCCGCCGAGCCTGCGCCGACGGCCTCGGCGTCCGCCGCGCCGGCGACGTCCGCCGCGCCGGCGGTGTCGACGGTCCCCGCCGCATCCGCTGCCCCCAAGAGCTCCGCCGCGCCGAAGAGCTCCGCCTCGCCGAAGGCGACCGCGGCGCCCTGACTCCCGCACGAGACCGCGCCGAGGCGTGATCCGCCCGGCGCAGCGGCCGAGCTCCGAGCGCGCGGGCCTGCGCGCGTCTGCGACGCCGAGCGGGCGCGCGCCGCCGCAGCGAGGAGCGAGGACCGGCTCCTCCGGCGGCGTCGTCGAACGAGCTAGGCCGCCGCCTTGTCGCGTCGGCCGAGCGGGGGCTCGATCGGGAGGCTCGGCACCATCTTGGCGGGGTTGAAGATGTTCGCCCGCTTGTGGTGGTTGGCGTGCATGTAGATGCCGAAGCAGAGGTGGTTCCCGAGCTTGTAGAGGCCGTGGTTGAGGTTCACGGGCCGGAAGTCCTTGTCGGGCGAGAAGGCGTTGTGCGTGCTCCAGTTGAAGTGCACGAGGTGGAGGAACCCGACGATCGCCGAGAGGACGAAGAAGAACCCGAAGGCGAGGGGGCCGAGGAAGGTGAACCAGGTGTAGATGAGGAGCAGGTTCGTCACGTAGCTCACGTACGCGCGGCCCTTCTCGTACCGGCGGTTCTCGGGCGTGTCGCCGTAGAGCTCGAAGTAGATGCGCTGCAGCTGGCGCTCGACGCCGACCACCGTCTTGAAGAGGAAGGCCCAGTAGCCGGAGACGACGGGGTGCGGGTCCTTCTCGACGTCGTCGGTGTAGCGGTGGTGCCGCTGGTGGATGACCTCCCAGGACGCGAACCGGGTGAGCACCACGACGCCGCAGAGCTCGCCGACGATGCGGTTCAGGGCGCGCGGGAAGTTGTTGTGGGTCGCGTTGTGGATGAACACGCTGCAGAGGATCTGCGCGTAGCAGACGACCGGGAGGATCAACCAGAAGCGGTCGTCCCAGCGCTGCACCCACGGCTCGAACCCCGAGAGCTTCATCGCCGCGATGAGCCCCAGGCAGAGCACCGCGTAGAAGCCGTCGTAGTAGAGGTAGAAGTAGCGGTTGCGTCGAAGCTGCGTGAACGGCAGCGACGTCAGCGTGGACACGATCGCGGTCAAAGCACGGCCTCCTGGATCCCCCCCGTCGGCAGCCTGCGACGTTTCGCCTGTTATCCTACTTCTCGGAGAACGTCTACGAAGCGGGCATTCGCGCGGCGAGCGTAGCGGCGACGACGCCGCGGCGTCGAGGGGCAGCAAGGCTCCGACGGTGCGAAGCGGGCTTCACGCCGGCGGCCAACCCTCTCGATTCCGCGTTCGTGGTGCCTCGAGGCGCCGCCTGCCGGGCGCGCGGCGATGCTGCCCGGACGTTGTCCGGCGCCGAGGACGGTGATAAGAGCGGGCCTCGTGGAAGCTCCTGCGCGAACCTCCGCGCCCGCGGCCGGGCCCTGGCTGGTCAAGCACCCCGCCGAGTGGCGCCAGATCGGGATCGTCGCCGTCTACCTCGCGCTCCTCGGGTCGATGGTGCTCGTGCCGGCGTGCCGCAACGTGCTCTTCCTCGGCGCGGCTTGCTACTTCAGCTTCCTGAACACGGTGGTGATCCACAACCACCTGCACCAGGGCATCTTCCACGACAAGCGCCTCAACATGGCCTGGCGCTGCGTGCTCAGCTTCGGCGCGCTCTACCCCGCGTCGGCCAACATCCCCTCGCACAACCTGGTCCACCACCATTTCGACGACGAGGGCCAGCCCGACTGGGCTGCCCCCGAGCACGTCGGCTTCAAGTGGAACCTGATGAACCTCGTCCACTTCCCCAACGTGGCGGGGCCGAACACCTTCTCCGGGGTGCAGCGCTGGAAGGCCGTGATGAACCGGAAGGAGTTCTCGCGCCAGTACCTGATCGAGAACCTCGTGGCGTTCGGGCTCACCGGCGCGCTCCTCGCGTACGACTTCTGGACCGCGCTCTTCTTCGTCGTGATCCCGCAGCTCTACGGCGCGCGCTGCATCCTCCGCATCAACCTCATCCAGCACGACGGGTGTGACGTCAAAAGCGAGTGGAATCACTCGCGGAACTTCGTCGGCCGCGCCTTCAACTGGATCATGTGCAATAACGGCTACCACACGATCCACCACAACCGCGCCGGGCTGCACTGGTCGGTCCTCGATCGCGAGCACCGCCGCGAGGTGGTGCCCCGCATCGACCCGAGCCTCGACGAGCCGAGCATGGTGCTCTACCTCCTCCGCACGTACCTCGCGAGCCCGTGGCGGCCCGAGGCCCGCGACGTCGCCGCCGCCGAGCGGGCCGCCGCCGGGACCGAGCTCGCCTCGCGCGAGGTGCGCCGCGCCGAGGCCGAGGCGGCGAGCGCCTGACGTTCGCGGGGGCTTTTCGCGATGCTGTCCAATGAGCTGATGGGCCTCCTGGCCCTGGCGATCGTCTGGGTCAACACGCTCCTGGTCGTGGCGGCCGCGGGACGGGAGCTCTCGGCGCTCGCCGCGCAGCGCCGGTGGATGCGTCCGCTCGCCCCGGGCGAGGTGGGCGCGGGCCTCGTCGAGGGCGTCGTGGCCTCGGTGGCGGACGGCGCCGGCGCGCTCGCGCGCCGTCTCGTCGATCAGGTCGGCCGCCAGGCCGCCGACGACCACGGCCGCCGCGCCATCCTCTTCGCCGATCGCGCCTACCGCGGCGAGGTCCTGGGCGGCGAGCTCTCGGCGGGCGACGTCACCCTCGCGGTGGCGGCGGCAGCGGACGCCGAGGTGTGGCTCCCCGCCGAGGAGCTGCGCGCCGCGGCCGCCTGCCCGGGCGAGGGCGAGCTCGGGGCCGCCTACGCCGAGGCCAAGAAGGCGCGCGGCTTCTCGCGGACGGTCACCGTCGACATCGGCCCGGGCGCGCGCGTGTTCGTGGCCGGCGAGGTCCGCCGCGGCGACGGCTTCTCCATCCACCCGCTCCCCGGCGCGCGGCTCCTCGTCTCGACCGTCGATCCCCGCGCCGTCTGCGGCCGTCACATGGGCCGCGTGGTCCTCTTCATGATCGCCGTCCCGGTGATCGCGGCGGCTTGCACCGCGGTGGCCCTGTACCCGCCGCACTTCGGGCTGGTGAGCACGCTCGGCGGCGCGCTCTGCCTCGCGTACTTCCTCCTCGTCCAGCCGGCGGGGACGGCGCTCCGCGATGCGGTGCTGCTCCCGCACCGCGCCATCCTGCGTGGCTCGTGGGTGAGCTCGAAGAGCGCCGAGGCCGGCGACGCCGCGCCCGAGGCTCGTCCGGCGCGCTCGGGTGACGCCGGAGCCGGCTCGCCGCGGGGCCGCGGTGAAGCCGTCAGCGGGACCGAGGCCGGCGAGCGCCGCGCCGCCGGAGCAGGCTGAGCGCCGCGATCGCCAGGCCCGCGGCGCCCGACGCCCCGCTTCGTCCGGGCGCCGTCGCGCAGCCGCCGCCCCCGCCGGCGATGAGCTGGAGCGTGCCCGCCGGGCCGCCGGCCTTCGGCGCGTCGACGACGTCGATCACGGCCAGCGCGGCGGCTTCCTTGCCGGTCGAGTCGGTGACGCGGACTTTGGCGACGCGCCTGCCGAGATCGGGGCTCTCGACCTCGAAGCTCGGTCCGGCGAGCGTCTCCTCGTAGGTCCCGTCGTAGTCGCGATCGAGCTCGAACGTCAGCGCCGCGATCGCGTCCTCGGCGTCGCTCGCGTCGATCGGCACGGTGGTCTTCTCGCCGGCGGCGATCGCGGCGGGCGCGACCGTGATCTGGGGCGCCGATCCGCCGGGCGGAGGCTCGCCGTAGAGGCTCTCGTAGACGCGGAGCTTGCCGTACCCGAAGTCGTCGTTGGGCGCGGCGCCGACGACGCTGTCGGCGAGCGCTCCCTGCCGGATGGCCGCCCGCACGTCGTCGCCCGTCCGGCTCGGATCGGCCTGGATCAGGAGCGCCGCGGCGCCGGCGACGTGGGGGCTCGCGCCCGAAGTGCCGCCGTACTGGAAGTACACGGCCGGGCTGCCGTCGCGGTACCCGGCGGTGATCGGATCGTCGGGGCCGGAGATCGAGAGGATCGCCTCGCCGTCGATGCGGTGGCCCCGGCCCGAGTAGTCGGCCCGCTCGCCGGGCGTGGCGCCGTGCCAGCCGTGCCCGGTGTACGCCGCGACCGCGAGCCCGTGATCGGCCGTGCCCGGGTAGCCGATGAGGTGATCCTCGCTGACGAAGTCGGGGAAGAAGATGCCCTTGCCCCAGCCGCTCTGCTCGTCCTGCACCCAGCCGATGAGCTCGAGATCCGGCGACCCGGCGGGCAGCGGATCGGTCACGTGGACCTTGTAGTCGCCGAGCGGGATCGGCGGCGGCACGGCCTGCTGGCCGAAGAGGTAGATGTCGACCTTCGCCGTGCCCCGCGTCGAGTCGTCGCGCTCGGCGTAGATGGTGAGGCCGTCGTGCCAGGGCTCGAAGACGGTGCTCGGGCCGGTGTTGGTGAGCTGCATCGTGAAGCCGGTCGGGTCCTCGAGCACGACCGTCAGGTCGCGCGAGGTGTCGCGCCAGAGCAGCGTGATGCCGAGGAAGGCGAACGGCGCGTAGGGCGAGTCGGGCGGCGCGGCGACGGTGAGCACGGTCTCGGCGCCGGCCGGGATCATCCGCTTGGAGAGCTTCTGCGAGGTGGAGAGGTTGCCCGCCGGGTTCACGTGCGCGATGCCGTCGCCGACCGTGTCGTCGATGTACTGCTCGAGATCGCTGGAGCCGTCGAGGTGGTAGCCCTGCCACGGCGCGTACTCGTGCAGGACCACGCGCGCGCCCTCGTCGACGCAGAAGTCGGTCATGACGAGCTCGTCGCCGCCCTTCGTCTCGCTCGCCATCACCAGATCGGCGTCGGGCGCGATGCCCACCAGCTTGGTGAGCCCGCGGTTGCCGCCCGCGAGCACGCCCGACGCGCCGCTCCCGTGCGCGAACGACTCCTCGACCGGCACGTCGACGAGGTTCTCGTCGCGCCGGAAGATCTTGCTGCCCACGCGCACGGCCTTGACCTTCGACGTGCCGAGGGCGACGAGCTTCTCGTCGGCGTCGAGCTTGCCGTTGTGGTTCACGTCGTCGACGACCAGGAGCCGCTCGCCGAACGTGGGCGTGGCGTCGTCGAAGCCCGCCGACCTGCCGTACTCGCGGGCGCCGCTGCCGTTCGCGTCGGCGTAGAGCCAGTCGAGCCCGATGGCGAAGCTCGGGTCCTCGGAGCCGAGCTGGGGCTCGTCGCTCCAAAAGCTGGTGATGGCGCTGTTGAGCACCCGCACCGTCTCCGGGGCGCCGTCGCCGTCGAGGTCGACCGCGTCGACGTCGGGGCGGAACGACCCGTCGCCGTCGACGTCGATCCAGGCGAAGTAGCCGCCGTCGGCGCGGAAGAAGAGGGGGTGAAAGACGTCGATGCCCGAGTCGACGTCGCCGATGGTGATGCCGTGCCCGGTGAGCGGTGTCCCGTCGGCCGTGCGGGTCTCCCAGGCGTCGGTCGCCTGGATCTCCTTCGCGGTGACGTCGAGCGGCCGCGGCGCGCCGAACGGTGACCCGTCCAGCGTGACGCGCTCGACGCGCGGCAGCGCCGCGACGGCCGACAGCGCCTTCGGGGTGACGCGCGCGAGGACGAACGAGCGCCGGCCGCGCACGCTCCCGTCGCGCCGGCGCTCGAGCTTGGCGCCGAGCTCGACGAGCTTCGCCAGATCCGCCGTGGTGGGCGGCGAGACGAAGCGGATGCTCACCGCGGCGTCGGCCGCGGGCGCGAGCGCGCGGCGCGAGCCGTCGGCCGCGGGACGAGCCGCGAACGCGAGCGGGAGCCCGCCGTGCACGCGCTCGAGGTTCTTCGCGTGGACACCGAAGAACGGCGACGTCTGCGCGCCGGCCGTCGCGGCGGCGAGCAGGGTGGCCGCGACGGCGACCGACGAGGCGAAGCGAAAGCGAAGTCGGAGATCTCTCATGTCCCTCGAAGGCGCGAGCCGGCGCGCGCGGGGCGTTGCGTTGTTGACGGCATCGAATCGCAGGCGGGCGGGCGCTGCAATACCGATGCCGTGGACGGAGGCCGAGCGTGCCGCGCGGCGGCGCCCGCCCCAGACGACCCTCCGTGCGCCCGCGGTGCCCGGCGCGGCCCGCGTCGGCCTCGCACGGGATTTGTAGGGCCCTGCTCGTGGACAACCTCGGCCGCCCCTCCGACGAATCGACGACGACCATCGAGCGGACGTGGACCCGGTTCCCGGGGCGGGCGTACGCGCAGGCCGAGCTCGTCGAGGAGCTCCGGCGCTGGGTCCCGGCGGCGCGCCTCGGCCTCGCCAAGCAGCTCTTCCTCCGCAGCGGCGTCACCCAGCGACACTTCGCCGTGCCGCCGGCCGAGATGCTCGCCCGCGGGAGGAGCTTCGCCGCCAAGAACGACCGCTACAAGAGGGCGGTGCGCGAGCAGGTGTCGGCGCTGTGCCGCACCATCGCCGGCACCACGACGCCCGAGGAGCGCGCGACGGTCGACCTCCTCGCCACGGCCTCGTGCACCGGCTTCCAGATCCCGGCGATGGATGCGCTCGTGATCGACGAGCTCAGGCTGCCGCGGGGCGCGCGCCGGCTCAACCTCACCCAGCACGGCTGCGCCGCCGGCGCGGCCGCGATCGGCGTCGCGCACGAGTGGCTCGCCGCGCGGCCCCGGAGCCGCGCCCTGGTGATCTGCTGCGAGCTCTGCTCGGCGGCGTTCCAGCCGGAGGACACGTCGGACGAGAACATCGTCTCGGCGGCGATCTTCGGAGATGGCGCGGCGGCGGTGCTGCTCGCGGGCCGAGGCGTGCCGGTCCCCGGTCCGCGGATCGTCGTCCGCGACAGCATCCGCGAGATCTTCGCGGGCACCGAGCACTTCATGGGCTTCGACGTCGACGAGGCGGGCCTCAAGATCAAGCTCTCGCGCGACGTCGTGCGCTTCGCCGAGCTCGAGCTCCCCGCTCTCTTCGCGCGCGCCTGCGCCCGCTGGGGCATCGCGGGCCCGGTCGCCCTGACGACCGGCGCGGTGCACCCGGGCGGCCGGCGGATCCTCGAGGTGCTGGAGGACGCCGTCGGTCTCTCGAGGGCCGTGACCGCGACCAGCTGGCAGTGCCTGGAGCGCTACGGCAACCTCTCTTCGGTGAGCGTGCTCTGCGCGCTGGATCGGCTCGTCCGCGAGCCGCCCGCCGCGGGCGCCCTCGGGCTCCTCTCGGCGTTCGGCCCCGGCTTCGGCGCCGAGCTCGCGCTCCTCGAGCACCGGCCCGGCGAATGAGCCGCGCCGGAGGCGCCGTACCCGGAGGCGCGGGCCTCCTCGTCGTGGGCGGCGGCCCGGCCGGTCTCGCGGCCGCGATCGCCGCCGCGCGCCGCGGCGTCCCCGTCACGCTGTGCGAAGCCTCGCGCTGCGGGCGCGACCGGGTCTGCGGCGAGTTCCTCTCCCCCGAGGTGGCGGCGGACCTCGAGGCGCTGGGCTGCGGCGACTGGATCGAGCGGCTCGAGCCCGCCCGGGTCGGCGAGGTGGTGCTCTTCGGCCCGCGCGGCGCTCGCCTCTCCGTGCCGCTCCCCGGCGCGGGCGCGTGGGCGCTCACCCGCAACGCGCTCGAGACGTTCCTCGCCGCACGCGCGCGGGAGGCCGGCGTCAGGCTGCGCGAGCATACCTCGGTGCGCCGGCTGGCCGCGCTGGCGGGCGGCGGGTGGCGATGGGAGGCCGCCGCGGCGTCGGGCGCGGCCGCCGCGCTCGTGTGCGCCATCGGCAAGCGCTCCTCGCTGGACGCCCAGCTCGCGCTCCCGCGCGCCTCGCGGCCCGGCGTGTTCGGCGCGGTGAAGGCCTACTTCGACGTGCCCGCTCGCGAGGTGCTCGAGGGCGGCGTCGAGCTCCACCTGCTCCGCGGCGGCGGCTACGTCGGGCTGAACCCGGTCGAGGGCGGCCGTCTCGCGCTCTGCGCCCTCGTGGAAGGCGATCCGACCCGCGATTGGGCGGCGATCGCCGCGCATCTCTGCGAGACGAGCGGCGAGCTCGCGCGGCGCATCGAGCGCGCCGGGTCTCCCTCGGGCGCGGTGCGCGGCCTCGGGCGCTTCGGCTTCGGACCCCAGCGCCTGCACCGCCGGGTCGAGCGATCGGTCGCGCTCCTCTGCGGCGACGCGGCGCGGATGCTGCCGCCCTTCACCGGAGACGGGATCGCCGCGGCGCTCTCGAGCGGGCGCCTCGCCGCGTGGGCCGCGCTCGAGCCCGATCCGATCGCGGCGTACGAGCGCGCCTACCGCGCCGAGCTCGCGCCGCGCCAGCGCGTCGCGGGCCTGCTCCACGGCGCGCTCCTGCGCCCCGGCGTCTTCTCCATGCTCGCGCCGGTGCTCGGGCGCGCGCCGCGCGCGACACGCCTGCTCTACGCGTGGACCCGGGGCGCGTCACAGTCGACCACCTCCTCGCGATGAGTCGAACGTAGACCCGCCGCGTCGACCTGCCGTCCGAGGGACGGACGGCCGGCGCGAAAGGGTGAAACCGAGCGCGGGCCCGCGAGGGCGGCGCTCCCTCGGCTCGTCGAGCGCGCGGCCCGCCGCGCGCAGGCGCCGTCGTCTGCGCCGCGTGCGGCTCTTCGCGCGTGGGCGCCGGTGACGGCTCGCGGCCGCGCCACGTCGCGCGCGCCGAGAAAGGCTCGTCATGCGCGCAGAGAAGGCGCGGCGCTCGCGCCGCGTGGTGGGAGCGGTGTCGGCGGCGATCGCGATCGCGGCGCTGCCCTTGGGGGCGTCGCTCGCCGATCCGGCGAACGCACGCGGCGACGCGGCGATGGCGCCGATCAGCGCGGCGCGATCCGCGGGTCCGGTCGCGCCGGCGGCCCCGGCGCGGCCTCCGCCTCCGCGCCTTCCCACCGAGAGGCAGACGATCACGAGCGACGCCGGCCTCCCGGTCCATGCGTACCCGCCGGTGGATGGCACCGACGCGCCGGTCTCCCCGTCCGGCGATCAGGGCGCCGCGGCGGCCGCACGGCCGCTCGTGGTGATGCTGCACGGGATGTGCAGCGACGTCCTCCCGACCTGCGACGCGGTCGGGCTCGCGGGGCGCGAGGGCAGCTGGCTGGTCTGCCCCACCGGCAACGCGCGCTGCGGCGGAGCGGCCGACTGGTACGGGAGCGGCGAGGAGAAGGCCGCCTCGATCGACGCCGCGATCGCCGCACTCGACCGCGCCTGGGGCGCCTTCGTCGATCACCGCGGCGACGTGCTCGCCGGCTTCTCGCGCGGGGCGTTCGTCGCTCGCGACGTCATCTACGCGCGCCCCGGCCGGTACCGAGGCGCGATCCTCGTGGGCGCTTCGCTCTCCCCCGATCCCGATCGCTTCGAGGCGGCGGGGATCCGGCGGGTGGTGCTGGCGGCGGGCGACTACGACGGCGCGAGGCCGGCGATGCAGCGCGCCGCCGCGCGCCTCTCGGCGGGCGGCGTGCCTGCGCGCTTCGTGAGCCTCGGCCGAATCGGGCACTGGCTGCCCGAGGATTTCGAGGACCGGATGCGCGAGGCGCTGCGCTGGATCCGCGAGTGACGCAACCGCGCAACCGCGCACGGCGGCGCGTCAATCGTAGATGTCCTGCGACGGCCTCTGCGGCGCGCGCGGGCCGAGCGAGGGGAACGACGGCATGTCGCCGCCCGGCGCGGGCGCGGCCTCGGGCGGCGCCGCCGGCCGGGGCGCGGCCGGCG
>CAYJPW010000069.1:0-20985 GCA_964372055.1 uncultured Polyangiaceae bacterium
GCCGTGGCTGCGCCGGCACGCGCGCGCGGCGGCGGCGTCGGCCGTCGCGCTGATCGCCCTCGGCGCGGCCGGCGGCTGGTACGACCACACCCGCACGCGGGTGCATTGGTTCGCCGGCGAGGTCGAGCGCCGCGGCGTCTACGAGGGCGTGGGCGAGGTCGCCGGCCCCGAGGGGCGGAGCCGCACCTTCCGCTTCACCTCGCGACGGGGGCGCGTGGTCGAGGTCGACGTGGTCAACGGCCGCGGCGCGCCGCGCGAGGAGAGCGCGTCGAACCCCGTCGTCGCCAGCCGCTACGTCTACGACGAGGCCGGCCGCGTCACCCGGCGCGAGGAGCTGAACCTCAGCGGCCAGGTCGCGTTCAAGTACGCCTTCTCGTGGCCCCGCGAGGACACGCTCCAGGCGCTCCGCGTCGATCCCGGCGACGTCCCCTTGCCCTACGAGGGCACCGACGCGGCGATGATCCGCTACGACCTCGACGCCCGCGGCTACGCGCGGCGGGTCGCCTACTTCAGCGATCGCGGCTCGCCGCGTCCCATCATCGGCGCCTACGGCTACGAGGTGACCACCGACGAGCGCGGCCTCGAGATCGAGGACGTGTTCCTCGGCGCCGACGGCAAGCCCGCCCCGCGCCGCGACGGCGCCGCCCGCGCGCGCTTCGCCTACGACGCGAGCGGCAACCGCACCGAGGCGAGCTTCCTCGACGCGTCCGGCCAGCCGGTGCTCAACGAGCGCGGCCACGCCGGGCAGCGCATGCGCTACGACGCGCGCGGCAACCTGGTCGAGACCACCTTCGTCGGCCTCGACGGCCAGCCCGTGCTCACCAAGCTCGGCGTCGCCATCCAGCGCTCCACCTTCGACGCGAGCGGCGACGAGATCGAGCGCGCCTCGCTCGGCCCCGACGGCCAGCCCGCGGCCAACAAGAACGGCTTCTCCCTCTCGCGCTCCCGCTTCGACGAGCGGGGCAACGAGATCGAGCGCGCCCACTTCGGCGTCCGCGGCGAGCCGGTGGTGATGAAGCTCGGCTTCTCCATCTGGCGGACCCGCTACGACGAGCGCGGGCGCGACGTCGAGCGCGCCTACTTCGGCACCGACGGCGCCCCGATGCTCAACGGGACCGGGTACGCGGTCCTCCGCACCACGTACGACGCGCGCGGCAACCAGCTCGAGCGCGCCACCTTCGGCGTCTCGGGCGAGCCGGTGCTGCTCAAAGGGAGGGCGGTCGTGCGCTTCCGCTACGACGAGCGCGACAACCAGACCGAGGCGGCCTACTTCGGCGCCGGCGGCGAGCGCGTCGTCGCCAAGGACGGCTGCTCGGTCTGGCGCTACGGCTACGACGAGCAGAGCCACGTCACCTCGCGCGCCTGCTTCGGGACCGACGAGCGGCCGCTCCTCGGCACCGACGGCTGCGCCACCACCAAGCTCCGCTACGATCAGCTCGGCCAGCGCGTCGAGCAGGCCTGCCTCGGCGTCGCGGGCGAGCCCGTGCTCGGGCGCGAGGGCTGGGCCACGCTGCGCTCGAGCTTCGACGACAAGGGCAACGAGGTCGCCAAGGCGTTCTTCGGCGCCGCCGGCGAGCCGCGCGCCAACGCCGAGGGCTTCGCGATCTGGCGAGGGAAGCACGACGGGCGCGGGCGCGTCGTCGAGCACGCGTACCTCGACGCCGAGGGCAAGCCGGTGAAGCAGCGCGGCGGGTTCGCGGTGCGCCGCGTCGTCTACGACGAGCGCGGCAACGAGATCGAGAGCAGGACGTTCGACGAGGCCGGCGCGCCGGTGCTCGCGAAGGGCGGCTACGCGGCCACGCGCTCGCGCTTCGACGAGTCCGACCAGGAGATCGAGCGCGCCTTCTTCGGGATCGCGGGCGAGCCGATCGCCGACGAGGAGGGCTGCTCCTCCTGGCGCGCCAAGCTCGACGAGAGCGGCCGCGAGATCGAGCGCTCCTGCCTCGGCGGCGCCGGCGAGCTCGTCCTGCGCAAGGCCGGCTACGCGACGGTGAGGACGACGTACGACGACAAGGGCGCGGTCACCGGGCGGAGGTACCTCGACGTCGCGGGCGCCGAGGTGCCGGCGCCGGCCGGCCAGCCGGGGGGAAAGACGACACCGTGAGCCCGCGCGAGATCTTGCTCTTCGTCTGCGACAGCCTGATGTCGGGCGAGCCCGAGCACGCGCTGCTCGACGGGGCGCGCGCGCTCGGGCCGGCGCGGACCGCCGCCACCTACCACCTCATCGACGTCGGCGCTTCGGCGGCGCTCCTCGATGGCGGCGCGCACGCGGTCCCCGGAGAGCTGTACGCGCTCGCCCCGGCGGGCCTGGCCGCCGTGGACGTGCGCCGCGGCCACCCCGTCCTGCATCAGCGCGGCAAGGTCCGCCTCGAGGACGGGTCGGAGGCCGAGGCGTATTTCGTCTCGGCCGACCAGGCGCGCGGCGTCCGCCGCATCCGCGGGGGCGACTGGCGGCAGCGGCCGGGGGCGCCCGGCGCGGCGCGCGGCCACGATCCCGGCTCGCTGGTGCGCTGGGCGAAGCGCCGCTTCGAGCCCCGCTGAAGAGGTGTCGGACACTCGTCCGACCCACGCCGCTCGAAGCGCGAGGTCCGACGCCTCTTCAGCTCCGGGGGCGCGGGGGCAGAGCCCCCGCTCGTGACGGACCGTCCTCGGCTACGGGCGTCGCCGGCCCGCCGCCTGCCGCCGTTTTGGCCCTCGCCGCGCCCGAGGGGGTATGCTCCGGGAATGGACCTCCGCGACGAGTTCGCCATCCATTTCGCCGCCGCCCTCACGCGTGCCCTCGTCGATCCCGAGCGCATCGCGAGGCGAGCGTACGATCTCGCCGAGGCGCTCTTGCTCGAGCGCGCCAGGCGCGTCGACGCCGACGAGACGGCGGCGATCGCCGGCGAGAGGCCGCTGTCCCGGCGCTTCACCGCGCTCGAGTCCTCGCCGATGGCCGGAGCGTCCGAGGTCTATGACGGGCTGCTCGACCCGCCCGCCGAGATGATCGAGGAGGACGACGTGCCGCCCTGGCTCGAGGCCGAGGGCGATCCGAGCTGGGAGATCGAGCCGCGCTGGGCGCCGGAGGGCGAGCGCGCGGCCGCCTCGGAGCGGCCGCGTCCGGGCCTGGCGCGCACGCAGCCCGAGCCCGCGCGCACGAGCGATCGGCCGGCCACGAAGACCGGCTGATCGCCCCGTCGCTCCCGGCGTCGCGCTCTTCGATGCGTCAGGCGCGGGTCAGAAGCCGCCGCCGAGGTGCGCCGTCAGCGACCAGGTGTCACCGCCGGGGCCACTCGCGTTCGCCGCGCGATCGCGCGGGGTGCGGAGGTCCTCGCCGAGCACCGGACGGAAGTTGGCGCGCGCGCCGACCTTGATGCTCGGGGTGAGCATGCGCTCGACGCCGACGCCGACCGGCACCACCACCGAGGCCATGTCGCCGTCGCGGCCGCTGAACCCGGCGTAGCCGATGCCGGCGGTGACGAACGGCTGCACCGGCGCCTCGCCGCCGCGCAGGATGTTGTAGCGCGCGCTGGCGTCGACCTGGGTGACGACCATGTTCGCGTTGTTGTCGTGGCGGCGGTTCACCGAGCCGAGGTAGTTGCCCTCGAGCGCCCAGCGCGGCGTGAACGCGGCGGTGACGCGCGCGTTCCACGTCGGCCCGACGGCGGCGCCGCCGCCGACGAACCCGTTGATGCCGCCGCCGCCCTCGAAGGCGAGCGCGGGAGGCGGGATCTCTTGCAGCAGCGGCTGGTCCGCCCGATCGGCCGGCCGCGCCGCGGGCGCCATCGGGCGCTCCTGCCCGCTCGCCGAGACCGCCACCGTCAGAAGCGCACCGGCGACGCCAGGTGCCCAGATTCGCGTCATTCTCATCGCAGCCCTCCTGAGCGCAAACGCTTCGGTGGGAGGCGTTGCACCAAGCACACCAGGCGCGGCGTGCGTGCGCGTGCACATCGACCGGGCGACCGCGGACGCGCTCGCGTGCGCGGGCCGGTCGATCGGTCGCCGCGCGCGCCCGCACGCGGGGCGGCCCTCCGACGCCCCGCGTCAGGAAGCGGGAGGCCGCTCGTCTGGAAGCTCTCCGGGGCTCGCTCGGCAACGCCCCGTCGTGAAGGAGCTCGAGCCCTGGACGGAGCCGCGTGGAGTCGCGCGCTCGGCGCCTCGGCTCGGCACGGTGACGCCATGAAGCGCTTCGAACGGTTGAAACGGGTGACGAGACGGCTGTTGGCCCGCTCGCTCCGCGGCCCGTGGGCCCGGTCGGCGGGTGAGATCGTCGCGCTCGCGTGGCCCATCGCCGCGGCGATGCTCGGCGAGACCGGCATGGCGCTGGTCGACACCAAGCTCGTCGGCGCGCTCGGCCCGGCGGCGCTCGGCGGCGTCGGGATCGCCACCGTGCTCATGTACCTCGGCTACTCGGTGGTGTTCGGGCTGATGCGCGGCGTGAAGGTGCGCACCGCCTACGCCGCCGGGCAGGATCGTCCCGCCGACGGCGTGCGCTACGCGCAGGCCGGCGCGCTCCTCGGCGTCGCGGCGGGCGCGGTGGTCTGGGTGCTGGCGCGCGACGTGACCGCCGCGCTCGAGCTCTCCGGCGTCTCGGCCGACGTCGTCCCCTACGCGAGGGACTTCCTCGCGGCGCGGACGTTCGGCGCGCCCGCGACGTGCGCGCTCGCCGCGCTCATCCAGCACCGGCAAGGCGCGGGCGACTCGCGCACCCCGATGCTGGTCGGCCTCTCGGGCAACGTGGTGAACGGGTGCCTCGCGTACGCGCTCATCCACGGCCACCTCGGGCTGCCGGCGCTCGGCGTGCGCGGCGCCGGCTACGCGACCGCCGCGACCGAGCTCCTCGAGGCGGCGGCGCTGCTCGTCCTGCTCGCGCTCGAGGCACGCGCCGCGAAGAGGCGCGGGGCGAAGGCGTCGCTCTCGATCCGCGCGGCCGCGCGCGAGGTCGCCGAGCTCGGCGTGCCCACCGGCCTGCACTTCGGGCTGGAGACGCTGGCGTTCACCGCCTTCACCGCGATCCTCGCCGGCATGGGCGCGCGCGAGCTGGCGGCGCACCACCTGGCGCTGAACACGATCCGGGCGAGCTTCCTGCCCGGCGTGGCCGTCGCCGAGGCGGCGTCGGTGCTCGTCGGTCGTGCGCTGGCCCAACGCCGTCTCGGGGAGGCCGATCGCCTCGCCCGCGCCGCGCTCGCCATCGCGGTGGGCTTCATGACCCTCTGCGGCGTCGTCTTCGGCGTCGCGGGGCGGTCGATCGCCGGAGCGTTCACCGACGACCTCGTCGTCGTGAGCATCGCCGGCCGCCTCCTGCTCGTGGCGGCGCTCTTCCAGGCGCTCGACGCGGGCAACGTGGTCCTCCGCGGCGTCCTCCGCGGCGCGAAGGACGTCGGCTGGGTCGCCGTGGTCGGCACTACGGTCGCGTGGTGCTGCATCCCCGGCGCCGCGCTGGTCCTCGGCCGATTCCTCGGCTGGGGCGCGCTCGGCGGCTGGTGCGGCTTCGTCCTGGAGACCAGCGTCGGCGCCGCCCTGCTGTGGCGGCGCTGGAACGGCGGACCCTGGCGCGCGCGTTTCGGGCGTGAGCCCCTCGCGTCGGACCCCGACGCGATCAAACCGGCACCCGCGATCGCGTGACCCTGCGCTCCCCCTCGCCCCGACGGGCGAGGGGGGAAGGGTGAGCGTCGAGAGGCGGGAGCTTCGTCGCGCTCTCGACCTCGACGTCGAGACTCCTCGTCACCGCTTCGGCGTGAGCTTCTGCGCCGCCGCGTTCATCCCGCCGAGGAGCGAGGTCGGATCGCGCTCGTCGTAGAAGTAGAGGAACTTCGGCCGCGGCGCGTGGATCTCGGGATCGAGCGTCCCGTCGGGCGAGAGGAAGAAGGTGCGCGGGATGTAGCCGCCGTCGCGCGCGAAGCGCATGTTGAGATCGCTCTCGTCGTCGGCGTTCACCCGGATCATCACGAAGTCGCGCGCCCGCGCGACGATGCGGGGATCGTCGAAGATGTGGCTGAAGTTCCGGCAGTGCGGGCACCAGCCCGTGTAGAAGACGAGGCACACCGGCTTGTTCTGCGCCTTGGCGCGAGCGAGCCCGGCCTCGTAGGGCTGCCAGTCGATCTGCGCGGCGTTCCAGCCTTCGCCCGTCGCGGCCGCCGCAGTCGCGGCCGGCGCCGGCGCGGGCGTGGGCCTCGGCGCCGCCGGGGCCGCGCGCTCGGGCGCCGTCACCGGCGCGACCCGGCTCGTCGCCGCCGGCGCCGTGGCGGCCGGCGTGATCGCGACCATGGGCTCGGGCAGCGGCGGATCGGTGTCGTACCGGCCGCACGCCGCCGCCCCGAGCGACAGGAGGAGCGCGGCGGCGCGCGGCGCGCTGCGGAGGGGTGCATCTCGCATCGGAAGCGGCGATGAACGCACGCCCGAGGCGTGCTGTCCACCACGCGATCAGGGCTCGGCCTCGGTCGAGGCGATCACGATCGGCAGCGGCGCCCGGCTGCTCGCCATCCCGGAGAAGCGCACGGCCGCGGGCGTGGGCACCTTGGCGAGCGCCTCGAGCGTGGCCGGGGCGACGGTCTGGTAGAGCAGCTCGACGGTGACGCGCGCCACCGCCGCGCCGCCGGCGATCCGGTAGGTCACGCGATCGCGCCCGGCCTCGAAGCTCGTGTCGGCGGCCACGCCGGCGGGCGCGATCCAGTCGATCCACGGGCTCGCCTTGGAGAAGCCCTCGGGCAGGAGGCGGTCGTCCTTCGCGTAGCGGACGGCGTCGAGGGCGCGGTGGGTGGGCGCGTCGTTCGCGTCGACGGGCACGGCCTCGTAGACCTGGACCTCGGCGTCACCCTCGACCTCGTCGCGGTGCGGCAGGATCACGCCCGGGCCGTCGAGCCGGTGGCCGGCGCCGTCGACGATCGCGCCCGCCTGGTCGAACGCGCCCGACTCCATCACCACCGCGCCGCCGGCGTCCTCGGCGCGGAGGTGGATCCAGACGCGCCGCGACGGGTAGCCGGTCGGCAGCTTGTGGCCCGCGCGGTTCACGACCTCGACGACGACGAGGAGATCGTCGCCCTCGAGCGCCGCGCTCGCGACGCCGACGGTCGCGGCCGATCGCAGGTGGGCCTCGCTCCGCGCCGCGGCGGCCTCGAGCTCGGCGGCGGCGACGTCGCTCCCCGTCCATTCCACGTTCGCGGCGAGCACGCCGAGCATGTACGCGTTGCCCCCGACGAACGAGTGCTGCCCGAAGGGCTGGCGCGCCTGGAGCCCGGCCGGGTACTTCGCGATCGGCGAGAGGATCTCGCCGTCCTCGTCGCTCGTGGGGACGTGGCAGCTCCCGCAGGCGGAGGTGTCCTTGTACCCGGAGCTCAGCCACTCGAGGTACGGCGCCTGCTCCACGAGCTCCTCGCCCGTCGCGTCGCCCGCGGCGTCGAGCACCGGCGTGATCACGGTGTGGCAGGTCGCGCAGAGCTCGCTCGACGCGACGTGATCGGCGTACGCCGGCGTGTAGCCGACGAAGAACTGCATCGGGTCGGCCGTGGGGCTCTGATGCGGCCCGTACATCTCGCGATCGAAGCCCACCTCGAAGCCGCCGCCGAAGCTCGAGGGATCGCCGAGCCCGAGGCCGTCGATCTGGTGGCAGAGCGTGCAGGTCACCCCGTCGCGGCCGAGGTTGGCCTCGGCGCTCTGGCCGCTCGAGAGCTCCTCGATCGAGACCTGGCTTCCGGTCTGCTCGTGCTCGACCGCGCCCGCCGGCGCGTGGCACCGCGTGCAGAGCGCCTCGACCGACGCCTGCGCGCCCGGCCGCAGCGCGACCTCCTCGCTGACGAGCGCGAGGTAGAACGGATCCCTCGCCGCGAACGCCATCATCGAGCTCCGCCACAGGTACGCCGGCGAGATGTCGCTGCCGGCGCCGTCGTGCATCACCGGGGCGTCGCCCGCGAGGTGGCACTGATCGCACTTGCCGCTCGTGGCGAACCGATCGGTCTCGGTGGGCGCGACCGGGGGGAGCGCGGGCAGCGGGGGCGGGAAGACGATCGGGGGCGAGGTCGACGCGGCCGGCGGCGCCCCGCGCGAGCCGTCGCAGCCCGCGGGGCAGGCACAAGCCGTCGCGCACGCCAGCGCCGCCAGCCAGCTCGTCGATCGCGCTCGCACCGGCAACCGCACTGCCTCCTCCCGCGTGGGAAGCGGCGAGCCCGTGCACGCGCCGTGCCTCGACCATCGCTGCCAAGAAGCTCCGCGGGCCAGCCATCCGCGCGTCCTCCGACGAACACCCTGCACGGGGGTGCAAAGCGTGCGGCTGCGGTGACATTTGCGGCTACCATGGGGGCCTACCCTGGCTTGGAGGTCGACGATGCGCTTCTTGGGTTGGCTCGCTGCGACGGGATCGCTCGCGCTGTTGATGGCCTGCGGAGGTGAGGAGTTCACGTCGGCCACCTCGTCGACGACGAGCGCGACCGGCAGCGGCGGTCAGGGCGGCGGCGCCACGACCACGGGCACGGGAGGCGCCACCGCGACCAGCACCAGCACGTCCACGAGCACGAGCACGAGCACGAGCTCCGGCACCGGCACCGGCGGCAGCGGCGGCAGCTGCGCCGACGCCGATCTCGACGGCGTGACCGACTGCAGCGGCGACTGCGACGACGCCGATCCGAGCGTCTACCCCGGAGCGCCCGAGATCTGCGGCGACGGCGTGGACAACGGCTGCGCCGGGGCCGGCGATCCCGCGGCCTGCAACGGCATCGGCACCTACGTCTCGGCGCTCACCGGCAACGACGCCAACCCCGGCACCAAGACGAGCCCGGTCGCGACCATCGGCGAGGGCATGAACAAGGCCACGCAGCTCCCCAGCCTGCAGCCGGTGTTCGTCGCCGAGGGCCTCTACAAGGAGGACGTCACCCTGTCGGAGGGCGTCGATCTGCTCGGCGGCCACCAGTGCGACGCGGTGACCTGCGGCTGGCAGCGCGATCCGGCGCTCTACGTCTCGACGATCCAGGACCAGGACGACGACGGCATCTACGCAGGTCACAACATCACGCGCGAGACGCTGGTCGAGGGCTTCACCGTGGTCGGCCTCGGCGGCAACCCCGGCAACGGCGGGTCCTACTCGGCGCTCTTCATCCAGGGCGCGCCCACGCTCCGTGGCAACCACGTGGTGGGCGGCGCCGTCTCGGGCTGCAGCCAGTGCGCGTCGCGCGGCATCGCCCTCTCCGGCGCACCCTCGGGTGTCGAGGGCGCGCTCCTCGATCGGAACCGGATCGACGGCGGCGACTCGGTCGCGGTCACGGTCGCCATCGACCTCTCGAACGGGAGCTTCGCCGAGATCCTCGGCAACGAGATCAAGGGAGGCACCGGCAACTGGACGCGCGGCATCGCCATGGGCGGCACCGCCGCCTCCGGCACGGTGATCCGCCAGAATCAGATGTACGCGGGGACCTGCGCCGGCACCGGTACGAACTTCGCGGTCTACCTCGGCCAGGGCGTCGACGCCGAGCTCGACCAGAACCTCATCAACGCCGATCCGGCGCAGGTGGGTTCGTGCCAAGGGTTCGGCGGCAACTGGTGGACCGGCGGCGTGGAGAGCGAGGGCTCGGTCGCGACCCTCACCAACAACGTCATCGTCGGTGTGCCCTCGCCGCGCAGCACCGCGGTGCTGCTCGCCGACTGCGAGGGCGCGTGCCAGGTGGGCCAGGCGATCGTCAACGGCAACACGTTGGACGGCGCGGGCATCGCCTCCGGTGGGACGATCAGCGCCGCGCTCGTGTTCAAGACCTGGAAGGTGGGGCAGAACGTGGTCGTGGGCCGCGTCCGCAACAACGTGCTCCGCGCCGGCCTCGGCCAGACCCGGGCCGCCGGTTACGAGGACGTCTTCGTGCAGGGCTCGACCTGCAAGCCCCAGGCGTTCGAGAACAACGACCTCGTCGGGAACGCGGCGCTCTACTTCCTCTGGAACGGCGCCTCGGGCTCGCCCCTCTCGCTCCTCTCGGACGTGAACACCCTCGTCAACGGCGCCGCCAGCAACATCGGCGCCGATTGCCAGCTCGACGCGACGTTCCACCTCCCGGCGGGCAGCGCGTGCATCGACGCCGGCGTGCAGACGCCGGGCGAATCGCCCGCGTGGGACCTCGACGGGGACCTGCGCCCGCAGGGCAACCAGATCGACATCGGCGCGGACGAGGCGATCTGAACCGCCCGCGCTGCGGGACCTCCCGGGAAGAGACGCCGATCGCGGGCCGTACCAACAGACCGCAGCCCGACGCCGCCTCCATGCGCCGAATCCCACGCGTTTCCCGATCACGGTCGCGGTGCTTCGGCGCGCTGGTCCTGATGCTGCTCGCGAGCGCGTGCCGCGGCGAATCGGCGGGGTCGAGCGCGGCGCCCTCCGCGGCGACGGCGGCGAGCCCCCCGCCGACCGCGAGCGACTCCGCGCCCGGCGCCGTCGCGTCGGCGCCTGGCGCCGCGAGCGCGTCCTCCTCGCCGCCCGCCGCCGCACCGGACCCGCTGCCCGTCGCCGAGCTCGAGAAGGAGTGCGCCGGCGGCGCGCTCGCGAAGTGCGCGAGCCTCGCCCTCGCATACGCGAACGGCACCGGCGTCGCCAAGGACGCGAAGCGCGCGTCCGAGCTCTGGGACCGGGCGTGCCGCGGCGGCGACGCGTCCGGGTGCCTCGGCCTGGCCGGAGCGTACGCCGGCGGGATCGGCGTCCCCAAAGATCCGGCGCGCGCCGCGAAGCTCCACGAGAAGGCCTGCGAGGGCGGGCAGCCGATCGGCTGCTCGAACCTGGGGGCGGCGTACGAGCTCGGGGTCGGGGTGCCCAAGGACCCGAAGCGCGGCGCGGAGCTCTACCGCCGAGCGTGCAGCGCCGGCGTGCTCGAGGGCTGCTTCAACCTCGGCATGGCCCACGCGAGAGGCGGCGGCGTGCCCAAGGACGCCAGCCGTGCGGCGGAGCTCTTCGAGCAGGCGTGCGCCGGCGAGGTGGTGCAGGCGTGCGTCAACCTCGGCTTCGCCTATTGGCGCGGGGACGGCGTCGCCAAGGACGAGAAGCGCGCGGTCCGGATCTTCGGCGCCACATGCGACCGAGGCGACGCCCTCGGATGCTCCATGCTCGCGCGAGCCTTCAGCAACGGCATCGGCGTGCCGAAGGACCCGGTGCGCGCAGCCGCGCTTTACGACACGAGCTGCAAGGCAGGCAACGCCCAGGCGTGCGCCGACCTCGGAGGCTCCTACGCAGCTGGGCTCGGCGTGCCCAAAGACGCGAGGCTCGCCGTGGGCTACCACGAGAAGGGCTGCGACGGCGGCGCGCTGGGGGGGTGCGTGAACCTCGGCGTCGCCTACGAGATCGGCGCGGGGGTGGCGAAGGACGAGAAGCGCGCCGCCGCGCTCTTCGAGAAGGCGTGCAAGGGCGGCGAGGCGACCGGGTGCGTGAACTTGGGGAAGGTCTACGAGCTCGGCGCGGGCGTACCCGCGAGCCCTCGACGCGCCAGGGAGCTCTACCGAGAGGCCTGCAAAGCCGGCGACGCCGACAGCTGCGCGCGGCGCTGAAGGTAGACCGCCCGCCCTCGACCGGCCCGCCGGCGGGGGCGCGTCAGCCTCGAGACCTCGCGCCCGTCGATCCTCGAAATCCTCGTCGACGAGGCATGGCCGCCGAGCGTTCCTCGAGGTCCCCCGCGTGAGGCGCCGCCGTGTCTTCCCTCCCCACGGTCATCCACCTGGTCCCGGCCACCGTACGCCGGCGCGACGGCGTGCTCGCCTCCTTTCTCCGCTGCGCGCCCGGCCGCGCCGACGCCGGGCGCATCGACGGCGCCTTCGGGCTCTGCGAAGACGAGCGCTCGTTCGTCCGCGAGCTGCTGCGCGCGCGCCCGCAGTTCTGGGTGTTCCGCAGCAACCAGCACGCGTTCTGCGGCGACTTCGTGCTCGTCGACATGTCGAGCCCGCGGCGTGAGCGCCGGGCCGTCTTCGTGCTCGATCTCAAGCGAGGCGCGGCCCTGCGCGAGGGCGGCGGCGGCGCCGGGGTGCAGCTCACGCGGGCGCGGGCGGCGGTCGACGAGATCGCGGCGCGGTGGTCGGCGATCGCCGCCGGGGCTTGCTATCGCCTGATTACCGGAGATCGGCGGGGGGTCATTGCGTTCCTGGGGGAGCGGTTCCCGGTGATCTCGCGGGCCTGACCGCGCGTGACGCGCGCCGGGTCGGTCACGGCGGCGGAGGAACCGCGCGCGGGGCAGAATGGTCCGGCCTCCGCGACCGCGGCGATGCGGCACGGCCGCGATGGGCATGCTTCGATTCGACGAGGGGCGCCCGAGAGAGGCGCCGCGTCGGCCTGGGCAGCGCAGGGGTCGGCCTCGCGAACGGTCGGACCGGCCCGCGGGATGGTCTGGCCACCCTGCGTGGGGAAGGAACCGGCCCGCGGCCGGATTGGGCTGGTCTGGAGGGCCGCCGGAGCAGGCTGGGCGACGAGGTGGACGGTCGAGGGGGTTTCGGAGAGGCCTGGGGCGTTTCGGGAGGGCCGGCGGCGTTTGCCAAGGGGCTTCGGCGTCGCCGAAGGGCCTCTGTCGGGTGTGCTCTGTGGGGGATGTAGGCGGTGCGGCTACTTCGGGGACGGCGCGTGTCCCGTGGTTGGTTGACGATCGACACCAGCAGCGCGGCCCACGTTGCCTGGGACACAGTTCTCCCCGTACCTTCGTCATGGGGCGGGAAAGGGGATGACTGCAATGGAGACGTCGTCAGCAGAAGCCGTGGAGCCAGCGGGGGCAGCGCAATGCTACCCCGCCGCACGATTGCTCGCCGTGGCCTTGGTCCTCCCGCTCGCGTCCGCGTGCACGCGCGCTGATCTGAGCGCGGTTAACATCGCCACGACGGTCACCGGTACGAACCTCCCGCTCGCAGAGCCCATCTGGCAGCCCGAGGGCTCGTTCGTCCTGGATGAGGCGGCGCTCCAGCCCATCCGCGACGCGATGGCCTCCTTCGCTCCCGGCGCCACGATCGCCATCAACGCGACTGACAACCCGACGCAGACGGGGTGCAGCAACGGAGCCGGTACGGCGTGTCTGCGTCTCTCCTGGAGCGGAGATGGAGACGCGATACCCAACCTCATCAAGGACGAGAAGGTGTCCTACGGCTTGCAGACCCTGGTCGGCATCCCGCTGGACGCATCCCTGGCGACGTATCTCGCACTGCTCGACAGCGGTCCGCCGGGGGCACCCGTGATGATCCCCGTGACGCTCGATCCGAGCGCGATCGAGATCAAGGGGCGTGGCGGTCAGGTCGGCGTCTGGTTCCCAGTCTTGATCGAGCCCCCCGCGGACCAGTTCCGCAAGCGCTTCTACTGCGACTGCGACGACGACGATGCGGACGAGGTCGCCGACTCCGACACGCTGAACATCCCCGCGGAGCTCCTGCCGGCGACCATGGCATCGGTGAGCGGCGTCAACCTCGCGGATGGGCTCCAGTGCTCGGACTGGTGCGGCGCCACCGAAGCCGTCATCGCGGCCGCGACGAACGCGACCACTCCGCCTGACCTCGGCGACGTGATCCTGGAGATCCTCGGTGAGCTCTTCATCGACGGCGGCGTCTGTGATCTCGCCGCCGCGATCAAGGTCAACCGTGTGCGGCTGTTCCTCGGCTTCATCCCCGAGCTGCCGGCGACCGCGAGCGGAGACTGGACCACGAGCTTCGGCAACGGCAAGGACTTTCACGTGCCCTCGATGTTTGGCCTGCGGCCCGTCGTCCGGTCCGAGCAGTCGCTCCTCGCCATCTCGGAGGACAGCGAGAACAACGACGAAGGCAACTGGGAGGACCTGCTGGACAGGGTCATGGGCGCTCCGGCGGAGCAGGATCTGGAGCTCACGGCGAACGCCGTGGACTGCGGCTTCGCGGTGAGCGTCGGCGTCGACGACATCGACGGTTCGCAGAAGATGACGGACGCGCTCGCGAACGGGATCTCGGGTGCTCTCACCGGAGGTCTCCAAACGGCGCTCCAGGCGGAGGTCGACAACCGCAGGATCTTCACGTTCGACGATCCGTCGTTTCCTCCGGAACCCGTCCCGTGCGGTCTCTCGCCGGTCCAACCGCCGCCGATATGCACCACGCAGCTTCAGGACCTCGTGGCGGCCACCTTCACCTACCAGCTCTGGGACTGGTTCTACGGTGCCTTCGGTCCGTACCCGACCGTCAATGCTGGCGGCGGCACGGTCTCGGCGACCATCACGGGCATCACGACGGAGCCCGCGCCGGCAACCTGTGCGGGGCCGTTGGCCTTCCTCGACCCCGAGTGCTTGACGTGGATCGGCACGGGGCCGAACTGGATCCGGTTCGACTGGGACGCCGATCGCGACAATGACGGCGTCAATGACGTCTGGGACAACTGCATCGTCGTTGGGAACCCGCAGCAGGTCGACACCGACGGCGACGAGAAGGGCGACGTCTGCGACATCTGTCCCAAGGATCCCCTCGACGATCAGGACCACGACGGCAAGTGCGACTCCGATGACAACTGCATGCTCGTCGAGAACTCGGCGCAGCTGAACTGCAACCTCGTCTCGGAGCAGGTCCACACGCCCGACGACCTCCGTGGCGACGCCTGCGATCCCGTCCCGTGCCCGGACGTGCAAGTGGAAAAGCAGGTCACCATCACCTTCTCCACCGGCAACATCTGCGTCGCGGGCTACTGCTTCACCAACACCGCCGGCTACGTCGAGAGCAACAAGTTCACCGTCCTGCCCCTCGCCTCCCACTTCGCCGACGCGCAAGGGGAGCCGATGTTCGCGACGCTGAGCGCGGACACCGCGGCCAGGTGGTGCCAGCCGAACCCGTTCGCCAGCATCAAGTGTTTCGAGGATGCGGACATCCAGGACGAGCTGGTCGATCAGGCGGGGTGCGCGCCCATCTTCGGCCAGCCGGCCCCGTGCGCCAACGTGGAAATCGAGTCGACGCGCTTCCACCGGATGAGCTTCTCGACATTCGGCAACGGGAGCGATCCCAACGGTGTCGAGCAGACCATGGCGTACGAGCGCGCCGCCGAGGACCCGGGCCCCGGCCACCTCGACAACGACGATTGGACCTGGGACTACGAGGCGGACGTCCAGCGCTGGATCGACACGGGCCTGATGCCCGGGCTCGGCAGCGATCCTGCCGACGCCGAGTGGAAGCTCGTCGGCACGCGGTGGCTCCACGCCCGCACGTTCGTCGGCAACACCAATCTCTCGCTCGGCACGGGCTATCACGGCCCCGAGCTCGCCAACCACCATGAGCTCAAGCTGGCCGCCAAGAAGACCTGGAGCAGCAAATCGTCGAGCGGGGGCCTGATCCGATACCCCTACTTCTTCTGGCAGGACTGCCCCTGGTGTGACCAGGTTGCGTTCGATCCGGGGATCTTCGAGCGGCACGACGCCGAACGCTACGAGACCAGCATCATCCTGCGGGCGGGCACCGACTGGGGCGCCCTCGATCGCAAGGGGCACCTCGAGATCGTCACGAGCCGGCTCGGCCCGGCCCTGCTCTCGCGCCTCGCGGACCCGTCGCTCGTCTGGACGAATGCCGTCGAGCCGTTCATGACCCAGGGCGCCGTCAAGAACTTCCCGCTGGCGCTCGCCCTGTCGGCCGACGGCTCCGACATCGTCGACGCGATCGCGACCAACGGAGCGAGCCTGCTCGCGGATCTCGATCAGAACCGCCTGCGGGACCCGACGCTGGGCAGCCCGCACGTGACGGGCTTCCTCCCCGTGCTCACCCGCATGCGCCGGGGTGTCTTCGTCGTCGGCGGCGATCGTACGAGCACGGGCGACCCGTCGGGCGAGATCTGGTGGAGCGCCGCCGACCGACTGACCGACAACGCGTGGGACCTCGTGGACACCGCGCCGTACCACGTGGAGCACGCCGTTGCGGCGACGTACAGCTTCGCGACCGACCGGCTCTACGTGCTCGACGTGACGAGCGCCGGGCTCGCGCGCCTGACGGCGATCGATCCGGCGACCAGCCGCGCCTCCCTGCTGGGGACGTGGACCTGGACGGGTGCCTGGGACGCGCAGTGGCTGGTCGTCGATCGCGACGGCGCGCTCCTGCTCGCGTCGTCGAGCACCGCCAAAAAGCGATACCGCATCGCGCGCATCGACCTCGGGGACGAGGGCACGGTCGTCACCGTTCGGACCGGGCACAAGGCGCTCGCGCTCCCGCCCGTCGTCGACGCGGCCGGCTACACGCTCGTGCACCTCCACGGCGGTGACAAGCTGAAGGTCAAACGCGTCGACCGGCTCGAGGCGGGCCATCGCCACGACGACGAGGACAAGGGCAAGAAGGGCAAAGACTGCGACGATGGCGACGCCGAGTCCGGTCTGGCGGCGCTCGGAGGGCAGCTGTGACGGGCGGCCGCCGGGGGGTCGCTCTCGTCGTCACGGGCGCCCTCGGCGGCCTCCTGGCCGCCTGCTCCGACTGCGGGGCCGATCCCGCGGACGGAGCGGGCGGCTCTGCCACGCTCTCGACCAGCTCGTCGACCTCCGACACGACGGCGTCGTCGAGCGCCACCAGCACGACGGCGACGGCGACGACGGGCTCCGTCGATCCCAACGGCTGCTCCATCTTGCCCTATCCGCCCGAGGTCCCCGACGGGTGGATCGAGTGGACCGACTGGTCGTGCGACTGCCGCCTCTACATCCCGGGCTCGAAGGCCGCCATGCCGGCGGCAGTCGAGTGGGAGCCGTGCCCGCCCGCGTTCGGCGACGTCGACTGCAGGCGGATGAAGCCGTGGACCACCGCGAAGGTGGCGACGGCGGTGAGAGCCTGGGCCGACAAGAACCCCGACGGCTCGGCCATCCTCAAGTTCCGGCGCGTCGCCGCCGACGCGCCCAATCCGTACGTCGTGGATCTCGTGGCCGATGCCGACGGGCCCGTGCGCTCGGCGATCATGTGGCCGCCAGCGTCGGTGAAGAAGGCGGCCAACTTCGAGAATCCCGGCTGCAACACCTACGTGGAGAACCTCGCAGAGGGGCACGACGTCTCCAAAGTGGACGGTGACAGCATCCAGGGGGACTACCTGACGACCGAGCACGAGGGGGCAATCGCCCGCGCCATCGACGATCCGGCTCCGAGGGTCCTCGCGCACTACGTCGACGACAAGACGTACGGGTGGGACGTGTCCGCCAACTGGGTCTTCCGCTCGGAGCTTCCGAGCTTCAGCTTCTACGCCATGCCGTGGTCGATGACGCCGGAGACCTTCGTCACCTCACCGGCCGTCGATCCGGATCACCTCCACAGCGACGCCCACGAGGTGCCGATCGGGGACGCGCTCTTCTGGGTCACGAACAGCGACGCCTTCGCGGGCATCAACGTGTGGGATCCCGTGAACGGCGCCCGGCCCTTCATCCGCTGGCCCGGCGACACGACCAAGGGCGCCGCCGACTTCGGGACCGACGGCGCCGACATGGTGTGGTCGTACGGCGAGGGCCAGATCCCGAACCAGGAGTTCGGCTACGAGGTGCAGTCGATCATGACCGCGAAGTTCACGACCGATCCGGCGGCGGTGGTTGCCAAGCGCCTCCGGTCGTTCCAGGGCCGCGTGGGGATGTACCCGTTCCAGGTCGGCTGCGGCTACGCGGCGGTCCAGGGCAACCTCTACGATCTGTGGATCGTGCGGCTGTCCGACAGCGTCGCCTGGCACGTGACGGGTCCGGGGGGCGGCGTGAACGCGCTCGACGGGGGGCCGATCGGCGTCACGTGCGACGACGTGTTCGTCCTCGGTCACTTCGGGGGCCAGAGCAACATCGCTCGGTTCCGGATCTCGTCGCTCGGACCCGGCATGCCGCCGGACTGAGGCACCGCGCGCGCCGCCGGTCTCGAGATCGGGGCCTGCACGCGCTACCGCCGTCGCTGATCAAAGCCACCGGGTTCACGGCGTGCCGCCGCCAGAGCCGCCGCTGGCCGAGCACGGGTCTGGCTCCGGGTCGGGGGAGGGCGCCGGTCCTACCCCGTCGAGCGCTACGGCATGCGCCTCGAACCCGAGGCCGATGGAGATCGCGTCGCATTCTCTGTCGGTGTCCTGGGAGCCGTCGAGCAGGATGTCCGCCGACCATCTCACCATCCGCCGAGCATCCTCGAGGAGGCTGTTGTCGGAGCAGGTACCTGCGTTGAAGAAGGCAAGGATTCGGGCGGCTTCTTCGGCCATCTCGTCCCGGTCGAGGACGCCGGCGATGACACCACGAGCGCCCGATTGACGGTCCGGCGCCAGCTCGAGCGTGACGATGGGTCGCTGGATGCGCAGTCGAAGCACGGTCGGATCCAGCGGCAGCTCAAGCTCGAGGGCGGCCTCCGGCATGAACACCCACACATTGCCCGCGAGGTACGCGGAGGGGGAGGCCACCTTGGCCGAGTCGAGGTTGCCCGCGTCTTCCAGCGAGCTCGGCGCGACGGGCCACGCGTCGGAGCCCTCCCACAATGGCGGGTTCGGAAGAGCGGCCCCGGTGTACCAGAACGAAGGAAGGGGGTTATAATCCGGCTTGGAACCGATCGCGTCAATCCGGGCGAGGTAGGCCGTTCGCCCTTCGGCGAAGGCGCTGTCGAGGTTGCTCGAGAAGTCCCAAGGGAGCCAAGGCACCAGATCGCTGCCGAATGCGTTGTCGATCCCGTCTTCACCATCGGAGTGGGCGACCCATTGATCTTCTGGGTTCTTGCAGTGCAAGGAGCCTCCCGTGGAGACTTGATGGTCGATATCATATCCGTACTGCTTCCACCCCGGCCCCTGCTGACCTTGCTCGTCCGGCTCATACCCAGTGAAGAGCCGCCGGATCGCCATCACCACACCAGGGCCATCGCCCTCGTGCGCGGGACCAGGAGCCGGAGGCTGCCGCCCCTCCGGATCCTTCTTCGGCCCCGTTGGCTCGAAGAGCGCTTCAGAGCAACCGCACGCCGTCACCAGGGCAGCCGCGAGAAGGAGTGATGCGCGACGGTAAGCCATCGGTAGAGCGCTAGCGTAGCACGCGACGACGTCGGCGGCGGCTCGCCCCGGCGTGCCTCGCGCGCATCTCGGCCAAGGACCTCTCGACCAGGAGTCGGGCTCCAGACCCATCCGGCGCCCTGCACGGGCCGCGCAGAAGACGGCGTCAGGCACCGTCCTCGCCCGATCGCCCCCGCAGCCTGCGGGGTAACGGAGGCTACCTGATGTGGGGATTGCGCCTACTTCGGGGAGGTCGCGCCTGGCGGGGCGGGCTCCACCACCGGGCTGGCCGGCGGCGCCGCGGGATCGTCGTCCTCGTCGGCGACCGCGGCGCGCTCCGAGCGGAGCTTCTGGAAGTCCTTGTCTTGGCGGCCCGCGATGGACGAGAGCGTGCGGCGGAAGAGCTGCAGCTCGGTGTCGAAGGCGTTGCCGGCCGCGCGCACGGCGGCGAGCAGCTTCTGGTATTGCGAGTCGGCGGCCTCGGCCTCCTGCCACTCCTTCTGGGCGGCCTGCAGGACGGGCTCGAGATCGGCAATGGCGGCCGCCTTGTAGGCCAGGGACGCGCCGCCCGGGAGCGTCGTCTCGTCGATGACGGAGACGAGGCGCTCGCCGTCGGCGAGGACGTCATCCGGCACGTCCGGCTGATCGCCGAAGGTACTCGAGTCGAAGCCCGGGACGTCGCGCACGACGAGGGGCAACCAGCCACGGATGCTCTTGAGGAGGGCGGCGACGGCGCCGCGGCCCTCGCGCATCTCCTTGCGCCAGCTGTTCTCGTACTTGGCGGCGGTGTCGTACGCGCCGTTGAATGCCGTCGCCAGCGCCAGCAGGCTGTCCTTGTACGCCAGGAGCGCGGGAGCTTCCCCGGCGCGGCGGGCGAGGATGCGCGGGACGCGGCCTCCGAGGCGGCGGAGTTTCCTGCTCGATGTACTTGCCATAATCCCCTCCTTGTTTCGCAATGGGAACAGGTCGGGTGGGTGCGCAAGACGAATTCGTCGAGGGGCGGTCGTAGACCGTCCGGCGCAAGGGCCCTGGGGCGGGCCAGCAGCAGATCTCCCGACGCGCCCCGCGCGCCGCTGGTCGTCGACCTGCCCAGCTCGATCGACAATCGCAGCGATCGTGGACGGGCGCGCTCCCTGCCGCGTATCGTCGTCGCTTCGGCTCGGAGGGGCCGCGGCGCGTCGGCCGGGGAGGTCGCGCACGGCGGCGCAGGGGCCGAGCCTCGCGGTGGAACGATCCGAAAAAAGGAGTGCCTCGTGCTCGAATCGCTGCGTCGGCTGGGCTTTCTGTGGGTCGTCTTGCTGATCGCCCTGGCCTCGTGCTCGGCCGACACCCACGGCCCCGATGGGGTGGAAGGAGCGGGCGGTGGCGCCGTCGCGCCGGCGCAGGGCCCCACGGCCCAGGCCGCGATGCCGGCGAGCCTGCGGATGGCCTGGCTCCGGAGCCAGCAGACCGCCGCGGGGTACGACTTCGTGCGCGACGCCGGCGGCACGCTCCGCAGCAAGGCCGGCCGCCACGGCGCCACGGCAGAGATCGCGGCGACGGCGCGAGGCGTCCGCCTCTCGAGCGCCGAGGCCGTCGAGGACGGCGGCTTCGAGCTCGAGGTCGGGACCACCAGCGTGGGGCGCGGGGCCTCGCCGGCGTCGCGCGGCGTCATCGCGCAGCGGGCCGAGGGGCAGGAGCTGGTGCTCGAGCGCGAGGACGGCGTCGAGGAGCGGTACCTCGCCGGGCCGCTCGGCGTCGAGCAGAGCTACCTCGTGCGGGAGAGGCCCGCGGGGCACGGCCCGCTGGTCATCGCCGTCGCGTTTGCGGGGCTCGTGCCGGAGCTGGCGGACGGCGCGGCGGACCGCGTGCTGCTCGTGGACGACGAGGGGCAGGTGCGGGCCGGCTACCGGGATCTCGTGGTCGCCGACGCCGAGGGGCGGGAGATCGCGGCGCAGATGGAGGTGCGCGGGGGGAGCGTCGCGCTCGTCATCGACGACGTGGGGGCGAGCTACCCGCTCGAGGTGGACCCGCTCGTGTGGGTGCAGCAGCAGAAGCTCAGCGCCTCGGATGGCGCGGCGGGCGACGTCTTCGGCGTTTCGGTTGCGGTCTCGGGCGACACCGCGGTCATCGGGGCGTACTAC
>CAYJPW010000069.1:21085-51543 GCA_964372055.1 uncultured Polyangiaceae bacterium
GACGACGACAAGGGAGGCGACTCGGGCTCGGCCTACGTGTTCGTGCGAAGCGGCGCCGTCTGGACCGAGCAGCAGAAGCTCACCGCGTCCGATGGCGCGGCGGGCGACGTCTTCGGCGTTTCGGTTGCGGTCTCAGGCGACACCGCGGTCATCGGGGCGTACCACGACGACGACAAGGGAGGCGACTCGGGCTCGGCCTACGTGTTCGTGCGAAGCGGCGGCGTCTGGACCCAGCAGAAGAAGCTCACCGCCTCGGATGGCGCGGCGTTCGACTACTTCGGCCGGTCGGTCGCGGTCTCGGGCGACACCGCGGTCATCGGGGCGTACTTCGACGACGTCCAGGGATCCCTCTCGGGCTCGGCCTACGTGTTCGTGCGAAGCGGCGGCGTCTGGACCCAGCAGAAGAAGCTCACCGCCTCCGATGGCGCGGCGTTCGACTACTTCGGCTCTTCGGTCGCGGTCTCGGGCGACACCGCGGTCATCGGGACGCTCCTTGACGACGACAAGGGAAGCGACTCGGGCTCGGCCTACGTGTTCGTGCGAAGCGGCGGCGTCTGGACCGAGCAGCAGAAGCTCACCGCCTCCGATGGCGCGGCGACCGACTACTTCGGCTTCTCGGTCGCGGTCTCGGGCGACACCGCGGTGATCGGGACGCCCTATGACGACGACAAGGGATCCAACTCGGGCTCGGCCTACGTGTTCGTGCGAAGCGGCGGCGTCTGGACCGAGCAGCAGAAGCTCACCGCATCGGATGGCGCGGCGAGCGACTTCTTCGGCTGGTCGGTCGCGGTCTCGGGCGACACCGCGGTCGTCGGGGCGTACGGGGACGACGACACGGGATCCGACTCGGGCTCAGCCTACGTGTTCGTGCGAAGCGGCGGCGTCTGGACCGAGCAGCAGAACCTCACCGCAAACGATGGCGCGGCAGGCGACAACTTCGGCTATTCGGTCGCGGTCTCGGGCGACACCGCGGTCATCGGGGCGGTCGGGGACGACGACCAGGGAACCAACTCGGGCTCGGCCTACGTGTTCACCCTGATGAACAAGGCCAACGGAGAGGCCTGCGCCGCCGGCTCCGAGTGCGCGAGCGCGTTCTGCGCCGACGGCGTCTGCTGCAACACCGCGTGCGACGCCGGCACCTGCGACGCCTGCTCGATCGCGGCCGGGGCCGCCTCCGACGGCACGTGCGCGCTGCTCACCGGACCGGCATGCGACGACGCCGACGCGTGCACGCAGAGCGACACCTGCCAGGCCGGCGCGTGCACCGGCTCGAACCCGGTGATCTGCGCGGCGCAGGACGGGTGCCACGACCCGGGCACGTGCGATCCCGCGACGGGCGTGTGCTCGAACCCGAGCAAGGCCGACGGCAGCGCGTGCGACGACGCCGACGCGTGCACCCAGAGCGACACCTGCCAGGCCGGCGCGTGCACCGGGTCGAACCCGGTGACCTGCGCGGCGCAGGACGGGTGCCACGACGCGGGCACGTGCGATCCCGCGACGGGCGTGTGCGCGAGCCCGAACAAGGCCGACGGCACGGCGTGCGACGACGGCAACGCCTGCACGCAGAGCGACAGCTGCCAGGCTGGAAGCTGCGCGGGAGCCGATCCGGTGGCGTGCACGGCGCAGGACCAGTGCCACGACGTCGGGACGTGCGACCCGGCCACGGGCGTCTGCTCCGATCCCGCGAAGGCCGACGGATCGGCCTGCGACGACGGGGACGCGTGCAGCCAGACCGATGCCTGCGAGAGCGGCGCTTGCGTGGGCGCGGATGCGAAGAGCTGCCCCGCGATCGACGAATGCCACGAGGCCGGCACGTGCGACACGGCGACCGGCGATTGCTCGGCGCCCGCCAAGAGCGATGGCGAGCCGTGCTCGGTGGGCACCTGCCAGGCCGGTGTCTGCGCGCCGGGGCCCGACGGCGGAACGGGCGGCGCCGGTGGCGCGAGCACCAGCACGGGCGCGGGCACGAGCACGGGCGGCACCGGCGCGAGCACGAGCTCGGGCTTGAGCGGGAGCGGGCCCGACGAGAGCGGCGGCTGCGGCTGCCGGCTGGCGGGGGCGGACGAGGACGCCCAGCGTGGTCCGATTGGCCTGCTGGTCGGCGTGATGCTCGCCGCCGGCGTCGGGCGACGGCGGCGCCGTCGCTCGCGTCGGGCAGCCTGACCGAAAGGCGGCTGAGGCCGGCACGGATTGCGTCCCTCGTTCCTCCACGGCGATCGCCGCTCCTGCGCTCGCGCCGCGCTCCTCGTGTCGCGCCGCGTTGGTGTCGAGCGCGCGTGCCGAGCGCCACGACCGCGCCGCCTTACCCGTGAGCGTGTAGGCCGGCTTGAAGAGCCACGTGGTTCGTCTGTGCATGCGGCCCTCCGAGTCTGGGGCGGAGGGGTCAGGCACGGCGATCTGAATTGAGGCGCAGCCTTCGTCGACCCTTCGCGAAGGCGTCGGCGGTCCCGTCGGGCTCCTCGTTCCGCTTCGGCTGCTCGCGCGCCTCGCGCGAGAAGTGGCGCAAAGCAGCTGGCTCGGCGAGCCGGGGCGGGCGCCTCGACGACAGAAATTGCTCTTGGTAAAAAGTACCTACCATGCCGTCCAAGCAGGACAGAGCACGCCAGCGCGGCCGCACGGACCAGAGCCTGCGTGTCGAGCGCCAGAAGACCGACGACGAGCTCGGTCGACGCGGCGGCGCCCTCGACAGGGATGCCGACGAGGTCGTCAGCCGGGCTCGCGAGCGAGCGGATTGGGTGCTCGCGGCCGCTCGCGCGCAGGCAGACGCGAGATCCGACGCTACGATCTCGACGGCGGATCGGGCCGCCCGGGCGCGCGAGCGCCGCACCGACGACGACCGGCTCGCGCATGAGCGAGCCGAGGCGAACCGTGTGCTCGAAGACGAGCGGGTCGAATACCGCTTGGCGCTGGCTGGCCTCCTCGCTCTCGAGCGAGCCGCGACCGACCAGGCGATCGTCGATGAGCGGGCGCTGTCCGACGAGGTGCTTCAGGGCCGCGACGACGTGTTCGCCCGAGTGAGTCACGATCTCAGGACATTCCTGGGCGGGATCGCTCTCGCCACGGCATTGCTCATCAAGGAAGCCGAGGATGACGAGGCGGGCCGGCGGACGGTTCGGCGCGCCGAGAGCATTCAGCGGCAAATGCTACATCTGAACCGCCTCGTCTCCGACCTCGTCGATGTAGCTGCCATCGAGGCGCGGCGGCTGGCCGTGGTCGCCGAGCCGAACGACGCTGCGCAGGTGGCGAGAGACGCGGCGGAGGCGTTCCACGATGCCGCGGCACAGAAGCACATCTCACTGACGATCGAAGCGGCAGAGTCTCTCCCCAGCGCCACGTTCGACCGGGAGCGCATCGTGCAGGTCCTCGCCAATCTTCTGGGCAACGCGCTGAAGTTCACCGGCGAGAACGGCCGGATCGTGCTGCGGGTCGAGCCGCGCGACGGCGAAGTCCAGCTCTCGGTTTCGGATACCGGACCCGGAGTGCCGGCCGACATGCGGCAGAGGATCTTCGAGCGGTTCTGGCAGGCGCGGAGGGCGGATCGTCGCGGCATCGGGCTCGGTCTGTTCATCTCGAAGGCGATCATCGAGGCGCACGGCGGGCGGATCTGGGTGGAGAGCAAAGTCGGCGTCGGTAGCACCTTCTTCTTCACCCTGCCGTATGCTTGAGCGCCAGCGCAGCTGAGACGACGTCCGCCGGCGGCGCTGCTTCTTCGGCGCTGCGCGCCCACCCTCATGCCAGCGGCAGAGCTCCGACGCGCCCCGCGCGCCGCGGGTCGTCGACCTGCCGGCGGGATCGGCTCTGCTCGTCCTTCCCTCCCCGTCGAAGTGAAGCTTGGCGCGTTCGTGAGGTCGCTTGGCGCCGACGTGGGACCGCGTCCGCGTACAAGTTCGCGGCCCAGCGCGGGCGCCGGCCCGACGGCCGAGGCGGTCGCGCCGGGGGCTCGGGGAACCATGCGCTGCTCACCTTCGATCAACCGGTCCTTCTCGATCGCGATCAGCTCGATCGCGGTGCTCGCCGCATGCGCGAGCGGCGCTCACATCGACGACGGCGCCTCGGGGAGCGGCGGGAGCGCATCATGCCCGGGAGGGGGCGACTGCGCGGGCGGCCGGTCGTCGTCCTCGTCTTCGTCATCGTCCTCGGGCACGGGGGGAGCGTGCCCGCTCGGAGATTGCGAGTGCGCGCCGGGCTCGACGAAGAGCTGCTACACCGGTCCCGCGGGCACCGAGAGCGTCGGTCCCTGCCACGCCGGAACGGCGACGTGCGACTCGTCGGGGAGGTGGGAGAGCTGCGACGGCGAGGTCGTTCCGAGCGGCAACGAGTGCGAGCCCGGCGACTGCAACGGCGTCGCCTGCCCGAGCGGGACGCCCCTGCGTGGCGCGACGCAGACCGGCACCGGGACGGCGATCGGACAGGGCGTCGCGACGGATGGTGCGGGCAACGTGTTCGTGTCGGGATCCTTCTCGGGCACGGTCGACTTCGGGTGCGGGCCCATGACCAGCCCCGGCAGCGATGACGGATTCCTGATCAAGCTCAGCCCGACGCTGACGTGCGTCTGGAGCAAGCCGTTCGGCGCGTCCCTCTCCGCGGGCGGCGCTGGCGTCGCCGTGGATGCGGCGGGCAACGTGGTCGTCACGGGCGGGTTCGAGAACACCGTCGATCTCGGCGGAGGGATTCTGACGACCGGCGGTAGCTACGACGTGCTCCTGGCGAAATTCGATCCGAACGGCCAGCACCTTTGGAGCAAGCGGTTCGGTGCGGACGCGACCCAGAAGGGGTTCGCCGTCGCGGTCGACGGATCGGGCAACGTCTTCCTGACCGGCTTGCAGGACGGAAACGCGGACTACGGCGGTGGGCTGATCGTCGGATGGCCCTACGGGCAGACGTTCCTCGCGAAGTTCGATCCCTCGGGCGCCCCGCTCTGGAGCAAGGGGTTCATTCCCGGTGGTCAATCCGTCGGAACGGCGCTCGCCGTCGACGCCTCCGGCAACGTCGCGCTCACCGGGTGGTTCGTGGGAACGATCGATTTCGGAGTCGGCACCCTCACGAGCGCCGGGCAGGACGACATCTATGTCGCCAAGCTCGACGGGAATGGATCGGCGCTCTGGAGCAAGCGCTTCGGGGATATTTCGGCGTCCCAGGAGGCGCTCGAGGTCGCGTTCGACGGGGCTGGCAACCTGGTCGTCGCGGGCGCTCTCGCCGGGGCCGCCGATTTCGGCGGCGGGTGGCTCTCCGCATCGAGCTCCCTCGACGCCTTCGCCGCGAAGCTCGACTCCGATGGCAATCACGTCTGGAGCAAGGCCTTCGGCGGCGTCGGCGACGTGCGCGGCCTCGCCCTCGACGCCGCTGGGAACGTGTTCCTGGCCGGTGTCTTCGCCCCGACGATCGACTTCGGTGGCGGTCCGCTCACGAGCAACGGCCCGGACGCCGACCTCTACTTCGCGAAGCTCGACCCGTCGGGATCGCACCTCTACAGCGCGAGCTACGGGACCAGCGAAGTCGAGGACACGAGCGCGCTCGCGGCCGACGGCGCGGGGCACGTCTTCATGACGGGGGCCTACTTCGGCCACACGCTCGACTTCGGCGCGGGACCGCTCACGAGCACCGCCTCGCCGGCCTTCTACGTGGCCGAGTTCGCGCCCTGAGCACGCTCCTCCGTGCGGAAGATCCGATCCACCCCGAAGGAACAGCTCGACATGCACCGATCAGCCTCACGCCGTTCGCTCGAAGAGGCGGCCTCGGGCTCCGGGGCGTCGCGGCGGTTCACCGCGCAATCCTCGGTGGTCCTTCTCGCGTGGATCCTGACGGTGAGCGGGTGCGTGCTCCCCCTCCTCGAGCAGGCGCTGCCCATCAAGAAGCTCCCCAACTACGACGGCGCCGACTGCCATGGCGTGCGGCTTGCCGACTCGGCATCGATCGAGAGCGATGTCGTCGGTCATCTTTGCGGCTGGAAGGACCCCGTCGATTACGAGCAGGCGATCGAGCGACGTCACAAGACGTTCGACGATCGGCACCCGGACCTCGTGGTCGCTGCGCTCAACGTGACGGATTGCGCCAGGACCGAGGGCATCTTCCCGGTGTCGCTGGGGATGTGTTCCTATTATGCGGACCTCGTGGACGAGGCTTCGGTCACCGCCGCGGTCGCGCGGGTCGGCGTGTCGGAGAGCCTGAAGCACGAGCTCGTCTGGGCGAGCACGCACGGCAAGCCCATCGTCGCTGCCATGGTCGAGAAGCTCGACCCCCGCAGGAAGCACCTCTACGTCGACGTACCGCTGGCGGTCGTCGCCAAGCGGCGCGCGTACTTCGAGGGCAACGCCGCGCTCTACGCGAAGCTCGACGCGCTCGAGGCCCGGACGAAAGAGGCGCTCGCCGCGCAGAAAGCGCCGACGGAGCTCGTCGATGCGTTGGTCGCGCTGCGTGGCGAATATCTCGGTCGGTGCGGCAACCCGGATTGCCGCTTCGACCCGTTCGTCATCGAGACGACCCAGGAGCTCGTGCGGCTCGCGGTCGCCGGCAACGACGAGCTCCTGGCGCACACGGAGAACCACGTGCTCCAGGAACCGGCGGCCGGCCGCCACCTCTTCAGCGTCGAGACGGGGACGGCGCTCTACGAGGCGACGATGAAGGAGTCGAAGGACTATGAGCTCTACCGGAGCGCGAAGGGGACGCTCGACTCCGCGACGCTCGTGGCGCGCTTCGGTTCGCCGCCCCCCATCCACATCGATCCGCAGTCGGATTGGATCGGCTCCGACAGCCTCCCGGACATGACGTTCGTGCTCGGCGACGGGAAGAGCAAGGACCGTTGGGTGGAGGCGGGCGGGGTCGTCCATGCCGTCACCGACGCAGGCAGGCAGAATGGGCGCGGCGCGCCGCTCTCCCGCGTCTCCTTCCGTGACGTCGTGTCGAAGGAGGGGATCGAGTCCTGCTACGAGACCGGCAAGATCACGGGCGTTTCGTTCGACTCCTCCGGCCGCGGAACCATCAACTACCAGACGGTGTGCCGGACGATCGGGACGAAGACGAACGTCGAGAAGGTGCAGCCGGTGCTCGTCCCGAAGAGCGAGGCGCAGGCGCTCGAGCCGGGCGAGGTGCTGGTCGCCTTGGTCGCGTCGGACTCACGCGAGGGGCTCGTGCTTCAATCGACCGCGAAGGAGAATGCGGCCGCCGAGACGCAGGGCAGGGCTCGCGAGAAGACGCCGGTCCTCCAGGTCCGATCGCATCGGTTCGGGCGCTGAGCGCCAGCGATCCGCGACCGCAGAGGCGGCGTCCACGCCGAGGAGCTGCTCGCGCGCTTCGAAGGCTACGAATGAGCGACGGTTACGTGGTTCTACGACTCGCTCGCGAAGCGGTACCCGAACCGGGGCGGACCCGACGGCGTGGTCGAGGCAGAGGAGCGTCGGAGCCACCGCGGGGCTGGCGGCTGCGGCGCAAGCATGGCCCGCGCTGCACGCGCCGAACGAGGCGTCGAGCCTCGATCTCAGAACGCCCTCATGATCCGTAGCGGCCCACCCTCGCTCGACGGCCGCACCCAGAACGCCGCCTCTGCGCTCCCCGTCAGTCCGACGAGGCCCGACGGATACGAGGGCACCCGGTCGCCGAGCACGCGGTACGTGCAGTCGGTGACGTCGAGTCGGCCGATCGTCATCGTGGAGCTCCCATCCTCCGCGACCACCTCGGCGGCCGAGTAGAAGACCGTGCCCGCGCGAGAGCGCAGGACGGCATCGCCGAGGCTCGGAGCGCAGCATACGAGCGCCGTGTCGCTGACCTCCCCAGCCGCATCGATCGTCGCGCTCCAGAGCTCCTCGTTCAGCTGCCAGTAGACCCGATCGCCGATGACGTAGTTCAGGCTGACCGGAGACGGCCCCGCCGACTTCGACACGACCACGGCAACGCCGCCCTCGAGGCGCACGAGCTCCTTGTGCCCGGAGACCCCGCCGTGGCGGATGGCGAACACGTGCTCGCCGACGACGAACACGCCACGGACCTCGTCACCCGGATCGAGCTCGGTCGTCAGCTCCAACGCGCCGGTCGACTTCGAGAGCTGGTGGATCCGGGGCGCGTCCACGTCGTCGGGATGCCGTTCGATGACGAAGAGCGCGCCCCCCGCTTCCGCGATGGGGTAGGCGAGGTGACCCTCGTCCTTGGTCAGGATCGCGAGCTCGCTCGGGAGCGCATCGGCTGGTCCTCCGAGTGACCAGACCTCGATGCGAGTCGTGTCCGGCGCCAACTGGAGGGCGCTGTAGGTCTGCATTTCGTCGGACACATGCCCGAGCCGCCAGCTCAGAGCTTCGGCCCCCGTCGGATCGTCGAGAGGGACCCGGAGGACTCCGGCATCGTCGCGGTAGATGAACAGGTAGGGGCCGGCGACGTTGATGGAGGAGACATCGGTCGGCTCGAGCGACAGCCACGTCTCCGGCGCCGCGCCGCAGGTGCCTCCGTTGCACGGAGCCTCGCAGCAGTCGTCCGCACACGCGGCGAGCGTGGCGCCGCATGCGTACACCGACCCCGCGCTGGCGGACGCCGCCGGGGCGACGCAGCCCGGCCCGGCGTCGCCGGAGAACCCTCCACTTCCGGATGCCGCTTCGAAGGGTGTGGCGACGTTGGCGCCGCACGCGGCGGACATCAGGAGCAGCGCCATGGGCCGGCCCGATGCCCCAGAGGAGCGAGTCCTTGCGCACGCGATCCGCGCCACGTCCTCGAGCAACGCACGCCTTCCCACGCCGGTCAACGCCGCCGGTAAGAAAGGGCGCCGCCGACTTCGGGACCGACGGCGCCGACATGGTCTGATCGTGCGGCGAGGGGCAGATCCCGAACCAGGAGTTCGGCTGCGAGGTGCAGTCGATCATGACCGCGAAGTTCACGACCGATCCGACGGCGGTCCTTGCCAGGCGCCTCCGGTCGTTCCAGGGCCGCGTGGGGATGTACCCGTTCCAGGTCGGCTGCGGCTACGCGGCGGTCCAGGGCAACCTGTACGATCTGTGGATCGTGCGGTTGTGCGACAGCGTCGCCTGGCACGTGACGGGTCCGGGAGGCGCCGACGCCGCCGCCGCCCGCCTCGCACCCGACCGCGCGGCGGCTCTGGTGACGGCGCACGTCGCCGAAGACCGCTCCCTCACGACGACCACGATCGAGCACTGGGCGCGGCTCTCGCGACGGCGCCTTTGGGCCTCGCCTCGAATCCTTGGCAGACGCGCCTCAAGAGGACGTTGGGCTCGATGATCTCCGGTGTCCCGTCTGCCGCCATTCGCACGGTCGTCGTCACGGTCGTCAACGACAGGGACACGGCCCGCGGCGTCCTGCACGTGCCTCGGCGTCTCGGCGCGGGTCCGAGACATGCTATCGAGCCTCAGAGGAGCGCGGGACGCGCGAGCCGTAGTCCCGCGGAGCGAACGATGACCAAGGCCGAAGCCGACACGATCGAGCCCGTCGCTCTGCTGCGCATCCCCGACTGGGAGCCGCCGGAGGAGCTCGACGTGCGCGAGCTCGACGACGGCGTGCTCGTGTACCTCGCCGGCGGCTCGTTCGAGAGCGATCCGGAGGAGCTGTGGATGGAGCTGCTCGGCGTCGTCGGCGACGCGCTCCTCCGGCACCAGGACGCGCGGGGCGTCTTCATCCTGCCCGACGTCGCCGATCCGGACGACGTCGACACCTACGAGGGCGTCGTCGCGGCCGTGGGCGATCAGGGCGTGTGGATCCAGCCGAGCCTCTTGGGCGGCGGCGCCGACGAGCTGTTCGCAGCGCTCGCGAGCGGCGATCCCGACGCGATGAAGCTCGCGCGCGTGCAGGCGCAGTCGACCCTCGACAACGCGATGCGACGGCTCGGCGACATGCTCGGCGCGATGGGCGTCGGGCCCGAGGAGGACGCACCGCCGGGCGAGGCCGACGAGCCGAGCGGCGGAGACAAGCCGAAGCGCTGAAGCGTAGGTTCTCGGCTGTTCATTCCGAGCCGCCCGCTCCGACCACCGGGGCGAGCCTCGCAGGGTCGGCGCCCCGCTCCCATCGGGTGCGGCCGGAATCGGCCCGGCGTCGCTCTCGAGCGCGACGCCTCACCTCGCTCGCGCGACGCGGACGGCGATCGCCAGCGCGAGCAGATGGAGCGCCCGTCCGGGCGCCCGCAACGCCACCGTGCTTCGAGCGAGCGGGCCCGGGCCGGCGCGCCGCGACGCCCGGGGCGCTCGGCCGAGGGGCTTGCGTGCGCGAGGCGGTGGTCATAGGGGCACACCCGGGGAAGGGGACCAGAATGCCCGCTGCGAAACGAGCGGACCGGCGGATCGTCGTTGGATTCGTCGCGGTCGTGTGCGCGTTCGTCGTGGCGACCGTGCTCGGCAACGTCTACGCGTCGCGGATCGACGCCGCGTCCGACACCCTGGCGTTCAACTCCTCGCCCACGATCGAGGCGCTGGCGCGGGCGCGCGGCGGCGTCCGGCGGGTCCAGCTCGAGGCCGACCGGTACGTGCGCGCCCGGGCCGAGGGCCGCCCCGCCACCCGTGACGGCATCGACGCCGCCACACGCGCGCTCCACGAGGGCATCGGCACTTATCTCAGCCTGCCGGCGTTCCCGGGCGAGCAGGAGCACTCGAGCGCGGTGCGCTCGGCACAGCTCGGGCTGACGGAGGCCATGCAGCGCGCTCTCACGCAGGCGGATCTCGGCGCCGCCGCCCAGGCCCGCGAGACGCTCGAGACCGACGTCGAGGCGGCTTCCGAGCGGATGCTCGACACCCTCGCGCGGGCCATCGAGTTCAACGCACGCCACGCGAGCGCACTCGCTCGCGGGATCAAGCAGACGCGCCACGACGGCGCGCTCGTCACGGTCGCCCTCGACGGGATGGCGGTCGCGCTCGGCGCGCTGGCGCTGGTGCTGCTGCAACGCTCGATCCGCCGCCGCGACGAGCTCGCCGCCGCGAGGGCGCGGTTCGCCGAGGACCGGGCGCACGATCTCGATGTCTTCGCCGGGCGGGTGGCCCACGACCTGATGACGCCTCTGGGCGGCGCGGTGATGGCGCTGGAGCTGATCCGCCGCTCGACCCCGGACTCGCGCGCGGCGGGTCTCGCCGAGCGGGCGATGGGCAGCATCGATCGCTCGCGCAAGCTCGTCGACGACCTGCTCGAGTTCACGCGCGCGGGCGCCCGGCCCGAGGGGGCGCCTTCGGCGGACTTGCGCGTCATCGTCGAGGGCGTGCTCGTGGAGCTCGAGCCCGACGCATCCAGGGCCAAGATCGCGCTCGAGCTCGGGCCGCTCCCGGATTGCCGTTGCCGTTGCAGCGATGGGGTGCTCGCGAGCGTCGTGTCGAACCTCGTGCACAACGCGATCAAGTACATGAACGAGGCGCCGGTCCGCCGTGTGCTGGTGCGCGCGACGGTCACCGATGGCTGGATCCACTTCGAGATCGAGGACTCCGGCCCGGGGCTGCCGCCCGAGCTCGGAGACAGCATCTTCGAGCCGTTCGTGCGCGCGAGCGGCGCGCAGCAGCAGGGCATCGGTCTCGGCCTCGCCACGGTCAAGCGGCTGGTCGAGGCCCACGGCGGGAAGATCGGCGTCCGATCGCGGCGCGGTCAGGGCGCGACGTTCTGGTTCGAGCTGCCGCGCGCGAGCGGCGCCGCGCCTGAGCCGCCGCGCCAGCGTCTGTCGGCGTGACAAGGGCCGAACCGCGTCGCGCGATCGTCGGAATGCGTGCCCGTCGAGCGTGCCGTGGAATGGAGGCGTGATCGCGGGTTCCGCGGGGCGGGGCGCGTTCGGATGCGTGCGTGCTGCGCGCGGGCTCACGGGCCTCTTGTGACGCCGCTCGTTCCCCGCTAGCGTCCTGCCATCATGGGCCGGAGCGTCAGCTCGAGACATCTGCTCGTTTCGCTCGTCGGGCTCGCCGGCGCGATCCTCCTCGCCTCGCCGGGCTGCAGCTGCGGCAGCGACACCGAGACCCCGAAGAGCTCCACCGGCACGACGACCGCCAGCGGGTCCGGCGGCGCGGGCGGCCAGGGCGGTGACGGCGGGCAGGCCGGTGCCGGGGGCGACGGCGGCGCCGGCGGCGCGGGCGGCGGTCAGGGGGGCGGCGGCGGCACCGTGGCGAGCCACGGGCCTCCGGCCACCGAGACCGTGAGCGCCGGCCAGGTGAGCAAGAACGGCAGCTACACGATGGTGTTCACCTTCGGTCAGCCCACGCAGAACCAAGGAACGTCGACGTCACCCGGCCACCGCCTCCAGGGCGGTCTCGTCGGTGCCAATGGGAGCTTGCCATGAGAACGCGTTCGATTCGGCGTCTGGTTGCGGCCTCGGTCTTCGTGCTCGGGGCCTCTCTCGCGAGCGTCGCTTCGGCACAGGTGCCGGGGTCGATCACGCACCAGGGCCGTCTTTACGACGCGGCCCAGGCGCCCGTCACCGGCAGCCTCGACGTCGTCTTCACGATCTACGACGGCCCCGACGCCGCCGCGAACGTGGTCTGGACCGAGACGCACACGATCACCTTCGACGAGGGCTACTTCTCGGTCGGCCTGGGCACGCTCACGCCGTTCGATGCCGGCGTGTTCGACGGCTCGATGCGCTACCTCGGCATCACGGTCGGCGCCGAGCCGGAGCTCTCGCCGCGGGCGTCGGTCGCGAGCGTTCCCTACGCTCTGGTCGCGGGCGACGCGGTCGGTGACATCCACCCCACGACCGTCTCGATTGGCGGGGCGACGGTCATCGACGAGAACGGCCAGTGGGTCGGCGATCCGACGGGGCTCGTCGGCCCGCAGGGGCCGCAGGGTCCGCAGGGGGCCGACGGCCCGCAAGGTCCGCAAGGGCCGCAAGGCATCGATGGCCCGGCGGGTCCGACGGGTGCGCAGGGACCGCAGGGCATCGATGGCCCGGTGGGTCCGACGGGTTCGCAGGGACCGCAGGGCATCGATGGCCCCGTGGGCCCGACGGGCGCACAGGGACCGCAAGGCGTCGCGGGTCCGGCGGGCCCGACGGGCGCGCAGGGACCGCAGGGCCCCATCGGCCCGCAGGGCGCGACGGGCGCGACCGGCGCGCAGGGCCCCGCGGGGCCACAAGGGGCCACGGGCGCGACCGGGCCTCAAGGACCCGCAGGGCCGCAGGGGGCCACCGGCGCGCAGGGCCCCCAGGGCCCGATCGGTGCGACCGGCGCGACCGGCGCGCAGGGCCCGGCAGGTCCGCAGGGTCCGCAGGGGCCGATCGGTCCGCAGGGAGCGACCGGCCCGACCGGCCCCACCGGTCCACAAGGCCCGCAGGGCCTCCAAGGACCGCAGGGTGTCCAGGGCCCGCAGGGCCCGCCCGGGATGGGCGCCTACACGCCGCCCGCGATCACGTCGGCCATTTTCGGCAGCGGGCCCCTCTCGCTCTTCGTCGGCAGCGGCTTCATCGTCGAGGCCACGAACGCGAGCACCGTGCAGATCCGCACGCTCACCGCCAACTTCTACGACTACGGCATCGTCTACCCCACGGCGTGCGCGGGGAATTCGTCGACCATGGTCGCCGCGCACCGCTACTCGACCAACGTGGGCGAGACCCTCACGGGCACGTTCTGCGGCGAGGGCAGCACCATGGACATCACCGTCGCGGTGAACGGCGGCGGCCCGGACACCCTCCTTCGCTGCTGGCGATGGGCGGGCAACGCGATCGCTTGCCAGCGCTTCTTCTGACCGGCATACGAGGCTTCGGGACGTCATGCCCGAAGTTTCCCGGCTCACCTATCTCTCCCTGGGAGCGGCCGCGCTCTCGATCGCGCTGAGCGCGTACGCCGTCGCCTCGTCTCGTGCCGCGGCCTCGGCCCCGCCGCCGGCGTGCTCGTGCGCGGGCGCGGCGCAGTCCGAGCTCGATCGGGGGACGGGCGCGCCGGTCGCGGGCGTCGACCGCGGCGTCGCCCTCGCGATCGCCGGTCTCTCGGAGCGGCTCTCGCGTCTCGAGCAGGAACGGAGCTCCGACGGGCACGGCCCGAGCGCCGCGCCGTCGGCGGCGGCAGCGAGCGCCGCCACGCCCGCCGCCGCTCGAGGGCTGCCTCGGTACGAGTCGCTGACGGTCACGAACGACGCCGTGAAGGTCCGCCAGGACGAGGCGGGCGCGCTCGCCGTCACCAACACCGATCCGGCGCTGACGGGGACGAGGATGATCGTCGAGGCCCGCCTCGAGGACGGCACGACCACCCAGGTCTCCATCATCGTGCCGGCCCCCGAGGGGCGCTGACCCTCTTCTTCGGCGCGCCCGAGGGCGGGTCACCGCATCGCGTCGCGCAGCAGCGCCGGCGGCACGGGCCCGAACGACAAGAAGCGATCGTGGAAGGCGCCGAGCTCGAAGGCCGATCCGAGCGCCGCGCGCCGTGCCTCGAGCAGCTCGCCGATCGCCTGCCGCCCGAGGTGGTAAGTGATCGCCTGGATGGGGATGCGGGTGTAGCGGAGCACCTGCGCCTCGCACCAGCCGAGCGGCATCGCCGTCGATCGCGCGAGCCACGCGGCGGCCTCGACGCGGCCGAGGCCGGCGGCGTGCAGCCGGATGTCGAGCACCACGCGCGCCGCGCGGATCGCCTTCGACACGATCGAGAGGAGCGCCTCCTCGTCGGTGTAGAGGCCGTGCTCGAGCATGACCTCCTCCATGTACGCGGCCCAGCCCTCGATGTTCAGCATCGGGCCGAACGCTTGCCGCGCGAACGCGACGTCGTCGGCGACCAGGAGGAAGCGCACCGGGCTCGGGTGGCCGGCGAAGGCGCGCTGCCACACCAGGCTCTGGAGGTGGTGGCCGGGGATCGCCTCGTGCGCGAAGAGGTTGGCGGCCCCCGGGATCGAGTGCGCGCGAGGATCGGGCGCGACCATGGTGAAGCCCCGCTGGTGCGGATCGAGGAGCGGGACGGGCCAGTTGGTGACGCTGGTGCCGTGCGCGATCGCCGGCGGGAGCGGCGCGAGCGCGACCTCGTAGCCCTCGGGCACGGTGACCAGCCTTCGCTCGCGGACGAAGCGCTCGATCCGCACGGCGAGCCCGCGGTAGAGCGCCACCGCCGCGTCGGTGCTCTCGGGGTGCGCCGACCACCCCCGGAAGAACACCGTCGAGGCGCCGGCGAGATCGCTCACGCGCTCTCCCGGGCGCGCCACCTTGCGAGCCGCCTCCACGATGGCATCGCCCGCCCGGGCGAGCGTGTCCTCGGCCTCGGCGGCGATCTCGTCGAGCGGCCGCTTCGTCCCGAAGAACAGCTCGAGCCGCCGCGCGTACTCGTCGCGGCCGAGCGCGTACGACTCCGCCGCCCTCGGGAGGAGCTCAGCCTCGACGAAGCCGGCGTGCGCCTGGTAGGCGCGCTGCGCCTCCGCCGCCGCGGCGTCGAGCTCGGCGATCCGCGCCGCCGGCAGCTCGAGGCCCATGCGCGCGGGCAGGCTCGCGAACGAGCCGAGGTGCCGCGCCGCCGCGGGCAACAGCTCGGCGGCGAGCTGCCGGGTGATCGCCGCGTCGGGGGCGCGGCCGGCGGCGAGGCCGGCGCGCAGGTTCTCCTCGTGCGCCGCGAGGAAGCGCGGCACGGCGGCGAGGCGCGCCGCGATCGGGCCGAAGTCGTCGGGCGCGGCCGCCTGCACCGCCTGGTACGAGATCATCGCGTTCGGCTGGAGCGACGCCTCGAGGTTGCCCCACGCTTGGCGGAGCTCGCCGAGCGCGTGCGCCGAGAAGCGCGCGAGACGATCGACGATGCCGGCGTCGATGGCGTCGTCGGTCGCGAGCGCGGCCGGATCGATCCGCGAGAGCTCACCCGAGGTGGACTGCCAGAACGCGAGCGCGTCGGAGAGCCCGGCCTCGGAGAGATCCGAGAGCCGATCGTCGAACGCGTGGGCGCCGAGGGTGGTGGCCTCCTCGGGATACAGCTCGAGGTAGCGCCGGAAGAAGCGATCGCGGAGCGCGGCGAAGCTCATCGCGGCGGTCGAGCTCGAGGGGAACGGGCGCGGTTCATTCAGACCCACCGCACGCGAAAGAGGTGCTGGTGGTCCACGGCGCCGGGCACGTACTCCACGCTGGCCGACTTGGCGCCCGCAAGCTCCACGGCGCGCCGGATGTAGCCCGCGATCAGGTGAGGGTGCAGCGGATGCAGGGAGGGGTCCACGACCTCGAAGGTGTACGCCCGAGGCTGGGTGTCGACGAGCGCAGCGCGCCCCTCGTCGAAGTAGCGGCCCCACACCCGGGTCAGGATCCGCAGCGTTCCGTCGACGGACCCTATCTTCAAGAGGACGCTGTACACCCCGCCCAGATCCTCCTGCGCGATGTGAGCCCCCAATCGCTGGAGCTTGGCCGTCGCCTGCGTGGGCCAGAGCTCCGCGATTCGTTCGAAGATCTCGTGCAGCCGCGCTCGCGGATACTTGGTGCCCGCGAGGATCACCTGACCGCTCAGCAGTCGCTGGAGATCGGGGGGCGAGCCCCGCGTGAACCGATCGAGCTCCGGACCGAGCTCGGTCTCCAGCCACGCGCGGGCGCTGCGAAGCCCCGATCCTTTGATCGTGGACATGGAAAACCGTCGCGCTTCGGTCGAGACTCGTCAACAGAAGTCTTCGCGATCCCAGGGGCGGCGGGTCGATCCGTCACGATCGAGTCGCGTCGGCGGGCCTCGAGCGCGCGCTCGCCGACGGTGGCCATCGAGCTCCGCGCCTCACGCGACCTTCGACGGAGACGGCGCGGCCGTTCTTGTTCGCCGAGCCGTTCGCACCCTCGGAGGGCAAGAACGAGCCGGCGCCGGCGTATCATGCCCCCGTGACTCCGCGCGCCGGCGGCGCTCCGCTCGCCCTCCTCCTCTCCCTGGCCGGCTGTTCGGCCTCTCCCGCGCCGCCCGCGGCGTCCGCGGCGTTCGCGCCCACCGACCAATCGAAGTGCAGCGTCTCCAAGAGCCGCGCGCGACCGCTCGTGGTCGAGTGGCCCTCCGCCGACCGCGCGGCGCTCGAGTCGCAGACGCGCCGGGGGCTCGTCGCGGTGCGCTACGTCGGCTGCGAGATGGAGGTCCTGCCCCGCTGCAAGGCGCCCGGGCGCTACGCGTACGCCGCGCTGACGCGCAAACGCGATCGCATCGTGATGAAGAACGAGGACGATCTCTACGCGAACATCCCGGTGTTCGCGGCCAAGTTCGAGGGCAAGCTCCACACGGCCGGACAGCTCAACGTGGCGATGACGATCGTCGGCCAGTACGAGAGCGATCGGTCCGCCGTCGAGGCCGACGATCTCGAAGGCGACTGCGCCGCGGCGACGCACGTGGTGACGGCGCTCACGGCCGGCGCGTTCGAGTTCTTCGCCGGCAGCGACGACGAGGCGGGCGTGGGCGCAGGCGCCCTCGGCGTGGGCGCGGGCGCGCGCACGGCCGCCCACCGCGAGCTCCTCACCCAGGACGGCGACGAGCACGCCTGCGACCGCGCCAGCTCGGCGGACACGCGACCGCCCGACGGCTGCGGCGCCCTCTTGCGCGTCGAGGTCCAGCCCATCACGCGGCAGGGCGCGCCGGTGGCGGCGTCGTCGCCGGGCGACTCGGGCGCGCCGAGTGTGGGCGCGCCGACGCCGGACCGCTGTCCCGACGGCATGCAAGCCGTCAAGGGTGGATCGATGGGCCTGCCGCCCAAGGTCATCAAGGTGAGCCCGTTCTGCATGGACCAGATGGAGGTCGCGACATCCGACTACACGGCGTGCGTCAAGCAAGGGCGCTGCTCGGCGGAGGGCCTGCGCTGCGGCGAGCCGAGCAGCTACTTCCGCGGCGAGCCCTCCCTGCCGATCAACTGCGTCGATGCCTCCGAGGCGGCCTCGTACTGCGCGCTCCAGGGCAAGCGGCTGCCCACCGAGATCGAATGGGAGTGGGCCGCGCGCGGCGGCCCTCAGGCGTTGCCCGTCCCCTGGGGGCTGAACCCCGCCGGCGCCAAGAGCGTGATCGCCGGGTTCGGCGGATCGCTCCGAACGGTCGGCAACAGCGGGGGCGCGAGCGCGGACCAGATCTACAACCTGCTCGGCAACGTCTGGGAGTGGACGAGCACCGAGGGAAGCGGCGGCATCCGCGTGCTCCGCGGCGGCAGCTACGAGGACACGGATCCGCGCTCCTTCGAGATCCCGACCAGCCGCAGCAGCCGGCCGGGCACCGATCGGAGCGTCACGGTCGGGTTTCGCTGCGCGAAGTGAGCCTCGGTGCCGCAGCCGCGCGATCGGGCCGAGGGGCGTCGGCGCCGGCGGCCGCCCGACGCAGCCGAGCCGGCCTCTACGCGCGCGTGAGGAGCTCGAGGATGTGGCCGTTCGGGTCGCGGAAGTAGACGCCGCGGCCCCCGCGGCGGTGGTTGATCTCGCCCACGCGCTCGAGGTGGGGATCGGCGCTGTAGGTGAGGCCGGCCTCCCGGACGCGAGCGAAGATGCGGTCGAACTCCTCGTCGCTGACCTGGAACGCGTAGTGGTGCGGCTCGAAGCGGTCGCGGTCGGCGAAGTCGAGCGTGAGGTCGTCGCTGACCCGCACGACGGCGAACGGCCCCATCGGGGGCTCGCTCCGGAGACCGAGCACATCGGTGAAGAACCGCGCCGCGGCATGCTTGTCGTGCGCGGGCACGATGGTGTGGTTGAGCGTGGCCATCTTCTCGCGGCGAAACCTGCGGCGGGAGCGCCGCGCGTCAAGCTCGCCCCGGTGGATGCCCGGCGATGCACGCGGACACCAGGCTCGAGCCTCTCGACCGGCGCGGCGGCGCCGCTCCCACGGCGACGCGCACGCATGGGAAGGCACGGCGGATCGCGGCGTCGCCGATGCCGGATGGCCGCAGCGCTCCGGGTGCGCTATCAGCGGCGGCGAGGCAGATCACGTGAGCATGTCGGCTGGGGGGCTCGAGGCGACGTCGGCGGGGGAGGCTGCTCCGTCGCCGTTCGCGCTCCTGTTCGCGCCCGATCGCGGGATGGAGCCGCACGCGCGGATGGGCCGCGCCATCCGGATCTTCGTCTTCGCGTGGCTCTGCTCGATCCTCCTCGGGGCCGCGCTCGCCTACCGGGTGGACGCGAGGGGCAGCACGCTGCGGAAGCTCGAGGAGAGCGGGCAGCTCCAGACCATGAGCGACCGGCAGATCGCCGACGAGACGCGCAGCGCCGAGCGCCTCTTCCAGGTCTCGAAGATCGCCAAGGGCGTCGTGGGCGCGCCGGTGCAGCTCGGCCTCGCCTGCGTCGCGCTCCTGTTCCTCTGCTGGTTCTTTCGCGGGCGCGTCCGAGGGAGCGCGGTCGCGCCGGTCGCCGCCGCCACGCTCCTGCCCGGCGCGCTCGCCGATCTCGTCGACGCCGTCTCCGCCTTCCGCCACGTGGCCATGCCGCCCGAGGGGGTACCGCTCCTGCCGCGCTCGCTGAGCACGATCCTCGGCGCCGCCGGCCATCCGCTGATCGGCCCCCAGCTCAAGCTCGGCAACGCGCTCGACTTCGTCTCGCTCTGGGCGGCGGTGATGATGGGGTTCGGCGTCGCCGCCGTGGGCCGCGTGCCCAAGGCGAGGGCGCTGATCGGGACGCTCGTCGCGTGGACCTGCTACCGGCTGCTCACCCATGTCGCTGGGGGCTGAACCGACGCCGCCCGCGGGTCGCTCGAGAGGAATCGATGACGAAGGGACGCTGGATCCTGGCGGTGGTCATCCTGCTCATCGTGGGCTTCTTCACCGCCCGCGGCCTGGGGCCGAAGCCGCCTCCCGCCGTCGAGGTGAGCATGGGGGCGGTGAAGCGGCAGGACGTCACCCGCACGGTGAGCGCGGCCGGTCACCTGCAAGCGCGCGAGACGGTCAAGGTCAGCTCCAACGTCACCGGCGATCTGCTCTCGCTCGCCGTGAAAGAGGGCGATCACGTCGAGCAGGGGCAGGTGCTCGGACAGATCGACAAGCGGCGCGAGCAGGCGCAGGTCGCGCAGTTCCGCGCGGCGGTCTCGTCGGCCGCGGCGCAGACGGTGCAGATCGAGGCGAGCATCGCCCAGGATCGCCGCGATCTCGAGCGCGCCGCCAAGATGGTCGCCGAGCAGCTCGCCAGCCGGGCGGACCTCGAGAAGGTCCAGACCCAGCTCGCCCTCGATCAGGCGCGGCTCGCCGGCCAGCGCTCGCTCGTCGCGCAGAACCAGGGGCAGCTCGACACCGCGCTCTACAACCTCTCGCGCGCGACGCTCACCGCCCCCGTCGACGGCACCATCCTTGAGCTCTACCACAAGGTCGGCGAGCGCATCCGCGGCTCGGATCTCAGCGAGGACGTCGTCCTCTTGCTGGGAGGCCTGGCCGACATGGAGGTCAAGGTCGAGGTCGGCGAGCACGAGGTGGTCGACATCCACGACGGGGACGAGGCCACCATCGAGATCGACGCCATGCCCGACAAGCAGTTCAAGGGGCACGTCGTGGCGGTGGGCAAGAACGCCCAGGTCAAGAACGCCGGCACCGACGCCGAGGTGACGACCTTCTTCGTCCGCGTGGGGCTCGACGCTCCCCCGCCGGGCGCGCTGCCCGGATTGTCCGCGTCGGTGGCGATCGCGACGGCGCGGCGCACCAACGTCGTGACCGTGCCCATCCAGGCGGTGACCTCGCGCTCGCCGAAGAAGGGTGACATGAAGCCCGAGCCGAGCGCGGCCGCGAGCTCCGCCGCCGGCGCGAGCTCCGACGCCGGCGCGAGCTCCGACGCGGGGGCCGACGAGCGCACGCCCGCGACGACGGTGAGCGGCAAGCCCAAGCCGGTCAAGGTCGTGTTCGTCGTCAAGGACGGCAAGGCGGAGATGCGCCCGGTGAAAGTCGGGATCTCGAGCCGCACCGACGTCGAGATCCTCGAAGGCGTGACCGAGTCCGAGCTCATCGTGGTCGGGCCCTACCGCACGCTCGCCCGCGAGCTCGAGGACGGCCAGGCGGTGAAGGAGCAGGCCAAGGGCGACGCCGGGCCCGAGGGCGAGACGCACCGGAGCGGCGGGAGCTGAGCCGTGGCGCTCATCGAGCTCGATCACATCGGCAAGACGTACGACCTGGGAGCCACCCAGGTCACGGCGCTGCGCGACATCCACGTGTCCATCGAGCCCGGCGAGCTCGTCGCCATCATCGGTCAGTCCGGCTCGGGCAAGTCGACGCTGATGAACATCCTCGGGTGCCTCGACGTGCCCACGGCGGGCCGCTACCGCCTCGCGGGGCGCGACGTGAGCGAGCTCAGCGACGACGACCTCGCCGACGTGCGGAACCTGGAGATCGGCTTCATCTTCCAGAGCTTCCAGCTGCTGCCCCGCGCCAGCGCGCTCGAGAACGTCGAATTGCCGCTCATCTACCGCGGCATCCCCCGGCGCGAGCGGCGCGAGCGCGCGGTCCTCGCGCTCGAGAGGGTGCAGCTCGCCGACCGCATGAAGCACAAGCCGACCGAGCTGTCCGGCGGCCAGCGCCAGCGCGTCGCCATCGCCCGCGCCCTCGTCACCGAGCCCTCGCTCCTGCTCGCCGACGAGCCCACCGGCAACCTCGACAGCCGCACCGGCGAGGAGATCGTGGCGCTCTTCGTCGACCTCTACGAGAAGGGCAACACCATCGTGCTCGTGACGCACGAGCCCCGGCTGGCGGCGCGCTGCCCGCGCGCGGTGCGCATCGTCGACGGCCTGGTGATCGCCGACGGGCCCGGGCGCGAGGTGGCCATGGCCAACGCCGAGGCGATGGGCGCCGAGGCCGTGGCGGGCGTCCTCGCGGCGGATGCGGCCGCCGCGGCGGCCGCGCGGGGAGCGTAGGCGTGGCGATCGCAACGCTCCCGCCGCTCGCGAAGCCCAGGCAGCTCGGGCTGGCGCGGAGGCTGGTGCGCCTCTTCGCCGAGCTCTACGACGCCGTGGTGCAGGCGGTGCTCTCGCTCTCGTCGCACAAGCTCCGCGCCGCGCTGACGATCGCCGGCGTCTCGGTCGGCATCATGGCGGTGATCATCATCTTCATGGTGCAGGCAGGACTGCAGTCGAGCTTCGCCCGCCAGCTCAACTCGCTCGGGCCCAACACGCTCTACGTGCACAAGTGGGCCTGGGGCGTGAACGGCCGCGCCTGGTGGAAGCTCCGGAACCGGCCCGCGGTGGGCCAGCTCGATTACCGCGCGCTCGTCGCCAACACCGAGCTGCCCGTCGCCATCTCGCCCGTCGCCGGCACCGAGGCGTCGGTGATGCTGGGGGACAAGGAGCTCGGGCACGTCGACGTGCGCGGCACCACCGAGGCGTTCCTCGACGCAGGCGGCTGGCAGCTCCAGCGCGGGCGCTTCATCAGCGACCTCGATCACGAGATCGGCTCGGACGCCTGCGTCATCGGCGCCGATCTCGAGGACGCGCTCTTCAAGAACCAGGAGGCGGTCGGGAAGCGCCTCAAGGTCGGCGCCACGATGCGCTGCACCGTCGTGGGCTCGCTGGTGCGCAAGGGCAACGCCTTCGGGCGCTCGCAGGACGGGCTCCTGGTGATGCCGCTCTCGTCGTTCCTGCGCTCCTTCGGCGCGAAGCGCGGCCTGACCATCGCGGTGGTGGCGCCCGACGGCAAGGTGAAGGAGACCGAGGAGGAGGTCGTCGCGGTGATGCGCGCCGCCCGCCGGCTCGGGCCCGATCAGGACGACAACTTCTCGGTCAACCGGCAGGACAAGATCCTCGAGGGCTTCAACAAGACGATGATGACGACCAACGTCGTCGGCGCCCTGGTCGGCGTGATCACGGCGGCCGTCGCGGGGATCGGCATCATGAACATCCTGCTCGTCTCGGTGAAGGAGCGCACGCGCGAGATCGGGATCCGCCGCGCCCTCGGCGCACGCCGCAGCACGATCCTCCTCCAGTTCCTGTGCGAGGCGGTGATGGTGGCGCTCGCGGGCGGCGCGCTCGGGGTGGCCATGGGCGCGGGCGCGGCGGCGCTGATCGATCTCGTCAGCCCCGTGCCCGCCAGCATCGATCCGCGGGTCGTCCTCGGCGGCGTGCTCGGCTCCTGCTTCCTCGGCGTGGTGTTCGGCCTCTGGCCGGCGCTCTCGGCGGCGTTCCTGCACCCCATCGACGCGCTCCGCCATGAGTGAGGCCCTTCCGCAGCCAGCCCGCCTCGCGCGTTCGCCGCGCGCCGGCGCCGTGGCGGCCCTGGGCGCGCGCCTCGAGGACCTGCGCCTCGCGGCGAGCGCGCTCAGCGCGCACCGGCTCCGCTCGGGGCTGACGCTGCTCGGGATCGTGATCGGCGTCTTCACCGTGGTGGCGATGATGTCGCTCCTCAACGGCCTGCAGGCGTCGATCGACAAGAACATGGGCGGCCTCGGCGCCGACGTGTTCCAGATCCAGAAGCTGCCCTCCTTCCGGCTGGGCCGGATGCCGCCCGAGCTCCAGAAGCGCAAGAACCTGACGCTCGCGCAGGCCGAGGCGCTCCGCGACGCGCTGCCGACGGCGAGGCAGGTGGGCGCCGAGGTGTGGGAAGGCGGCAAGGACGTCGTCGCCGGGACGAACCTCGCCGAGGGCGTCGAGGTCGCCGGCGGCACCCCCGAGTTCTTCACCAACAACAACCTGCCCATCGGCACGGGGCGCGGCTACAGTGAGGCCGAGGCCACCGGCGCGTCGCGCGTCATCGTCCTCGGCGCGGCGGTCGTCGACGTGCTCTTCCCCGACGACGACCCGATCGGCCGGCGCGTGCGGCTGGGGCGGCTCGAGCTCGAGGTGATCGGCACCCTCGAGCGGCAGGGCGGCAGCCCCTTGGGCGGCAACCCCGACAACCTGGTCTCGATCCCGATCGCGCTCTTCCTCGAGCTCTACGGCACCGGGCGGTCGGTCAACATCACGGTGATGGCCAGATCGCACGACGACATGGCGCGCCTCGAGGACACGGCCATCGGCGCCTTCCGCAGCATCCGCGGGCTCGAGGCCAACGCCGACAACGACTTCGACACGTTCTCGAACGAGTCGGCGCGATCGACCTTCGACGAGCTCGCCGGCACCGTGACCGCGGCGGGCCTGGTGATGTGCACCTTCTCGCTGATCGTGGGCGGCATCGGCGTGATGAACGTGATGCTGGTCGCAGTGACCGAGCGGACGCGCGAGATCGGCCTCCGCAAGGCGCTGGGCGCGCGGCGGGCGCGGGTGCTGACCCAGTTCGTCATCGAAGCGGTGCTGCTCGCCTCCTTCGGCGGCGTCCTCGGGGTGCTGCTCGGCTTCGCCGCCACGTGGCTCGGCCGCTACCTCGACTTCCCCGCCGAGGTGCCGCTCTGGGCCGTCGCGCTCGGGCTCGGCGTCTCCGGCGGCATCGGCCTCCTGGCGGGGATCTATCCGGCGTGGCGCGCCTCGCGGCTCGACCCGGCGGTCGCGCTGCGCATCGAGTAGAGGCGTTCGCGGGCTCGAGCGCGCGCGCGGCGTCGCGCCGAGGCGAGCGCCGCGGCCGCCGCCGCGCCCACGACGAGGCCCCACCCGCTGGGCCCGCCGGCGGCGCGGCAGCCACACCCGCCGCCTTCGACGCCGACGACGTCGGCCTTGGTGCCCGCGGGGCCGTCCTTCAGCCAGATGTGGCTGGTGACGGTGCGCGGATCGTCGTCGACCAGCACCTCGGCCCGCCAGCGATCCTCGCCGCTCGCGGGAGCGGTCGCGGTCACCTCGGCCACGAACGGGTCGGCGTCGATGGCGACGGTTTCCTGGGCGAACCCGTTCTGCACGAAGCGGAAGGTGTCGCCGGCGCCGCCGGTGACCGTGGCCCGGAAGGTCACGGTGTGCGCGGCGATGGTGTCGCCCTCGCGCCCGATGCTCGCGTCGAGATCGATCATCGGATCGTCCGGCCCCTGGAGCTTGACCACCGTGCGCCCGCTGCGGATCCCATCGAGGATCCCCGCGACCGAGAGCTCGGTCGCGTAGACCAGCGTGGTCGGATCGCCGAGCGGGCTCTGGAACGAGCCCTCGTCCGTGCCGCCCTTGTGATCGTCGCTCCCGCCGATCGCCGGCGCGTGCCGGCCCGTATTGAGGAGCAGGTCCCAGAAGGTGATGGCCTTCTCGGTGAAGAGGAACCCGCTCTGGCTCCAGCCGCCCGTCTCGATCTCGACCGCGCCGACGAGCTCGGGGGCGAGGTCGTGCTCCCAGGCGCAGCCGATGCACAGGTCGCCGAGATCGAGCACGGGGTGGTTGATCGAGAGGATCGCGCCCTGATCCGCGAACGCCTGGCCGGCAGCCTCGATGGTCACGCCGGGGAGGCCGATCTTGTGATCGACCCACACGGTCGCGCCGATTCCGTTGGCGTGGCCCTGGTACGTCGTGAACTCCACGCCGGGGAGGAGGAGCAGGTCGGGGTGGCGCGACTGGGCGTCGACGAGGAAGTCGAGCTGCGAGACGGTGTTGTGGTCCGAGAGCTCGACGAAATCGAGGCCGCGGCCGCGCGCGAACGCGGCCACGTCGTCGAGGGTCGGGCTGGCGTCGCCGCTCTCCCTGGAGTGCACGTGGAAGTCGCCGGCGTACCAGCGCGCGCCCGTCGTGAGCGCCGGAGCGGCCACGTAGGGCGCGCGCTCCGGCTGCGGGGCGAGCGCCAGGGCGTCGGCGCCGCTCCGCAGCACCACCTCGACGTGGTAGAGCGCGGGCGACTCTTTGATCTTCGCCTTGCCGACCTGCACGCTCCACGTGCCGGGCGGGATGGGCCCGCGGAGGTAGCTGCGCGACGCGGCGTCGAGGCCGACGATCGCCGGCTCGACGTTGCCGCCGCCCCAGCCGCGGAAGGCCCCGCTCGGTTCGTTCAAGCCCCAGTCGAGGATGTTCTGGTCCGACAGATCGTCGTGCCGGATCTCGATCTCGACCGTGCCCGCCGGGACGTCGAACGGCAGCGTGAAGAAGAGGTCGTCGCCCGCGGGCACTTCGCCGTCGAGCGTGAGGACCGTCTCGGCTCGCGCGCGTGAGCCGATCGTGAGCAAGAGCGCCGCCGCGAGCGCCGCCACCCGAGTGCGCATTCCGGCATCCTACTCTGCTCGCCTCGCGCTGCGCCTCCTCGGCCGCGCGCTCGGGCGGTCGTCGGCCACGCTGGGCGGCGTGGCCTACCCTGCGGGTCGCGGCGCCGGCTCGGTCGTCGCGGGCCTCTCGTGGGGCTCGCCCGCCACGGGATCGAAGTAGGGGCGCACGCGCAGCGGAACGCCGAGATCCGCGGCGAGTCGCTCGCAAGCGTCGAGGTCCAGGCCCGGGACCGCCACGACGGTGGCCGTGACCGTCGGGACGTGGCGCCGGACGGACCGGATGAAGTCGCAGACCGCGCCGTGCGCGCGGGCGCCGTATCGGCTCGGGCACAGGCTCGCGTACGTCTCGGCGTCCGCGGCATTCAGCGACACGCTCACCTCGTCCACGGCGCCCTCGAGCCGCGGCGCCTCGTCGGCCCCGGCGCGAAGAGAGGCGAGCCCGTCGGTCACGAGGCGAACGCGATGGCCGAGCGCGCGCAAGCGGCGGCCCACGGGGACCACGACGTCGAGGCGCAGCGTCGGCTCGCCCAGCCCGACGAACGCGACATCGTGGTAATCCACGAGCCCGGCGGCCTCGGCCGCAGCCCAGAGCTCGTCCGCCGAGGGCTCCCGATCGTGGCGCATGTCGTTGCCGGCGACGACCCAGCGCCCGTGGATCTTCGGGCAGAACGTGCAGGCGAGGGTGCAGCGCCGGGTGACCGCCAGGTAGAGGGTTCCATCGTACGGGTAGGCGATCGCCATGGCGCCCGGAGGGTAACGCGCGTCGCCGTCGGCGCCAGGCGGCATGATTCGAGCGCGATTGCTCCCGCGCCTCGTCGGGCTGCCAGAGCCGGCGGCCGCCCGTGCTATGAGCAGCGGATGGCGGCCTTCCCGATCGCGACCGTGCTCCTGCCGGGGCTCGACGGCACCGGGCAGCTCTTCGCGCCGCTGCTCGCCGCCCTCTCCGGGGGAGTCGCTCCAGAAGTGCGCCGCTACCCGCCCGAGCTCCCCATGGGCTACGAGGCCCTCGAGGCCGAGCTCGCCGCCGATCTCCCCGCGGCCCCGTTCGCGATCATCGCCGAGTCGTTCTCGGGCCCGCTCGCGCTGCGCATCGCGTGCCGCCGCCCGCCGGGACTGGTCGCCGTGGTGCTCGTCGCCACCTTCGTCTCGAGCCCCGTGACCGGAGCGCTCGCGGCCACCGCGCGCGCCGTGGTGAGGCCATGGCTGCCCGCGGTGCGCCTGCCTGCCTTCGCGGCGCGGCGCTGGCTCTTGGGCGACGCCGCGCCGGAACAGCTCGTCGACCGGCTCGCCTCCAACCTGCTGCAGGTGGCCTGGCCGGTCGTGGCCTCCCGCGTCCGCGACGTGCTCGACGTCGACGCGACGGCGGCGCTCCGCGCCTGCCCCGCGCCGATCCTCTACCTCGCCGGTGCGCAGGACCGTCTCGTCTCTCCGCGGTCGGGGGAGGAGATCCGCCGCGTCCGGCCGGACGTCGAGCACGCGACCGTCGATGCCCCGCACCTCGTGCTCCAGGTCGCCCCGGCGGCCGCGGCGGACGTGATCGCGGCCTTCCTCGGGCGCGCGATCGCCCTCACGTGACGAGCGGGAGCACGAGCCCTCCGTAGATCTCGCGCGTCTTGCCCAGGAACAGGCGGACGAAGCGCAGGACGGCGCGGCGGCCGGCGAGGAAGCTCGGCGCGCCGGTGGCCTCCATCGTGGTGATCTGGCGGAGGAGATCGCCGAGGCGCACCTGGACCACGCCGCGACCGAGCACCTCCCCGCGCTCGTCGTCGCCTTCGTGGAGCGTGACGAAGAGCGTGGCCGTGTCGCGCCAGAGATCGGGGCCGGGATCGTCGTGGATGTCCTTGTAGCCGTCGAGGAAGTAGGCGTGGCCCGCGGCGTCGCGGAGCGAGGCGTGATGGCGCATGCGGAGCCAGCCCGGGGCGCCGCCGTCGACGAAGAGCTGGAAGCGGCCGTCGTGCACCGTGAGGGGCAGGGGCGAGACGGCCGGCGCCGACACGGTCCCCGAGGTGCGGGCCAGCGTCGAAGGATCGTCGATCACCGCGTCGAGATCGTCCCACGACAGCGTCATCACGAAGCCGAGCTCCGAGGCGTCCGCCGGGCGCAGCAGGGGAGGCGGTGAGGCGGCGCTCGGGGAGAGCCACCCGGTCATCCGCTCGGTGAAGCGGAAGCCGATCGGGGCGCGCGGGGGAGCGGCCGCGCGAGGCCGGCGCTCGCGTGGACCGCTCGCGGCCCACCCTCGGTCGCGCACCATGAGCGCGACGCAGCGCTCGGCCAGGGCCGAGATCGTGAGCAGCGGATTGACCCCGAGCGCCCCGGGGAGCACCGACCCGTCGCAGACGTAGAGCCCGTCGTGGGTGGCGGTTCCCGAGGCGCCGGCGAAGACCTCGCTCTTGTGGCTCACCACCGCGCTCGACGCGTCGTCTCCCATCGCGCAGCCGCCCAGCGGGTGCGTGGTCATCGGCGGCTTTTGGGGGAGGCTGCTCCAGGCAGGGTTCGGGACGTAGGTGCCGCCGAGCGCGCGGGTCGCGTCGGCGAGGCGCTCGTGGACGCGCCCGATCGCGGGCTGCTGGCCGGCGCCGGGCCAGACGATGCGCAGCCGGTCGCTCTCGAGGCGGAGCTTGCCGCCCGAGTCGTCGTACGACGTGACGGCGTAGGCGAGCGTGCTGCGCATCGCCCCCGCGCGAGGGCCGTGCTCGCCGCGGACCAGGCGCGCCGCGCTTCGGATCTTCGCGAGGACGCCCGATCCGGCCGCCGGCCGGTCGCCGGCGGCGGCCGCGAGGAGCGCGGGGAGCGCGTCGGCAAGGGGCGCCGGGATCGACGTCTCCTGGATGGCCATGCCGAGGTCGGGCCGCGCAGGATCGCGCAGGTCGATCATCCCTGCGATGGCGGGCCCGACCGGCGCCGCCGCCCCGTCGTCGCGGCCGCCCCACCCGACCCCGTTCACCTCCCGCTCGGTGTCGTAGCCGAAGCCGATCGTGCAGCCGTTGCCCGAGAAGCGCTGGCCCAGCCGGGGGGAGAGCGGCAAACCTGCCTCGCGCGATCGGAGCAGGATCTCGGTCGAGCCGAGGGCGCCGGCCGCGAGGATCACGATGTCGGCGGACAGCGTCGCCGACGGGGCGTCGAACCTCTCGCGACCGAGATCCTTCGCGTCGTACCAGAGCGACCATCGGCCGTCCCGGCGCTCGATTCGGCGCACCTCGATCCGGGTGAAGATCTCGGCGCCGTGGTCGACCGCGTCGGGGAGGTAGTTGACCATCAGCGTGCTCTTGCTCCCCCGGTTGCAGCCGGTGAGGCAATCGCCGCAGAGGGAGCACGCGGGCTGCGCGACCCCGGCCGGGCTCTCCCCGGCGGTGAAGCGGATGGCGAGCGGGACGCGCGCGAACGGCGCGCCCATCGATCGGGACACCGCCTCGAGGGCCTGCAGCTTGCCGAGCGCTGGCGTCGGGCGACGGCCGTCGTCCTCGGGGTACGGCGTGGGCACGAGCATCGCCTCGGCCCGCTCGAACCCGGCGAGGAGCTCGGCGCGGTCGCCGCGCAGGCCCGCCGGCCAGCGCGCGTCGTCGAAGACGCGCGGATCGGGGCGCACGGCCACGCCGGCGTTGATGAGCGAGGTGCCCCCGAGCCCGGAGCCGACGACCGCGTGGACGTCGTCGTCGAGCTGGAAGCGGTAAAGCCCGGTGGCCGGTCCGACGTCGCCGCCCGGCAGCGACACCCTCGCCTCGCGCGCGAAGCCGGCGGCGTCGCTCGGGAAGTCGCCCGGGTGCCGCTCCTTGCCGCGCTCGAGCACGCACACGCGCCGGCCGGCCCGGGCGAGGCGCGAGGCGCAGACGGCGCCGCCATAGTCCGAGCCGACGACCACGACGTCGTAGCTCGAGCGGAGGCGATCGATCGGCAGCGACAGGTCTCGAGTCATCGCACGCGGCGGAGGGAGCGCACCGCGTGGAGTAGCAGCCGGCGCGAGCGGCCGACAATGGTACGAAGCTCCTACGTCGACCGCTCCCCGTCCGGCGCCAGCCCCGCGATCCAGACGGCGAGCTCGGTCCTGCCGGACGCGCCGACCTTGTCGTAGATCGCGGTCAGCTGGTTGCGCACCGTGTTGGGTGAGGTGCCGAGCGCGGCGGCGATCTCGCGGTTCGTGAAGCCGCTGCCCAGGTGCGCCACGATCTGGCGCTCGCGTGCGGTCAAGGCGTCCATCGACGCGAGCCGCGACCCGGTGGGCCGAGCCTGCTCGACGGCGGCGTGCGCCAGCCCGAGCGCGGGCAAGGTCGGGAGGAGCCGGTCCGCATCGACATGGCGGAACCCCTTGCCGCGGCCGTGCCTGCACAAATAGAGGATGGCCGTGCGCCGGCCCTGGAAGGTGAGGTGCACGCCGATCTGGCTGCGGATGCCCTGCGGCTGGATGATGTCGCGGTAGAACGGCACCTCGCGCCGCTCCGCCGAGGAGAGCACCTCGGTGTCGATGTAGACGCCGCCCTTCGAAGCCGCCGCGAGCGCGAGGCGATCGAGCTCCGGCGCGTAGCGCGCGCGCTGCGAAGCTCGGGCGGGGAACAGGTGCCCGTAGCCTTGCTTGTTGGGTGCAGTTCCCGATCTGCGCCTGAAGAACAAAGCAATTCCGATCACTTGG